>CAZVYX010000048.1:0-42762 GCA_964631725.1 uncultured Rhodospirillaceae bacterium | reverse complement strand
CAACATCATGTACTCCAATGGCTGAATGGCAGAGCTAACCACGCGGCATTATTCGGGCTCAAAATGGCCCTCGCACAAGCCAACAACCGAAACCTGTGCTCAACTTTATATGTGGCCTGTCGGTTTCCCTTCGTCAATGGCTGCTAGAAACCGCGTAAACTATCTGTTCTTATGTACAACCATGCAAAAACAATGCCAATGAAGCAGTTTGTTGGCAAGTCGTTAAGAAACTGCGAACAGAGGGATGTGCCGTTGGGAATGTCACATCGAAATTTGTGCCAAATTGGGACGGCGCTTGTCTATTCGTGCCAATTTGCGCATTGACCGCGGCTGCCCCATGGCCCCTGTTGTTGGCTCGACAGTCGGCCGGCAGGCGGGTCGATGCCTCCGATATCCCGCCAGAGGTGCTGGCGCGGCTGGATGAACTGATCGGCGCCGCGCTGACCCGGCATCTGCTCTACGACAGTGGTTTGACCCTGGCGGACAGCGGCGTTACGCAAAGCCGGCTTTCGAACCGTTTTCGCCGCGCCGACGGTTTGCGTTGGGCGCAACATGCCGCCAGTCATGGCATCCGGGTGGTCTGCCTGAAGGGATTGGCGGCGGCGCATTTGTACTATCCAGATGCTGATTTGCGCACCATGTCGGACGCGGACCTGTTGGTCGCCGAGGCCGACCGTGACCGTCTGTTGGCTTTGTACAAAGCGGCCGGCCTGGATTACCATCAGACCGAGGCGCGTTCGCCCTGGGGCTTTATCTCCGATGCCTCCATGCTGCCGCTGACCGGCGCCGACGGCACCTCCAATATCGATCTGCATATACACCCCGACGCCTGGCCCCTGCATTTGGGCCTGCCGGCAAGCGCGGTATTTGCCGCTGCCCGGACGATAACCGCGGGCGATGGTCAGATCCTCGTGCCCAGCACGACCCACATGTTATTGCTGACCGCCAGCCACGCCGCGCGTGATCTTTTCGGCCCATCGACGGCAAAGTCGCTCATTGATGCGGCCAGATTGCTGCAACAATGCGGTGACGAAGTGGATTGGGCCGAATTCGAAGACCGCCTGGGCAAGGGCCGGGTGGGCAAGCCGGTGCGGGCATTCCTGGCAATACTCGATCGGTTGGGCGCTGACACCAGGGCCGTGCCCCGCGCCTTGCGGCGGGCTCCGGCCGGTGCGGAATTCGAGCGGGCGGTCGAGGACTATGCCACGCTGTTTACCGACGATGCATCCGCGCTGGCGCGGGCCCGGCGGGAGTTGATGTTGTGTGCCGAGCCCGGCGTTGCCCTGCGCCGCGATGTGCAAAGGTTTTTGGGGCTTTGGGGTCTCTGGCGGCTTTGTCTTTGGTGGCGCCGATAGCGGTCGATTATTCGGTACCGGCCGGCGGTGATTGAGCGCCGATGGCTTGGCCCCATTGCAATGGTTGGCTATGGTGCGCGCTGAATGAGCAAGCAACTTGACATTGCCGCCCTGGCGTCGGCCGTCTGCGCCGGCGACCGGCGGGCGTTGGCCCGCGCCATCACGCTGGTGGAATCAACAAGAGCCGATCACCGCATACAGGCGGAGGCGCTTTTGGCGGAATTGCCGGCGGCCCGGCCGTCGGGGTCTGGCGAGACAGCGGGCGAGGGGATCCGTATCGGCATCACCGGTGCGCCGGGCGTGGGCAAGTCTACTTTTATTGAAGCCTTCGGCAGCCATTTGACATCGTTGGGCCTGCGCCTCGCGGTCCTTGCCGTGGATCCGTCATCATCGCGGACCGGCGGTTCCATATTGGGTGACAAGACCCGCATGGAAGAATTGTCGCGCAATCCAAATGCCTTTATCCGGCCGTCGCCGGCTGGCCGTTCACTGGGCGGCGTGGCGCGGCGTACCCGTGAGGCCATGGTATTGGTGGAAGCGGCGGGCCATGACGTCACCATTGTTGAAACGGTCGGTGTCGGGCAGTCGGAATACGCGGTCGCCGACATGGTGGATATTTTTATCCTGCTGGTGGCGCCGGGCGGCGGTGACGAATTGCAGGGCATCAAGCGCGGCATCATGGAACTGGCGGATCTGTTGGTGGTCAACAAGGCGGATGGAAACATGTTGGAAGCCGCCAACCATGCGGCGGCCGATTACCGCAATGCCCTGAACCTGATCAGACCGAAGTCAGCCGGCTGGCGCGCGGAGGTGTATCTGGCCTCGGCCCTGCAAGGGAGCGGCCTGGCGGAAATATGGCAGACGGTTAAACGCTTCCAAACCACGTTGGCCGAGGATGGCGGCACCCGGCGAAGCCGTTCCGCCCAGGCCCGGCGCTGGCTCTGGGAAGAAATTCAGGATGACCTGATGGCCGAATTGAGATCGGATCAGGATATCTCCGCCCTGATCTCGGCGCGGGAGAAACAGGTCGGCGCGGGGACGGTGACGCCCACGGCGGCGGCGAGGGAAATACTGGCGGCGTTTCTGCGCCGTGATGAAGATTCCTGAAAACGCCCGTTCTTAGGACTTGCCCTTGATCTTGGCCCAACTGTCACGCAGGCCAAGGGTGCGGTTGAAGACCGAGGGGTCTGCACTGTCACGGCAGAAATATCCCATGCGTTCGAACTGCACTGTTTGCCCGGCCGGCAGGTCCGCCAGATCGGGTTCCAGCCAGGCTCGCCGCAATACTTCCAATGAATTCGGGTTCAGGTCCGAGAGGAAGTCATCGCCCATAGGCGGTTCCTCGCTGTTGAACAGATGCTCGTACAGGCGCACTTCGGCGCCGACGCCATGAGCCGCCGAAACCCAGTGGATGGTACCCTTGACCTTGCGGCCGTCGGGGGCATTGCCGCCCCTCGTTTCCGGATCATAGGTGCAGCGCAATTCGACGACTTGGCCATCTTCGTCCTTGATGACCTCGTTGCAGGTGATGAAATAGGCGTAGCGCAAACGGACTTCACGGCCCGGTCCCAGACGGAAAAATTTCCGTGGCGGGTCTTCCATAAAATCGTCCCGCTCGACATAAATCTCGCGGGAAAACGGAACTTCGCGGCTGCCCATGTCCGCGTTGCCCGGATGGTTTTGCGCCGTCAGCATCTCGCCTTCGCCTTCCGGGTAGTTTTCAATCACTACCTTCAAGGGCCGCAGAACGGCCATGCGCCGGGGCGCCTCAACGTTTAGCTGTTCGCGGATGCAATGTTCCAGCATGGCCATTTCCACCAGGCCGTCGCTCTTGGTGATGGCCAGGCGCGAGATGAAGTCGCGTACCGCCGCCGCCGGTACACCACGCCGGCGCAGGCCCGATACGGTCGGCATGCGGGGGTCATCCCAGCCATCGACGCGACCTTCCTCGACCAACTGGGTCAGGCGCCGCTTCGAAAGTGCCGTGTGGGAAAGATTGAGGCGGGCAAATTCATACTGCTTGGGCTGCCCGCTCACGCCGATGGCCTCCAGCAACCACTCATACAAGGGACGATGATCGGCGAACTCCAAGGTACAAAGGGAATGGGTAATCGCCTCGATCGCATCCGACTGCCCATGGGCGAAATCGTAGTTCGGATAGACGCACCAATCGGTGCCCGTGCGCGGATGCGCGCTGTGCAAGATGCGGTATAGCACCGGATCGCGGAGGTTCATGTTGCCCGCCGCCATATCGATCTTGGCGCGCAGCACGCGGGCGCCGTCGGGAAATTCCCCGGCCCGCATGCGGCGAAACAGATCAAGGTTCTCAGACACCTCACGATCCCGATAGGGGCTGTTGCGGCCCGCCTCGGTCAACGTGCCGCGATAGGCCCGCATCTCGTCTACCGGCAGATCATCCACATAGGCCTTGCCGGCCCCGATCAGTTCCTCGGCCCATTGATAGAGCTGTTCGAAATAGTCGGAGGCGAAATGCAGATGCTCCCCCCAATCGAAACCCAACCAGCGCACGTCCGCCTGAATGGCTTCGATAAACTCCTGTTCTTCCCGGGTCGGATTGGTATCGTCAAACCGTAGATGGCAACGGCCGCCGAACTCCTCGGCGATGCCAAAATTCAGACAGATGGATTTGGCGTGGCCAATATGCAGATAGCCATTCGGTTCGGGTGGGAACCGGGTCACCACACCCTGGTGCCGGCCCGCTTCCAGGTCCGCGCGCACGATATCGCGAATGAAATCGCTGCCGCCACCGTCCTCTGCCACCACGTCGCTCATTATATACTGCCTATCGCAAAACCATGATTTGGCCCCTTCTGACAGAAAGTTCCCGCCCTGCCAAGCAACTCTGTGGACCGGCGGCCTCATTCGGCGATAGTCTGAGGCAGCAAAAAAAGGAGCTACTGATTATGAGTTGGTTGGAAACCTGCCGTGGCGTTGTCTACCCCTGGCATTGCGATCACCTGGGCCACATGAATGTGCAGCATTATGTGGGTCATTTCGACATAGCTGCGTTTCATTTCCTTGTTGAGCTGGGCTTTAAGGCGGATGGCAAACAGGACGAGGGCATTTCCCTGGTGGACGCCCAGCACACGATCCAGTTCAAGAACGAACAACGGGTCGGCGCCCTGTTCAAGATCGAAAGCGCGCTTTTGAAGGTCGGCAATAAATCGGTCACCATGATGCACCGCCTGCGCAACATTGAAACCGACCTGATCGGCGCCACGACCGAGATCGTTTGTGTCTGTTTCGATCTCTCCGCCCGGTCCGCCATCCCCATCCCCGATGACATCCGCGAAAAGTTGCAGGGCTACATCATGGATCCAGACGACGAGACATGAAGATCCGCTCGTAGCCGTCCTGCATGCCCCGGCCCGTGATGACCCAGCCCTTGGCCTGATACAGGGCGACGTTCTCGGTCATCGTGACGTGGGTGTAAAGGCGCAATTCGGCGAAGCCCAGGCGGGCGGCCTCGCTGTCCGCCAGCTCCAATAGTCCGCCGCCCAGCCCCTGGCCATGATGGGCCGGGTGTACCGCGATGTTGTCCAACAACAGATGATCATCGCTGGGCATCAGGACAAGCACGCCAGCGATCTGCCTATCCAGTTCCAGAACCCAGACAATGTGCTCGGCGATTGCCTGTCCATAGTCCTGCAGCATGGGACCGGGCGGCTGTGCCATGCGTTCAAGGTACATCTGGTAGGCCGCGCGCACGCAGACGGAGACGGCCTCGGCATCGTCCGGCCTGGCCCGCCGTATTATGTGGTTGGCTTCCATGGCGCCCCGGCTCCAGTGGTGTAGGATACGCACAGCCAAGATAACTGTAAGGGAGGAAAAGATGTCAGACGAAATCGACTGGACTGAAATGCGCGGCAGGGTCAAGGAATTCATCGAACAGGTGGTCTATCCCCTGGAAGAAGGTTTCGACAAGGATACGCCGGAAAGCCAGGCCGCGCTGGCGGCGGTGCAGCAGCAGGCCAAGGATGCCGGCCTGTGGGCCCTGGGCCATCCCAAGGATATCGGCGGCCAGGGCATGCCGTTCATGGACTATGTGCATGTGAACGAGGTGATCGGCCGCTCGCACCTGGGCTCTGACGCCGTGGGCTCGAACACCTTGCAGGATTCCATCATGCTGCGCCTCTATGCCTCGCCGGAATGGAAGAAGAACTACATGGAGCCCCTGGTGGCCGGCGAATTCCGGCAAAGCTTCGCTATGACCGAGCCGGAGATCGCCTCCTCCGACCCGACGGCGCTAAAGACCTCCGCTGTTCTGGACGGCAATCATTGGGTCATCAACGGCCACAAATGGTTCACCTCCGGTGCTGATCGGGCCAAATACACCACCGTCATGGTTCGGACCGAGCCCGAAAGCACGCCGGACCATGAAGCTTTTTCCATGATCATCGTGCCGACCGCCAACCCCGGCTACAACATTCAGCGCGACATCCGCACCATGGGTATGCTGGGCGGCCATATGGAGGTGAAGTACGAGGATTGCCGCGTGCCCGCCACCAATATGCTGGGCGAACGGGGCGAAGGCTTCAAGATCGCCCAGGAACGCCTGGGGCCGGGCCGCATATTCCATGCCATGCGCTGGCTGGGTCAGGCGCAGCGGGCCTTCGACATCATGTGCGAGCGTCTGAACGACCGGAACATCCGTGACGAGCGCCTGGCCGACAAACAGTTGATGCAGGCTTTCGTGTTCGAAAGCGCGGCGGAAATTCAACAGAGCCGCCTGATGACCGTGGATGCGGCGCGCAAGATGGACGCCGGCGATCAGGCGCGGGTGGAGATTTCACTGATCAAGGTGACCGGCGCCCGCATGCTGCACAACGTCATCGACCGGGCCATTCAGGTCATGGGCGCCAAGGGTGTGACCGACGACACACCGCTGGAGCGCATGTACCGCCAGGCCCGTTTCGCCCGTCTGGTCGATGGCGCCGACGAGGTGCATATCTACCGCACCGGCCGGCGCATCCTGCGCGCCTTTGACCGTGGCGAAGGCTATGACTTCGGCGAACGGGAGGGCGAAGTCTGGCACGTCTCCCGCCGGGCCGAAATATAGACCGCGATTATGCCAGCCCGGCCGTATCACTGATTTGATGCGGCCGGGCGCCTATCTTTCCGACGTGGGCCGGCATGGGGCCGCTTTCCCCGTTTTCCGCCCCGTTTCGACGAAATCGGCCATTTTGTGATTTCCGCCACTTCGGCGATTGATCAATGCTCCCATATCCAGACCACGACCGGAAAATGTCGGATTCGATCAGAACGCAGACCGTCATTGAAGGCACCAGGATAGGGAGTTTTGCTATGTTGATGACAGTTTCGTTTTATCTCGACTTATATTGGATGATCTGGACCGGCATGTTTCCGTCTCTGCCCCTGTGGAGCCCACATGGTGCCGTCATGACACTGATCGTTACTGCCGCCGCCCTGGTATTGGGTGGGGCTTATTGCCTAAGAATGTTCAACCGCACCTGATAAGGCGACCGTCGGCGCAGTATCTCAGATCATGTCGCATTGAACTTGCCGCCGGCGTGAACCGGCGCAAGTCTAATGGCGTTGTTGCTCCCGCAGTGCCAACGCCGCCACATCCATGAAATGCGCGGATTCGACATGGCCGGCACGGCGCAGGCGTTTCGCAAATTGGCTGATTGCCAGTTGCAGCAGATCGTCCGGAGTGGCGTCGGGAATTGCCGGCGCCGCCGATTGCTCCGTATCTATGGGTGCGGGAGTGGTTTCTTCCAGCATGATCGATGGTCCACTTATTCAATGCCCAGGAGGGCGGCCGACGCGGTACGCGATGCGGACCATAGTTGGCATAATCAACCGCGCCCCGTCGCCTACCCGTTCGGGTGGGCACGAATAAATGGTGATAGTGGTATCAGTTTCTCACTTGGATTTGGAATGGGCCCGCCGCGGCGGCGCGATAGTTGGTCACCGGCCTCGGGTCGGAGCCTATAGACGCCGCATGACCAGGCAATCCAGGGCCCATGGCAGGCACAGTCCGGCTTCCGCTGGCTGCAACGTCGGGCCGATGGCGGCGCTGACATCGGCCAGGCTCAGGTTCAGGTGGAACAGGGCCTGGACATAGCGCGCGGCAATCTCCCCGTCGGGAAAGTTCCAATCGCACCGGTGATGGAATCGTGCCAGGTGGGCGAATTCATCGGCCAGTTGGGCGCCGATGGCCGCCATTTCAATGTAGATGCCGTTGTGTGTCGGCTCGCTTTGGGGGTCAACCAGTTCCGCGAAGATCCGGGCCGTGTTGGCGGCCGCGAAGCTGGCATCACCGGGTTTTGGATGCGACGACGGCAAGGTACCGGGGGCGGGGACGTCCTGCAGCATGAGGATGCCCCCCGGCCTGGTGACCGCGGCGAGATCATTGGCCAGGTTATCGGGCAGCCGGCGTGGGCAGGCGGCCACATGATGCAGAACCGCCAGGGAGACCACCGCATCATAGGCGGCATCTTTCGGCAGGAAGCCAAGCCCCTCCGAGATATTGGCCGCATGGTGACGGCGCGCGCCCGGCGGCGCCTGAAAGGCGATGTCGACGGTATCCACGGTCCAGCCCATTTTCCGCAGGCATCGGGTCAAGGTGCCGTTGCCGCTGCCCAGTTCCAGCACGCACCTATTTTTGCCGGGACCTAGATGTTCCCGAAAACTCTGCAGTTCCGACACTCTAGCCGCGGGGCAAAGTTCTTCCGCGCTGCGGTAACTGTCGACACGCTCCGTGGTGAAGGCTGTCATTACCTCTGGCCTTTCTGCTGTTAGCTGTTTCCGGGGATAATTGGATCGAAAGGGAAATCCATTCACCCGTACAGCGAGCGATACCAAAAAATATTCGCGAAATTATATTGTATAACCCGTATAAATATATATACTGGATAAGTCAAATCTAAATACGAGCATAATATGTTATGACATCCGCAATATTAGAAACTAAGCGTGTTATTTTACGTCGGTTCGAGGAATCGGACGCGCCGGCCTTTGGGGTTGCCATGCGCGATTCCAATATCACCGAAACCACGATGTTCGGCCCGCCAGCCCGTACGGCCGAGGAGGGGACCGCGCAGGCGCTGGAGCGCATTGCGGATTTTTCCGCCCATTGGCACCGGCACGGTTTCGGAATTTTTGGCGCCTTCGATAAGAATACGGAGGCCATGATCGGCTATTGCGGCCTACGGCACCTCGATGAATTCGATGGTGACCTGCACATTTCCACCATGGTGGACCGGCCCTATTGGCTGGGTGGATTGGCGATGGAAATTTTTCGCCGCAATCTTGAGCATGCCTTCCTCGATCTGGATTTCGCGGTGGTTTACGGCACGGCCCGGACCATTCAGATGGCCAGCGTCCACGGTATGGAGAAATGCGGTTTTAGCCGTCTGCCCGACCGGAAACTCCGTGATTGGCCGGTCTACTACTACGAATGCCGAAGGGAGGCGTTTCTGGCACGTCATGTCCTGCATTTGAATCAGCGCATTGCCGATATGGATCCGGATTTCCAACCGCAACCGGCACCCGCGTCGGCAAATGACGGCCGGCTCGCAACCCAAGTTTAGGCTTCAGACCCGGCTTGGCCGTGGCACTTTGGCGGAAGCCGTTCTCAGGGAAGCAGGAGGCCCAGGCGAAATGCCTTTGCGACGGCAGCCGCCCGGTTAGCCGCATCCAATTTGGCGAGGATGTTGCGCAGGTGATATTTTACCGTGTTCTCGCTGATGCCCTGGATTTCAGAGATCTCCCAAGTTCCCTTGCCTTCCGCCACCCAATGCAGGCAGTCCAGTTCGCTGGCGGTCAGCCTTGGGACCTCCTGCACATTCCGTTGATTCCAGAAACGTTCCGTGATCACCGTGTACAAGTGGTGGCTCATGAGAAACACTTGCGGCAATTGGGCCTCAATCACTTGCCCGGCCTCGGCATCATTGAGATCGGTTGAAATACCAATGCCACAGCGGTCGCCGTTTGGCGCCATGACGGGGATCGTAACCCCGTGCACGACACCCAGTTCGCCAGCCTCATCCACCATTTGCTGCTGGGCCAAGCTCATTTCGGTTCGGTCCCAAATCTCCTGCCAGATCATTGGTAACGAACCACCGCGCAAGCCCTCGCGATAGATGGGGCAGTGATTCTGATATTCCATCTCGCGGTAACGGTTTTCCCAGGCCTTGGGAATTGACGAATAGCGAAGATAGTCCTTCAGTTCGTTTCGCCTGTGCTCTTCCCGTTGCACATAAGCGAAGACAACGTTTTGAAATCCAAGCCGCCCCACATGGCGTCGCGTCACGGTCATGCACTCTTCAGCGCTGGTGGCGCTGTTCAGATCGCTAAGATAGTCGCCCAGACTGTTCGGAATTGCCGTCAATGGACACAATCCTACTTTGAAAGTCACGTGCGTGAGTCTAGCACAATTCGCAAATAGGCAAAAGTAATGATGCGTCGAATTCTGGCGCCAGTATCATTAATAGTATACGAGCTATGACAATTTCTGGCTAATTTCTGTATATGCAGCCCAGTTATTCGCTTAGATAGAATGAATTTATTTTATACTATTGAAAATAGTAATTTAGGAGTGTGAAAAAGAAGTATTGTAGGGTGCCTATTCGGCAGCGGTGGAGCTCCTATCATGTTCAATGACAAATTGATAATCGCGGTCATGCTCCAAGGCCGGAATGTGCCCCCGCGCCTTGGCTACGGCGGATAGGTCCAACTCGGCCAGGCTGACGCCTTCCTCGGTGCCGCCGTCGGAAAGTACTTCCCCCCAGGGCGCCACGATCAGGGAATGGCCGTAGCTGAGGCGGCCGGCGACATGTTCGCCGCATTGCGCCGCGGCGATGACAAAACAGCCGGTTTCAATTGCCCGGGCCCGCATCAGCACGTGCCAATGGGCTTCACCCGTGACCTGCATGAAGGCGGAGGGGATTACCAATACATCCGCCCCGGCCTTGGCCAGGTCGCGGTATAGATGAGGGAACCGCAGATCATAGCAGATGCTTAGGCCTAGGTTGCACCAGGGCAGGGGCGTCAGCACGGCCTCGGCGCCGGGACGGTAGTTGTTCGATTCACGCAGGCTCTTGCCGTTGGGAAGGTCCACGTCGAACATGTGGATCTTGTCGTAGCGCGCCGTGATGGCGCCCGTCGGGTCGATCAGATATTGCCGGTTGGCCAGCCGCTCTTCATCTTCCAGCAGCACCGAAAGGGAGCCGGCCAGCAGCCACGCGCCGGTTTCCACCGCCCAACCGCGAAACGCATCCAGGGCCGGGTGGGCTTCCTCAACAAACGCCTTGGCGCGGATGTTGTCCCGCCCGACCTCGATCATCGCCGCGCATTCGGGCGTGGTGATGAAATCCGCGCCCGCCGATCGCGCCTCCCGGATCATCGTGCCGAGGGATGCGATATTCTCATCGAGATCATTGCTGGCGTTGATCTGCACACAGGCGGCGGTAAATTGGGTCATCGTCCTATCCCTCGATGCTGAGCAGCGGGTCCAGTTTTTGTTGCTGTTCCAGGGCGTATAGCTCGTCGCAGCCGCCCACGTGGTGTTCGCCGACGAAAATCTGCGGCACCGTATGGCCACCATTGGCGCGCTGCATCATCTCGTCACGGGCGCCGGGCACACTGTTCACATCAATCTCGTCATAGGCCACGCCCTTGCTGTCCAGCAGCCTCTTGGCGTGAAAGCAAAATGGGCAATAGCCCGTTGTGTATATGGTGACGTCCGGCATTCCAGTTCCCTGTCCTACAATTTCCTGGCCCAGCCTATAGCACCCTGGCCAGGGTGAGTACATCCACCCGCGCCGCGCCATTGCGCCTCAATATTCTGGCGCAGGCCGAAACCGTAGCCCCGGTGGTGAAAACATCGTCAATCAAAACCACGTGAGAGCCGCGAAGCCGGCCCTTGTCAGCCGGGGCGAGGGCGAAGGCGCCGCGAACGTTGCGGTCGCGGCCGGTGCGGCTGCGCCCGCTCTGGCTCGGCGTTCGACGCTGTCTTTGCAGCAGGTCCGGCTGATAAGCCACGCCGCATTGGCGCGACAGAGCCTGGCTCAACAGCGCCGCCTGATTATAGCGCCGCCGCAACAGGCGCCAGCGATGCAGCGGCACCGGCACCAGCATGTCCGCATCGGCCCAGAATTCCGTCCCCGCCCTGGCCAGCCATTGGGCAAACGCCGGTACCCCGTCCAGGCGGTCGCCGTGCTTCAGGCGCAGCAGCAGGGAGCGGCTGTTGTCGTCATAGACGAGGACCGCGCGGGCCCGGTCAAAATCAGGTTGGCGGCGGCTGCATGCGGCACAAAGCACGCCTTCGCCTTCGTCGTGGGGAAAGGGAAAGCCGCAGGCCGCACAACAGGGCGGCTCCAGGAACCGCATGGACGACCAACAGGGCGCGCACAGGTTACCCTGGCGATCGACCATGGCGCCGCAGGACAGGCATTGCGGCGGCAACAGTGCGTCCAGAAAGACCGCGCCGGCATCGCCGATCCGCCGGCCGATTTTGGCCATTGGCATTTCCACCATCGCCCTGTAATGCTCCCTAAACTGAATGCCCGTGGCGGGGAGGGATTATTATGGCACGTCTTGAAGACAAGGTCGCATTGATCACCGGTGCGGGCGCGGGCATTGGCCGGGCTTCGGCCCTGCTGTTCGCCGATGAAGGCGCCGCCGTCCTGCTCGCCGATGTCAATGTGGAGGCGGCCACGGACGTGGTCGCCGAGATCGAGGCCAAGGGCGGCCGCGCCCTGTTCGTCGCCACCGACGTGGCCGAGCCGGCGGCGGCGGAGGCAGCGGTCGCCCAATGCATCGCGGCCTTCGGCGGCCTGGATATCGTCTACAACAATGCCGGCGGCGCGACCCAGGATGACGGCAAGGTGTCCGAGATGCCGCTGGAGGAATTCTGGCGCACCATGGGCGTGGATCTGTATGGCAGTTTCCTGATCTGCCGCTATGCCATTCCCCATCTTATCGAACGGGGCGGCGGTGCTATTTTGAACACAACATCGATCCGGGCCATGAAGGCGACCCAGGGGGCGGATGCATATACGGCGGCCAAGGGCGGCGTTCTAACCTTGACCAAATCCCTGGCGCAGGAACTGGCCGAGCACAAGATCCGGGTCAACGCCGTGGCGCCGGGCGTGGTGGCGAGCGAGCGGGTCCAGCGCATGATGGGCGATGTGGCGGCTAATCCCCTGGCCCAGGCAACGCCCCTGGGTTACGGCATGCCGATCGAAGTGGCGCGGGCGGCTCTGTTCCTGGTCTCGGACGAGGCACGCTGGATCACCGGCGTTATCCTGCCCGTGGACGGCGGCGCGGCGGCGGTCTGATCCATGCCGACCCCGCCCCAGGTTTTCGACCGCCGGTCGGTCCGCCGGCATAGGGACAGGGCGGCGCCTGGATTGTCCGACTACGATTTTCTAATCCGGGAGGCGGCGGACCGCCTGGCGGATTGCCTGCTGGATATTAAACGTACCTTTCCCCTTGCCCTGGATTTGGGCTGTCACACGGGCCAAGTGGCATCCGTCCTGGGGGGCCGGGGCGGCATCGAATGGCTGGCGCAATGCGATTTGTCCCCCGCCATGGCGTCGCGGGCCCGCGCGGAGGCCGGCCCGCGCCTGACGCTGGATGAAGAGGCCTTGCCGTTCGCCGATGGCCGGTTCGACCTGATCCTTTCGGTTTTGTCCCTGCATTGGGTCAACGACCTGCCGGGGACGCTATTGCAAATTCGCCGGGCCCTGAAGCCGGATGGGCTGTTTCTCTGTGCCATGCTGGGCGGCGGCACCCTGGATGAATTGCGCCAGTCCCTGTTGGCGGCGGAGACGGAAGTCCGGGGCGGCGCCTCGCCGCGGGTCTCGCCATTTGTCGATCCGCACGACGCGGGCGCCCTGTTGCAACGCGCCGGCTTCGCCCTGCCGGTCGTGGATACGGACCGGATCGTTCTGTCCTACGCCGATCCCTTCGCGATGATGGCGGAATTGCGCGGCCTGGGCGAAGGCAATGCGGTCGCCGAGCGGCAAAAATCCTTCACCCCCCGCGCGGTGATCGAGGCGGGCGCGCGGCACTATTATCAGAACCACGCGGACGAAGATGGCCGCATCCCGGCAAGCTTTCAGATCATCACCCTGACCGCTTGGGCGCCGCACGAAAGCCAGCAGCAGCCCCTGGAACGCGGCAGCGGCCAAACACCGCTGTCCGACGCGCTCGGCTAGAGCGACCCGCATTCAATTGAATGCGGATAAGTTGCTCTATTCTAAAGGTTTTAGCGCATGGGTTCGGGTTTGGTTAAACCCGACATGCGCTAGCCGCAAACCGTATATTCGGGATGCAACCGGCTTAGAACTTCCGATCCATCTTCCGTTACGACGATGGTATGGCCGAGGCTCATGGCCAGTTCCGCCCCGTTGTCGATCAGGATGGCGTGCAGGAACAACACCATGCCTGGGCGGGCCAGAGTCGGGTTGCCGCTGTACAGCATCGGCGGCACGTCCATCCAGGTCGGGCGAAAACTGGCGCCCAGGGAATAGCCGCAGGCCGCCATGCGGACATCACCGTAGCCATTGTTGTCATACACTTGGCGGTGCGCGTCATCGATCTCGCCCAGCGGGCGGCCGGGGCGCGCCGCATCCGTCATCGCCACAAGGGCTTCGCGGGTGACCTCGAACATTTGCCGCTGTTTGGCGTTTTCGGTGCCAATAGCAACGGTGCGCATGAGGCAGGCGCAATAGTGGCGGTAACTGCCGGCGAATTCCATGGTCAACTGGTCCTGGTCGTCAAGGTGCCGGTAGCCGGTGGCGGAGCGGATCAGCAACGCCCGCTCGCCGGAGCCTAGAACAGGCCCGGACGGCGCCGGGTCACCGCCGCCGGAGGATATCGCCGCCTGTCCGGCCGCCGCGATATCGCCTTCGAACGCGCCCGGTCCGGCCGCCGCCTGCATTGCCAACAGCGATTGATCGGCCAGTTCAGCGGCGCGGCGGACATAGGCGATCTCCGCCGGCGATTTGACCAGGCGAAGGCCGCGCACCAGCGTCGAGGCATCCTCCAAAGGCCCCCAATCGGCCAGACTGTCCTTAAGCTGTTCGTATTGATGTGCCCGCAGGCCATAGCTGTCCAGTTCGATGCCGATCCGTTCGCCCTTCAGGCCTTTCTCGATCAGGATATCCCGAAGATCGTCGGTGGGCGCGGCGCCCTCGCGGTCGTACCAGATGCGAATATCTTCGATGACGGAGGTGCGCCGGGCCTGTTCCAGATCCGGCCGCCGGGTGAGCAGGGTGATGGGCCCATCGTCCGCCGTCAGGACGGTGCATTGAAAGAAGACGTACCCTGTCGTGTCGTAGCCGGTCAGGTAGTAGTGGCTCTCCTGCGCGAACAGCAGGATCGCAGCCAACCCCCTATCCTTGAGTTCCCGCCGGGCATCGCTGATGCGCCGTTCGAATTCCCGCCGTTCGAAATGTAGCGCCAAGGCCGCTCTCCCCCGAATTTACCGCCCCGTTGGCGACCAGTTATAGATCCGCCGCAGGCTGCCGCCCATCAACTCCGCCCGTTCACTGTCCGACAGACGGTCGGTCCGGCGAAACGGCTCCACGCCTTGCTCGTAGGTCAACAGATTGACCGCCCGGGTCCAATCGGTGCCCCAGATGCAGCGCTCGATGCCGAAAGCATCGAAAATGCGGCACAGGGGGTCCCAGATGTCATTGTAGGGGAAGGGCTCGTGGGACAGGGTACAGGCGCCGGTGATCTTGATTGCGGCGTTCTTGTGTTTTGCCAGCGCCAGCACACCGGGCAGGGCGGCGAAGGGTTCGGGCGGTGCCGGCGGCTCGAACGGCTGTTGCAGGCCAAGGTGATCGATAACCAATGTTGTATCGGGATTCCGCACCGCCAGTTCCGCGGCCTGTTCCAGCCGGCCCCAGCACAAAAGATTGACCGGCAACCCATGGCGGGCGGCGGCGGCGAGAACGCTATTGATGCCGGGATCATCGGGATCTTTCGAGAGCTCTTCATGCATCATGATGCGGATGGCGACGGTGCCGTCCATCGCGGCCCAGTCATCGATCGTTTCCAGAACGCCCGGGTCGGTCGTATCGACCGGCTTGATCAAGCCAAAGCGATCAGGATGCGCCGCATGCACGCTAACCGCATAACTGTCGTCGAACCGGTACATGGTATGGACCGAAACCAGCAGGGCGCCGTCGACACCGACGGCGTCCATGGCGGCGACCATGTCATCGCCCGTGACCTGTGGTGGCCCGGCGAGCACCGCCGTCCAGGGGCGGCCAGGGTGATCCCGTTCGTACGCATGGACCTGTGCATCAATTGTCAACATCGCGTTCGTCCTTCCCTTGCGCGGAATTCGACCAAAAACCGAGACCAGGACATAGTAGGCGGGCTACAGTGTTTCTGGTCAATGGTGAATTCGTTGGCGAAATGCGTACGCAGGAAGAAGGATGAGTATGGTGACTTCCAATCCGCGCGGTCCATTGCAAGGCGTCCGCGTCATCGACCTGACGACGGTCATGCTCGGCCCGTTCAGCACCCAGATCTTGGGTGAGATGGGTGCCGACGTCATAAAGATCGAACCGCCCGGCGGCGATATCGGCCGTTGGACCGGTGTCGGCAAGAACCCCGGCATGTCGGCGGCTTATATGATGAAGGGCCGCAACAAACGCAGCGTGGTGCTGGATCTGAAAAAGGATGCGGCCAGGGAGCCCCTGCGGCGCCTGGTGGAAACGGCGGACGTCTTCGTGCACAACATCCGCCCGAAAGCCGCCGCCCGCCTGGGCATTGATTACGAAAGCATCATGCCGTGGAAAGAGGATATCGTTTATGCCGCGGCCACCGGATACGGCGAAGACGGCCCCTACGTGGACCGCCCGGCCTATGACGATTTGATCCAGGGCGCTTCGGGCCTGGCGGGTCTTTTCGGGGCCGTCACGGGTACGCCGCGCTATGGCCCCAGCGTGCTGGCGGACAAGACCACGGGCCTGGTTTTGACCTATGCCATTACCATGGCGCTGTTTCACCGCGAACGCACGGGCGAGGGGCAGCGGTTGCACGTGCCGATGTATGAATCCTTCGCCTCCTTCATCATGAATGAACATATGCAGGGCCGGAGCTACGAACCGCCCCTTGGCACGGCGGGATACCAGCGCATGCTGACGCCGCACCGTCGCCCCTATCCCACCGCCGATGGTCACATCTGTGCGCTGCCCTACAACGACAAGCATTGGGCGAGGTTCTTCGAGATCGCCGGCCGGCCCGAATTGGCCCAGGACCCACGCTTCGCCGATCAACCGTCGCGCTCGGACAATATCGATGCCCTGTACGAGATCGTCGGCGGCATCATGCTGACCCGGCCGTCGGCGGAATGGCAGGAGGTTCTCGAGGCCGCCGATATTCCCGTCATGCCCATGAACACGCCGGAAGATCTGTTCGATTGTCCGCACCTGGAAGCGGTGGGCATGTTTCCGGAAGTCGAGCATCCGACCGAGGGACGGGTGCGCCACCTGAAGGTGCCGGTACATTTTTCCAAAACGCCCGGCGGCTATTACCGCCATCCCGAACAGGCTGGTCAAAGTACCGAGGATGTCTTGGCGGAGGTCGGATATTCGCCCGAGGACATGGCCGCCCTGCGCGCCAATGGTGCAACGGGAAAAGCAAAGCCCTAAGGTAGGGTATCAACGAATGGTGGCCGATCGCGGGCCAATTGATTGGAGCAGGAAATGAACGGCATTGACTACATCACCCAGATCTTGAAACAGGAAGGCGTCGAATGGATGTCCTGTTTCCCGTCCAATCCGTTGATTTCGGCGGCTGCTCGTGAAGGTATCCGCCCCATCGCCTTTCGTCACGAGCGTGGCGCCGTCATGGCGGCCGATGGCTACAGCCGTATCAGCGACCGGCAGCGCTTCGGCGTGGTCGCGGTGCAATCCCAGGCCGGGGCGGAGAACGTCATGGGCGGTCTGTCCCAGGCCTATGCCGACAATATCCCCATATTGGTGATGCTGGGCGGCAACAACCTCAATCAGATTTCCGTGCGGCCGAATTTTTCCGCGGCGCAGAAATACCAGGGCTGGGCCAAGCAGATCGAGGCGATCTATACCCCGAACCAGGTCGGCGATGTCATGCGCCGCGCCTTTCATGCCCTGCGTAATGGTACGCCCGGCCCGGTCGTGGTCGAGTTGACGGCGGATGTCTGCGCGCAAGAGGTGCCGGAGGCGGCGCAAACCTATCAATCACCGAAACCGACCCGCCAAGTGCCCCAGGGCAGCGATATCAGTGCCGCCGCCAAGGCCTTGATCGGGGCTAAGAAACCGCTGATCTGGGCCGGCGCCGGGGTGTTATTTTCCGGCGCCACAGAGGCCTTGCGGGAATTGGCCGAACTGACCGCCACGCCGGTCTTCTGCACCATGCCGGGGAAGTCGGCTTTCGATGAGCGCCATCCCCTGGCCCTGGGCGCGGGCAGCGGCGCGACGACCCTGCCGGCCCATCGCTGGCTTGTCGATAGCGATGTCATGTTGGCGCTCGGCACCTCCCTGACGCGCTCGCCCTATGGCCAGCCGGTGCAGCCCGGCAAGGTACTGATCCACAACACCGTCAATCCGGACGATATCAACAAGGATGAAGCCGCCGATATCGGCTTGATCGGCGACACCCTGCTGACGATCCAGGCCCTGATCGAGGAGATCAAGGCGCAGACCGGCGGCCAGGGCAGGGGCGAAAGGGCCCAGGTCGAGGCGGAGGTCGCGGCGGTGAAGGCCGAGTGGATGGAGGAATGGACACCTTTGCTGCTGTCCGACGAGGCGCCGTTGAACTACTACCGGGTGATCCACGAGATCAACCAGAACCTGGATCTGGAGAACAGCATCGTCACCCACGATGCCGGCGCGCCGCGCGATTCCATCGTGCCGTTCTATAACGCGACCGTGCCGCACAGCTATATCGGCTGGGGCAAGACGACGCATCTTGGTTTCGGCATTCCCCTGATTATCGGCGCCAAGATGGCGCAGCCCGACAAATTCTGTCTGAACCTGATGGGTGACGGCGCCTTTGGGATGTCCGGCACCGATATTGAAACGGCGGCAAGATCAGGCGCGGCCATTACCACGGTGCTGCTCAACAACAGCGCCATGGCGACCTATTCCGGCCCGGCCCAGGGCATCATCGGCCCGGAGGCGCGCGAGCGTTACGGCGTCTCCCACATGCAGGGCGACTACGCCAAGATCGCCGAGGGCATGGGCGCGGTCGGCATCACCGTTAGGGAGGCGGTTGAAATGGCGCCGGCCCTGCAGGAAGCCCAGCGCCTGAATGCCGAGGGCCGGACCGTGCTGATTGACGTACATGCCAACGTCGAATCCCGGCGCTCGAGGTTTTAGCCCGGGGCTGCGATATCACCACGCCGCTTCCAGCAGGTGCAGGGCGGCTTCGATCTGTTCCTCGGCTGAGCGCGCGCCGGCGTTGGCATTGAAATTCTTCACCGTTTCGGTGGCGATGTTCTGCAGATCGTCCCTTGGGATATCCAGTTGCCGCACTTGTGTCGGCACGCCGACGCGGCGGTAGATGGCTTCCAGTTCATCGGCTACCGCCAACGCCGCCTGGTCCCCATCCATGGCGTCCCGCCAGACCGCCAGGGCCTCGGCAACCTGGCGCGCCGATTGTGCTTCGATTTTCTGGGCCAGCCGTATCGCGGTGGCTTGCACAACGGATGTGGATTCGCCCTGGCCGACGTTCGGATGGCGCAGGTGCAATGCCGTCGACACCGCGTAATTGCCGGAAAAGACGCCGGTACGAAAGCCCCGGCGTCCATCATCTTCGGCGCGGTTCTGCAGGAAGGCGGCGATGCAGAGATCGTTGCGCAGGGCGGGATTGTCCAATTCGTCCATCAGCCGCATGTAGGCGCCATGGGCCAGACGGAAAGCCTGGGCCTGATCGCCGGCCACCAGGGGGTTCAGGCCGGTCTGCGCCATGGATCCGACCAGGCCGGCGAATACGGTGGTCGCCGTTGAACGGATCAGCTCCGGCGGCGCGGTCAGCAATGCTTCATCATCCAGGAATATGGCGCTGGGCCGGGTCTTGGGATCGAAATACTCCATCCGGTGATCCAGATCCGGGTTCTTCAAGCCCGTTCCGGCCCGGTTCATGGCCGAGGTCGGCGTTGTGGGGATATTGATAATCGGCAATTTCGGCGCCATCAGCCGGGGACTATGGGCCGGCTTGCCGTCGGGATACTGGGTCATGATCTCAAACGGATCGCCCGCTTCGCCCATGAAGATCGCGACGGCCCGGACGGCGACGATGACGCTGCCGCCGCCGACCGCGATGAGCAAATCCGCCCCGGCGTCTTTCGCCGCCGCCGTCGCGGCGCTGACGGATGCATAGGTCGAGTCCTTTTCGATGCCGTCGAACACGCCGGCGAAACTGCTGCCCAGTGCTGCCTCGATACGCTGCACCGTATTGCTCCGCCCATTGACGGATGGCGAGCAGATGACAATTGCCCGGCTGGCGCCGGCGCGTTCCACGGCGCCTTTCAAGTTGTTCTCGATGGCCCCAGGGCCGCTGAACAGGCGCCACGGATAACCCGCCGCCCTGAACGCATCACTCATGACGATCACCCCTATGATTGAAAGCTAGGCGTATTCCTTCAGGGTCCGCCGGGCGATGACCATACGGTGCACCTCGGTGGGGCCTTCGTAAATCCTGGTCAGGCGCAGACGTTGCGACATGATGGCGAAGGGCATTTCCCGTGTCATGCCCATGGCGCCAAAGCTTTGCATGGCGCGATCCAGAACCTCCGTCGCCATTTCCGTGGCGAAGACTTTGACCATGGAGGCCGCGGTCCGGATATCCTCGCCCCGGTCCTGCTTTTGCCCGGCATCCATGACCATCAGGCGGGTGGCGTGGATCTTGGTGGCGGCATCGGCGACCCACCATTGAATGGCCTGCCGGTCGCTAAGTTTCTCGCCAAAGGTTTCCCGCTGCTGGGTGTGTTCGCACATCATTTCCAGGGCGCGGGAGGCCATGCCGACGCACATCGCACCCATCTCCAGGCGGCGCACGGTCAGGCGTTTCTGCATGGGCGCGAAGCCCTGGCCGACCTCGCCCAGAACCTGGGCGTCCTTCAGGCGCAGATCGTCCATGATCAGTTCGTAGGTCCGGGAGCCGCCCAGCATGGGAATTTCCCGTTCGATGGTGAAGCCCGGCGTGCCCTTGTCGACGATGAAGGCGGTGATGCCGCCGCGGGCGCCCTTGTCCGGGTCCGTTACCGCCATCAGAACGATGAAATCCGAACTGGGCACGTTCGAAACCCAGATCTTGCGGCCATTGATCACCCATTCATCGCCTTCGCGGATTGCGCGCGTCTTCATCTGTGCCGGATCGCCGCCCGCGCCGGGTTCCGAAATGGCGATGCAGGACTTCATCTCGCCCTGGGCGTAGGGCACCATATATTTCTGTTTCTGCTCCGGCGTCGCCACGGCCATCAGCATGTGCAGGTTTGGCGAGTCGGGCGGAAAAATGAACGGCGTTACCGTGCGTTTCAGCCGCTCCTGTATGGCCAGCATCACCGTCGTCGGAAGGGCGGCACCGCCGACTTCTTCCGGGGCGTCCATGGCCCAAAGGCCAAGCTCCTTGCACTTCGCCAACAGCGGCGCTTCTTCCTCCGGCAAAAGCGATAGAGCTCCGCCCGTTGCCTCCCGCTCCATGACGGCTTTTTCCAACGGCATCAGTTCATTCTCGACGAAGCTGCCAACCAGGTCGATGATCATCCGTTCGTCTTCGGCGAATTCCACTGTCATGGCGATATGTCCCCTTACTCTTACGATAGGTCTATCTTGTAGGCCGCCGCCGCCGCGCCGGCGAACAGGTCCTGTTTCTCCGTGGCCGAGGCGCCGCCGGCGATGCGCTTGAAGGCGTTCCAGCAGACTTGATAACTGCACCAGCGTTTCTGTACCGGGAAATTGGACTCGAACATGGAGCGGGCCGGGCCGAAAGCCTCGATGCAGGTATCGATCCACGGGCGCCAGGCCGCCGCGACTTCCTCCGATCCCGGCGGCAGGCTGCGGTCGCCCTCGAAACCGGGCATGCGGATCGGCAGGGCGCCCAGTTTGACGAAAACATTCTGGCGTTCTCCAACCCGTAGGATACGGACGCGCCAGTCCTCGAACACCTCGTCCTGTTTGCCCCTGTAGGGTCCGCCCAGAATGGGGCTGCCCACGTGGTTGAGAACGATCCGCAGATTTGGGAAGGCATCGGCCAGTTGCGCCACTTCATCCAACTGCGGGTGATAAAGCCAGCAGTCGAATTCGAGATCCATGCGGTCCAGCACCGCCACGGCTTCCTTGACGGTTTTGTGGACCAGCATGCCCTGATCCGGCGCGACATTGTGAATGCGTTCATCCTCGTCCCAGCCGGTGGAATAGCGCACGCCGCGAAAACGGCCGCCCGAGGTTTCCATATGCCGCTCCAGCAAGGGTTCGACGCCGGCGCCCAGGGTCATGTCCACGTTGCCGAACATTACATCGCAGGCCCGCGCCGGCCCAAACGCGCCGCTGGCGCTCATGGCGGCCTGGCCACGCACGAACTCCGTCTCGCCCAGTGACTTTTCCGCTTCCGGGCCGTCCTGGCGGTACATGGAATGGCATTCGGCGAAGACGGTGGCGGCGATATTGTGGCCGCTGGCCAGATCGACGGCCAGTTCCGGCATCATGTAGGTATAGCCGTTGCGCAGCCAAAGGTGATGATGCGGATCAATAATCGCCAGATCCGGCTCCAGAACCTCTTCCTCAACCTTTGCCAGCCAGTCGTCTTCCGGCGAAGTCTGTCCCGTATTCGATGCCATTTGCGCCTCCCTCGTTTACTGGTTTGAATTCTACGTATCTGTGGTCCATGACGCTAGCTCCGCCGGGCGCAGATGCTCTGGCGCATGGCTGGTTTGGCGCCGTCGATGCGGCCATGGAAGTAGTCCAGGATCTCCAATTCACCGGCCACCGCGTCCGGCAATTCATTCGGGTGCAGCAGGAAATCCGGGTTCGAGGGGCGGCCAAAGGCCTCGTTACCCACGGCGAAGGTGTCATACAACAGCACGCCGCCCGGGCCGACCGCCGCGACCAGCCGGGGCAGCAGCGGGCGGAACAGGTAGTTCACTACAACAACGGCGGCGAATTGCAGTCCATCCCCCTTTTCATTTAGCGGCCATGGACTGCCGTCCTCCAGGTCGTGCTCGACAACTTCCAGATTCTCATGGCGACCAAGTTTGGAAACATCGCGATCGATGGCGGTGACCGGATGGCCGCGATCCAGGAAAAACCGGCTGTGGCGGCCGCTGCCGCAGGCCACATCCAGCACCCTGCCTTGGCTTGGCACCCTATCGGCGAAACGGCTGATCCAGGGGGATGGTTCAAGCATATTTTATTGATTCCGAACTTGCCCAATGAGCCCGACGATGCCATTTATGGGTCATCATGATGGTTTTCGACTTGATATGCGCCAACAAACACACCTTTGAAGCTTGGTTCAAGGATTCAAAGGCGTTTGACGGTTTGCGCAAAAAAGGTCAGGTGCAATGCCCCACCTGCGGCGATGACAAGGTTGAAAAGGCCTTGATGGCGCCGAATATCTCCACTTCCAAGAAACAGGCCAAGGCGGCCAAGGAAAGCGCCGTCGCGGCCGAGGCCATGCAGATGCTGGCCAAGATGCAACAACATGTGGAAGAAAACTGCGACTATGTCGGCACCGAATTCGCCGAGGAAGCACGCAAGATCCACTACGGCGAGACCGAAAAGCGCGATATCTACGGCGAAGCCACCAAGACGGAAGCCAAGGAATTGCATGAGGAAGGCGTTGATTTTACCGCTATTCCCTGGGTCCAGCCTAGCGATAGCTGATCCTAGAGCATGTCTCTTCTAGACATGCTCGGACTCTTAAGAAAAGAGCAATTGTACCAATCACTTGGATCGCCAAGGCGAAGCCAATTGATTGAAAATTGCTCTAGTACAATACCGCCTTGTAACTTTCCTCCATCTCTTCCTGGCTGATCAGCGGCCCGGTACTCCCTGTCTGATCCTTGATCATCTGGTTCATGGTCGGCAGTTCGGAGCGTTCGATGCGCGCACTGTCGTCCCAAAGATGGGAGCGCATCAGCGCCTTGGCGCAGTGTAGATAGACCTCCTCCACCGCGACGCGAATGACCGATCGCGGCAGCTTGCCGCGGGTTTCGAACAACTGCCGTACGCCGTCATCGGTGATAATTTCGGCCCTGCCGTTGATGCGCAGGGTTTCCTTGACGCCGGGGATCAGGAACAGCAGGCCGACGCCGGGGTGATCGATGATATTCTCCAGAGAGTCCAGACGGTTATTGCCTGGCCAGTCGGGCAACAGAACGGAATTGTCGTTCTCCACCCGAACCTGCCCCGGCTCGCCGCCGCGCGGCGTCACATCGCCCAGGCCATCCGCCCCCATGGTCGCCAGGGTCACGAATGGTGACAGCTCGATATAGTGCCGCGCGTGGTGGTCCAGGGACGCCATCTGTTTCCTGACGGCGCGTTCGACGGCCGGTGGGTAGAGCTCCCGCAACTGAGCCTTTGAAGTGATTTTCGTCATGATGCTAAATCGCTAAGTCCTTGACGTTGTAGTCCCAAATAACCCGCTTGAAGGTTTCCTCCGTTAGGCGGTAGTCGTCTTCCAGGCCCGCGAAGGGCTGGTATTGAAACGGCGCTTCGTCGGGATAGTGCCGCCGCCGCGCATCGATCGCCACCGCGATGACGGCGGCGCGGTCGAAGATCCGTTGTGCATCATAGACATCCTCCGATTCCATGCTGAGCGCGCCCTTTTGGCCGAGGACCGAGCTGCGGCGATGGAAGCCGAAGGTGATGGAGACGCGCAGGTCCGGCGATGTGTTGGCGAATGAGCCGTGCAATGCCTGGCGGTTGACAATGGTGACATCGCCCGGATTGCAGATCAGTGGCACCGCGCCGGGCAACTGCTCACTGCCGCCATTCTCGGCAACCAGGCGTTTGATATCGATGCGTCCGAGCTTGTGGGTGCCGGGCACGACCCAAAGGCAGTTGCCTGACGTTGTCTGGTACAATTGCACCTGGAAATTGAAACCGTGGATGCCTTCGTCCCAGTCGGCGGAATCCCAATGGGTCACGCCATCCTGGTGCCAGGCGACGGAGCCGCCCAGACCGGGCTGCTTGACGAAGATGGCATCGTTGAAGGGCACGAAGTCCTCGCCGTTGATGGCCTCGGCAATGGCCAAAAGATGGGGATGGCCGTACAGGCGCAGACCAGATTCCATGGTGACGCACATGCCGCGCATCAGGAAGGGCACATCCTCCGGCGCATCGGCGTCGGGCATGGGTTGGGTCATCTGGCTGGGGTGCCGGCCGCCCAGAACGCCCGTTCCGCCCCAGGGGTCGGACAACGGCTTGGCGAAGGTATAGGGATTTCGGGCAAAGTCCTGGCCCAAGGCGGGCCGGCCCTGGGCATCCACCTTGGCATCCCGGTGTGCCGGCGCCCGCTCGATCATGTTGTCGGTGCCGGCGCGCAGTTGTGCAATCTCGTCCGGTCCAATGACGCCTTCGAAGACGTAAAAGCCGTCCCTCCAATAGGCCATCAGAATATCGGGGTGCAGCTTGCCGTCCGCATCGAAGCGTACGGGACCTCGGTTGCCGATATCCTGGGCCAGGCGCTCCCCTTCGGCCATGTATGCGGTCATGCCGGCGGCATGCTCGGCCCGGCTTGGTGCGCTGTCGGCGGACTGGATTGAAAGTTCGCTCATTTCCGTGATCCCCATCATTGCCTCTATCACAAGGCTATCATCGCGCTTGTGCGGCTGCAAATATCGGCCTAGGGGGGATCGTCGGCGAAGCTGTGATCGGTCGGCTGTGGCGTCACGGTCATTACCGTCACTCCGTCCGGGGCGTTGAAACGGTGCCAATGATCCCGCGGCACCACGACCAGCATGCCGGCGGCAAGCTGCAAAGTCTCCGGGCCGCTGTCCGTCAGGACCGTCAGGCTGGTCGATCCTTTCAGGATCTGTACCACTTCATCGCCGTTGGCATGTTTTTCCCAACCGCTGTCGCCCTCGAACGAACCCGCGAAGATGGCGCCGTTTCGATACGGCGCCAGGATGGCAAATGCCGCGTTGGCCTCTTCTTCCGTGGTGGCTTCGCCCCGGATCTTCAATACCGGCAGCGGCGCCAATTCGGCCTCGATATCAACGATTTTGATTGTCATTTCCATGGCCTCCCCGATTGGCTATTTTGCCGAACAGATCAGAGATTATCCAGGATTTATCAGATGAAAAACAAAATGTGCGAGATGTTCGGCATAGATGCGCCGATCTTCGCCTTTTCCCATTGCCGCGATGTTGTGGTTGAAGTCTCCAAGGCCGGCGGCATGGGCGTATTGGGCATGGCCCGTATGAGCCCGGAGCGTGTCGAGGCTGAGTTGAATTGGATTGACGAGCATATTGACGGCAAGCCCTATGGCATCGATGTCCTGATGCCCTCCAGTCTGGAAGACAGCAGCGATATGAAGTTCGAGCCCGAGAAGCTGCTGCCCAAGGAGCATGTGGATTTCGTGCGTAACCTGTTGGACGAGGCCGGCGTGCCGCCCTTGCCAGACGACGAGGCGGCGGAGATCAAGCGCGAGATCGTCAAGGGCATGAATTTCGCGCCCAGGGAAAGCCTGGCGATGATTGAAACCGCCATGAAGCATCCCATCAAGGTTATCGTCAACGCCCTCGGCTCGCCGCCCCTGGAATTGGTGGAGCGGGCCCATGCCCAGGGCATCAAGGTCGGCGCCCTGGCCGGCAAGCCGAAACATGCCCTGCGGCACCGCAATGCCGGCTGTGACTTTGTCGTTGCCGTTGGGACGGAGGCGGGCGGCCATACGGGGGAGGTTTCCTCCATGGTGCTGTGGCCCAGTATTGTCGATGCGGTCGCGCCCCTGCCGGTGCTGGGTGCCGGCGGCGTGGGGCGGGGCAGGCAGTTAGCGGCGGCGCTGGTATTGGGCTGCGAAGGGGTCTGGACCGGCTCCCTATGGCTGAAGACCGCGCAAAGCGAAGTGACGCCGGAGATCAAGCAAAAGATGTTCGAGGCCGAGGCGGAGGACGCCATGCTGACCACCTCGGTCACCGGCAAGCCCTGCCGCACCTTGCGCAACAGGTTTTCCGAAGCCTACGAGGCGCCGGGCGCACCGCCGACCCTGCCGGCACCGACGCAGAATTACCTGTGGTGGCAGGAAGGGCGGACGCGGGTCGAACGGGTCCGGGCCAAGGATTTTCTGACCTACCCGGTTGGCCAGATCGTCGGTGACATGGCGGAAGAGATCTCCGTCAGGGAGGTGGTCTACGAACTGCTCAACGAAATGCTCGAGGCCCGCGAACGCCTGGACGATTTGCTCGACTAATTCGTCGGCCCCGGCTTGGCGGGGCGGGCCTGGCGGCGTAATTCGTCGATGTCTTCGCGCTGCCGGCTGGCCACGGTGTGGGCCTGGGGCTGGGCCGTTTCATATTGCGCCGGCCAAACCTGCGCCTGATGGTCATAGCGGGCGGCGGCGGCAAGAGTGAAATGCGGGTCGGCCAAATGCGGCCGGGCCAGGGCGACCAGGTCGGCTCGTCCCGCCGCCAGGATGGTGTTGACCTGATCGGCGGTGGTGATGTTGCCCACGGTCATGGTGGGGATGCCGATTTCGTTGCGAATTTGGTCCGAAAACGGTGTCTGGAACATGCGCCCATAGACCGGCCGTTGGTCGAGTATTGTTTGGCCGGCGGAAACATCGATCAGATCACAACCCGCTGCCTGCAACATCGCTGACGCCGCCAATAGATCCTCGGAAGTTAAGCCGTTGGGATGCCAGTCCGTGGCCGAAAGGCGCACCGACATGGGGCGTTCCTCGGGCCACGCCTGCCGCACGGCCCCGAACACCCGTAATGGCAGCGCCATGCGGTTTTCGATACCGCCGCCATAACCGTCGGTCCGCTGATTGGTCAGGGGCGAAATGAAACTGGCCAGCAGATAGCCGTGCGCCATGTGGATTTCCAGCATGTCGAAGCCAGCCGCCAAACCCAGTTCCGCCGCCCGGACATAGGCCGCGACCAGCTCGTCCATATCTGCTTCCGTCATTTCCCGTGGCACGGCGCTGTCGGGAAAATAGGGCAGGGGGGAGGCCGCGATGATGGGCCAGTTGCCGCTGGGCAAGGGGCGGTCGGCCTCCTGCCAGGCCAGTTGCGTTGATGCCTTGCGGCCGGCATGGCCCAATTGCAGGCAGATCTTCGCGTTGCTGTTGTCGTGCACGAAATCGACGATGCGGGCCCAGGCCTGCATTTGTGCCTCGTTATAGATGCCGGTGCAGCCGGGGCTGATGCGCCCGTCCACTTCCACCGCCGTCATTTCGGTAAAGATCAAGCCGGCGCCGCCCAGACAGCGGCCGCCCAGATGCACCATGTGCCAGTCGTTGGGGATACCGTCTTGGGCGGAATACTGGCACATGGGCGAAACAACAACACGGTTCTCCAACGCCATCTCCCGCAAGGCAAAGGGCGCGAACATGGGAACGGTTCCGGCCGGCGCTCCGGCTTCCGCCGCGAACCAGTCCCGGACGTCGGCGACCAACTGGGGGTCGCGCAGGGAGAGGTTTTCGTAGGTGATCTGTTTCGACCTGGTCAGCATGGAGAAATTGAATTGAATGGGGTCCATGCCCCAGAATCGCGCCACGGTCTCGAACCAGGTTAGCGAGGTATTGGCGGCATGCTGGATGCGCTCCACTTCCTCCCGCCGCTCATCGTCATAGCGTTGTGGGGCGGCTGCCGGATTGTCCCGCTCCGCCTCGCAGGCCTGGTGCAGGGCAATGGCGTCCTCCATCGCCAGTTTGGTGCCGGAGCCGATGGAAAAATGCGCCGTATGGGCGGCATCGCCCAGCAATACGACATTTTCGTGCACCCAGCTTTCACAATGGATATTGGGAAAGGCCCGCCAGTTCGAGCGGTTGGTCAGGATTTCCGCCCCGGCCAGTTCGTCCTTGAACAGCTCCGCCATGAAGGCGGCGGTTTCCGCCTCGCCAGCTTGATCCATCCCGGCGGCCTTCCAGGTCGCCTCCGTGGTTTCGACGATCAGGGTCGCCAAACCTTCCTGGTAGCGATAGGCATGCACGTTCCAGATACCGTGCCGGTCCTCCTTGAAGATAAAGGTGAAGGCCCGTAGCGGCGCCGTTGTACCCAGCCAAACGAAGCGGTTGGGCCTATAGTCGATGCTGGGTTTGAAGGAGGCGGCATAGGTGTCGCGGATCAGGCTGTTGACGCCATCGGCGGCGACAACAAGATCGGCGTCGCGATAAGCCGAAAGATCGGAGATTTCACTTTCGTAGTGGATATCGACGCCAAGATCCCGGGCCCGGTCCTGCAATATTCGCAGCAGGCCAACCCGGCTCATGCCGCAAAATCCGTGGCCGGAGGAACTGACAACCTGGCCGCCGTAGTGGGTTTCGATCTCGTCCCAATAGGCGAAGCTGTCGATAATCCGGCCATAGCTTTCCGCGTCGGCCTGGCGGAAGAAGCCAAGGGTCTCGTCGGAAAAAACCACACCGAAACCAAAGGTGTCGTCGGACCGGTTGCGTTCGTAAACGGTGATTTGGTCGCCGGGATGCTGCTTCTGGGCAAGGATGGCGAAATACAGGCCGGCCGGACCGCCGCCGATAATGTTTGCTTTCACGCCTTTCAATCTCCCCATGGCGGATGCGATAATGTTTTAAGTATAAAACAAATTCGTCTTTCCCAGAAGCACTTACCGTAATGCGTTGCGTCAGGGGACTTGCCCCGGCATGGTGATTCCATGTTTGCCGGGAATGGGTTATGCTCTATCCCGTTGGCGTGCCCCGATGGCATGGATGCCGCCCTTGGGCGTGGTCCGGTGTTTCGGGGGTTGTCGGAGTTGCCTTGAGGGAATGGTTGCCTAATGGCTCGATGGATCGTTATTGCGGCCGCCGGGATGGTGGCGGGACTGTTGGGCAGTCCCCTGAGTTTGCCTCGCCCGGCGCTTGCCGCGGATGACGGGAAACTGGTGATCGCGGTTCTGGATGTGCAGTTGGTACTGCGCCGTGCCGCCGCCGCCAAGGGAATCGGTATCGCCATGGAAGCGCGCCGCAAGGCCTTTGAAGAGGAAATCGCGGCGGACCGCAAGACCCTGCAGGACGAGGAACAGAAGCTGCGCAAGCAGAGCACCATTCTCTCCCCCGAGGCAATGAACGAAAAACGCCGGAATTTGGAGAACAAACTATCCGACCTTCGGCGCAAGGCGGAACAGCGCCGGGGCATCTTGAGTCGGGCTTTCACGGGTGCGAAGTTGAAGTTGCGCAATGAAATCGCCAAGGTTCTGGCGGAACTGATGGTGGAGCGTAAGATTACCCTCACCCTGGCCCGCAAGGCGGTGCTGGTTTTCGATCAGCGCCTCAGCGTCACCGAGGAAGTGTTGCGGCGGCTGGACAAGAACATGCCCAACGTGGTCGTCGACTTCAAGATCCCGGACGCGAAGTAAACCTGCCCGCCAGACCAGGTAAGACCGGGTAGTGCATATGTTCACCAATCGCTGGGCTATTCTGGCAATATTAATCGTGGTCCGGCTGGCCATGGGATTTCAATTCCAGGCCGTTGCCTCCATGACGCCGATCATTTCCGCCGACCTGGGGCTGGACTTTGCCGAGATCGGCACCCTGGTGGGTTTCTATATGCTGCCCGGTGTATTTCTCGCCATCCCCGGCGCCATCTTGGGCAGCCGCTTCACCGATCTGTCCATGGTGCTGTTCGGTGTCACGGTCATGGCCCTGGGCGGGATCGTCGCCGGCCTGTCCGATGGCTTTGCCATGCTGGCGTTCGGGCGCTTGTTGAGCGGCGCCGGCGCCGTGGTGCAGAGCATCTTTCTGGTCAAGATGATCGCCGATTGGTTTGACGAAAAATCCGTCGTGACCGCGATGGCCCTGATGTTGTGCGGCTGGCCGATCGGGATCGCCATTGCCCTTGCGACACTGGGCCCCCTGGCCGAGAATTGGGGCTGGCAGCCGGTGATGTATCTGACGGCCTTTGTCTGCATGATTTCGGTTGTGGCGGTCTGGCTGGGATATAGCCCGCCACCGGGCGGCGCGGCGGCGGGCGGTCATTCGACATTCCGCGTACCCCGGCGGGAGCTGACCATGGTCTTTTACGCCGGCCTGGTCTGGATGTTCTATAACCTCGCCTATTTCTCCTTTATCTCGTTCGGTCCGGCTTTGTTGCTGGAACGCGGGCTCGACGTGGCGGCGGCGGGTCGCGCCATCAGTCTGGCGAGCTGGGCCGCGCTGCCGGCCTTGCCGCTGGGCGGCTATCTATCGGACCGCACGGGCCGGCCTGACATTATCCTGGGCGTATGCTGTGTTCTGGCCGCCGCTGCCGCCGCCGCACTGCCATTGACCAGCTATCCCTACTTGCTGTGCGCCGCCGTCGGCCTGTTTGCCGCCGCGCCGGCCGGGATCATCATGGGCCGGGCGATCTCGCTGATGTCACCGCCCTACCGGGCCCAGGGCAATGCCATCCTCTACACCTTTTTTTATGGCGGCATGGGACTGGTGCCCAGTCTTATCGGCTGGGGCGCTGATCGGACCGGCACGGCTGCCACGCCGCTGTATTTTTCGGCCGCCGTCCTGGCCTTTACGATTCCGCTGTTCCTGGTCCTGCACGCCATGGCGAAAGGGCGCGAGGCCGAGGCGGCGACCTAGAGCAACCCGCATTCAATTGAATGCGGATAAGGTGCTCTATTCTTAAGGTTTTAGCGCATGGGTTCGGGTTTGATTAAACCCGACATGCGCTAAACCGCATCGGGGCCCTTGTCGAACGGTGCGATATCGCGGTCGTCGGTCAGCAGATGGATCAGGCTGGGACCTGTATGCGCCAGGGCGCCCGACAGCGCGCCGGCGAAATCTTCAGTCCTTTCGACCCGCCAGGCGGCGCAGCCATAGGAACGCGCCAGATCGGCAAAATCGGGGCTGGCAAGACGGGTGCCATAGATATGATCGGCGCCAAAGCGCTGGCGCTGACCTTCCAGGATGGAGCCGTGGACGCCATTGTCACAGACCACCACGACCAGATCGATATTCTGCTCCACCGCCGTCACAAGCTCCTGGCCGGTCATCATGAAGCCGCCATCGCCGACGAAGGCGATAGCCGTGCGTTCGGGCTGGGCCAGGCGGGCACCGATGGCGCCCGGTACGCCATAACCCATGGCGCCGGATACCGGACCGGCCTGGCTGTGGGCGGCCTGGAAGCTGTAAAAGCGGTGGATCCAGCGGGCAAAGCTGCCGCCGTCGGTCAGGATGACCGTTTCGGGCGGCACTTGGCGCCCAACCTCGGCTGCGACCTGGGAAAGGTCGACCGTGCCCTGTACCGCTACGGCGCCGGGTTCGCGGCTGGCCAGATAGGCCTCGTGCAGGGCATCGCGCCAGGTCGGATCGACGGTTGTTTCCACCCGCCCGGCCAAAGCTGTACAGGCGGCGGCGGGATCCGACAATAGGGACATATCACCCTGGCAGCGGGCCAGAACCTCCGCCTCGGGATAGATCTGCAGGAAACGCTGGTGGCGCCGGGGCAGGGCGCCGTCTTCCGATGTGATGCCGTCCATGCGGCTGCCCACGGCGATCAGCAAATCCGCATCGTTCAGGGCAGCCTGCTGATAGGGCAGGCGGTTGATCTCCAGATGCCCGGCATAGGCGGGGTGATCATTGGGAAAGGTATCCTGCCGGCGATAGGTGCTCATCACCGGTGCGCCCATGGTCTCGGCCAGGGCGGTCAATGGCGCGGAAGCGTCCTGGATGGCGACGATCTCGCCCGACAGCAACAGTGGCCGCTTGGCCTCCGCCAGCATTTGCGCCGCCTGGTCCAGTGCTCCGGCGTCTGATGCCACCGCCTGACGTGGCCGCGGATCGGGAATGGCGGGGTCGCTTACGGCGCTATCGGTCAGGTCGCGGGGCAGAACCACCACCACCGGGCCGGGCCGTCCCGCCATCGACAGGGCGACGGCCTGGGCGGTGACGGCGGCAATCTGCTCCGAATTATTGGGTTGCAGCACCGCCTTGGCGATTGGTGCGAACATGGCGGTCTGGTCGATTTCCTGAAAGGCTTCCCGGCCCTGGGAGGTGCTGCGCACATGGCCGACGAACAGCAGCATGGGGGAGCAGTCCTGCCGGGCCGTATGCACCCCGATGGCGGCGTTGGTGGCGCCGGGCCCGCGCGAAACAAACAGCGCCGCCGGCCGGCCCGTCAACTTGCCATAGGCCTCCGCCGCGAAGGAGCCGCCGCCCTCATGCCGATTGGTGATCAGCCTGATCTGATTGCGTTTGCGCCGCAACGCCTCCAGCACGGCCAGGAAACTCTCGCCCGATACGGTGAAGGCGGTATCGACGCCATGGGCGGCCAAGGTGTCGACCAGCACGTCGCCACCGGTAATAGTCTGCTCTGCTACATCATTCATCTTTCGACATTGCCCCAGGATGCCCGGCGCGACAAGGGCTGCGGCGCGGCCAATATTCGTGCTAGTTTGGCCCATCGGGAGGAGACCGAGCCATGACGGAACAGAGCAGCCGGCCACTAGCGGTGGGAACCGTGCAGGAAGACAATGACAGGGTCCGGGTTACCGAACACCGCTTCGAGCCGGGGGCGGAGACAACGCCGCATGTGCATCAATGGGACTATGTGGTGGTGCCGCAAACCGACGGCGAATTGCTGATCATTGCGCCTGACGGTTCGGAAAGCCGGGCGGAGCTGACCCAGGGCGTCTCCTACTACCGCCGCGCCGGGGTCGACCATAACGTGATCAACGCGGGCGCGGCGGAGCTGGTCTTTATCGAGGTCGAGCTAAAGGCTCATTCCATCGACGACAATTGACAACACTTGGGAGAGTTCGACGTGAAATTCCTGGGCAACGGCATCAGTATTGAATATGAGCTTTTTGGGCCCGAGGGCGCGCCGGTCGTGGTATTGAGCCATTCGTTGGGCTCGTCCTCGGTCATGTGGGCGCCGCAATTGCCCAAACTGGCGGAGAAATACCGGATCCTGTGCTACGACACCCGGGGCCACGGCGGCACGGCGGCGCCCGAGGGGGCCTATAGCCTGGATCAGCTTGGCGACGATGCCCTGGCCCTGATGGATGGCCTGGATATGCATCAAGTGCATTGGGTGGGCCTGTCCATGGGCGGGATGATCGGCCAGAACCTGGCCCTGCGCCAGAACGGCCGCTTCAAGAGCCTCTCGCTCTGCGATACCTCGTCACAAATACCGGCCGAGGGTCGGGCGACCTGGAATGACCGCATTGCCGCCGTGACCGCCGGCGGCATGGCGCCCCTGGCGGAGCCGACCATGGAACGCTGGTTCACCGCGCCGTATCTGGCAGGCAATTCGCCCTCGGTCGATGCCATTCGGGCGCAATTCCTCGCCACCCCGCCGGCCGGCTTCGTCGGCTGTTGCCATGCCTTGAAGGTGCTGGATTATCTCGATCAATTGGGCGCCATCGACCTGCCGACCCTGATCATCGTCGGCGCTGATGACACGGGCACGCCGGTGTCCGCCTCCGAGGCCATGCGCGCGCGTATCCCGAATTCGCAACTGGTCGTGCTAGATGATGCCGCGCATCTGTCGAACATCGAACAGGCGGAAGGCTTCACCCACGCGCTGTTGGGTTTCCTGAACGGGCAGTAGATTTGCAGGCAACGACAGCTGTTTAAACAGTCAAGAAATTGACGTTGGGAGGTCATTTAACTTGCGTTTTTTGCAGAAAATGCCCATATGGCCAGCGTAACGGGTATGGAGAGCCTATAATGTTGGTTTCATTTAGCGTGCAAAATTATCGCTCGTTCGCCTCTCGGCAGACTCTGTCGATGGTGGCAGGTGCGACTGCGCGGAAACAGGAGCGGTTCTCTGTTAAATCAGAAAATTCTTTAGCGCCTGATCTTCTCCGATCCGTCTGCTTGTTTGGTCCGAATGGTGCAGGCAAGTCAGCCCTTGTGCAAGCGTTTGATTTTTACCAGGATTTTGTGGTTTCTTCCGCGAAAAATTCGCAAGAAGGTGAAAAAATTGACGTTGTCTCTTTCAATTTTGATGAGGCATGGCGGGGAGAACCAACCGAATTCGAGGCCACTTTTATTCATGGTGGTGCGTTGTATCAATATGGGTTCGCTGTTGATGCCGAACGAGTCTGGAGCGAATGGCTATTTTCAAAGCCAAATGCATCAGATACCAAAACCCGGACTCTTTTTCAGCGCGAGTACGATGCTGGGGCAGATAGTTACGCATGGCAGATAAGCAAAACATATGTCAAAGGTGCGAAAGAAACCTGGAAGAAATCTACACGAGACAACGCGCTTTTTCTGTCAACGGCGGTTCAATTAAAGGCGGAAACTTTTGGAGAACCGTTCGATTGGATACAAAATCTCCTGAAGGTTGTTGATGCTCCCGAACGGCGATCATCGGGATTTACAGCACAGAAAATTGTAGAGGAGGGGTGGAAAAAGAAAGTCCTTGATGTTCTGCAGGCGGTCGATATCAGGATTAAGGATATCAAAATCGAGACCGAGGAATTTGATGCGGAAAAACAGCTCTCACCAGATATTTTTTCAGAGAAGCTGCGAAACGAAATCGCAAAACGATCTGATGAATTGAAGCTATTCCGCGTAACTTCCTATCATCAAGATACCAATGGAAAAATGGTTCCTTTGCAATTTTCAGAAGAATCTGATGGCAGTCGCATGGTGTTTAACATTGCCGGGCCATGGTTAGATGTCTTGGAACACGGAGACACGCTTGTGATTGATGAATTGCATAATAGTTTGCACCCACATGCGTTGCGGTTTCTGGTGAGCATGTTCCATGATCCAGTAGTCAATAAGAAGAATGCACAGCTTATTTTCACTAGTCACGAAACCTCGGTAATGGGGAAAGGCTTCATGCACCAGGATCAAGTTTGGTTGGTTGAGAAGGACGAAGCCGAAAGTTCAATATTGATCCCCTTGTCGGATTACAAAGTTCGAGATATTTCATCATTTCAGAAGGCCTACCTTGACGGTCGGTATGGCGCGGTTCCCAAGCTAAGAGAGTTCGTGCATGGCTAGCCGAAGCGACCAGCTATTTAATAAGCGGAAGGCTAAACAGAAAAGAGACATTGCGCGGCGAAGAGCTTCTGTGCGGGAAAGGCGAAGAGTTTTGATCGTCTGTGAAGGTGCCAAGACCGAACCAGCTTATCTCAAAGCATTGGTCGCCAGTCTTGGCTTGACAACTGCCCAGGTCGAGGTTTCTGGTGATGGAGATTCCGTGCCCACGAGTGTTGTGAAATTCGGTGAAGGCATATTCAACGACGATCCTGACTTTGATCTGATCTTCTTCGTCTTCGATAAGGATTCGCATAAGGACTACGACGCTGCTTTGTTGTTGGTCGAAAATCTTCGAAAGCTGCCGGAGCTCGTAGGAAAAACGGTCGCTGCCATTACATCCATTCCCTGTTTCGAAATCTGGTTCTTGCTTCATTTTGAAGCGCACGCGAGGCCCTACGAAAAGGGCGCAAGAAAATCTGCATGCGGCAACTTGATAGCGGTTCTTAGGGGTAAACAGGAGTTTGAGGATTACAATAAGGGACGCGGCAATCATTTTGAACTGCTGCATGGCCGTTTGCACCAGGCAAAAAGAAATGCAGCGCAAACTCTAAGGAATAGCCTGGCTGCCGGTGAGCCGATGCACCACGGCAATCCAACGACGTTGATGCATACCTTGGTCGATGCATTGGAACAAGTAGCGGCGGAATACAAGAGATAGCCTGCCTAGTCGCCGCGCTGGACGATCTTTCCGCCGTCTTCCAGGGCGTCGCTGGGATGCTGTATGACCTGATCGCCATCGCCTAGGCCGTCCAGCACTTGGGCCCATTCGCCGTTGCTCCTGCCGATCTCGACGTACCGCAGTCGCGCCCTCTCATCCGTCGCCATGAAGACGGCCCAATGGTCGCCATCCCGGAACAGCGCGCTCATGGGCGCCCGCAAGACCTTGTCCCGGCGCCAGATGATGATGCGGGTGTCGACCCGGTAGCCGTGGCCCAGGCGGGCAAAGCGTTCGGGCGGATCGGTGAAGTCGATCAGCACATTGACCCGCTGCTCTTCAATACCCAGGGCGGAAATCTTGGTGAAGCCAGCGGGTTCGACCCGCCGCACCCGACCCGCCAGTGTGACGCCGCCGCCCCAATCATCGATCATAACCTCGTCGCCGGCCTGCACCTGAACCGCGTCCGAGGACAACAGATCAACGACGATTTCCAGCTCCGCCGGATTGCCGACCTCAACCAGCGGCGCCCCCATGGGAACGACGGCGGCGCTTTCCTGAACCAGACGCAGGATCTGCCCGTCGATGGGTGATCGCACCGTGACACAGCAGGTCGCGGCGGCGCCGGCGCGGCGGGCCGCGGGGTCGATCAGCGCGGCGGAGGCGGTCTCAAGCTCGAACGTCTTGACGCGCAGGCCGGCCCGGGCGGTGGAGGTGGCGGCCTCCTTGGTTCTGACGCCCAGCTCGGCCCGCTCCAGCTCGCGTTTGGATATGGTGCCCCGCTTGACCAGCGCCTTGGCCCGGTTGAAATCAGCACGGGCGAAATCCAGCTCCGCCAGGCTGCGTTTCAACTCGGCCTCCGCCAGGGTGCGCGCCGCCTGGGCCGCTTTGATCCTGGCCTTGGCTTCCGCCACTGAACGCAGGTCGAGAAACGCCGGGTCGCTGGGTTCAATGGAGGCGAGCACAGTTTCATGCGCCGTCACCTTCGTGCCGACCTTTTGCGTCAGCCTGAGCTTGCGCCCGGCCACGGGGGCGGAGACGACATAGATATCCTTGACCCGGGTGCGGCCTTCATCATCCAGGGTGACGCTCATGGCCCCCGTGGTGATCCGCGCCAGATTGACGGCCGTGGGCTGGGGGCGAAGCGCAAAAGCCAGGGCGCCGGCGACGGCGGCTGTCACGGCAAGATAGGCGATGCGGCGTGGCCAGGGTGATAACATTCCCTTCACTCCCTTGTTTTCAGGACCGCGACCAGGTCGAAGCGGTCGATACGCCGGCGCACGATCAGGCCGGAAACGGCCGATGCCGTGATCACCGTCAGCATTGATGCGGCGAAGGTCGATGGCGCCACGACCATGGGTATGCGGAACAGTTCGGTATTCAGATTGGTAACCATCAGATGCGCCAGCCCCAGGCCGAAGATGCAGCCGAGCGGCAGTGCCACGAGGGTCAGGATCGTCAGCTCGCCCAGCAGGATGTAGGAGACCTCCGCCCGGGTAAAACCTAATACCCTGAGCGAAGCCAGCTCCCGCCCCCGCTCCGACAACGATACCCGTGCGCTGTTGTAGACAACGCCAAAGGCGATCAGGGCGCCGAACAGGACGTAGAAAAACAGCATGATGTTGATGGTCTCGGCCATGGTCTTGCGAAAGGTTTCCAAGGCCGCTGTTTGCAAGGACACCCCGGCCACGGCGGGTGTTTCCTTCAGTCGGTGATAGAGTGCCCCTGAATGGCGGCTGTCCACCTGCAGATAGACGCCCGAGATCAAGCGGTCCTCTCGCATCAATCTGTTCAGGGCGGCACGGTGCATATAGGCGGGTGCGGCGATATATTCCTCGACGATGGCGGTGATCGGAACATCGACCATGGGGCGCCGTCCTTCCAGGACCTCGACCCGGACGCGCATGCCGGTTCGGGCGTTCAGCATTTCCGCCATCTGGGTCGAAAGGACCAATCCTACAGGGGGCAGCCTGACCGCGTTCAAATCGCGGTCGAGGACCCGGTGCAGGACGGTTTTGCTATCCAAGCCGACGATCGATGCCCGCTCGCTGCGCGCGCCCAGGTGCAGCTTCGCCGCCACCGCCCGATAGGGCTCCAACGCCATCACGCCAGGCAGACGACGTATTTCCGCCATTGCGCCCACATCGCGCGGCTCGGCGAAGACCACCGTTGCGTCCTGACGCTGGCCATGGTGGAAATAGATATCGAGCAGATGCTCCACGGCATCAAAAAAGAACAGCGAGGCCACGAGAATGGCCACCGCCATGGAAATCCCCAGCGCCGTCAGCCCCGCCCGGAGGGGCCAGCGGCCCAGGTGGCGCAGGATCATCAATGTCGGCTGGTCCATCCTCTTGCTCAAGCCGATCCGGTTCATCAGGCCGCGATGATACATCGTAGGCGCGGCCGGCTGCATGGCGACGGCCGGCGGCAGATTGACGGCCGAGCGGATTGCGCCCATGGCGCCTAGGGCGCTGGCCGCGAGACTGACCCCGCCGGCGGCCGCGAAGACCTGCATATCGAGGCGGAAGTACAGCACTGGAAAGCGGAACAAGTCCGTGTTGTAAATTTCCGTCACTTCCCGTCCAAACCAGGCGCCGGCGAGGAAGCCCAGGGCGACGCCGACGATGGCAATCAGCAGGACGAGTTTCAGGTAGTGGAAGCCGACCGTCAGGTTGGAGTAGCCAAAGGCTTTCATCAGCCCGATTTCCTCCCGCTCCGTCGCGATGATGCGCGAAATCACCACGTTGAGCAAAAAAGCCGCCACCGCCAGGAAGATCGGCGGCACGATGTTACCCAAATTTCTGAGCTGTTCCATTTCGTTGGAGACAAAGGCGTGGGAAATCTGATCGGCCCGGCCATAAGCGCCAATACCACCCCATGGCGCCAGAATATCGTCAAGGCGTTCGATCACGGCGCTTTCATTGGCGGCGCGCATCAGGCTCAGGCTGACGTCGTTGAATGCGGCTTTCAAATCGAAACTGGCCGCCATCGCCTCCCGCCCCATCCAGATAATGCCGAAACGCTTGTCATCGGGCATGATTACGCCGGGGGCAATGGCATAGATATATTCCGGCGACAGGGCGATACCGACGATATCCAGCCGGCGCTTGTGGCCATTTATGGTGGCCAAAATCTGTCCGCCAGGGATCAGGCCATGGGCATCGGCGAAGGGCTCGTTCAGTACGACTTCGTCCGGCCGTTTGTTATCGGGCAGGCGGCCCCGGCGCAGGAAAATCTGGTTCATTCCCGCCGCGCGCCCCTGGGGCAGGGAAATCAGCCGGCCCAACACGGGTTCATCCATGCCGGCGACATCCAGGTTCGCCGCTTCCACAATACGGGTATCGACCCCGCGTACGCCGTCGATAAGGGTGATTTTGTCTTCTATCGATGCCGGCGCCCGTTTCAGATGGGCAAAGACATCGGCGAAACGCCGCTGTTCATAGTAGGCATCGCGGGTGATTTCCAATGACTTAAGCGTACCGTATGACATCACCACGGTACTGACGCCGCAGGCGATCACGGTGGCGATGGCCAGGGCCTGGCCCCGGATGTGCCACAGATCACGCAGCAGTTTCCGGTCCAGCACCGCCATTACCAACTGACCTCGGCCGCCGGTATTTTGGTCTCGTTGACGCGGACCTCGGAAAGCGCCCCGTCGGCGAAGATCACCACGCGGTCGGCAATATCGGCAATGGCGGCATTGTGGGTAATAACGGCCGCCGTGGTGCCGAATTCCCGGTTGATCCGTTCAATGGCTTCCAGCACGCCGATGCCCGTCTTGCTGTCCAGGGCGCCGGTTGGTTCGTCGCACAGAAGTACGTCGGGCTTTTTTGCGATCGCCCGGGCCACGGCGACACGCTGTTGCTCGCCACCGGAAAGCTGCGCCGGGAAATGATCCAGGCGGTCGGCGAGTCCGACAATTTCCAGCGCTTCGTCCGGGGACAGGGGATCGACGGCGATTTCGGTGACCAGGGCAACGTTCTCCCGTGCCGTCAACGAGGGGATCAGGTTATAGAACTGAAAGACAAAGCCGACATGATCGCGGCGGTATCGGGTCAGACCGCCGGTGTCGAGGGTGGTAATCTCCAGATCATTGAAGCGGACCGTGCCCGAGGTGGGGTTGTCCAAGCCGCCAAGAATGTTCAGGAAGGTGGACTTGCCACTGCCCGACGGTCCCAGCAAAACCACCAGTTCACCTATCCGCAGATCAAGATCAACGCCCCGCAGGGCGCGGACTTCCGTCTCGCCGGCGCCGTAAATCTTGGTCAGGCCCCGAACGGAAAACGCCGTCGGTGAACCGGGATCCTCGTGTGCGGCCTTGATGCTCATATCGGCCGCCATGTTACGGCAAATTCAGGACCCGGCCTTAACGGAAATCAATGCCCGTACGCAATGAAAAGACCTTGCGCTATTGCGCATGTGCCGCCGCCAGGGCGGCGATGGCGGCGGGCAGGGCGCCCTCGCCATGGGGGATATCAAGGATCTTGAATACGGATTCGACGCTGGCCAGGGTGCCCAGGATCATCGGCTCGTTGATATCGCCCATGTGGCCGATGCGGAAGGCCTTGCCCTCCAATTGGCCGAGGCCGCCGCCCACCGCGACATTGAACCTGTCCCGCAGAACGCTTTGGAATTGTTTCGTATCGAAGCCTTCTTCGACGCGGATGGTGGTGATCGACTCGGCCCGCTGTTCCGGCACCAGGGCGTTGATTTCCATGGCGCCGCCAGTGGCCCAGGCGTCGACCGCCGCGCGGGTGGCGTCGCCCAGGCGCCGATGCCGGGCAAAGGCGGCATCCAGTCCTTCCTCAGACAACATATCCAGGGCTTCGCGCAGGCCGAAGATCATATGCTCCGGCGCCGTGCCGGAGAACCAGCGGTAGGCCTCCGGGCGGACCATGCTGCGGCTCTGCCAATCCCAATAACTGCGCGGGCTGCCGCCGCTGTCGGCGACCGCGCGGGCCTTTTTGCTGACGGCGTTGAAGCCCAGGCCGATGGGGCACATCAGGCCCTTTTGCGAGCCGCCGATGGCGATGTCGACGCCCCATTCGTCCATGCGGAAATCCGTGCAGGCGAGGGAGGCAATGACGTCCGCGACCAACAGGGCATCGTGGCCGGCCGCATCGATGGCCTTGCGTACGGCCGGGATATCGGAGGTGATGCCAGTCGCGGTTTCGGTGTGCACCATCAGGACGGCGCGGTATTCGCCGGACTTGTCGGCGCGCAGGCGTTCCTCAACCTCGTCCGCGACGATGGCGTGGCGCCAGTCCGAGGGGATGGTATCGATCGTCACGCCCAATTGCTGTGCCATGGCCGACCAGGCGAAGGAAAACAACCCGGTTTCGGGCACCAGAACCTTGTCGCCGGGCGAGAGGATGTTTGACAGGGCCGCTTCCCAGGCGCCATGGCCATTGGAGGCGTAGATGAAGACTTCCTCCCCGGTCTTGAAGATGGGGCGGATGTCATGCAGGCATTCGCGGGCCAGTTCGACAAAATCCGGGCCGGAATATTCCCAGGCCGGTTGGTGCATGGCCCGCAAGATACGTTCCGGGATATTGGTTGGCCCCGGCGTTTGCAAAAAATTGCGTCCCCGTCGTACGGTCATGATCTCGTCCTTCGTATCTCATTGCCCCACAACTGGAAAAGCCCGCCCTGACAATTGCGGGCGGGCTTCTATTCCAGAACGAATGCCCTTGTCCTAGCGGGCAGCGCCCAGCATTTCCTGCAAGACACTGATTTTCGCTTCAGCCAGACGGCGGCCTTCGCCCTCTTCCGCTGCTTCCAACTCGCCATTGGCGTCCTGGATGCGTTCCTCCAGATCGGCCCGGTCCATATCGGCGACGACCACGGCCTCCTCGGCCAGGACGACCAGGCGGTCGGCGGCGACTTCCGCGAAACCGCCGGCGATATAGACCCGGTCAGGACTGTCGCCGGGGCCGCCTTCCACTTCGATGACGCCGGCACGCAATGCCGAGATCAATGGCGCATGGCCCGGCAGAACGCCGAAATCGCCCTCCATGCCCGGCATGGCCACGGCATCGGCGTCCACGGCCATCAACAGCCGGTCGGGCGATACCAGTTCGAATGAGACCTTGTCGGCCATGGCTTATCCGCCTCTCAATAACTGATCTAGGCTGCTTCCGCCGCCATCTGCTTGGCTTTTTCGATGGCCTCTTCAATGGTTCCCACCATGTAGAACGCCTGTTCCGGCAGTTCGTCGTGCTGGCCGGAGCAGATTTCCCTGAAACCTTTGACCGTATCTTCCATCTGCACGAAAGTACCCGGCGTGCCGGTGAAGATTTCCGCAACATGGAAGGGCTGGGAGAGGAAGCGTTGGATCTTCCGGGCCCGGGCCACGGTCAGGCGATCCTCTTCCGACAATTCGTCCATGCCCAGAATGGCGATGATATCCTGTAGTGCCTTGTACTGCTGCAGGATGCGCTGCACTTCACGCGCCGTGTCGTAATGTTCCTGACCCAGAACACGGGCATCCAGAATGCGCGATGTCGAATCCAGAGGATCCACCGCCGGGTAGATGCCCAGCTCGGCGATTTGCCGCGACAGCACCGTGGTGGCGTCCAGATGGGCAAACGACGT
>CAZVYX010000047.1:0-43710 GCA_964631725.1 uncultured Rhodospirillaceae bacterium | reverse complement strand
CCGACCCCCACACCCCCAGTGTGATGCGCTACCAGGCTGCGCTACGCTCCGACATTGTCCGCACCAGCAGCTTTCGCCAGTCCAGCATGCAGGGAATATAACGGCGCCGGGCGACCGAAACAAATGCATTTCACTATCGAATTCGGCTTTTTTGCCGCCGTCGTCAGTCCTTGGCGGCGGGGCGGCGCAGCAGGTCGCGCAATTCGCCCAGTTCAGCCGCCAATTCGGTCAATTTGCCGCGCTGAACGGTCGTCAATCCGGACGCCTCGGATGACCCCGAAGCCCCGAGCTCGGTGGCGGCAATTGCCGTTCTTCCGCCGGCTGTTTGCGCCGATGCGGCCGGATCCTGCGGGTTTTCGGCCGGCGCATCGGGCGCGCCGCTTTGCCGCCGGGTGCGCGCGGCGGCAACACCCGCCGCACCGGCCGCGGCCGCCGCGGCGCTGCCAGACAGCGAACGTCCCGATTCCATGATCGATTTCGAGCCGATCTCCCGCAGCAGTTTCTGCACGCCCTTGATGGTGTAACCGTCGGAATAAAGAAGGTGGCGGATACCACGCAGCAAATCCACGTCTTCGGGGCGGTAATACCGCCGGCCGCCACCACGCTTCAGCGGCTTCACCTGGGCGAACTTGCTTTCCCAAAAGCGCAGCACATGTTGTGGAACTTCAAGATCCGTGGCGACTTCGCCAATCGTCCGGAACGCGCCGGGCGCTTTGCTTCGCCGACGCGTCTGGGGGGCGTCACCCGCGGTATCGGCCATTCCCCGATCAGCCGTCCGTGCCGTCACCAGCGGCGGTGCCGCTAAGTTGGCTGTTGACCTGTTCCTTTAGGACATGGCTGGGCCGAAAGACCAGCACACGGCGGGGCGCGATGGGCACTTCCTCGCCGGTTTTCGGGTTGCGGCCGATCCGGCCACCTTTTTGCCGAACCGAAAAACTGCCGAAAGATGAAAGCTTTACCGTCTCGCCTTGAACCAGACTATCACATATCTCGCCCAGTACGGATTCGACCAGTTGGGCCGATTCATTGCGCGAAAGGCCCACCTCTTCGTAAACGGCTTCGCTCAACTGTGCTCGCGTAACGGTATTACCAGCCACTTATTCGTCCCCCGATCCGCTAGGAGAGAAAAACTAGCAAATTGCAAGTTTCCAGTCAATATCAAAGGGATGCGGGACTCTGTTTAAGTAATATGATGATTCGCGGCAAAACCGGGACGCGGGTACATTCAGGTAGCCCCCTACCAAACCGCCAATTTTGCTCTTCCAGAGCCTACCAGCGCGCCAGCACGGAGCCCCAGGTAAAGCCACCGCCCATGGCCTCCATCAGGATCACATCGCCTTGCTGAATGCGCCCGTCGCTAACCGCCTCGTACAATGCCAGGGGCACGGAAGCGGCTGATGTGTTGCCATGTTCGGCCACGGTCAAGACAACCTTTTCGCTGGGCATTTTCAGCTTCTTGGCGGTGTGGTCAATAATCCGCCGGTTGGCCTGATGCGGCACCAGCCAATCAATATCCTCCGCCGCCAAATCATTGGCTTCCAATGCCTCCGTCACGACAGCGGCAAGATTGCTGACCGCATGGCGGAAAACCTCCTTGCCCCGCATCCGCAGAAACCCGGCCGTACCGGTGGAGGACGGCCCGCCGTCGACATAGAGCATATCGTGGTGCCGGCCATCGGCGTGCAGATGGGTCGACATGATGCCCCGTCTGTCACTGTCCCGCATGCCTTCGGAGGCGCTGTTTTCGGCCCGCAAAACCACGGCGCCGGCGCCATCGCCAAACAGCACGCAGGTCGTCCGGTCCTCCCAGTCGAGGATACGCGAAAAGGTCTCGGCGCCAATCACCAGAACGTTGCGGGCCTGGCCGGCCTTAATGAAATTATCGGCCACCGCCAGGGCATAAATGAAGCCGGAGCAGACCGCCTGCACATCAAATGCCGGTATTCCCGGCACACCAAGCCGGGCCTGCACCTTTGTCGCGGTGGCCGGAAAGGTCTGATCCGGCGTCGCCGTCGCCAGCACGATCAAGTCCAGCTCGCTTGCCGCCAGATCGGCCGAGGCCAGGGCCTCCACCGCCGCGGCATAGGCCAGATCAGAGGTCATCTCGTCATCAGCCGCGACATGGCGATTTGAAATTCCGGTGCGCGCGACAATCCACTCATCGGACGTATCGACCTTTGCCGCCAGTTCATCGTTGCTGATCTTGCGCCGCGGCAAATACGCGCCGCAGCCTATGAATACCGACTTCATCATATTACTGGTTCATTCCCTCGGGCCACCGATTGCCCTAGCGGGCAACGGCCCGCCCCCGTGTTTCGTCGTCATCTGCGTTGTCATGATCAGCCTGGCCGTCATCGTGATGGGAAAACTGCGCCATATCGGTGGTAATCCGGCCAATCAGATCGTCGGCGACCATATCCACCGCCAAGCCGATGGCCGTGGCGAAGCCGACATCATCCATACCGCCATGACTTTTCACGCTGATGCCGTTCAAGCCGAGAAAAACGCCGCCATTGTGGTGCCGGGGGTCGATCCTCTCGCGCAGCGCCGCCATTGCCGGTCTCGCCAGCATGTAACCCAATTTCGACAGCGCGGATTGACCGAACGCGGTGCGCAGGAATTGCGAAAACAGCTTCGCCGTGCCCTCCATGGTCTTCAGCGCCACATTGCCGCTGAAGCCATCGGTAACCACCACATCGGTGCTGCCCTTGGCAATATCGTCGCCTTCCACGAACCCCATGAAACGCAAGGGCAAATCCGCTTCGTTCAGGATCGCCGCCGCGCCCTTTACCGCCTCGTTACCCTTCAGTTCTTCCTCGCCGACGTTCAACAGGCCGACGGTCGGCCGGGGCAGCCCCAGAATGGTGCGCGCGAAGGCCGCCCCCATAATGGCGAATTGCACCAGATTGTCCTGGTCACATTCCACATTGGCGCCCAGATCCAGCATCACGCTCTCACCGCGCAAAGTCGGCAGAAAACCGCAAATTGCCGGCCGGTCGATGCCCTTCATGGATTTCAGCGCGAATTTGGACATGGCCATCAGGGCGCCGGTGTTGCCGGCCGAGACCACGCCCCCCGCCTCGCCGTCGGCGACCGCATTGATGGCCAGGCGCATGCTGGACTGGCGGCCCTGGCGCAGAGCCTGGCTGGGGCGATCGCTCGCCTCTATCTTCTGGTCGGTATGTCGAATTTCCACGACATCGCGCAGGGCCCGATGGCGGGACAGCAGCGGCGCAATCTTGGCTTCGTCGCCGAACAGCAGGAAGCGCAAATTGGGATGGCGTTCGCGCGCCAAGGCGGCGCCGCCAACCACCATGCCGGGGGCCGCGTCACCGCCCATCGCATCCAGTGAGATTGTAATTTCAGGGTTCACGCGACTGAACCCATCGCTGCGCTGGCGTATGCGATGTCAAGTGCGATGCGGGAATTAGGCCGCACTTGAGGGTTCGCTAACCTCGCGGTCATTATAATAACCGCAAGAGGGGCAAACATGATGGGGCCGCTTCAATTCACCGCAATTCTGGCATTCGGCATAGGCCGAGGGCTTCAGGGCGTCGTGAGAGCGGCGCTGTCCGCGGCGCGCGACGGAAATTTTCTTCTTAGGTACTGCCATGGCTTCACATTTTCATCCAAGTTGTTTGGCACTCAATTAGGCCCGCTTATTGGCCCAAGTCCCAAATTTCGCACAAGATTTCAACACATAAATTCGTAACAAACATTCCAAAAAACCGTTCAGGCCGTGCCGCCTCCGGCACCGCCCTCGCCCCGTCCTCCGGACGGACCCCCATTCCGCCAAGTCTTCAGTTTGGCGAACGGATTTGCTTTCTCAGCGCCAGCCTCGGCGCCAGCCCCTAAATCTGCCCCAAAATCCGCCCCGATATCGTCATCGGGCCCTGCTTTACCGGCCAGCAGGTCGAGGCTTACATCATGCTCACCGGGTCTGGTTCGCGCATCTTCCATCACCGCGCCCGTATCGATCCCCGGCGCGTGCGGATAGGGATCAAGGGCAAGCGACAAATGCTGTATCACTAACTCGCCAAGGTCAATGCCGCCGTCCACCAAGGATTCCACCGGATCCTCGCCAAACGGGTCAACAAATACCTCGCCGTCCGCGTCGTCCGCCTTTCCGCCCCTTTTCTCTGCTTCGCACAGCACGGAAAACCGGTCCGCGACCGACGCCATCACCGCGTCAAGCGTCACGACACAGGATTGTACCACATTCGCCGAGAAATCAACATTCAACCGCACCAGGCCCGCCGCCGCCGGCCGCATGGACGCCTCGGCGCGGAGATCGGAAACAGCCTGCAAATCCAGGCGTTCGGCCACGGCGGCACATTCTTCGCCATTGGCGGTTATCGTCACTGCATTGCCTTTGGTGCCGGCCATATCGACTTGCACCAGACGGCTAAATTCAGGCATTGCCCGCGCATCGGTCAACGCAAATTCTCCAACTTCAGGGGTAACGGAGACAGGCGCCGCCACGCCATTGCCGCAAGATATACTGTCACGGCGAAGGGGGCACCAGCGCGGGCGCAAAATAGGGACATAGCCTTCACCGGTCAACGCCTTTTCCGCTCCAGGGCGCGAATTGCAGATCGCCCGATAGCGCCTGATCGGCGCTGATCCCGGTCAGATGCCGGGCTTGCGAACGTAGGTAGTCGGTCATGGCGCCCAGATGATCCGCCATGGGCGTCACGGTGCCGAACAGGTTCCGGCGCAAGGCCTCGGCCAGCACTGTATCCTCTCCCGCCAGGCCTTCCTCATAGGCCTCCACCCGGCCATAGAAGGCCTTCGCCATCTGCTTGACCCGTTTGCCGACGGCAATGTCCGACACGCCCATTTCGCGCAAGGAGCGGTCCATGTCGCCGAACATCGTATCGAACAGCGCCTGGGCGATCGTGCCGGCCCGCGCGGCTTGTTCCGGTTCGTCTTTCCCTTGCGCGATACCGTGCAAGGGGCGCAGCAGCAGAAAGACGTGCATGACGATCAGATCAAAACGTCCATCGACCGAATCAGGGACGCCATGATCGGCATAGAACACCGGCTGGCGCGCCTGCGCCACGGCGGCAAGATAGAGGGAATGGGCCACATCCTGTTCCGCGCGGTCGCGGCGAAACCAATTCTTCACCATGGTCGTCTTGATCCTTGATACAGGCGTTGCTCTGATTGACTCGGTTCCGCCAATGGTGGCATGTTCGCGCCAATGATTACGCCCCTTATACACGAGCCACGCCGCCGCGGTGATGCTTTCCGTGGACGCTTGCGCATGGCGCCCCTGGCCCTGGCCGCGGCGTTGTGCCTTTCGGTTCTGCCGGGCTGTTCGCCGATACAGAGCAGCCATGGCTATATTCCCGACGAAGATTTGGTCGCCAAATTGCGGCCCGGCGTACATGACAGGGATTCGGTAACCTCACTGTTCGGCTCGCCGACTTCCGTGGCCAATTTCAACGGCGAAACCTGGCTCTATGTGAAGCGCGAATCGGAGCATATCGCCTTCTTTAATGAAGAATTGCTGGATCAGGCCGTATTGGCGGTGCATTTCAACAAGGCCGGCGTGGTCAGCGGCGTCAAACGCTACGCCATGGCCGATGGCAAGACCCTGGTACCGGTGGACCGGAAAACGCCGACCCGGGGCAAGGAAATGACCGTGCTCGAACAGTTATTCGGCAACATCGGCCGCTTCTCGAACACCGCCGAGCAATAGCCGCGAAAAGGAAAATCCCGCCGGCTAACCGCCGGCGGGATTTCTTTTGCGCTGAAACCGCTCCCGAAGGATCGGGTTCCCTCATTAGTTCCAATGCGCCAGAACACCCAACAGCAACAATGCCATGATGTTGGTGATCTTGATCATCGGATTGACGGCCGGGCCGGCGGTGTCCTTGTAGGGATCGCCGACCGTATCGCCGGTAATCGCCGCCTTGTGGGTTTCCGAACCCTTGCCGCCAAGATTGCCGTCCTCGACGTATTTCTTGGCGTTGTCCCAGGCGCCGCCACCGACGGTCATGGAGATCGCCAGGTACAGACCGGTGACAATCACACCCAGCAGCATCGCGCCGACAGCCGCGAAGGCCTCGCCCTTGCCGGCCAGGCCGACCATGACGAAGTACAGCACGATCGGCGCCAACACCGGCAGCAGGGAAGGAATAATCATTTCCTTGATCGCCGCCTTGGTCAGCAGATCCACCGTGCGGCCATAGTCAGGCTTGGAGGTGCCCGCCATGATGCCCGGGTCGTTCTGGAACTGGCTGCGGACTTCTTCGACCACGGTACCGGCGGCACGTCCCACCGCCGTCATTGACATGGCGCCAAAGAGGAACGGCAGCAAACCGCCAAAGATCAGGCCAATCACCACGTAGGGGTTGGACAAGGCGAAATCGACCGTCACGTCCTTGAAGTAGGTGTACTGATCGGAGTTGGCCGCGAAGAATTTCAAATCCTCCGTATAGGCCGCGAACAGCACCAGGGCGCCCAGTCCGGCGGAGCCGATGGCATAACCCTTGGTCACCGCCTTGGTGGTGTTGCCGACGGCGTCCAGGGCGTCGGTGGTGTTACGCACCTCTTCATCCATCTCCGCCATCTCGGCAATGCCGCCGGCGTTATCCGTCACCGGACCATAGGCATCCAGGGCAACGACCATGCCGGCCAGGGCCAGCATCGTGGTCACCGCGATGGCGATGCCCATCAGGCCGGCCAGGGTAAAGGTGATGAAAATACCGGCGATGATGATGATCGCCGGGATCGCCGTCGATTCCATGCCAATGGCCAAGCCTTGAATGACGTTGGTGCCATGACCGGTGGTCGAGGCCTGGGCGACGCTGCGCACCGGACGGTACTCGGTCGAGGTGTAATATTCCGTCACCCAGATCAGCAGGCCCGTCACCGCCAGGCCAACCAGGCCGCAATAAAACAGATGCCTGCCGCTAAAGCCGGTATCGCCAATCTCGCCCATGCCGACGATCCAACTGGTCACCGGCCACAAGGCCACGGCGGACAGCACGGCGGAAACGATGAAACCTTTGTACATCGCGCCCATGATGTTCTTGGAGGCGCCAAGTTTGACAAAGAAGGTGCCGATCACCGAGGTGATGATGCAGGCACCGCCAATAACCAGCGGATACAGCATCATTTTTCCAGCCAGGACCGCATCGCCCGCGAAGAAGATGGAGGCCAGAACCATGGTAGCGACCACGGTCACCGCATAGGTCTCGAACAGATCGGCCGCCATGCCGGCGCAGTCGCCGACGTTGTCGCCCACGTTATCGGCGATGGTGGCCGGGTTGCGGGGGTCATCCTCGGGGATGCCGGCCTCGACCTTGCCCACCAGATCGCCGCCAACGTCGGCGCCCTTGGTGAAGATGCCACCGCCCAGACGGGCGAAGATGGAGATCAACGAGGCGCCGAAGCCCAGACCGACCAGAGGATCGATCAGGTCACGGCCCGAAACACCCATCTTCAGCAGCACCGCATAAGTGACCGCGACGCCCAACAGGGCCAAGCCAGCCACCAGCATGCCGGTGATGGCGCCGGACTTGAAGGCGATCTCCAGGCCCTTGCCCAGGCTCTGGCGGGCGCCCTCGGCGGTGCGCACATTGGCGCGGACCGAGACGTTCATGCCGATATAGCCTGCCGCGCCCGAAAGCACCGAGCCGACCAGAAAGGCGGCCGCGACGGACAGGTTGAAAAGCAACAACAGGACAATAAAGATCACCACGCCAACCGCGCCGATCGTTATGTACTGACGGTTTAGATAAGCCTTGGCGCCTTCCTGCACGGCAGCCGCGATTTCCTGCATGCGCTCGTTACCGGCGCTTTCCGATAATACCGAGCGTACCGCCCAGATACCGTATACTAGTGCGATCAAACCGCACACGATGGCAAAAGCCAATCCCGCTGACATAGGTCACTTCCTTTTTGCTGGATCTCTTCGATGATCGTGGAGTCAAAAATTGGAGAAAATAGCCGTCCTGACCCTACAAATTCGCCGTAGGGCGAAAATTCGCGCGGAAAATGCCAGAGAAGTGTTCGAAACGCAACCGATGCTTCAAGAAGAATTCAGGCTGGCAAATGCCAGGCACCGCCGCCATCGCCACAAGACAAAGGGAAAAACGGATAATCGCCGGTTGCCCGCCCTCGCCGCCATCGGCGCAATAATTCGGCTTATGCCTTTTAGCGTCGGTCAATATGTCGGGAATGACACGATTCGTTCATTGCCATCCGATCCCATTGTTATTCGGAATTTCTCGCCGTCCTGCGCTTTAGCGGGCTGAAACCGGGCTTGTCCGCGCCCCGGGCCCGCGCACCGGCTTTCAAAAGCTTGGGCTTGTGGGACGGCGCGCGCTTCTTCTTTTTGCCCTTGCCCTTTGCCTTGATCGCAGGCTTGGGCTGCGACTTCGTTTCGCTCTTCTGCCAATCGGCCTCATCCCCCGGCGCCTTGTCGGGCTGCAGGGCAAAACCGCGTCTCGGCTCCGACCTTCCCCGGGCCTTCGGCTTGAAGGCGCCGTGGGATTTTTTGTCGCGGGATTTGCCCCGCTCCACCCCGGCCGATTTCGGGATACCGTCCAGGCGCGTCACGGTGATGGTCTTTTCAACCGTGCGCTCGGGACCGACGGCATCAAGAAATCCTTCGATCGCCCCCGGCGCGAGTTCCACGAAGGTTTCATCCTGTTCGATCCTGATGGCGCCGATCTCGCGTTTGGTGATGTGGCCGGCGCGGCACAACATGGGCAGCAGCCAGCGCGGCTCGGCCTGATGTTTCCGGCCAACCGAAAGCGAGACCCAAACGCCGTTCTTGAATTCGTCACGGCGTTTGCCTTTTTCAGCCCCCGCACGTTCCCTGGGTCCGGTATCCAACAACTCCTCCGGTGCCGAGCGGCCGGCGCGGTAGAGGCGGACAAAGGCGGCGGCAACCTGATCGGCGCCGTGGCGGCTCACGAGCGCCTGGGCGAACTCCACTTCGTCCTCCCGCATGGGCTCGGTCAAGCCGGGATCGGCGAGCAGCCGCTCATCATCCCGCCGCATAACCTCGACCACCGACGGCGGCCGGGCCCATGTCGCCTCGACACCGGCGCCCTGTAACAGCCGTTCCGTGCGCCGCCGCCAATTGTGCGGCACGATCAGAACACTTACCCCCTTGCGCCCCGCCCGGCCCGTGCGCCCGCTTCGGTGCAGCAAGCCTTCCCGGTTCCGTGGCAAATCGGCATGGATCACCAATTCGCAATTGGGCAGGTCAATCCCCCGCGCCGCCACATCGGTGGCGATGCAAACCCGGGCCCGGCCATTGCGCATGGCCTGCAGGGCAAGGGTGCGTTCGTTTTGGCTCAACTCCCCCGATAGCGCCACCACGGAAAAGCCCCGGTTATTGAAGCGGGCGGTCATATGATTGACGGCGGCGCGGGTCGCGCAAAAGACCAGGGCAGTTTCCGCCTCGAAATAGCGCAGCACATTAATGATGGCATTTTCCCGGTCATTCGGCGCAACAGTCAGGGCGCGGTATTCGATATCCACATGCTGGCTCTGCTCCGCCTGGGTCGAGATGCGCACGGCATCGCGTTGGTAACGCTTGGCCAGACTGGCGATGGTGCGCGGCACCGTAGCGGAGAACATCATGGTGCGCCGTTCCTTCGGCGCGGCGCCGAGGATGTACTCCAGGTCCTCGCGAAAGCCCAGGTCGAGCATTTCGTCCGCCTCGTCCAGGACGACGGCCTTGAGCGCCGTTACATCAAGCGAGCCGCGCTCGATATGATCGCGCAACCGGCCCGGCGTGCCGACGACGATATGCACACCGCGCTGCAAAACCCTGCGTTCGCTGCGCATATCCATGCCGCCGACACAGGAGGCATGAGCGGCGCCGGTCGCCTCGTACAGCCATTCCAGCTCCCGCTTGACCTGCAATGCCAACTCCCGGGTCGGGGCGACGACCAGGGCCAGGGGGGTCCGGGGGTCGGCGAAGCGGTCGGCGCCATCCAGCAATGTCGGCGCCAGGGCCAAGCCAAACGCCACCGTCTTGCCCGACCCGGTCTGGGCCGACACCAATGTATCGGCGTCGCGCAGCTCCGGCGCCAGCACCGCTTCCTGGACGGGCGTCAACTCCGCATAGCCGCGTTTCTCCAGCGCCTGCGCCAGCGCCGGGACGACACCATCAATATCCGTCATGTCATTATACTTCCGCCGGGTGGGACATGGCTTCGCCCGCACCGTTTATAATACCGCGCCTTGAACGCCAGAACAGGGTTACATCGCTTTCGCCGCTTGATCCTCGGCTCTTCGAATGAAGGCGAACCAGATCACCAGCAGGGTAACGGCGACGATGAACGGCAACGCCATCAAATTAACCCGCTCCCAACCAAAATTGAACAGTAGCTGTCCCGATAGAAACGAGCCCAGAGCTGTTGTGGCAAAGACCATGAAATCATGCGCCGCCTGGACCTTGCCGCGCTCGGGCGCAGTGTGAACCTCCGTTAACAGAGTGGAACCACCGACGAACAGGAAATTCCAGCCCAGGCCAAGGAGGAACATCGAGACCATGAAATTCAGAATGCCAATGCCCAGCAAGGCCGCCGCCACCGCGGCCAACAACAGCACGGCGCCGGTCAGCATGATCTTGACCAAACCGAATTTGGAGATCAAATGGCCGGTAAAAAACGATGGTGCGAACATTCCCACGACATGCCATTGAATGACGAAACCGGCATCATCCACGGGATGTTCACAGGCCCGCATCGCCAGAGGCGTGGCCGTCATCAGCAACGACATGATGCCGTAGGCAATCATCGATGATCCCGCCGCCGCGATAAAACGCGGCTGGCGCATGATCACCAGCAGGGGCCGGCCGGAATTTTTCTGCTCCGCCTCCGACAGGCGAGGGATTCGGACAAAGGAGACCAGCAGGAATATGCAAATCGTCAGGAACGCCAGGGCCAGATACGATCCCAGGTATTCGGTATCAGGCAACAGTTCGCGGCTCCGCACAGCGAGCGTTGGGCCAAGCACACCGGCAACCACGCCGCCCGCCATGACCAGAGAAATCGCTTTCGGGCGGAATTCCGGCGTCGCGGCATCGGCCGAGGCGAAGCGGTAGTACTGGCAAAAAGCGTGGTAAAAGCCGACCGCCAAGGCGCCCAGGCAGAGCACCCAGAACGAGGCATAATAGAGCGCCAAGGCACAGATCAGGAAACCGCAACAGCCCATCGCCGCCGCACCCATGAAGCCGGCACGCCGCCCCACCCGGCGCATCACCAGCGAGGCGGGAATGGTCATCAGGGCGGTGCCCAGGATGACCGCGCTTACGGGCAGCGTCGCGAGCGCTTTATTGCTGGCTAGCTCGGCGCCAATCAGGCTGCCGACAAAGAACATTGTCGTTTGCCCACAGGCAAAGATCGACTGGCAAATAGCCAGCAGCGTGACGTTACGATATTGGGGATGGGCAAACACCGGCGCAACCTAGTGATTTGTATTCGCCGCGACAAGCTCCGTTTTGCCGCGAGGCCGGGTTTTCTTATCCGCCCATGCGCATGATTTTCAGGATCAGCACGTCCTCGATGCCATCGCTTTCAACCATGTTCCGGGTCAGGGTCAAAACCCGCTTTTTCAGGTCCGTCAGATCGATGGCGCCGGTCACGTCGTCACGCAGAATAGGCATGGTGAACAGTTCCGTATGCATGGCATCGCGCAGGCGGGGCAGCACCGCGTTGACGTCATTCTTTGCACCAATGTCGGCGACCTGGAGGCTAAGGGTCAGCAATACCTGGTATTCGACCCGCCCCTTGGCGATTACCGGCGCCGAAATCGGCTCGAACTGAACGAATAGAGCCTCTGCGACCTGTTCGGCCGCACTGCCCTCGCCGCTGGCGGCGCCCTCGCCACCCTCTCCGACAGCCTGCTTGTTAAGGCCCAAGGGCTCGTCAAGCATGCCCATGAAGAACAATCCGCCGCCCGCTGCTCCCAACAGGACAATCAGACCCACCACAATGATGATGATCTTTTTCACGACAAGCTCCGCAATCAGCTCAAACCCGCTGGAGATATTCCAAACGGGCGGTGCACCAGCCCACAACATGACAAAAAATGGTTAGGAGAAGGTTACGGCGGGAAAACGCCCTAAAAGTGGCGGTAGCCGGCCCCCGCCAGCGCAATAGCAGCGCCGGCGGCATCAACGACGCTGACGCCCTGGCCCGGCCGCACCTGGCCGATCGGTGTAATCTCGGTTCCCGATTGCGCCGCCGTGTCCCGCAGACGCTGCCCATCCGCCGGCGCGGCGGTGAACAAAAGCTCGTAGTCGTCACCGGCCACGACCGCCGCCGCTCTGCCGCCGATAAGATCCGCCAGCGGCGAAACCGGCACCTTTTCCAGCTCAATCCGCATGGCCAAGCCGGATTGCTCCGCCAGATGCCCCAGATCGGCGATCAAGCCGTCGGAGACATCGATGCAGGCGCTTGCCAGCCCCGGCAGGGCCCGGCCCAGGCTCAGACGTGGCCGTGGCCGGCGGTAGCGGTCAATCGCAGTCTGGCGCTCGGCCGGCGCGCCACCGGTCAATCCATCGCGTAGAATATGCAGGCCGACACCGGCATCACCGATACGGCCCGAAACATAGATATCATCACCCGCCCGCGCTCCGTTGCGGCGCAGCGCGCCGCCAATGGGCTGTTCGCCAATAGCTGTGAGAGACAAGCTCATGGGGCCGTCCGTGGCCACCGTATCGCCGCCCAGCAGCGAGACGCCGTGCGCCGCCTGCGCCTCGGCCAAACCTTGGGCAAAGCGGGCGATCCAGGCTTCGTCGAGATCACGGGGCCAGGCCGTCGTGACCAAATAACCCAAGCCCACGGCGCCCATGGCCGCCAGATCCGAGAGATTTACCGCCAGCAGCTTCGCGGCCACGTCATCGGCTGGATCATCGGCCAGGAAATGCACACCGGCGATAATCGCGTCCGCCGTGAAAACCAATTGCTGGCCCGGCGCGGGCGTCACCACGGCGGCATCATCGCCCAAACCAAGGGCGCCCGGACCGGCCAGGGGCGCGAAATAGCGTTCGATCAGGTCGAATTCACCGGACCGGGGCCCGGATGCCGTTGCCTGTTCCACCGCCGCGTTATCTGGTTTTCGCCCGCTCATTCCTGTGCTCCAGGACTTCCTCCGCGCGCAGGTTCTGCGCCACCTCCTGCAACACGCCGTTGATAAAGCCAGGCTCGTCGCCTTCGTAGAAGGCCTTGGTGATTTCAACATATTCGTTGATGATCACCGCCACCGGCACGTCCGGGCGATGTTTCAATTCGTAGGCGGCACAGCCCAGAACCTCGGCCAGAATGCGGTCCAGGCGCACGAACTTCCAGCGCTGGGGCAAAACAGTATCAAGAATAGTCACCAGATCTTCGCGATGGCGGTGCGTGCCGCGTACCAGGTCGGAAAACAGATCGCCGTCAACTTCGGCGTAGGCATCTTCCGGTAGCTCGGCGCCCGGACGATGGGTCAGGAATTCGATAATCGTATCTTCGACCTTGGCGCCGTCCAGTTCCTCACCACTCAATATCAACTGATACAGGGCCTGCACCGCCGCCAGGCGCGAGGCCCTGCGCCGCGCGCCGGCCGATGCCTTCGCGGTGCTGGCCGCCTGGCGCGACGGCTTGCTCATCGGGGGAAATACCCGAATTCTCGTTTCACCTCGATCATCCGCATGGCCGCTTCCGCCACGCTGCCACCCTTGTTGCCCTGATCCAGCGAGGCGCGGGCCCAAGCCTGAGCTTCATTTTCGACGGTCAGAACGCCGAAACCGACCGCGATGGAATAGTCCAGCGACAGGTTCATCAGACCGCGGGCGCATTCACTGCAGACGTAGTCGTAGTGAGAGGTCTCGCCACGGATAACGCAGCCCAGGGCAATATAGCCATCATAGCGGCGCCGGCCGCCAACCAACTCCATGGCCTTGATATTCATCCGAATGGCGGCTGGAATTTCAAAGGCACCGGGCACCGACAGGCGATCGTAGGTCGCGCCGGCGGCATCCAGGGCCGCCATGGCCCCTTTCACCAACTCGTCCGAGATTTGCTGGTAATAGGGTGCCTCGACGATTAGTAGATGGGGTGCATCACTCATCTGGGTTTACTTATCCTTGGGTCTACTGATCTTCAATGGGGACGGGCCGTGTCCCATGGACAGTCAGGCCGTAACCTTCAAGGCCGACGATGTCATAATCGGAATTGGTCAACAGTTCCATTTCCCGGACGCCGAGGTCGAACAGGATTTGCGCGCCGATACCATAATCGCGCAATTCCACCTGATGCGGCACGTCCTCTCCCGCCTTGCGGCGGATCCGGTCGGAAACGGCCGTCGGCAACGCCTCGCGGATCAGCACCACGACACCGCGATCATCATCGGCGATCAGGCGCATGGCTGATTGCAGCAACCCCGCCTTGCCCGCCTTGTCGCCCAGGGCATCGCTTAACACATCAAGGGCATGCATGCGCACCGGAACCGGGCCCGGGGCCGATACATCGCCCTTCACAAGGGCGATATGTTCGGAATAGGCGATCTTGTTGACATAGACGATGGCGCGGAATTTACCGCCGTGAATGGAATCCAAATTCGCTTCGGCACGACGCTCCACATAAGTTTCGGTGCGCCGCCGGTATTCGATCAAATCGGCGATGGTACCGATTTTCAGACCATGAAACTGCGCGAACTTAATCAGATCGGGCATCCGCGCCATGGTGCCGTCATCATTCATGATCTCGCAGATCACGCCGGCGGCCGGCAAACCGGACATCCGCGCGACATCAACCGCCGCCTCCGTGTGGCCGGCACGGACAAGAACGCCGCCGTCGCGGGCCATCAGGGGAAAAATATGGCCCGGCGTGGCAATATCCGTGGCATCGCTATCGGGGTCGATGGCGACGGCGACGGTGCGGGCCCGGTCGGCGGCGGAAATTCCGGTCGAGATACCCTGCCGCGCCTCGATCGAGACCGTGAAAGCGGTGCCGTGGCGGGATTCGTTCCGCTGCGCCATCAGGGGCAGACCCAGTTTCTGCACCCGCTCCCCATTCAGGGACAGGCAGATCAGGCCGCGGCCGTAGCGGGCCATGAAATTGATTGCTTCCGGCGTCGCCATGGCGGCGGGAACAATCAGATCGCCTTCGTTCTCCCGGCCTTCATCGTCGACCAGAATGAAAATCCGGCCCTGCCGGGCATCTTCCAGAATATCCTCGATACTCGACAGATAAGTCTGATCTTCCTCGATAACGTCGCTCACAGTGTCTCCTTTTGTGCCGAATTTTCCGCCAAACGGGCCACATAACGGGCCAGCACGTCGATTTCCAGGTTGACCCGGTCACCCGCTTGGGCCTTGCCGAAAGTAGTCATTTCCTGGGTATGGGGAATGATATTTATACCAAATCCCGCCTCGTCAACTTCATTGACGGTCAGGGATACGCCGTTCAGGCAGACCGATCCCTTCGGCGCGATATAGGGTGCGAGATCATCTGGCAAGGAAAATCGGAAACGCAGTGAATCTCCGTCCGCCGAAATATCGGCGATCTCCACCACGCCATCCACATGGCCCGAGACAATATGCCCGCCCAATTCGTCACCGACCTTCAGGGCCCGCTCCAAATTGATCTCGGTACCCACGGCCCAATCCGCCAGATTTGTACAGGCCAGGGTTTCCGCCGATACGGTTACGGAAAACCAGTCCGGCGCCTTGTCGGTCACGGTCAGGCAAACGCCCGAACAACAGATCGACGCGCCGATGGCGATCGAGGCGCTATCGTAGGACGAGGCGATGACAAATCTTGTATCGCCGGCGGGTTCGACCAGATCGACCCGGCCGATATCTGTGACTATGCCAGTAAACATACCCCTATTTACGCCTGATGGACGTAGCTTTCCAGTACATCATCGCCCAAGCTCTCGATTGTCTGACATTTGAAGCGCGGCATGTTCGCCAGCACTGTCAGATCCAGATCGCCAAAAACCGGCAAACCATCCCCCCCAATCACCCCCGGGGCGCGAAACCACGCCAGATTATCAACAAGTCCCGCGGACAGAAAGGCCGTCGTGACGGCGCTGCCGCCCTCAACCAGAAGCCGGGTAATGCCGCGTTCGGCCAGACATGCCAACGCGGCGGCAAGATCAATCCCATCATCGGCGCCCAAGGGAACCGTCAATATCTCCGCACCGCTGTCTTCCAGCGTTTGGCTGCCCTGTCCCGGACCGGTCAGCAGCCACAGCGGATGTTCGCGGGCGCCGCCGGCCAGGCGGCTGCCGGCGGGCAGGCGCAGCCGGCTGTCGAGGACCACCCGTACCGGGGAGCGCGGGCCTAGGCCCGGCAGCCGGCAGGTCAATTCCGGATCGTCGGCCAGGGCGGTGCCAATACCGACCAGGATTGCATCGTTTTCCGCCCGCATAAGGTGGCCCCGGGCCCGGGCTTCCGGTCCGGTAATCCACTGGCTCTCACCGCCCGCCGTGGCAATCCGGCCATCCAGGGTGGAGGCCAGCTTCAGGGTCACCAGGGGGCGCCGCCTTAGAGTTTTTGATAGAAAACCGGCATTCAGAGCCTCGGCGGCGGCCGCCATGTCGGCCTCGGCCCAATCGACCTTGATCCCGGCAGCACGCAGCATTTCAGCCCCGCGGCCATCGACCCTGCCGTCGGGATCGGCCGCGGCGATGACCACGCGGGCGATACCGGCGGCGATCAAGGCTTCGGCGCAGGGCGGCGTCTGGCCATGATGGGCACAGGGTTCAAGACTGACATAGGCGGTAGCGCCGGCGGCCCTGGTTCCGGCCTGTTGCAGGGCCATCGTTTCAGCGTGAGGACGACCGCCGACCTGGGTCCAGCCACGGCCAACGATGATACCATCCCGTTCCACGACACAGCCCACTGCCGGGTTCGGCCAAACATTGCCCAGACCACGCGCGGCGAGCGCCAGAGACAGAGCTAGATAATCGTCGTCTGAGCGGTAGGAGGCATGTTCTGGCGGGGCCGCATCAATCGTCTTCAATCTCCTCGTCACCACCGATCTGGCCGACGAAGTCCTCGAAATCGCGGGCCTCGCGGAAGTTCCTGTAGACGGAGGCAAAGCGCACGTAGGCCACCGGATCTAGGTTCGACAAAGCCTCCATCACCAGTTCGCCGACCGCTTCCGAGCGGATCTCGTTCTCGCCCGAGCTCTCCAGACGGCGTTGGATGCCGTTCACGACCCGCTCCACCCGTTCCTCGTCGACGGGACGTTTCCGCGTCGCCAATTGGATCGACCGGATCAGCTTGTCGCGGTCGAAGGCCACCCGTTGGCCGTTCTTTTTCAGGATCATCAGATCCCGAAGCTGCACGCGTTCGAAGGTGGTAAAGCGGGACCCGCAATCGGCGCAAAAACGCCGCCGGCGGATTGCGGCATTATCCTCCGTGGGGCGGGAATCCTTAACCTGGGTATCATTATGACCGCAAAATGGGCAACGCATCGGAGACTTTTATCCTTGTTAGAAAAATGCCGGCCTAGTCCCGGAAAATTTCAGCTCATCATTCAATAAATCGGAAACGCCGCGCACAAATTCTCGACCTTGGCGCGCACTTCCGCCTCGACCCCGGCATTGCCGTCAACGCCGTTCGCGGCCAGACCATCCAAGACATCGGCGATCAGATTGCCGACCATCTCGAACTCCTGGACGCCGAACCCCCTGGTCGTCGCCGCCGGAGAGCCAAGGCGGACGCCGGATGTCACGGTCGGCTTCTCCGGATCGAAAGGCACGCCGTTCTTGTTACAGGTGATCCCGGCCCGTTCCATGGCATCCTCGGCAATATTGCCGGTCAGGCCCTTGGGACGCAAATCAACCAGCATTAGATGCGTGTCCGTACCGCCCGAAACGATATCCAGGCCACGGCCTTGCAACACCGCCGCAAGGGCCTGGGCATTCGCCACGACCGCCGCGGCATAGGCCTTGAACTCGGGCGACATGGCCTCCTTGAAGGCGACGGCCTTACCGGCAATGGCATGCAGCAACGGGCCGCCCTGAAGACCGGGAAACATCGCTGAATTGACCTTCTTCGCCAGGGCACCGTCGTTGGTCAGAACCATGCCGCCACGGGCGCCGCGCAAGGTCTTGTGGGTTGTCGTGGTGACGACATCGGCGATGGGCACCGGTGAAGGATGGCAGCCGCCGGCGACAAGGCCGGCGAAATGAGCCATGTCGACCATCAGCTTGGCTCCGACATCATCGGCGATTTGGCGGAAGGCGTCGAAATCGATGAACCGCGGATAGGCCGAACCACCGACGACAATCAGCTTCGGTTGGTGCTCCTTGGCCAGCTTCTCGACCTCATCCAGGTCGATCCGGGCATCCTGCAGGCGAACGCCGTATTGCACCGCCTTGAACCATTTCCCCGATTGATTGGGCGGCGCGCCGTGGGTCAAATGACCGCCCGCCGCCAACGACATGCCCATTACCGTATCGCCTGGCTTCAGGATCGCCATGAAAGCCGCCTGATTGGCCTGGGAGCCTGAATGCGGCTGCACATTGGCAAAGCCGCAGCCGAACAATTCCTTGGCCCGGTCAATCGCCAACTGTTCCACCACATCCACGTATTCACAGCCGCCATAATAGCGCCGGCCCGGATACCCCTCGGCATACTTGTTCGTCAGGATCGAGCCCTGGGCCTGCAGCACGGCGCGGGAAACGATGTTTTCCGAGGCGATCAGTTCAATTTGGTTCTGCTGGCGATGCAATTCATCCGCCAGGGAGGCAAAAATTTCGGGATCACGGTCAACGCCATCCTGAGTGAAAAACGCGTTCTCGGCGGGCAACGCCATTAGGGTACTGGTTGGCGACATTCATTGATCCCCCTGGTATCGGTAATTCTCGTAACAGTCGTCTTCGAAATGCTATTCGGCTTGCGCCAGCAGCCTGGGCAATCGGCTTTTGCGAGCGCCTGCATACCATATGTAGATGTCAGTGCCAACGCATCAGGGCACGAGAAAGGGCAAACCCGTTAGAAATCCGGGCCCAACCGCGGCAGCCGCGAGAACAATTCCGCCGCTCGAAAGATTAGAGAATCTCAAAATAAAAATTCGGAATAACCTTAGTAATTCATCAAAAATTCACAGTATATTGACAATTTAGATTTATCATCACAAATAATTGCGCACAATGACCCATGGACCAAAACAATGGATCACAATTCAGATGGCGACATGTCGAATGATGAGCTGCGGCGAATCGTTACTGACGTCGTATCCGCATACGTTAGCTACAATAGTTTGCCCAACGCGGAGCTGCCGACACTAATTCAAACAGTACACGGCGCGCTGCTTGGTCTGGGCAAGGATTCCGCCGAAGAGGCCAAGAAAAAAGCGCAAAAGCCCGCCGTGCCCATTCGCCGGTCAATCCAGCACGACTATCTCGTGTGTCTGGAGGATGGCAAGAAATTGAAGATGCTAAAACGTTATTTACGCACGCGCTACAACTTGACGCCGGATGAATACCGGCGGAAATGGGGGCTGGCATCGGATTATCCCATGGTCGCACCGAGCTATTCCTCCGTACGCTCCAATTTCGCCAAGCAAATTGGTCTGGGCCGGCCGCGTGGCAACAATTAGCCCGGACCAGACCGCTAAGGCCGCACCGCGTACTTGCCCTTGCTCCATTCATACCAAACATAGGCGGGTTGCTTGATATCGCCGTTACCGTTGAAGGCGATCTGGCCCAGAACCGTTTGGAAGTTGTTGGAATTCAAGGACTTGATCACCTTATTCAAGTCCAGGCTGCCGGCCTTCGCCACGGCCTGGGCCCAGACCTGAACCGCCGCATAGGCATGCAAGGTGAAACCGGCCGGATCGAATCCCGCCTTGCGCAAACCGGTGGCCACTGATTTGCCGCTGGCGGATACGCGCGGGTCGGGCGGAAAGGTCATCAACGTGCCCTCCCCCGCCGCGCCGGTAATGGCCCAGTATTTCTTTGTCGCCAGATCGTCACCGGAAACCAATATCGTCGACAAGCGGCGCGCCCGCATCTGCCGTACGATCAGACCGGCCTCCCGGTGATAACCACCGTAATAGAGGACATCAATCCGCTCTTTCTCCATTTTGTTGACGAAGGCGCTGTAGTCTTTCCGTCCGGGCTTGATGGTGGTGTACACTTCCTCGTTAATGCCGCGCGCGTTAAGCTGCGTCTTCGCGGCATCCGCCAAGCTCTTCGAATAGCGCCGCTTGTCGTGCGCGATGGCAATTTTCTTGCCGCCGAACTTGTCAGCCAGGAGACCGCCCGCGATGGTTCCCTGCTGATCATCGCGGCCGCAAACGCGGTATACGTTGTCATAGCCGCGTTCGGTCAGAGCGGGATTGGTCGAGGCCGGCGATATCTGCAGGATGCCTTCTTCGTTATAGATATCGGCGGCGGAAATGGACGCGCCGGAACAGAAATGCCCGGCCATGAAGCTGACGCCCTGGTTGAGCATGGATTTGGCCACGGCAATGGCCTGTTTCGGATCGCAGCGGTCGTCACCGATCACGATCTTGACCTTTTGCCCCAGCACACCGCCCTTGGCGTTGATATCGGCGACCGCCCGCTCCGCCCCGCGTTTCATCTGTTCGCCGTAGACGGCAAAGGGGCCGGTGATCGGCCCGGCGGTGGCGATGACGATTTCCGCCTCGGCGGCGGCGGCCAGACCCAGGACGGCGGCGACGCCGAGAAGAACAATTCTGATTGTCTTCATTGTTATTGCACCCACAAGGCAGGACCGCCCCTTCAGCCGACAGGATTGTGGCCACAAGATAGTGCATGGGGCCGCGCCCGTCATACCAATTTCAACAACAGGAGAAATTTGCCCGCCAGGATACTTGTTTGCGGCAAACCCTACGCTTTGATACCTGGCCGCTTATCGGGGGCGCCGGTCTGTTTGCGCAGCATGTATTCCAGTTTCCGCACCGCCAAGGCCGACAACTCGGCTTCGGAGGCCGTCGATGGGCCGACGATGGAAACTTCGACCAGGGTTACCGGATCAAGCGCCGAGACTTTGACGGAATTTCCGATGGACTGAAACTCCACCAGATAGCTGCGCCCCGCGCCCGTTGGTTTTGCCGCCACTGTCCCGACCGGAAGGTCTTGACCGGGTCCGCCCTATGCGGCGCGGCGCAGATGCAGCCGCGCCCAAACCGTTTTCAATGCGTCCACCAGTTCCGCCATCATGACATCGTCATGGAACGGCGTCGGGGTAAAGCGCAGGCGCTCCGTCCCACGCGGCACGGTGGGGTAGTTGATGGGCTGCACATAAATGCCGAATTCATCCAGCAATTCATCGGAGACCTGTTTGCACAGGGCGGCATCGCCGACCATCAAGGGCACGATATGGCTGACCGAGGCCATCAGGGGCAACTCGGCCTCCGCGAACAGGGCCTTCAGGGTCGCGGCCCGTTCCTGATGCCGTTGCCGCTCCGCATCCGAGGTCTTCAGATGGCGCACCGAGGTCAGGGCGCCGGCCGCGATCGCCGGCGCGATCGAAGTCGTGAAGATGAACGAGGAGGCGTAGCTGCGGATGACATCGACCAGATCCCTGGAGGCGGTGATATAACCGCCCATCACGCCAATTGCCTTGGCCAGGGTGCCTTCGATGATGTCCAGTTGATCCATCACGCCATCGCGCTCGGCCACGCCGCCGCCGCGGGGCCCGTACATGCCAACGGCATGAACTTCATCGAGATAGGTCAGCGCGCCATACTTCTTGGCAATGGCACAAATCTCGCCGATCGGCGCGATATCGCCATCCATGGAATAGACGGATTCAAAGGCCACGATCTTCGGCGCATTTGGATCGGCATTAGCCAGCAATTCGGTCAGATGCTCGGTATCGTTATGGCGCCAGATCTGTTTCGGACCGCCGCCATGGCGGATGCCGTCGATCATCGAGGCATGGTTCAGGGCATCAGAGAAAATGATCAGGCCCGGCAGCGCCTTGACCAGGGTCGACAGGGTCGCTTCGTTGGAAATGTAGCCCGAGGTGAACAGCAAGGCCGCTTCCTTGCCGTGCAGGTCCGCCAGTTCCCGTTCCAGCAGCACATGATAATGATTGGTGCCCGAGATATTGCGGGTACCGCCCGAGCCGGCGCCGACCTTATCCAGTGCCGTATGCATGGCGGCCAGAACATCCTTGCTCTGTCCTTGGCCCAAATAATCATTTGAACACCAGACCGTGACGTCCTGTTGTCCGCCGTCATAGTGTCGGGTTGCTTTCGGGAAGTTGCCGGCATGACGCTCCAACTCGGCAAAGACGCGATAGCGCCCCTCGTTGCGGAGTTCACTCAGTCGGTCGGCAAATATTTTATCATAGTCCATGGTCGATCCCCTTTGCGCCAGACTATACCGTTCCCAACCGGTGGCGCACTTGATCAGTATCAACTAAACCGATTTCCGAAGTATTAACCACGCGAAACGGTCCCTAGCCAAGGCTTTTTCGGGCATTTTTTGGTAATTTGGACGTTTTGCCGCAGGCAGCATTTACTTGCCGTCCGGGGCCCTGGGCGGTTGTCGTGGCGGCAATCCTTGGCTAATAAGGCGGCAGCGCGCATTTCGGCCATATTGGCGGCATTACATAAGGAGTTCAGGCATATGACCTCGGATCGGGCAAAAAGCCAGACGGATTATCTCGCAACCGGGTCATTCGCCTGGGATGACCCCTTTTTGCTGGATGATCAGCTCAACGAAGAGGAAAAGCTGGTCCGCGACAGTGCCCGCGACTATTGCCAGGACAAGCTGATGCCCCGGATTATCGAGGCCACCCGGCAGGAAAAGTTCCATCGCGAAATCATGAACGAAATGGGGGAGCTGGGACTTCTTGGTTCAACCATCGAGGGCTATGGCTGCGCCGGCGTCAGTTATGTCTGCTACGGCCTTATCGCGCGGGAGGTCGAACGCGTGGACAGCGGTTACCGCTCCGCCGCCTCCGTGCAATCCAGCCTGGTGATGCATCCCATAAATGCCTACGGCAGCGAAGAGCAGAAACAGAGGTTCCTGCCCAAGCTGGCCACGGGCGAATTCGTCGGCTGTTTCGGCCTGACGGAGCCAGATCACGGTTCCGACCCCGGTTCCATGGTAACCAAGGCCAAGAAGGTCGATGGCGGCTGGATCCTGAACGGCGCCAAGATGTGGATCACCAATTCGCCGATAGCCGATGTCGCCGTGGTCTGGGCCAAGGATGACAATGGCGATATCCGCGGCTACCTGGTGGAGCGGGGTTTCAAGGGCTTCTCGACGCCGAAGATCGAGGGCAAATTGAGCCTGAAGGCGTCGATCACGGGCAGCATCGCGCTGGAGGACGTCTTCGTGCCGGATGAAAACTATCTGCCCGAGGCCAAGGGCCTGTCCGGCCCCTTCGGTTGTTTGAACCGGGCCCGCTATGGCATCGCCTGGGGCGTCATGGGAGCGGCCGAATTCTGCTGGCAGGGCGCGTTGAACTATACAATGGACCGCAAACAATTCCGCCGGCCCCTGGCCGCGACCCAGTTGGTGCAGAAAAAACTGGCCGATATGCAAACGGAAATCTCGCTCGGCCTGCAATCCTGCCTGCGCGTCGGCCGTTTGATCGATGAACACCGGGCGGCGCCGGAAATGATTTCCATCATCAAGCGCAACTGCTGCGGCAAGGCCCTGGACATCGCCCGTACCGCCCGCGACATGCACGGCGCCAACGGCATCTCGGACGAATATCATATCATGCGTCACATGGTGAATTTGGAGACCGTGAATACCTACGAGGGTACCCACGACATCCACGCTCTGATCCTGGGCCGGGCCATGACCGGATTGCAGGCCTTTGCGTAATTTTGCGGTGAGGTGATCAAGATGACGGAAATAGACCGGCGCGGTTATTCGATCGAGGATTTTGAGCGTCAATATAATCCACGCCAGGCGGTGCCCGATCATCAGGGCAAGATCGACGCCCGGGTTACGGCATCGGCCGAGGCGCGCTGCCGGATCGAGGGGACCTACGATCTGCGCTATGGCCCGGGGCCGCTGGAAGTGCTCGACATATTTCCGGCCGAAGGGGAAGCGGCGCCGGTACAATTCTATATCCATGGCGGCTATTGGCGGGCCCAGGACAAATCCGACGTCAGCTTCCTGGCCGAACCGTTGACCGCCGCCGGGGCCTGCGTCGTCATCGTCAATTACGACCTTTGCCCCAACGTCACCCTGCCCGAGATTATCGCCGAAATGGTCCGTGCCCTAAGCTGGACGCACGCAAACATCGCCGAATGGGGCGGCGATCCGGCACGTATTTTCATCTCCGGCAATTCCGCCGGGGCCCATCTGGGCGCCATGATGCTGGCCCATGACTGGCGGGCGGACGGCCTGCCGGACGATCTGATCAAGGGCGCGGCGCTGCTGACCGGCGTTTACGACCCGGAACCGGTGCTGGGCATATCCGTCAACGAAGCCATTCAATTGACCGCGGATATGGTGGATACGGTTTCGCCCCTGCGCAATCCGCCGCGCCGGGACCTGCCCCTCGTCGTCCCCGTGGGTGGGGCCGAGACGGCGGAGTGGATCAAGCAGACCCGGACTTACGTGGATCTGTGCCAGGCCAACGGCATCGGCGCGGTGTACATGGAAGTCCCCGGCGCCGATCATTTCGACATGACTTCCGCGATGGGCGATATGGACGGCCCGGTGCTGCCCGCCATCCTGGCGCAAATGGGGCTATGAGCGGCGTATTAGTTCTTAGTCGGATCCGCCATGGGGGTGACGGCATGGATGCGGTGCATCGTGATGCCGCCCGCTTCCAGGGCATGATAAGTGCGGGCCCAGTACTCCACCTCCCACATCACCCATTCCTGCATCGGACGCGGCACGGGTTCCTTTAGGAGGGTTCCGGCAAAGCGCCGGACATCGTTCAACAGCATGGATCTATAGGATTTCGTCTCGTCCTTGGCGACGCGAATGTCGAAACCGACCTTGTTCATACCTTCGCGGATCTCGTCCAATTGAAACAACATGGGTGTCGCGCGGTGCAGCGCACTCCATTCCGCCCGCTCCTCCTGGCCCTTGCCGGGAACCATGAGAAATTCGGTAATCAGCAAATGACTGCTGGGCTTCAGCAGTTCGGTCAAGGTCTTGAACAGGCGTTCCCGGTCCGAAATCTGATGCAGGGCCTCGCGCACGATAATGGCATCGCGCTTGTGCTCCCGAACCTCGTGATCAGCCAAGTCCAGCTTCCTGATCACTGCTTTCTTGACCAGGCCTTCCTTGGCGGAAAGGCGTACCGCTTCTTCCACCAGGGTATCATGATTTTCAATGCCATCGACCCAGGCGCCGGTCTCCTTGGCGATGGTGCGGGCGGCGGTACCGAGGCGGGCACCGATATCAAGCACCGTCATCTGTTCATTCAGGCCAATGGGATTGACCAGTTGCCGGGCACGTTCCTGGCTGGATGGAGCATCGATTCCTTCGCCGTAAATCCGCTGGATCGAAGCAATGCGCTGCGGCGTCCATTCCGCGACACCGCTTGGTGCGGGGAACGTCTCCACCTCAACTTCTTTCTGTTGCCTCACCGCCCCATTCCTGAGCACTGGCCTCGGCTCGTCACCATTCCACCAAGCCTTTAGCTTGCTGCCGAAACCCGGTCTGATGGGGGCTTTCAAGATATCCGCCATGATCCCGCCCTCACCCCGCGCGCGGGTCCAAGGACGTCGTACCGGGTGCCACGGTGGTGCCCCGGCTCCAACCGGCAATCAATACGCCAGTGCTATGATTTGAAAACCGGACGCCGGCACCGCCATCGGTCAGACGCATGACCTTGGCGCCGACCCGGCCGGGAATGCTGGGCAGTTCCAATTCCAGGACCGCGCCGACCCTGAATTCAAGCTCGGATTCCAGCATCGCGCCGGATATGGAGACGTCACGCATCCGGCCGGCGACACTTTGGCCGTCAAGGAATATCATGATCTCGACGTCAACATCGGTACGCGCAAAATCGCGCAGACTCTCATAAGAGCCCGCGTCACGGCCCGCGGCAAGATTTCGCAGGGCAATTAAAATGCGCCGAAAAGGCGTAACCATGTTTCCCGTCTCGTCCTTCAACCGCGCCAACAAATTGGCGGTCTAGCGGCTCGAATACTATGGTTTTTCAATTAGCAAATGGTTAATGGGACGGGTTGAACAGAGGTCGTATTACCTGCCCGCAAAATTTGCCTTGCGCTTTTGTAACATCGCCTGCACGCCCTCGGAATAATCGTCGCTGTCGATCAGCATGCCTTGGACGTAGACATTATGCTCCCATTCCGCGGCGAGCGTTGATTCCATACCTCGTCGGATGCCCTCTTTCATGGCCCGCAACGCCAACGGCGGCCCGTCCGCCAGACGGCGCACCAATTCATCCGCCGCCGCGTCCAATTCCTCCGCCGCGACCATTTCATTGACCAGCCCCATTTCGGCCGCCTCCCCGCCATCGACCCGCCGGCCCAGCATGAGGATTTCATTAGCCCTGGCCATGCCAACCAATCGCGGCAGCAGATACATCCCGCCCAAGGGCGAGATCAGGCCGAGATGGATCCAGGTCTGATGGAACATCGCAGCACTCGATGCGATGCGAAAATCACAAGCCAGGGCGATCTCGAAACCGGCACCGGATGCCGCCCCGTTGACCGCCGCAACCGTCGGCTTCGGAAACAGCTTCAGGTTCCGAACCGCCTTGCCGAAATAGGCATACACCGTGTCCTTGACTTCAAATGGCCGGTAATCGCTCAATTTCTCCAGGAAACCGGCGTCTCCGCCGGCCGAGAATGCGCGCCCGGCGCCGCTGAGCAAAAGCGCGCGCACCTGATCATCAGACTCCATCAAATCCAGGGCGTGGATCATCTCACCCAACATTTCAGGGATCAGCGCATTCAAGACGTGCGGACGGTTGAGGACCAAGCGCCCAATGCCTTCGCCGCCTTCGCCGACCAATACCCGGATGAATTCATAGTCGGGATACGAAACCGTTTCTGGCATGTCCTGGCACTCCGTTGCGGGCAAGGTGAGCAATATGCCGCCGAAACCACGGCGATGATGTGGTGATACAATAGCTGTAAATTTTCCCCAGGTTTAGGACATTCAAAGGTGGCGGACACCGCCAGGTGCCAAAACCGCACCAAATCTGCGGGCAATTAGGGCTGCTTCAATCTTCTACTCGTTTACCGTTTAATCAGACTCTTTGGTTATCGTTCCGGTTGGAGATAATTGTCGGAATTGCGGGCAGGCGTGGATACATTGCCTTCACCAATGCTGGAAGTCGCGGATGCCCCCCGGATCGGGGGTGTGTCACCGCGCGTCCTGATCATTGATTTCCGCGACCCCCGCAAGCCCCAACTGGACGAACTACTACGGCAATGCTACGGCGGGAACAGCGATCTTCGATGGTGTGATCCCGGCGACGCGGCGCTTGTTGAATTGGCGACCGGCGCCCACGATCTGGCAATTTTCCTTGATACCGCGTTTGGCGGGCAAGGATTGGACGCCGTGCGCGAAGCCTGCACCGTCAGCCGGAAAATTCCCTACATTCTGATCACCCACGCCGCATCGCCGGCATTTGCAGCGGACATTGTCGATAATGGCGCTGTCGATTGTATTGCCCTGGAGGACCTGACACCGGCCCTGATGCAACGCATCCGCCATCACGCCGGCAGCCGCATACGGGCCGAGCAGAATTTGCGTAACAGCAACGACGAACTGATCCGCGGTATTCTGTGGCAGCGCGATGCCGTCGAGCGGGCCGAAGCGCAGAGCAACGCCAATGCCAGGCTGACGGAAGAGCTGGCCACGGCCAAGTCCGAGTTGGAGGAAGCCCTGCTGGCGGCCAAGGATGGCGAACAACGCCTTCGCCGTCTGGCCGAACACAGCAAAATAGGCCTATGGCTTCTGGGTCCCGACGACAAGACGGCTTTTCTCAATCCCTCGGCGGCCGAGATCCTGGAGATCGGCGAGATCAAGAACCGAAAGACGATAACGCTGGAAGACCTTGTGCTACCGGGCGAACGGCCCCACCTGGAGGCGTTGAAGCAGGCCTGGCGCGGCGGTGAAGCACGGGATTTGGAATGCACCATCATTGGGCCGGTTTCGGGCCAGGAAAAGCATCTGTTTGTTTCCGGCGCGCCGCTCGTGCGCCGTGGTGGTCACGACGGCAGCATATTGCTGAGCCTGATGGATGTCTCCGAAGGCAGGAAATCCGACGTCATGATCGAACACCTGGCGCATCATGACAATCTGACCGGGTTGCCGAACCGAACCTTGTTCCAGGACCGCCTGCGACAGTCACTCGCACTGGCGCAAAGAACCGGAAAGCGGATCGCGCTGCTGTTTCTGGATGTGGACAATTTCAAGGACATCAACGACACCATGGGTCATGCGGCCGGCGATCAGCTACTGCGGACGGTGTCCGAACGCCTGCATAAATGCACCCGGCTGACCGACACGGTGGCGCGCCTGGGCGGCGATGAATTCGCCATCATTTGCAACGATCTTGACGACGCCAACATGGTTCTTACCCTGGCGGGGCGTATTGTCGATACCATCGCGGAGCCATTCCTGCTGGAAGGCGAGCGCATTCATACCTCGGCTTCGATCGGGATCACGCTGTGTCCCGACGACACCGATCAGTCCGACCGCCTGATCAAGTTCGCCGACATGGCGCTGCATCACGCCAAGGCCGGCGGGCGAAATTGTTTTCGCTTTTTCGACATGGCCATGGATGAGGAAGTGCACCGGCGCAAGGCCCTGGAAGAGGATCTGCGCCAGGCGATCGTCGATGAAGCCTTCAGCCTGCTCTATCAGCCCCAGTTGCGCCTGACCGACGGCGTCGTCTATGGCGCCGAGGCGCTGGTCCGCTGGAACCATCCCGACCGGGGCACGGTGCCGCCGATGGAGTTTATCCCCCTGGCCGAGAACACCGGCATGATCCGAGATATCGGGCATTTGGTGCTGCGTATGGCATGCAGCCAGGCGCGGGCCTGGACGGAAGCGGGCCAGCCCACGATCAAGGTCGCGGTGAATCTCTCGGCCGTCGAGTTCATGGCCAATAATCTGTTGGACAAGGTCAAGGCGGTGCTGGCCGAGACCGGCCTGCAGCCGGAGCAGTTGGAGCTGGAAATCACCGAAAGCGCGGTGATGACGGACATGGACAAGGCGATCGCCGTCATGGGCCGCCTGCGGGACGTTGGCGTCAGCCTGTCGATCGACGATTTCGGCACCGGCTTCTCGTCGCTGGCCTATTTGAAGAAATTCCCTGTCCAGGCGCTGAAGATCGACCGTTCCTTCGTTCAGGATATCCTGCTCAACCCTGAAGACGCCGCGATCGCCTCCGCCATCATCAGCCTGGGTCAGAGCCTCAATCTAGAGGTGATCGCCGAAGGCGTGGAGGAAGCCGCCCAGGCCGACCATCTGCGCCAAGCCGGTTGCGGCAACGCCCAGGGCTACTATTTCGGCCGCCCGGTTCCGGCGGTGGAGTTCTTCGCCAAGGCCGCCGCCGAATAGCCGCCCATCCGGCCCGGCGCCAATGCGCCGCCGCCCCATCGTCCTCCGAGGAGCGGGGCGCCTTGGCGCACCAGCGTGAGCGACACGCTACAGCGACAGGGCCTTTTGCAACGCCGGGCGCGCCTGCAGCCGTTCCACATAGGCCGCGACATTCGGCTTGTCGGCGATATCCGCGCCCAGCCGGGTCGAGACCAGGGTGGCGTGGCCGCTCATGATATCGGCGCCGGAGAACGCGCCGGCCAGATAGTCCCGCCCTTCCAAGGCCTGATCGACCGCGCTCAACATCCGGCCCAGCAGCTTAACCGCCCGTTCCACATTGACCGGATTGCGCTTTTCCTCCGGCAGGAACATGGTCTCCACGACGATGGTGTTGACGGGCGGCATCAACATGCCCTCGGCATAGTGCAGCCATTGCAGATAATCGGCGAAGGCGGGCGAATCTTGATCGGGCCGCATCCGCCCCTCGCCGTATTTCGCCAGGACATATTCGACGATGGCACCGGATTCGAAAATCGTCACATCGCCGTCTTCCAACGCCGGCACCCGGCCCATGGGATGGACATCGAGATATTCGCCCGAGCGCATGCGCTTTTCGCCCAGCTTGAAGCTCTCCAACTCATACGGCAGGCCAAGCTCCTCAAACAGCCAAACAATCCGCACGGCGCGCGAATTGGGCGCGAAGTAGATTTTCATATCAGGTTCCTTTCCCGTGTTCCCAATTTACCCGCCGCCAAGGGACGCCAGGAAACGCAGCCGCCGAAAGATTTTCGGCCGCCACCCATCAGCTCAATTAGATGCCCCCGGCCCCGACAATGCAAGCCATCGCGAAATCCGGATCGGCGTATGGCGGAAGGTCCTGGAAAAAAAGGGAGTGGTGGGCCCGGCTGGACTCGAACCAGCGACCAGACCGTTATGAGCGGCCGGCTCTAACCAACTGAGCTACAGGCCCGTAACTCTATGACACTCGCGCTGTGGCATCACCAGCCCACTCCCCCGGCCAATAGTTTCATGGGCCACCCACGGGAATATCCTTATTGGGTGGCCGGGTGGGGGCGCGGGCCGGCAAGGCAGATGTCTATATCACGTATCGAGGAAGCTGCGCAGTTTGCGCGAGCGCGAGGGGTGTTTCAGCTTGCGCAGGGCCTTGGCCTCGATCTGCCGGATGCGTTCGCGGGTGACCGAGAACTGCTGGCCGACCTCTTCCAAGGTGTGATCGGTGTTCATGCCTATGCCGAAACGCATGCGCAGCACGCGCTCTTCCCGGGGCGTCAACGAGGCCAGCACCCGCGTCGTGGTCTCGCGCAGGTTGGAATGGATCGCCGCGTCGACGGGCAGGATGGCGTTCTTGTCCTCGATGAAATCACCCAGGTGCGAATCTTCCTCGTCGCCAATCGGGGTTTCCAGGGAAATCGGCTCCTTGGCGATCTTCATCACCTTGCGCACTTTTTCCAGCGGCATGCCCAGCTTCTCGGCAAGTTCCTCGGGCGTCGGCTCGCGGCCGATCTCATGCAGCATCTGGCGCGAGGTCCGGACCAGCTTGTTGATGGTCTCGATCATATGCACCGGAATGCGGATGGTGCGGGCCTGATCGGCGATCGAGCGGGTGATCGCCTGACGGATCCACCAAGTGGCGTAGGTGGAGAATTTGTAACCCCGGCGGTATTCGAACTTGTCCACCGCCTTCATCAGGCCGATGTTGCCCTCCTGGATCAGATCCAGGAACTGCAGGCCGCGGTTGGTGTATTTCTTGGCAATGGAGATCACCAGGCGCAGGTTGGCCTCGACCATTTCCTTCTTGGCCTGGCGCGCCTCCCGTTCGCCCTTTTGCACGGTGGCGACGATGCGCTTGTATTCCGGGATCGGCAGGCCGGTCTCGGAGGCAACGGTGGAGATGCCGCCACGGATGGTCTTGATCTCGTCCCGCTCCTTGGTGGCGAATTCGGCCCAGCCCTTACCTTTCAGGCGGCGCACGCGGGAAACCCAGCGCGGATCGGTTTCATGGCCCTGATAATGCTTGAGGAATTCCAGGCGCGGCACCCGGCGGGATTCCGCCAGGCGCAACAGCCGGCCTTCCAGGCCGATCAGGCGGCGGTTAATACCGTACAACTGATCGACCAGGGCCTCGATCCGGTTGTTGTTGAGGTGCACCGCCGTGACCAAGGCGATCAGCTCCTCGTGCAGCTTGAGGTAACGCTTTTCCTGGGCCGCGGTCAGTTCCTGGTGCTTCAGGGCGGCTTCGACGCGCAGATCCTGCACCTTCTTAAAGCGCTTATAGACCTTGGCGATCTTCTCGAAGGTTTCGATCACGGAGGGCTTCAGGGCCTCTTCCATGGCCGAGAGGGATAGCGTCGTATCCTCCTCCTCGTCGTCGTCGTCGTCCTTTTTTTCCGCGTCCTCGTTGCTGTCACCCGCGGCGCTGTCGTCGTCGTTGGCGGCGGGGGCGGCGGCGCCATTGGCGGCGGCCGCGGCCGGCGCGGCGGCACCGTTGGTGGCGGCGGCGCCATTGGTAGCGGCGGCGCCATTGGCGCCGGTCAAGGTGTGTGCGGCCATGCCCTGGTTTTTCTTGCCATCCGGTCCGGCGCCATAAGTGGCATCCAGATCGATGATGTCGCGCAACAGCACATTGCCGGCCATCAGCATATCGTGCCATTCGATCACGGCGCGGATCGTCAGGGGGCTTTCGCAAATTCCGGCGATCATCGCCTCGCGCCCGGCTTCGATCCGCTTGGCAATAGCGATTTCGCCCTCGCGGGAGAGCAGTTCGACGCTGCCCATTTCGCGCAGATACATGCGCACGGGATCGTCGGTGCGTTCCAGGGTCTCGGATTTCGCCGCCGGCTTGGTGGCGACTTCCGTGCTCTTGGCGGCAACCAGCTCCGTCGTCTCCGCCGGCTCGCCTTCCTCGCTCTCCGTCTCGGCGGCTGCGCTGCCGTTGGCGCTATTGGCGTTCTGTTCCTCGGCGTCGTCCGCCTCGATCAGGTTGACACCCATTTCCGAGAGCAAGGTCATGAAGTCCTCGATCTGCTCGGACGAGACCTGTTCCTGAGGCAAAGCCTCGTTCAACTCGTCATAGGTGATGTAGCCGCGCTCTTTGCCCTGCGCGATCAGTTTTTTCAGGTTGGCCTCGGCCTGGGAGTCGATAAGCGGCCGGTCGCCGCCTTCTTCCCGTTCTGTTTTTTCCGCTACCTGTGCTTTCGCCATGAATGTCCGCCTATTTGCGTGCCCGGGTGCGATGCCGGCACAATATATTGCCACCAAAAACGTTCAAATTTTCTAAATTCAAAGCCCCATAATTGCGTACGGCGCAACGAACCTATAATAAATCTTCGCGACTGAAGCTTATTTCAGCCAACTCAAGATCCTTCTTCAAAGAAATAAGACGCGCAAACTTTTCTGAAGTCATCTCGCTGCCTTTGTCATCCACAACTTGCTCAAGGTCACGGAGATAATCAGCTTCCGCTTCCTTCGCCTCGCGACGCAGGTCCTCTAGTCGATGAAATCCAAAAAGTCTCGTCCAACCCTTTACGGCCTCTGCCAACGTTGCATCCGGACGCGCGAACGGTTCAAGTTTCGCTGTACCTGGGCCTGTCAATTCCGCCAATAGCTTAGTGCTGGCATCAGCCATTGCACCACTATGGAAATTGTCACTAAGGCCTTCAAGGTCAAGGGGCACGCCGGAAGTTGCCTTTTCTATTATCACGGTGCGGATGTTGTCAAGCGCCGGAGAGGATAAGTGTAATTGTCCAACGTCTTCAAAAACCTCGTGAATAAGGTCCGGATGGTTTAACAAAGCCGCGATCAGAAGGCGTTCACGGGGCTGGGTATCTATATCCCGGCCCCGGCCCAGCCCCTTGTGGGCCGGGATCGGCGGCGAATAGAGCGGCCCACGGCGCCATCCCGGCTTGGTACGGTGGGGCGGCCGAACCCCGACACCGGGCGCATTCGATCGCGCCGGCGCAAATGCCGTTTCCAGCCGTTCCTTGAAATGTTCGCCGTAATAGGCCCGTACCGTGCCGTCGGTGATTTCGCCAACCAAACCACGCAGATCCTTGCGCAAACCGGCGCGCTGTTCCGGCGTTTCCAGGTTCTTGCCCTGCACCTGCATGCGCCAAAGCATTTCCGACAGGGGCACCGCGCCGGCCAGTAAATCCGTAAATGCGGAAGTCCCCTTGGCCCGGACCAGACTATCCGGGTCCTCGCCCGCCGGCAGGGCGACAAATTTCAGGGAATGGCCCGGTTGCAGCAGCGACAGGGCACGCTGGGCGCCACGCTGGGCGGCGCGCTGGCCGGCGGCATCGCCATCGAAACACAGCACCGGTTCGGCCACCAGACGCCACAGGCCGGTCATCTGATTTTCCGTCAGCGCCGTGCCCAGGGGCGCCACGGCGAAGGGCAGGCCGGCCTGATCCAGGGCGATAACGTCCATATAGCCTTCCACCACCACCAGGGTGTCGCCGTCGCGGGCCGGCTTGCGCGCATTGGCCAGATTGTAAAGCAGATCGCCCTTGTGAAAGATCGGCGTCTCCGGCGAATTCAGGTATTTCGCCCGCTGCTCGCCCAGGGCCCGGCCACCGAAGGCCACGATCCGTTCCCTGGCATCGGTGATGGGGAACATCAGGCGGTTGCGGAACCGATCATAGCTCTCGCCGCCATCCTCGGGCGCGATCAGCAAGCCCGCCTCGATCAACTGGGATTCCTCCAGGCCCCGGGACAACAGGGTCTGCTTCATCATATCCCGCCGGTCCGGCGCATATCCAAGATGGAAGCGCCCGACGGTCGCCGCCGTCAGGCCACGCCCCTCGATATACTGCCGCGCGCCATCGCCCGCCAAGCCGGCCAACTGGCCCTCGAACCAGTCAGCGGCGATCTGCATGACGTCATAAAGGTTTTTCCGCCGCTCTTCCGCCTCCCGGTCCCGAGGTGCGGAGCGAGGCACCTCCATGCCCACTTCCGCCGCCAGGCGTTCCACCGCCTCCGGAAACGACAGGCCCTCGGTGGCGATGACAAAGTCGATGGCGCCACCGTGGGCGCTACAACCGAAACAGTGGTAAAAACCCTTGTCCTCATTGACCGTGAAGGACGGCGTCTTTTCATTGTGAAAGGGGCAGAGCCCGGTATGTTCGCGGCCGCGCCTGGTCAACTTGACCCGGCGCCCGACCAGATCCACCAGCCCGACGCGGCTTCTCAATTCCGCCAGAAATTGTTCCGGTATGGCCATGCCCGTCCGCCCCTGCGGCCCGATCCCCGGACCAAGCCTCAAGCCTAACTACTCAACAAGCTTTTAACCCGTCCCGCGGCCTGCGCAAAATCCATGCGGCCGGCGTAGCGTTCTTTCAACTGCGCCATGACGCCGCCCATGTCCTTCAGTGACGACGCACCCATTTCGTCGACCACCGCTGCCACCGCCGCTTCCATCTCCTCGCCGCCGATCTGTTCGGGCAGGAATTCCTCGATGATGGCGATTTCCTCTTCCTCCTGCTGGGCCAGCTCCATGCGGCCGCCTTCCTGGTACAAAGTGGTCGATTCGCGGCGCTGCTTGACCATCTTTTGCAGGATCCCCAGGATCTCCTCGTCGCCGACCCCCTCGCCGCCGGCATCGCCCTTGCCTTCCGAACGCTGGGCAATGTCGCGATCCTTGATGGCGGCCAGGATCAGGCGCACCGTGGCAACGCGGCGTTTTTCCCCCGCCTTCATCGCCGTCGTCAGCGCTTCTTTTAGTTGTTCGCGCACGCCTCCCCTCCTCATGCAGTTTGCAGGGGCAGGGAGGATAATGGATAATGCGCCAAATGGCAATCATCACCGTCATCAGATGATTTTTCTAAGCCATTGATTTTATTATATTATTTCATTCACCCGAAGCTTGACGGGGAGCGGGCTTTTGCTTACTGTCCGCGCCAATTTGCCCGCCCAGACAGGTCCGCCCGGAGCCGCGAAGCCCATGAAAAGCCAGGAAAAATCCAGCCCCGCCGCCGCGCCTGCCCCGGTACCTGAGTGGGCCACGGCGGCCCTGGTGTTGGCGGATGGACAGGTATTCTGGGGCCAGGGCATCGGCGCGGCGACGGATGCGGTGGGCGAGGTCTGTTTCAACACCTCGATGACCGGCTATCAGGAAATTCTGACCGATCCCAGCTACGCCGGCCAGATCATCACCTTCACCTTCCCCCACATCGGCAACGTCGGCGCCAATGACGAGGATATCGAGACCCTGAACCCCGCCGCCCGCGGCCTGGTTTTGCGCGCCGATATCACCCAGCCGTCGAACCACCGCGCCTTGAGCCATCTGGACGCCTGGCTGGTAAAACATGACCTGCCCGGCATCTGCGGCATCGACACCCGGCGCCTGACCCGGCTGATCCGCGACGGCGGCGCGCCCAGCGGCCTGGTCTGTCACAGCGCCGACGGCGCTTTCGATATTCCCGCCCTGCAAGCGAAAGCGGCGGCCTGGCCCAGCCTGGAAGGCATGGACCTGGCGGCGGAAGTGACCTGCACGCAAAACTACACCTGGGACGAAACTCAATGGCAGCTAGGCCAGGGTCATGGCACCCAGGATCAGCCCAAATATCACGTGGTGGCGATGGATTTTGGCATCAAGCGCAACATTCTGCGCTGTCTCGCCTCCGCCCAATGCCGGGTCACGGTGGTGCCGGCCTCGACCTCGGCCGACGATATTCTGGCCCTGAACCCGGATGGCATTTTCCTCTCCAACGGACCGGGCGATCCGGCGGCGACGGGCGCCTACGCCGTGCCGGCGATCCAGGCTCTGATCAAGTCCGGCAAGCCGATCTTCGGCATCTGCCTGGGCCATCAGATGCTGTCCCTGGCCCTGGGCGCGAAAACGGAAAAGATGCACATGGGCCATCGCGGCGCCAACCAGCCGGTCAAGGACCTGGCCACGGGCAAGGTGGAGATCACCTCGCAGAACCATGGCTTCGTGGTGCAGCGGGAGAGCCTGCCGGCGGGCGTGGTGGAAAGCCACACGTCCTTGTTTGACGGCTCCGTCGAGGGCATCCGGGTCGAGGGCCAGCCCATATTCTCGGTGCAGTATCATCCCGAAGCCTCCCCCGGTCCCCAGGACAGCCACTATCTGTTCCAGCGCTTTATCGACCTGATGGCGGCGTAGGACGTGGCCAGCCCCGACACCATCATCCGCAACGGTACCGTGATCGATGGCACTGGAGGGCCGGGCGTTCAGGCGGATGTGGCGGTCACCGGCGACCGCATCGCGGCGCTGGGTGATCTGGGCGCCATGAGCGCCGATGAGGAGATCGACGCCCAGGGCCAGGTGGTCGCGCCGGGCTTCATCGACGTACATACCCACGACGACCGCTATCTGTTCACCCATCCCGAGATGGCGCCGAAAGCCAGCCAGGGCGTGACGACCGTTGTGGTTGGCAATTGCGGCTTCTCCCTGGCGCCATGGAAGAACTACGGCAAGGGGCAGTTTCCGTTTTCCCTGTGGCGGGACCGGGAGGATCTGCAATTCGCCTCGGCCGGCGCATATCTTGATGGCTTGGATAAAACTCCCGCGGCCCTGAACGCGGCCATGCTGGTGGGCCATTCCTCCCTGCGCTACGCCGCCATGGACGATCTGAAACGCCCAGCCACGGACAGCGAAATCGGCGCCATGCAGGACAGCCTGCGCGACTGCATCGACGAAGGCGCCATCGGCATGTCGTCGGGTCTGTTCTACCCCCCGGCCCAGGCCGCGAAGACCGAGGAAGTCACGGCGGTGGCCGAGGTGATGGCGGCCAAGGATGGCATCTATACGGCCCATATCCGGGACGAGGCGGATCATGTCCTCGATGCCCTGGAGGAAGTGGCGCAAATCGGCCGCGAGGCCGGCGTGCAGGTCGTCGTCTCGCACCACAAGGCGGCCGGATTGAGCAATTTCGGCAAGACCAAGCAGACCCTGCCGCTGATCGAAAAGTTTCAAGGCCAGCAACGCCTGACCCTGGACGTCTATCCCTATCATGCCTCCTCGACCATGATCCTGCCGCATCTGGTGAACCGCTGCCGCAAGGTCCTGATCACCTGGTCGCAACCCCGGCCGGACGTACGCGGCCGGAATCTGGCCGAGCTGGCGGCGGAGATGGAGATGAGCGCGGAAGACGCGGCCAAGGCCCTGGCGCCGGGCGGCGCGATCTATTTTCAGTTGGACGAGGAAGACGTCCAGCGCGTGCTGTCCTATCCCGGCGCCATGATCGGCTCCGACGGCATTCCGGACGATCTGCACCCCCATCCCCGCCTATGGGGCACCTTCCCCCGGGTGCTGGGTCACTATGCGCGGGATCTGGGCCTGATGCCCCTGGAGGCGGCGGTGCACCGCATGAGCGGCCTGCCGGCGGCACAATTCGGCTTCCAGGACCGGGGCGTGCTGCGGGACGGTGCTTACGCCGATCTGGTCATCTTCAACCCAAAGACGGTATCCGACCGCGCGACATTCGATGCCCCGACCGAGCCGGCGATCGGCATCGACCGGGTTTTCGTCAACGGCCTGACCGTCTGGAACCAGGGCCGGGCCAGCGGTGAACGGCCGGGCCGGGCCATACGCCTTGGCGATACCAGCCGCGGCGGATAGTGTAAGCGAAGTAACGAAATTCAGGAGACAGACATGATCACCAAGGGCGTCAAGGAACTCTGCGAACACGCGGAAACCATTATCGAGACCTGGACCGTGGAGCAGGCGAAGGAAGCCTATGGCAACGACGACGTGGTCTTTGTCGACATCCGCGATATCCGCGAATTGTGGCGTGAAGGCGCCATTCCCGGCGCGATGCATTCGCCGCGCGGCATGCTGGAATTCTGGGTCGACCCCAACAGCCCCTACGCCAAGGAAGACTTCCAGTCCGGCAAGCGTTTCATGTTCTTCTGCGCCGGCGGTCTGCGTTCCGCCCTGGCCGCCCTGGCCGTGCACGACATGGGCCTGGCCCCGGTCTGTCATCTGCGCGGCGGCTATGCCGCCTGGCGGGATGCCGGCGGCGCCACGGAAGAGAAAAAGCAGCGCCCGCCCAAGCAGGACTAAATCGCTTGAACAGCCGAACCTACACCTGGGCCGACCCTAAGCAGACGGCCGAGGCGGGCCAATCCATGGCCGGCATCGACTATCTGCGTGCCATGATGGACGGCAGCCTGCCGCAATGCGCCTACCAGCAGACCATGGAGTACGATCTGGTGGAGGTGGCCGAGGGCCGCGTGGTGTTCGAGGGCCGGCCCCAGGACTTCATGCTCAATCCATTGGGCACGGTGCATGGCGGCCATTTCGCGGGCATGCTGGATTCCGCCATGGGCTGCGCCATCCACAGCCTGCTGGGAGTGGGACAGTTTTACACCACGTTGGAATTCAAGCTGAACATGGTCCGCCCGCTGCCCGTTGACGGCAGCCTGATCCGGGCTATCGGCGAAGTGGTCCATCCAGGGCGCAAGATCGCCACCTCCGAAGCCCGCCTGGTGGATGCCAACGGCAAACTTTACGCCCACGCCACCTGCTCCTGCATGATCTTCGCCGCCGAAAGCTGATCTCAACTGTTGGCGCGCGCGATGCGCAGAATAGCCGCCAGGGTCTTGGCCACATCATCATCCCTGGTGGCGTGGGAGGAAAAGCTGATGCGCATGGCGGCGCGGCCATGCCAGTGGGTGCCGCCGCACCAGGCCGTGCCGTCGGCTTGCAGGCCCTCAATCACCCGCTCGGTCCGTTCGTTATCGCCGAACGAGACCATGACCTGGTTCAGCCGGACCTCGTTCAAGACCTCAAAGCCCGCCGCCGCCAGCCCTTCGGCCAGCATGCTTGCGTGGCGGCAACAGGTTTCGACCAGATCGGCCAGACCACTTTGTCCCAGGCTGGCCAGGGCGGCCCAGATTTCCGTGGCCCGCATGCGCCGGCTGCATTCCGGCGTGTAGTCATAAGGTTCGCGCACGCCGGCCTCGGGCAGATAGGCGGCGGAGATGGACATCGCGGCGCGCAGATGGCCGGGCTCGCGCACCAGTGTCACACCGCTGTCGTAGGGCACGTTCAGCCATTTGTGGCTATCGACCGCCAGGCTGTCCGCCGCTTCGTAGCCCGCCGCCAAGGCGGCACGCGCCGGCGCCGCCTTGGCCCAGATACCAAAGGCACCGTCCACATGCACCCAGGCACCAGCCTTTTGCGCGGCCGGGATCAGCACGGCCGCCGGATCAAAGGCGCCGGAATTGACATTGCCCGCCTGCAAACACAGGATCGTTGGGCCTTCGATCGCCGGCAGAGCATCGGCCAGGATGGCGCCCTGATCATCCACGTCGAGGCGGCGCACCCGGCCCTCGCCCAGCCCCAGCATGCGCACCGCCTTCAACATTGCGGCATGGCCCTCGCCCCCGACCAGAACCGTGACCGGCGGCGCGCCGAACAAACCATCCTGTTCAACGTCCCAGCCGACACGTGCCAGAACCGCATGGCGGGCCGCTGCCAGGGCGGTGAAATTGGCCATGGTGGCACCGGTGACAAAAGCCCCGCCAGCGCCCTTGGAAAAGCCGAAAATCTCCTTCAACCAATCAAGACAGGCGACTTCCAAGGCCGCGCCCAGGGGCGAGGAAACGGTTGAGAAAGCATTCTGGTCCCAGGCCCCCGCCAGCCAATTGGCTGCCAGGGCCACGGGCAGACTGCCGCCCGTTACAAAACCAAAATAACGCGGCCCGGCACTGGCGATGGTGGCGGGAGAGCCCAAACGGTCCAGCTTCGCCAGAATGTCTTCGGGCGGACCACCTTGTGCGGTCCAGGGCCCGGCCAGTTCCGACAGCGCCGCCAAGGCCTCGCCGCTGGGCGCCGCCTGGCGCGTGTCCAGGCCTTCCAGATAGGCCAGAGCCCGCGCTGCAGCGGCTTTTAGTATGCTCTCCATCCGGCCCTCCATAGCTTTGGAAACCAAGGTAAAATAATTGCTTCAAACGAACAACTCCGCCATGCCTGAGCGGCGGCACAGCCACCAACCAGCCAAGGACATATTGCTCGGGTGGATAGATCAAAATTCCCGAATAAAGGGTATAGATCTAATTTTTGTATGTTAGCCATCTTCCTGCGCCTGCCTAGCGGCGCAAGATCATATAAGTTTCCAGACATATGTTTTATGACAAAAGCGCGGGAATTCTTTAAAACTATATCCAATGAAATACGACATAAAGTAATAATAGAGGAAATGTTGGCGTTCTGTAATCTTTTACACCCATTTTGTAATAATTTTAACGCAAAAAAATCATATTTTTTGCACTATTAGAAATATTTTATTAATCCCTCGAACACAATTATTACACCCGCCCTGATCGAAAACGGTAAAACTCGACGGCTGTTTTCATCTGCCGAATTCGATCAAGGCACAGTATATCGCGTCGGCCAAACGGCCAGCCACCCAGTCCATTTGGGGCGAATGGATTACTCGCTTTAATACAGGCTGAACTAGACATTGGCGGTGCCAACCATACCGCCAAAACGGGGATTTTTGTTTTCGAAAATGGAACAATGACATGAAAATATCAGTAAAAATTCTTTCAGGCTTCCTGGGCCTGATCGCAATTATGGCCATCGTCGCCTTTATCGGCATTTATGCCTTGGGCGATGTTGGTGATGGATTTACCAATTACCGCAAACTGGCTTTGCAAACCAACCAATCCGGCCGGGTACAGGCCAATTTGTTGACCGCGCGGCTCAACGTTAAGAATTTCATCATTGACGCCACGCCCGAAGCCATCAAGGCGGTCGAGACGCGGGCCCAGGCCACTTTGAAGTTGACCGATGGTCTGCACGACATGGCCACCGACCCCGAGCATGTCAAAATGGCTGAAGAGGCAAAAGCGCAGTTGCAGGACTATCTCAAGACCTTCAAGGCCGTGACGGAATTACAGGCACAGCGCAATGAACTGGTCCTAAACGGTCTCGATAAAAAGGGCCCGCAGATTGAGCGCAAAATCACCGCGACCATGAAGAGCGCAATGCAAGACGGCGATGCGCAGGCCGCCTACAAGGCCGGTCTGGTTTTGCGGCAGTTGCTGCTGGGCCGCCTCTATGCCGCCAAGTATCTGGTGAAGAACGACGACGCATCTTTCAAAAGGGTGCAAAAAGAGCTGACGGAGTTGGCGAAGAGCCAGCAGGAACTGCTTGACGAGTTGCAAAACCAAACCCGACGGCAGTTGGCGACAGAAGCGATCACCTTGATCGGGCAATACGCCAAACAGCTGACGCAAACCCATGAAGTGATCGAAAAACGCAACGATTTGATCAAGCACAAACTCGACGTCATCGGCCCGAAAGTGGCGAACGACATCGAGACCCTGAAGCTTGACATCAAAGAGCGGCAGGACACCGTGGGGCCGGAGATGGTCGCGACGATTGAAACGGACAGCACCCTGACGCTGGTCGTATCCATTCTCGCCGGTATTGCCGGTGTGGCGGTAGCCTTCTTCATCGGGCGCGGTATTTCACGTCCCATCGTGGCCATGACCACGGCCATGCAGAGCCTGGCGCAGGGCGAATTGGAAACCGAGGTGCCGGGGCAGAACCGCAAGGACGAGATCGGCGAAATGGCCGATGCCGTGCAGGTCTTCAAGGACAACGCCCTTGCCGTCAAGCGCATGGAAGAGGAACAGGAGCAACAGCGCCTGAACAACGAGAAACGCGTCCGGGACGAGCGTCTGCAGCTTGCCGACAACTTCGAACAGGCGGTCATGGGCATCGTGCAATCCGTGGGCGATTCCGCGACGACCATGAGCACATCCGCCGAACAGATGCGCGGCATCGCCGAGTAGACTTCCGGCCGCTCCGCCACTGTTACCACGGCCTCGGCGCAAGCCAGCACCAACGTGCAATCGGTGGCCACGGCAACGGAGGAAATGTCCGCCTCGGTGCAGGAGATTTCACGCCAGGTCGCGACATCCAGCGAGATTTCCGACAACGCGGTGGTAGAATCCAAACGCGCCACGGAAGATGTCCAGGGCCTGGTTGAAGCTTCCCAGAAGATTGGTGATGTGGTCAGTCTGATTAACGACATCGCCTCTCAGACCAACCTGCTTGCGCTGAACGCCACGATCGAGGCGGCACGGGCGGGTGATGCCGGCAAGGGTTTTGCCGTTGTCGCCTCGGAAGTGAAGAACCTTGCCAGCCAGACGGCCAAGGCGACGGAGGAGATCTCGGGTCAAATCACCGAGATTCAAAGCGCCACCGGTTCCGCCGTCACGGCGATCGAGGGCATCTCCAAGACCATCGGTCAGATCAGCGAGATCGGCAATTCGATCTCGGCCGCGGTCGAGGAGCAAGGTGCCTCCACCAAGGAGATCAGCCGTAATGTCCAGGAGGCCGCGCAAGGCACCCAGGACGTTAACGACAATATTGGTCAGGTCAATCAGGGCGCCCAGGAGACCGGCTCAGCCGCCGGCCAGGTACTGGATGCAACCAACGACCTGAGCAAACAGGCAACCAGTTTGAGGCAGGAAGTGGATAAATTCCTCGCTTCGGTCCGGGCCGCCTGATTTGAAGAAGTCCACGATGACGGCGGCGTAACCCGGTCACTCCCCGGATTATTCCGCCCAAACCAAGCGCCCCGGCCGACAAAAATCGGCCGGGGCGTCCCCATTTCTGCAACAGGGATTCCGGACAATTCCGTGCCAATCGATCGATAATGTTCTCATCAAAGGAACATATGGATGGATCTGAATTTAGGCTGACTTTGCTTCCAACGGCCTTGATCCCAACCATAATTCGGCTTCCTCCGGATCGGTGAAAACCTTGTATCGGGGCATGCTTTGCTCGCTTTCGCTAAAAGCGACCAGCAATTTCGCCAACATCACGTTGCCGCCACCGCTAACCAACAGCGCCGCGAGGGAGCTGCTTCTTCGGGTTTCCGAGCTGTTCATTAACTCCGCCAGGGTTTTAAAGCCTTCAGCCGTCACGTCCATATGGGTCACGGTTCTGGCATCCGTTATTGAAGGCATCCCCTCCCGCAACTGGGGGTCCGCGTTGAGACGGGCAACACAGGCGATCATTTCCGCGTCGGAAAGCCTACCAGAAGCGGTAAACAACACCCTATCTTGGTCAAGGTCGATACGATATGTCATGGGCATAGTGAGAGCACTCTAACTAAATTCAACTCATGCCCTCTCCTAAACAACTCAATTAGCCGAACTAGATTGCCGCTGCAAGAAATAGTTCGCGATCACAGAAGGATTAAGCGTGCCTATCCGGTTGACGCAGACACCCGCTACATCTAGTATCTGTCCATT
>CAZVYX010000046.1:0-44269 GCA_964631725.1 uncultured Rhodospirillaceae bacterium | reverse complement strand
TTGGTCTGATCGAAGACCACATAGTCCGAATTCGGATGCGTGCGGATGAACAGGCCCGGGCCATCGGATTCGACCGAATAGCAGATCTTCCAGGCCTGATCAGGACGCCCCTTGGGATCGTTGCCCCAAACGGTAACCTTGCCTTCGCCCAGATGGGTGGTGCCGGCAACCGGGCCGCATTTCGGATCTACCCAGTTGGCGCCGGCGCCCGGATGAGGCTTCTTGCCGGTGACAAGGGAACCAACCGCCTTGCGGGTTTCGGTGTCCAGGAACTCCATCCGGTTCGAGGCATTCGCCGCGATCTGGAAGTAGCGCTGGGTCGGATCGAAGAAACCGTCATGCAGGAACTTGTGGGTATTGATCTGTTCGATCCGCAGATTGTCCAGATCGGAATAGTCGACCTGCCACATCTGACCCAGCTCCTTCACCGCGACCATCCAGGTTGGTGCGTTCGGCGTATTGTAAACAGCGGCCACGCGGGCTTCGTTCACATATGCGCCGTCCACATTGACGCCCCGGGTGGAGACCACTTTCAAGGGCTCCATGGTCACGGCATCCAGGATGACGAAATGCGGCGGCCAGTATCCGCCACCGATGACGTATTTGTCTTTCCACTTGCCATAGTGGGAGACGGCGACGTCGCGGGCATCGGATGCGATCTGGGCTTCGGCCACCAGTTGCGGCGGGTTCATCCACAAATCGATCTTGGTCATCTTGCCGTCACGGCCCTGGGTGTACCAGAAGCGGCCGTCAGAGCTTTCCTTCATCACGTGCACCGCATAACCGGTGTCGATCTTGGCGACCACTTCCTTGGTATCGCCGTCGACCACGCCGACCTTGCCGGCATCACGCAGGATGACCATGAAGAAGTTTTCCCAATTCCGGCTGTGCATGGGCTTGGTTGGATAGTCCGCCGGTTTGACGAAGGTTTTCCAACGCTTCTTCATTTCCGCCAGGGACAATTCGGCCGGCGGGGGCACGTCCATCTGAATATAGGTGGCCAAATTCTTGATCTGCTGCTTGTTGAACAGATCATCGAAGTTGTTCATGCCGCCTTCGGTGCCCAGGGTGATAATTTTTTCCAGACGCTTTTGGCCCAGCTTCATCATGTTCTTGGGCTCCAGGTTCTTACCTGTCGCGCCTTTACGAAGCACGCCGTGGCAACCAGCGCAGCGCTGGAAGTAGAGTGTCTTGGACTCTTCAAAGTCCTTTTCCGACAACGTCGGATCGGCCGCCAGGGCGGAACCCGACGAACCGGCAAAGGCAAAGCCAGCCAATGCCAGGGTCAATGCCGTCAATGGTATCCTTCTCATCACTTAATACCTCCATTGAGTGAGTACTTCAGGATCGTGGTCGGACAGGCGCCGACAAGCGCGGATTGGCATCCAAATTTGCCGCCGTTCATTGTCACTGTTTGCTCCTGTCCTTGGCTTGGCGTGGTGTCGTCGACACGGTGTCCTGAGGGCATCGGCCTCTGCCGCCACGGCAATTGCGATCGGGCTGTTTGGTCGCTGTTCGTCATCAGGTGCCGCCAATTTCCGCTGTCCAGCCCGCGAGCAGCGGTTCTTGGTGAGCGCCCCACCGTCCCTTGATGGACGGCTCATGAGGCATTCGTTACTCCCATCAGAAATTAGAAAACTTGATTTTAGTCAACTCTAATTTTGGTAATGAAATGCGGGTTTTGAAAATTGGCATTCACGAGCGTGCTGTTCAGTCCAATGCCAGGAAAATTCCTAGTCAGGGCGTCAAATGTTGTGTTATTTCAGTTGGTTATGAGTTTGTTGAAATTACAGCGGTCGACTCGGCAAACCGCCGCCATGTTTGAGCGGCGGATTGTCGCAGGGAGACGGTTTCCCTTGTCGGCGACGCCATCATCGGCAAAATCACGGCAGAAATACGCATGAAATCCTGATCGGAAGGCAGCTCGCGCAATGCCCTTCATCTTCGTCGCGGCGCTTATTACCGCCCTCACGACGTTAGCCTGGCCCGCCCTGGCGGATTGGAACGCGGCTGATATTGCCGCCAGCAGGGTGCGGCAGATTCCGGACGCGGTCCCGCGCGCCGTAACGCGCCATTCGGCCGATCCCAGACGGCTGGCTGTCATCTTTGATGCTGACGGCTGGGTCAGCGTGATCGATGGCGACAATTTCGAAACACAATGGCGTTTCAAGCCTGCCTTCATGCCCCGTGGCGGTGCGGTCTATTCACCCGATGGTCGCTTCTTCTTTCTCCGCTCCAAAAATGGATGGGTTGGCAAATATGATTTCGTCGCGCTGAAGCCGGTGTCGCGAATACGCGTGGGGCAGGCGCTGGGTGATCTGGCGGTGTCGTCCAATGGCAAATGGCTGCTGGCGGCGAACGGCCGGCCCAACACCATCGTCGTGCTGAGAGCGGACGATCTGGCTCTGTTCAAGGTTGTTTCCGCCGAAAGCGAGGATGGGGCACCTTTGCGTGTGGCGGCGGTTCATGATGCTGGGCCCCGGCAAAGCTTTATCGTTGCATTGCAACATACCACCGAAGTTTGGGAGCTTTCTTACGACCCGGATGCAGCGCCCGTCTATGGCAACTTCGTGCATTCATACCGGGCCGGTCAGGTTGAAGGTGTTGTCGTTGAGGAACAACCGTTCGCCCGGCGGCGTTTGAAAATGGCCGAACCCCTGACAGGATTTTTTTTCGACCCTGCCTATGCGGAAGTCATCGCCACGGGGCGGACGGGCGGCGCGGTCCATAATCTGGATGCCCGGCGCAGGGTGACCAGGTTGGAGTTGGCGGGCGCGCCGCGCTTCTCCGCGGCTGCCTCCTGGCCGGACCGGGAGCGGCAGATCATGGCGGTGCCCGACAATAGGCAACCGATTATCGACTTTGTTGACATGGAGACCTGGCAGACCGTGCGGCGGATCAAAACGGGCAGTCCGATCCAAAGCATTATCAGCCACCCGAATGCGCCTTTCATCTGGGCCATCGTCATGCCCAGCCCCCACGGCGCCGGCATTCACGTGATCGACAAAAGGACCATGACGATTGTCAAATCCATCGCACCGGCAATCGGCGGCGCGGACCTGCAAGCCGCGTTCAGCCGCGACGGCCGCCACGTCCTTGTTGCCGTACTTGGAAGGGAGGGCAGTTTGAATATCCATGACGCCCTGACGTTGCACGAGGTCAAACGCCTGCCCCTGGCAACACCGCGCCTTAGGTAGGGCTCACTCGACCACCTTTACATAGCCGCGCATGTCTTCCTGCTCCCAATGGGGGCCGCAAAGGTAGGGGAATTTTCCCGCCACCAGGAATGGGAATTCCCATTGTTCCTCGGGAAAGAAGCGTTCCGATTCCTCTCTGCCGGCTGCCTTGAGCCAGACGCTATGGCTGGTCCGCTTGTCCACGTTGACCCAGCGCACGGTGGTGCCCACCTTGACCGTCACGTTGCGCGGACAGAAGGTATATTTGTACAGCTTGACCACGACGATGCCGTCGTCCCCGGATTTTGGGGCGTCGGGGTAAAGATCGGCGTAGCGCTTTTCCGCCTTGGCGCAGATTTTCTTGTGTTGCTCCGTTACCTCTAGCTCACCTGCCGTAACGGCATGTCCAGCGAACAAGCCGAGGATGCCGGTCGTCAGCACAATTCCGGTAAATCTAAATGCAGCTTGGATCGACATTGTCCGTGGTCCTGATTTCCTTGTGTGCGCCAATACTAAATGGCGATGATATTCATGGAAACAACTGACGGCGCAGAAAATCGCAAATCACCTGGTACTCCGCCGCCGCGCCGGCACCCTTGAAGCGCGCCCGCATAAAGCCATGGATCATGCCCTTGGCCTCCCGGTAGGTCACCTGATTGCCCGCCAGGGCCAGCTTTGAGGCATAGACCCGGCCATCATCGCGGATCGGATCGAGTTCCGCCGAATGCACGTGTGCCGGTGGCAGATTGGAAAAATCCACTGCCATCACGGGGCGGGCGTAGGGATCGTCAGTGTTCGTGTCATGGGGCAGATACCAATCGCGGTATTGCTTTGTGCCCGCCGTGGTCAGGCCGATACCCTCTGCATGTTCGATGTAGGAGCCTTGGTCCTGATCCAGGCCGGTGCCGGGATAGACCAGGGCCTGGGCCGCAATTTTCGGGCCATCCCGGTCGCGGGTGGCGAGACACAGGGCCGCCGCCAGATTGCCGCCGGCGCTGTCACCCGCGACGGCAATTTGTGCGCCGTCCACGTCGATATCACCGCCCTGATCGGCCAGCCAACTCAACACGCCGTAACAATCGTTGAAGGCGGCCGGATAGGGATGCTCCGGCGATAGCGCATAGTCGACGCTGATGACACTGGCGCCGGTTTTCTCGGCAAAGCCCCAGGCGATGCTGTCCGAGCTGTCCAGATCCCCCTTCATGAAACCGCCGCCATGCATATACAGGATGCAGGGACGCGGTGCCCGGCCCGTGGCGGGATGGTAGACGCGCACTGGCACATCCCGCGCCTCGGTCGGCACCATGCGGTCGAACGTGGTCATATTGTCAGGCACCGGTTGGGAGAGTTTCTGGCTGTATACGGTCCAGGCCGCGCGGTTCTCCTCAATGGTCTGGCCGGGCGGTGGTGGCGTGCGGGCCTCTATTAGAATGTTCATATCGGGGTGCATGGCGTCGCCTCCTCTTCTCCCGAGCCCAACTGCCGGGGCGTTGGACAAAGACTAACGCCTGCGGTTTCTGAAATCCATCGGCACCGCTGTTTCCCGGCTTCCCAGACCGGTGAATCGTGCTATGAAACGGGCCAAGCAGAAATTCAAACGGCACGCCGCCCAAACCACTGGGCCGGCGGAAATACGGGAGATCTTGAGTATGTCGGATGTAATTGATTTCACCAAACGCGGCGCCATCGGCGTCATCACCGTCAACAGCCCGCCGGTCAACGCGTTAAGCGCCGCAGTCCGCGACGGATTGGGCGAGGCTTTCGACAAGGGCCAGGCGGACCCCGAGATCAAAGCCATGGTCCTGGTCGGCGGCGGCCGCACCTTCATTGCCGGTGCCGATATCCGTGAATTTGGCAAGCCGCCCCGGGGCAAGCCCTTCGCCGAGGTTCTGGGCGGGATGGAGAACAGCTCCAAGATCATCGTTGCCGCGATCCATGGCACCGCCCTTGGCGGCGGCCTGGAAACCGCGCTGTGCTGCAATTACCGCTTTGCCGTGCCCTCGGCCCTGGTCGGCCTGCCGGAAGTGAAGCTGGGCCTGCTGCCCGGCGCCGGCGGCACGCAGCGCCTGCCCCGCCTGGTGGGCGTGGAGAAGGCGTTGGATCTGGTCACCTCGGGTGATTTCGTGCCCGCGCCGCAAGCCAAGGAACTGGGTATTATTGACGAAGTCGGTGATGACCTGCTGGAAGGCGCGGTGGCGTTTGCCGAAAGGCTGGTGGCGGAAGATGCACCGCTCCGCAAGATCCGCGATCTGCCGTGCGAGGCCGAGGCCGGCGTCTTTGATGCCTACCGCAAGGCCAATGCGCGCAAGTTCCGTGGTTTCCTGGCACCGTGGAAGAATATTGATTGCGTCGAGGCGGCGGCAAGCCTGCCTTTCGACGAAGGCATCGCGCGGGAGCGGGAATTGTTCACCGAATGCGTGACCTCGCCCGAAAGCGCGGCCCAGCGCCATGTCTTCTTCGCCGAGCGTGAAGTGGCCAAGATCCCGGACGTGCCGAAAGACACGCCCATGAAGGATATCAAGAAGGTCGCCATGATCGGTGCCGGCACCATGGGCGGCGGCATCGCCATGAACTTCGCCAATGCCGGCATTCCGGTGCTGATGGTCGAAGTGGCCCAGGAAAACCTGGACAAGGGCATGGGCATAATCGAGCGCAACTATGCCAACACGGTCAAGAAGGGCCGCCTGGCGCAGGACAAGATGGATCAGCGCATGGCGCTGTTTTCGACCACCACGGATTTCGCCGATATCGGTGATGCGGATCTGGTGATCGAAGCGGTGTTCGAGAAGATGGAGCTGAAAAAGGAGATCTTCGCCAAGCTGGATCAGCATGCCAAGCCGGGCGCTGTTTTGGCCTCGAACACATCGACCCTGGATATCGACGAAATCGCTTCGGCCACCAAGCGGCCGGAAAGCGTGATCGGCATGCACTTCTTCTCGCCGGCCAATGTCATGCGCCTGTTGGAAGTGGTGCGCGGCAAGGACTCCTCGGCCGAGACCATCGCCACCGCCATGGGCATCGGCCGCAAGGTTGGTAAGATTTCCGTCCTGGTGGGCAACTGCTTCGGCTTTGTCGGCAACCGCATGCTGCACGGCTATACCGGCGAGGGCACCTTCCTGTTGGAAAGCGGCGCCCTGCCCCAGCAGGTGGACGCGGCCATCTACGACTTCGGTCTGGCCATGGGGCCCTTCGCCATGGGTGATATGGCCGGCCTGGACGTGGGCTGGCTGGTGCGCAAGGCCAAGGCGGCGGACCGTCCGACAAACGAGGAGTATGGCGGCACCATCCCCGACCGTATTTGCGAGTTGGGCCGCTATGGCCAAAAGACCTCCGGCGGCTATTACGACTACAAGGAAGGCGACCGTACGCCGATCCCGAACGCCGACGTGCAGGCCATCATCGAACAGGTCTCGAAGGAAAAGAATATCGAGCGCCAGGATTTCGATGACGACGAGATCATCAAGCGCGCCCTGTATCCCCTGATCAACATCGGGGCGCAGATCCTGGACGAGGGCATGGCCATGCGGCCCTCCGACATCGATATCATCTACATCAACGGCTACGGCTTCCCGGCCTACAAGGGCGGCCCGATGCATTGGGCGGATGCCATCGGCCTGGACAATGTCCTGGCCGACATCAAGCGCTTCAATGCCGACTATGGCGACCGCTGGACGCCGGCCCCGCTGCTGGAAAGACTGGTCGCCGAAGGCAAGAGCTTCGCGGACTATCAGGCGGCGTAAGCTGACCATCAATCGACATAGAGGCCTCTCCGCCATGTGGTGGAGGGGCCTTTTGTTTGCTTTGATTCTGAATGCTTCGGCCCATGCGGCTGCTGAAAGCACTCACCACTATGTCGACCCAACAGGAAAGGCGATTGCGCTATATGAACCTATTTGGCGAACCTTGTTTGAGGCGTTTAGCGAACATGCGCCGGATCGGATCGTGGTTGAGTTCGCTAAGAGCGGATTTTCGCGTTTTGATACGCGCGATGACCGCGTCCTGATCAGGTCGGGGTATTCTCCATCGCTGGCCATGGCCAAGATTGCCCATGAATCGGCACATTTGGCGGCGCACAATATAACGAACGGCTACAGCATCCAGAACCGATTCAGGTTTATCGATGAAGGTTTTGCCTCAGTTTTCGAGAGCCGCGTAGCGGGCCGGGCGGCTCGCTTCAAGAAATACGTTCTTGCCGTCGCCGCGCATCAGCAACGCGCGGACAACGTCCGTATGCATCTTGTGCAGGATTGGCGCCGCTATTGGGGCAACTGGCGCAAGGGCCGGGGCCGGCAAACCTCCTATGCCTATCCCGTCGGCGCCAGCTTCATTCATTTCCTGGTAGATGTGTATGGTGCTGGCTCGCCAATACGACTGATGAAGGCGATCGGTGAAACAGGAAACTTTGATGCCGCGACCCGTTTATCATTGAACCGATCAGGCCAGGAAATCGAAACCGGTTGGATCAAATATCTGCAAGCGGTCACGATCCCGGACGCCGGGTCAGTGAATATCGTTCGGATGGACCCGCCCAACGGGGCAACGGAGGTCCGTCCGGACCTGCATGAAATAACCGTGGAGTTCAATACGCCCATGGCGCGAGACATTTGCATCCGGACCAATAGCTGTGACGAAATCTGTTACCGCAATGCCCGCTGGAAATCTCCTTCTGTTCTGGCGATCAAGCTACCCGTCGGTTTGCGGCCAAATGAATCCTACATCCTTTCTTTGGGGTCTCGTGAGGGCTGCAAGTTGAAAAGTGCCGCCATGTCCGACCTCCCTGTTACGATCTGGAAATTCGCGACAGCTCGGCGCCCCTAGTTGCGAAGGCGCCGATCCGTCGAATCGCGATCCTTAATGAATCTCGTTTGAATCCGCCATGGCGCGGCCCAGGGCTTCGACGTCGAAATCCGGTTGGCGGCAGGCTTCCAGGATGACCGCTTCGCGGCGTTCCAACAACTCGCAGGCAGCCGGCACTTCCCGGGCGACATCATGGGGGATGACTACGGCGCCGTGGCGGTCGGCGTGGACCAGATCGCCGGAGCTGACCAGCATACCTGAAACGTTGACGTCCAGGTTGAAATCCTCCAGATGCACATGCGCATGCGAGGGGCCGATGCGGTCGGCGATGAACTGAAAGCCGGGCGCGACGGCGTCGATGTCGCGGACCGAGCCGTCGGTCACCACGCCCTGACAGCCCAGGTTATAATGGATGGTTGACTGAACCTCGCCCCAGAAGGCGCCATAGGCCCGGCGCGGGCCGTCCAGATCCTGAATGATGGCAACCGTTGGTCCGGTGCCGTCGGCCACATAACGGTAATAGTTCAGGCGCTGGTCGCGCGCCTCGGCGGCGGGAAGGGTGCCCGGCTGCACGGCGCGGATGGTGGCGGTGCGGGCGTAGCCGACGATGGGCGGCAGGTCGGGAAAGGCGCAGACCAATGGTTCCACGGTGAAGCCGATGGCCCGGCGTTCGGGCGAGGTGACTTCCAGCGCGTTGCAGATGGTGGGCGTGTCCCAGGCGCGCAGGGCGGCCAGTTCAGCTTCGTTTAGCGGTTGCTCGGTCATGAGATTGTTTCAAACTCCTAGATATTGGTGCTGGACCTCCGGATTGGCGCGCAGTTCAGTGGAATTGCCGCTCCATACCAGATGTCCCTTTTCCACTATAAAGTGGCGGTCACAGATATCAGTCAAGGCCTCGACATTCTTGTCGATCACCAGGATGGCCTGACCTACGTCCTTCAGGCCCGCCAGACAAGACCAGATTTCAGCCCGGATCAAGGGGGCGAGTCCTTCAGTGGCCTCGTCCAACAACAGCAGTTTCGGGTTGGTCATCAGGGCCCGGCCAATAGCCAGCATCTGTTGTTCGCCGCCCGAAAGCTGATCGCCCATGCTGTTCCGGCGCTCTTCCAATCGGGGAAACAGGGTATAGACCCGGGGCAGTGTCCAGTCCTCCCGCTGGCCATCGCCGGGACGCGCGGTGGCGATCAGGTTTTCCCGCACCGTCAGATTGGGGAAGATTTGCCGCCCTTCGGGTACCAGGCCCAGGCCAAGCTGGGCAATGCGATAGGGCGCCAGGTCCGCCAGATCCCGGCCCATGAAGCGCAAGCTCCCCGCCCGTGGCGGCAGCAGTCCCATGATGGCGCGGATGGTGGTGGTCTTGCCCATGCCGTTGCGGCCCATCAGGCTAACCACCTGGCCCTCGCCGACCTCCAGGCTCATCCCGAACAATGCCTGGCTTTGGCCGTAGAAGGCATCAATGCCGGCGACCTCAAGCATTCGATCCCACCGGCGAAATTTCCGGCGCCGCCTCGGTTCCCAGATAGGCGGCGCGGACCGCTTCATTGGCGCGGATGTCTTCCGGCCGGCCGGTGGCGATGGCCCGGCCATAGACCAGAACCGTGATGCGGTCGGCCAAGGCAAAAACCGCGTCCATGTCATGTTCGATCAGGACAATGGTCAACTGCCCCTTCAGGCCCCGCAATAAGTCCACCATATGCGCCGTTTCGTCCCGGCCCATGCCGGCCATGGGCTCATCCAGCAGCATCACGGTGGGGTTCGTCGCCAGGGCCATGGCTATTTCCAGTTGCCGCTGCTCGCCATGGCTCAGATTGGCGGCCATTTCGTCCGCCCGCCCGCCCAGGCCGATGCGTTCGAGTACATGGCGGGCCGTGCCGTGCAGGGCGGCATCCTCGCGGACCGGACGCCAAAACTGAAAGGAATGCCCCGCATGGGCCTGGACGGCCAAGGCGACGTTGTCCAGGGCTGAAAAATTACCAAAGATCGAAGTGATCTGGAATGACCGCGCCAATCCCAGACCGGCACGCGCCGGCATGGACAGCGCAGTTATGTCCTGTCCGGCAAAGCCAACCGTGCCCCGGTCGGGCCGCAGTTCGCCCGACAATTGCGCGATCAGGGTGGTTTTACCGGCGCCGTTGGGGCCGATGATGGCGTGAATTTCCCCCGGCGCGATATCAAGATGCAGATCATCCGTCGCAATCAAGCTGCCGAAGCTCTTGTAAAGACCCTCGATGCGCAGGACCGGCTCAACCATGGTCCCGCTCCCCGGCAAACCATTTGCGGGCGAACAGCGCATGAATGCCGCCGCGGCCGAACAGCACGATGGCAATCAGGATCGGTCCCATGACGATGGCCCAATGCTCACCCGCATTGGTCATGATCAGTTCCATCCATTCCGGCAGATTCTCTTCCAGCAACAGGAACGCCGTGGCGCCCAGAACGGGACCGATCAGCGTCCCCATGCCACCCATGATCACCATGATCATGATTTCGCCCGAATGGGTCCACTGCATCGCATCCGGCGAGACGAACTCGTTCAGGTTGGCGAACAAGGCGCCGGAAAGGCCGCACAGGGTGGCGGCGATGGTGAAGGCGGCCAGCTTGTAGCGGTAAGTGGGGAAGCCCAGGGCCTGCATGCGCCGCTCGTTAACGCGGGCGGCGCGGATCACCACGCCGAAACGGGACAGTACCAGGCGGTGCAGGATCAGCAGGGTCAGGGCCAGGCAGACGAAGATGAGGTAGTAGAACTGCATGGCATCATTCAGATCCAACAGGCCAGCGAACTCGCTGCGCATCGCCGACATGCCGTCGTCGCCGCCAAACTCCTCCAGGCTGACGGCCAGGAAATAGAGCATCTGGGCGAAAGCCAGGGTGATCATGATGAAATAGACACCGGAGGTGCGCAGACTCATGGCGCCGAAAACCAGTCCGATCAGGGCTGAGGCGCCCATGGCCAGGGGAAATTGCAGAAAGCCGTTATCAACGCCGTAGTAGCTGAGGATACCCACCGCATAGGCGCCAACACCCATATAGGCGGCGTGGCCGAAGCTGACCATGCCGCCGTAGCCGAGGATCAGATCCAGGCTGACCGCGGCAATGGCCAGGATCATGATGCGGCCGACCACGTCCATATAGAACGGCTGGTCGAACACCACCGTCAGGGGCGGCACCGCGGCGAACAGCGCCAGGGTGGCGAGGGTCAGCCATATTTGCCGTTTGTCCATGTGCCGCCAGTCCGCCCTAGCCGGTCCGCGCCGGGAACAGGCCGCGGGGGCGGACCACCAGGATCGCCGCCATCAGGATATAGATCAGCATCGAGGCCAGGGCCGGGCCCGCCGTGTCGGCCGCGGCGTCGGAAACAAAGGCGCGCAGGATCACCGGCAGCAGAACCCGGCCCATGGTATCCGACATGCCGACGATGATGGCGGCGATAAAGGCGCCCCGGATCGAACCGATGCCGCCGATTATGATAACCACGAAGGCCAGGATCAAAAGCGGCTCGCCCATCCCCGGTTCGACCGAGGTCAGGGGCCCCAGCATCATGCCGGCCAATCCGGCGAAAACCGCGCCCAGTGCGAAAACAAAGGTGAACAGGGTTTTGATATTGACGCCGAGGGCGCCGACCATTTCGTTGTTTGAGGCGCCGGCCCGGATCAGCATGCCCAGGCGGGTATGCGCCACGATGAAATAGATGATGGCGGCAACGGCCAGGCCAACGGCGATGATCAGCAAGCGGAATACCGGATAGGGTGCGCCGGGGAAAATCTCGACATGGCCGGAAAGATAATCGGGCAGCCCGGAATAAAGCGATATGGGGCCCCAGATGATGCGGACCACTTCGTTGAAAAACAAGATCAGACCGAATGTTGCCAGGACCTGATCCAGATGGTCGCGGCGATACAGGGTGCGCAGCGCGACAATCTCCACCATCGCACCCACCGCGAAGGTTGCCGGCAACGCCAGGATCATGCCCAGAATAAAGCTATCGGTCCAGGCCACCAGGGTGGTCGCCAGGTACGCCCCGATCATGACCAGGGCGCCGTGGGCCAGATTGACCAGATCCATGATGCCGAAGACCAGGGTCAATCCGGCGGCGATGAGAAACAGCATCACGCCGAATTGCAGCCCGTTGAAGGCCTGCTCCAACAACAACAGCGGATCCATGTCAGGAGCCTAACAAGTCAGACGCAAACGGGGGCACCAAAAGGTGCCCCCGTCGGCTAAGCCAGCCGGTTCGATTACCACTTCATGCCACAGGATTTGGCATAGGCATCGCCATGGGCGGACAGGATGACGCCACGGGTCTTGGTAACATAACTGCCGTCCGCCTCCTTCACCGCCTCGCGCAGGTAGATATTCTGCACCGGGAAATGGTTGTTGTTGAACTTGAAGGTGCCCCGCGTGGTCGGGAAGTCACCGGCCCGCATCGCGGCACGCAGTTTATCCCGGTCCGAGACGCCACCGGCGTTGCGGATGGCGGTGTCCAGGAACATTACCGTGTCATAGGCCTGTGCCGCATAGAAGGACGGTGTCTTGCCATACTTCTTGCGATAGTCGGCCACGAAACGGCGATTGACGGTGTTGCCCAGGTCCGGGCTCCAATGTTGCACGCCGAAAGTGCCGACGGCGGCGTCTTTCAGTGCCGGCAATGAAATCGCATCCACCGAATAGGCCGAATACAGCGGGATCTTGCTGGACAGGCCGGCCTGGGCGTACTGCTTGATAAAATTGATACCCATGCCGCCGGGCAGGAAGATGAAGACCGCCGTGGGCTTGGCGGCGCGCAACGCGGAAATTTCCGCCTGATAGTCCTTTTGCCCCAGCTTGGTATAGACCTCGCCGACGATCTTGCCCTTGAACATCCGCTTGAAGCCCTTGAGCATGTCCTTACCGGCCTGATAGTTCGGGGCCATGATATAGACATTGTCGATCTTCTTCTCGGTCATGTACTTGCCCATGCCTTCGGGCATCATGTCGTTCTGGAAGGCGACGTTGAAAAAGTCCTTGGAGCATTTCTTGCCCGCCACCGGTGATGGTCCGGCGTTGGAGCTGATCAGGAATGTATTGGACCGGGTTACGGTGCCATGCACCGCCATCAAGAGGTTTGACCAGATGATGCCGGAGATAAAATGCACCCGGTCTCGTTTGATCATTTTGTTGACCAATTGCTTGGCCACGTCCGGCTTGCGTTTGTCATCGCCATAGATAATTTCCGTTTCCATGCCGCCCAGCCGGCCGCCAATATGGTCCAGACCGAGTTCGAAAGCGTTCTTCATGGGTTTGCCGATGATGCCGGCGGGCCCTGACAAGGTGGTCATGAAACCAACCTTGACGGTTTCCGCCATCGAAGCTGTTGCCGCCAGAGTGAGGCCGGCCGCCAAGCCCGCCGCAAGTCCAATCGTTCGTGCCAGTGTATATTTAGACATTCCCCAATCCTCCCAAGATAAGGTGTATGCGCCAATCCTGTTTGTCGTCGCGCCCGGCATTTCCGTTTGTCAGCAGCCGGGATCTTGCCTCAATTGTATCGAAAAGCGCCGGAAGTCTAAAGCATCTAAAAGGACGGCGAATTTTTTCGATGTTTATCACTTCGTTACACTGTTGCGCGGGCGCGGTGTGCGCATTAAGGTTTATGTCAACGTGGGCTGGTGTCGGGGTGGCGATACACCCAGTCGTTGGGCTGCGCAGGGGGGTGGCAAGGGGCCATGCCCTAAAAAATCTTACTGGGATTAGGGAGGCAGGTTCACATGAAACGGCGTGCATTTATCAAAGGCGCGACAGCTGCGGGTGTTGCCACGGCCGCTGTCGCGGCATCAAGTTTTCCCAAGCCAGCCATTGCGGCGGGGATGAAGGAATGGAAAATGGTCATGTCCTGGCCATTAAACCTTCCGGGCCTCGGCACCTCGGGGCAGCGCGTGGCGCGGCGTATCGGCAAGCTCTCCGACGGCAAGATCAAGATCAAGGTCTATGGCGGCGGTGAATTGGTTCCGGCGCTACAGGCGTTTGATGCCGTTTCCAAGGGCGACGCCGAAATGTACATGTCGGCGGAATATTATTATCAGGGCAAGCATAAGGCGTTCAATTTCTTCACCGCCGTGCCCTATGGCCTGACTGGCGCGGAAACTTATTCCTGGATGCGCTATGGCGGCGGCCAGGAATTGTGGGACGATTTGTCCGCGCAATTCAATTTGAAAGGTTTCCTTGGCGCCCCCACCGGTGTGCAAATGGGCGGTTGGTACCGCCAGGAAATCAACTCGCTTGATGATTTCAAGGGCCTGAAATTCCGCATGCCCGGCATTGGCGGCGAAGTGCTGCGTGAACTTGGTACCGCGGTGATCAATCTGCCTGGCGCCGAAGTGTTCCCTGCCTTGCAGGCCGGAACCATTGATGGCACCGAGTGGGTTGGACCCTGGTTCGATATGATGCTTGGCTTCTACAAGGTTGCCAAATATTACTACTACCCAGGTTTCCATGAGCCCGGTACCGCTGGCAGCTTCGCCATTAACAAGGGCCTTTGGGACAGCCTGACCAAGGATGAGCAGCTGATTATCGAGATCGCCGTTCAAGCTGAAGCACAGATCCAGGGTGCGGAATTCAACGCCCGCAACCTGGCATCCCTGGACGTCCTGACCAAGAAGCACGGGGTCAAGCTGCGCCGTTATTCCGATGAGATGCTGACCAAGATCGGCACCATCGCCGGCCAGGTCGTGGCTGATATCGGTAATACGGATGCGACTTCGAAGAAGGTCTATGCAAGCTATATTGCCTACCGCAAACAAGCGCTTGCCTGGGCGAAATTGAGCGAACAGGGCTACATGAACGCGCGGATGCTGCCGTTCAAGTATGCTTGACGGATAAACCGGCGTTTGCTCGCCGGTATGTCGTGATGGGGCCCGCGCCGGTTGTCGGCGCGGGCTTCCCTTTGCCGGGCGTCGCGGCCATAATGATCATCAATGGCCGTGACGATGAATGAACCGGTCGTATAAGCCTGGGAGGCGCCGGTGAATCGACTGTTAGCCATTGCGCGTTTCATTGATCTGATGAACGAGAAGATTGGGCGGAGCATTTCCTGGCTCGCCCTGATCATGATTCTGGTGCAATTCGTCGTCGTGGTGATGCGCTACATTTTCGGCATTGGTTCCATTTTCATGCAGGAATCCATTGTCTACATGCATGCGCTGATTTTTCTGGTCGCGGCCGGCTATACCCTGCTGCACGACGGCCATGTGCGGGTGGACATTTTTTATGGTTCAGCCACGCCGCAACGCAAGGCGCTGGTCAATTTCCTCGGTGTGCTCGTCTTCCTTTGGCCCATGTGCGTGTTGATCCTGATCGTCTCGACCAAATTTATCACCGCCGCCTGGGCCGTGCAGGAAGGCTCGCCCGAAGGCAGCGGCATCCAGGCCATTTATTTGTTGAAGACGGTGATCTGGATCTTTGCCGGGCTGTTGATCCTGCAAGGCTATTCCCTGCTCGTGAACTCCTGGCTGGTGATGCGCGGCGTCAAGACCGACTATGACCATGCCGCCGCCGTCGGCGGCGGCGGCGCCGATACGGAAGGGGGCGGGTTATGAGTCCCAATGAAATCTTCGTCGTCCTGATGTTCGTCGGGGTCTGCCTGTTTCTGATGATCGGTTTTCCTGTCGCCTTTTCCCTGGGCGGGATCGCCTTGATATTCGCCGGCCTGGGGGCCTGGGCTGGTGCTTTTGATCTCTCGTTCCTGGGCTTCTTTCCGAACCGGATTTTTGGCTTCATGACCAACGAAGTCCTGATCGCGGTGCCGCTGTTTGTCTTCATGGGCGTGATGCTGGAACGCTCCAAGGTGGCGGAGGAGTTATTGGATACCTTGGGCATGGCGTTTGGGTCTCTACCGGGCGGCCTGGGCATTTCCGTTTGTGTCGTTGGCGCCCTGTTGGCGGCCTCTACCGGTATCGTCGGCGCCACGGTCGTGACCATGGGCCTTTTGTCACTGCCGACCATGTTGCGGCGGGGTTATGATCCGGCGCTGGCCTGCGGTTCAATCTCAGCCTCGGGCACGTTGGGGCAGATCATTCCGCCGTCCATTGTGCTGGTCGTCTTGGGCGATCAGATCTCCAACGCCTATCAAGAGGCGCAACGGATCTTGGGTAATTTCGCGCCCGACCCGGTATCGGTGGGCGATCTGTTTGCCGGCGCCCTGATCCCGGGCCTTTGCCTGGTCGGCATGTATATTCTCTATCAGATCACAATCGCCATCATCCGGCCTGATTCGTCGCCGCCGATCCCACGGGAGGAATTGACCAAGGGGCTGACGCCGGGGGAATTGAGGCTGAAAATCGCCCATGCCCTGGTCGCCCCGGTCATTTTGATCGTTGCGGTCCTGGGCTCCATCCTCGCCGGCATCGCGACGCCGACGGAGGCGGCGGCGATGGGTGCCATTGGCGCAACCCTGCTGGGCGGCCTACGCATGGGCGAAGGTTCCGGGGCGCCAATCTATGGGGCCACCATCGGGCTGCTGTTGCTGCTGGTCTTGAATGGCTTTTTTGATCTGCGGCAGGGCCGCGAGAACGTGACCACCGGCGACACGATAGCCATGATCATCGGCGCGATCAGCTGTATTTTCGTGGTCTGGGGTATCGCGGTCAGTCTATGGCGGGTCTACGGCGGCGGTGCCCTGCATGAAGTGGTTCAAGGGACGACGAAGATCTCAGCCATGGTTTTCGGCATCGTCATCGGGGCGCAGTTGTTCTCGTTGGTCTTCCGGGGCTTTGGCGGCGACGATCTGGTGCATGAATTCCTCGTTTCGCTTCCCGGCGGCGTCATTGGCGCCATGCTGGTGGTGATGGCGATTATGTTCGTCATGGGGTTCTTCCTGGACTTTATCGAGATCACTTTCGTCGTCGTGCCGATCGTGGCGCCGATCCTGCTGCAGATGGACATGAACCCGGTCTGGCTGGGTATCATGATCGCGATCAATCTACAGACCTCATTCCTGACGCCGCCCTTCGGCTTCGCCCTGTTCTATCTGCGTGGTGTCGCGCCGGAGTCCGTGACGACGATGCAGATATACAAGGGCGTCATTCCCTTCGTGACGATCCAGATATTGGCCCTGGTGATGTTGTCTTTCTTCCCCGGCCTGGCGACCTGGCTGCCAAAGGTAATTTACGGTTAGGTCGGTTTTTGGATGTACTCGATGGTGACGCCGTCGGGGTCGCGCAGGTAGACTACCTTGCCGCCGGCGTTCGGGCCCTTATCGATTACCGTGATCGGCCCCAGGGGCAGGACCTGGTGCGGGGTCGAGGCTTCGACGGCTGCTTCTACGTTATCCACGTCATAGGCCAGGTGGGCAAAGCCGGTATCGCACGGCCGGCATTCGACCCGGCCGCGTTCGGCGGGGCCGTGATACTGGATTAACTCAATGCGGTGGCCGGGGCCCTGCACGAAGGCGACCTCGATATCGGCGCCGGGCACGCCGGAGATCACTTCCACCGCCTTGGGATCGCGGGGGGCGCGGCTCAGCAGTTCGAAGCCAAGCGCTTCGGAGAAAAACGCGATGGTGCGGTCCAGGTCCGAGACGGTGAAGGATGTGTGGTTGGTGGCAAGTACTTGGAAGTCGCGCATCATAAATCCCATCTAATATTACCTTGGCACATAGGTGCCATGCACCATGACCGCTTGTCCAGAGGCGGGCCAGCCAGTAGGTTGGCGCCATCATGACATCCTTGAGCGCCGCCATCGACGGCACGTTGGGGCGGCTGCCACCGCATATTCGCGCCATCGTGCTGATATTGTTTGCCACCTTGTGCTTCACCTCGATGCACACGGTGATCCGCTATGCCTCGACCGAGGGGCAGATCCATCCGTTCGAAGTGGCCTTTTTCCGCAATGTCTTTGGTTTGCTGGCGGTGTTGCCCTTTGCTCTGCGCCACAGGGCCGCGGCATTGCGCACGCGCCGGCTGAAGCTGCACGCGGTGCGCGGCACCATGCAGGTCTTCGCGATGATGATGTTCTTCTATGCCCTGTCCATCACGCCGTTGGCCAAGATCTCCGCCGTCAGTTTTACCGCGCCGCTGTTCGCCACCCTGGGTGCGATCATTTTTCTCGGCGAGCGGGTCCGTCTGCGCCGCATGGTCGCCCTCGCCCTAGGTTTCCTGGGCGCCATGATCATCATCCGGCCCGGCGTCATCGCGTTGGATCTGGGCGCCGTGCTGGTAATGACGTCATCTTCCATCTGGGCCTGCGCTATTCTGATAATCAAGTCGCTGGCGCGCACGGAATCCAGCCTGACCATCACGACCTATCAGAACATCTTTCTGATCCCTTTCACGCTGGTCGCCGCCGCGTTCTTTTGGACCTGGCCGGGATGGCATCTGATGGCTCTGTTCGCGGTGATGGGTATTTTCGGCTCCCTCGCCCACGTAGCCATGGCGGAATCCTTGAAGCTGGCCGACACCACCGCCGTATTGCCCTATGATTTTGTCCGCCTGATATGGGCCAGCGGTATCGGTTTCGTGGTGTTTGGCGAGATACCGGAGCTTTGGACCTGGGTCGGCGGCTGTATTATTTTCGCCTCAACCACCTACATCGCCTTCCGCGAGGCCCATTTGAAACGAGTGCGCGCCAGGGCGGAAACGCCCTAGGGACGGGACCACATACCGTTGAACAGGGTCAGAATGGTGGCGATCAGATCATCGAGATTTCCCCGGCTGGGATCAAACCAGACCACGGTCCGGTTCAGGGAGCCCAGGATCAACGGGCGGAGCATGGGAACGGACAGGTTCGGCTGCAATGCCCCGGCGGCCAGGGCGTCATGCAATAGCTGGTTCCAATAATCCTCGTACTGGGCCCGGTCCGGTTGGACGTTCTGTTCCACTTCTTCCGGAACCTGGCCGAGAAATTTCACATTTGTCGAGGTGTAGTGGATGTTGCCATGCAGCGCCTGCAAATGGCTGCTTAGCGCGGCGACGATCTTGTCCTTGGGCGTAGCCTGGGCGGGCAGTTTATCAACGCTGTCCCGCACCGCCATATATGTGGAGCGCACGGCGATGGACAGAATTTCCGAGAGAATCTGTTCCTTCGAATTGAAGTGGTAATAGACGCTGCCCGCCTGCATGCCCACCTTGGCGGCGATTTGGCGCATGGTGGTTTCCGTGAAGCCCTGTTCGGAAAACAGCCCCGCGGCAACATCGAGGATCAGCCGCCGGGAGACCGAGCCGCTTTGCGCTTTTTTGCGCCCGGATCGACCTGCTTGTTGGCCGCTGTCTTGGCCGTCGTTCTTGATATCCAGATCACTCATGTGGTTCAGCCCAGGTCCTCTAGCCGTTGCGCCAAAAACTCGGCGTGTTCCTCGGCCCCGCCATGGGCCATCTCGTCCATCTGCGCGCGCTTTAGATACAAATGCGCATCCACTTCCGCCGTGAAGCCCATGCCGCCATGGACCTGAATATTCTCGACCCCGATGCGCAGGGCGGCCTCGGACATGGCAACCTTGGCGATCGAAGCGGCGGTCACCGCACCGTCAGGGTCTCCGTCCGCGTGATCCAGGGCCCACAGGGCGGCATGGACGGTGGAGCGCGCGCCTTCCAGGGCCACGGCCTGATCCGCCAGCAGATGTTTGATTGCCTGGAACGAGCCGATGGGCGCGCCAAACTGATGCCGTTCCTTGGCGTAATCGCAGGCCATCTGGTGTGCCCGCATCGCCCCGCCCAGCATTTCCGCCGCCGTTGCCGACGCGCCAATCGCGCGCAGCCGTTCGGCATCGGTCGTGCCGAATGGCTTGGCCAGGGCTTCGCCTTCGATCTCGATATCGGCGACGGCGAAGCGGCGCGTTGGGTCAAGCGCCTCGAAGGGCGTAATCGCGGCGTCGGTCAGGTTCGGGTCAACCGCGACAAGGGCGCCGGGGCTTTGCAGCAGAAACAGATCGGCCGCGGCGCCATAGGGCAATGGGGCGCCCTTGTCGCCGGCCAGCACGGGGCACAGGATCAATTCACCTTTGGCGATCTTCGGCAGCCAGCGTTGTTGCTGTTCCTTGCTGCCCCAGTGGCGCAGTGCCTCGACGCCGACAACGGCGGATGAAAGATACGGGCCCGAAGCCAGGGCGCCGCCCAGGGCTTCCAGGATACAGCCCATCTCCACCATGCCCAGGCCGGCCCCGCCCAGATCCTCGGGGACCAAGGTGCCGAGAAAGCCGGCCTCGGCCAGGCCGCGCCACAATTCGTGACAATAGTCCGGCGCGTCCGCTTCAAACAGTTCACGCACACGCTCCATGGGCGCGAGGCGGCGTACCAATTCCTCGGCCGACTGGCGGATCAGGCGCTGGTCATCGGAGAATGCGAAATCCATCATTCCCTCTCCCTAGCGCGGCAGGCCAAGGGCGCGTTCGCCGATGATCGTGCGTTGGATCTGGGCCGTGCCGCCGGCGATGGTCATGCCGATGGTGGTGATATATTCCTCGCCCCAATAGTCGAACAGATCACGGCTCGATTGTTCCGACAGATCGGCGGCTTTCATGATTTCAAAGGCGAAATCATGCATCCTTTTGTTCAGCTCGGTGGAATGCAGCTTTTGCATGGGCGCTTCCGGGCCGGGCGTGCCGCCTTTTGGTACCATGGCGGCGAAGCGGTAGTTGTTCAGGACGGCGATGCGGGCCTGGATGCCCAGCGCCACCAGCTTCGCCCGCAGCCCCGGATGTTCGATGGCCGGCGCGCCGGTTTGCCGCAGACGTACCGTTTTGGCCAGCTCCAGCAGGCGGGCATAGTGCTGGCGGCAGGCGAAGCCCAGAACGGCGACACCGCGCCTTTCGAACCCCAGCATGGTCATGGCGACGCCCCAGCCGCCATTGAGCTCTCCCACCAGGGCGGAGGCATCCAGCTCTATATCGTCGAAAAAGATTTCGTTGAAATCGCGCCGGCCGTTGATCTGGCGCAAGGGATTGATGCGGATACCGGGGCTGTCCAGTTTCACGGCGAAGGCGCTCAGCCCCTTATGCGGTTTGGCGTCCGGGTCCGTACGGGCCAACAGCAGGCAATAATCGGCGTGTTGACCCAGGGTGTTCCACACTTTTTGGCCATTGACCACATAGCCGCCATCGGTTTCCACGGCCCGGGTGCGCAGGCTGACCAGGTCGCTGCCCGCGCCCGGTTCGGAAAATCCCTGGGACCATAGAAAAGTACCATCCGCCATGCGGGGGAGGAAAAAGTCCTTCTGCTCCTGCCGCGCCAGGGTCATCAACATGGGCGCGATGATGCGCACGCCAATACGGAAGACATCCGGCGGCGCGTCGGCCTTGGCCAGTTCCTCGAATATGATCAGTTGTTCGTTCAGGCTGCCGTCCTGGCCGCCGTATTCCCTGGGCCAGGCCCTGGCCGCGAAGCCTGCTTCATGCATCGCCTTTTGCCATTGCCGCAGCAGATCGATCTGGCCGGCCGCATCCAGGGCCTGATAGCGGGCCCGCCATTCCGGCGTAAGATTTTGCTTCAGCCAGGCGCGCAGATCGCGGCGCAGGGCGGCCTCGGTTGGGTTGTCGGAAAGGTCCATCTGCCGCTCCTAGCCTCCCTGCTTCTACAGGCCCATCGCCTTGGCGATGATGTTGCGTTGAATTTCGTTGGAACCGCCGCCGATCGGACCCAGCCGGGAATCGCGGAACATGCGCTGCATCTCCTGCTCCATGGAATAGCCCGCCGCGCCCATGATCTGCATGCCCATGTTGGCGCAATCAAAGTCGCTTTCCGTGGCGACGATCTTGCCGATTGAGGTTTCGATCCGGCAATCAATACCGGCATCCATCATCTCAGCCACGCGATAGGCGATCAGGCGGGCCATCTCCGCCTTGATGCGCATGTCCGCCAGCTTGTGCTGGATGGCCTGGAATTCCGCGATCGGCTGGTCGAATTGCACCCGTTCCCTGGCATAGTCCGCCGCCAGGGTAAGGGCCTTTTGCGCACCGCCCGCGCCGTTGGCGGCAATGGCCAGACGCTCCAGGTTCAGGCCGCCCATGAGCGCTTTCCAGGCGCGGTTTTCTTCGCCGATCATATTGCGGGCCGGCACCCGGACGTCATCAAGGAAAATCTCGTTGGTATGAGTAGTACGCCGTCCCACAGTGTCCAGGGGGCGGATTTCCACCCCCTTGGCATTTGTCGGCACGAGAAATTTGGAAAATCCGTTGTGCGGCGGTTCGGCATCCGGGTCGGTTTTCACCACCAGCACGATATAGTCCGCCACATGGGCATTGGTGATCCAGCATTTGGCGCCATTGATGATGTAGTCGTCGCCTTTGCGGACCGCGTTGGTCCTGATGCCCGCCGCATCCGAGCCGGTGTGCGGCTCGGTCAACGCAAAGCAAAGATACAATTCGCCCCGGATCAGGGCCGGCAGGTATTCACTCTTCATCGCCTCGCTGCCGCTGCGCAACAGGTGGACGCCGGAATAGACCGGCGTGGTCATGAATGTGGTGGCGAAGCCGGAGTAGTGATAGGCCAGGGTTTCCAGCAGGACGGCGATATCCTTGTAGCTGCCGTCCAGGCCGCCATATTTCTCCGGATAGGGCAGACCCAGCCAGCCGTCCTTGGCCAGGGCCTGATAGGCCTCCCGCGGCCATTCACGGTTTTCGTCCATTTCACGGATGCGTTCAGGCGGCAGGACGCGCTCGGCCAAGGTCAGAAGGCTTTCGCGCATCAGTTTCTGTTCGTCCGTCAGGCCGAAGTCGTTCAGTAAAACCATATTAGTCCTTAGTTGTCTCTGCCGCCCGCCACGCCCGGCGTGGTGCCGGGCATGGCGATTGCGGTTCGTTCTATTTCAGGAACTGCATGAAATCGGGCTGACGCTTTTCCGTGAACGCATTGGCGCCTTCCTTCGATTCCGGTGTCGTAAAGTAGTCCGGCGCGATCATCTTTTGGAAATGGTTTGGTGCCGGATCGCGCAAATAATCGACATCGCTGTCGAAGGATGCCTTGACGATACGCAGGCAGGTCGGGCTGAGGGAGAGGATTTCCTTGCACCACTGGGCCACTTCTTCGTCCAGTTTGTCCATCGGCACGACGACGTTGCACAGACCCATCGCCAGGGCTTCCTCGGCCGGATAGCGGCGGCACAGCATCCACATCTCACGCGCCTTCTTGGCGCCGACGACGCGGGAGGCATAGGACACGATCCAGCCTTCCGCCGGCGATGCCACCCGGGGGCCGTTCTGGCCAAAGATCGCATTGTCGGCGGCGATGGTTAGGTCGCAGCAATAGGCCAGATGGTTACCCATGCCGATGGCATAGCCTTTGACCACCGAGATCACCGGTTTGCCGGAATGGCGCACGGCCTCATGCACGTTGCGTGGGTTAAAGGTCATGTGACGCTCGGCCAGGCCACCATCCTTTTCCCATTTCACATCGCCGCCGGCGGAAAAGGCCCGCTCGCCGGTCGAGGTCAGCACGATGACGCCGACGGTCTTGTCGAGGCCGGCCATTTCGATGGCCCCGGCCAATTCGAAAAAGGTCAGGCCGCGCATGGCATTCAGGCGGTCGGGACGGTTGATGGTAACGGTGGCCACGCCGTCCTTGACGTCGTACAGCAGGTCTTGGAATTGCTCGTCGCTCATGATCATGTTCTCCTATGGTTACTCATGAATCTTGCAGTTGGGTGATCAGGATTTGCTTGTCGATCTTGCCGCCGGCGTTACGCGGAAAGTCATCGACCGCCAAAAGGCGTTCGGGCTGGCACCACACGGCCAACCCTTGTTCAAGAATGAAAGCGTTCAGATCGTCCAGGGCCGGAGTGACGTCCGGCCGGGCCCGCACGATCACGGCGCAGGCGATTTCGCCCAGGACCGGATCCTGAAACGGTATCACGGCGGCATCGGTGACCAGGTCGTGACGCAACAGGGTTTCTTCGATCTGGCGTGGATTGATGTTGCGGCCGCCACGGATGATCATGTCCTTCTTGCGCCCGACGATGGAAAGATATCCCTCACCGTCCAACTGGCCCAGATCGCCGCTGTGGTACCAGCCCGACGCATCCCAGACCATGGCGGTCTCGTCCGGCGCATTGAAGAAACCGTAACTTTGATTGGCGCCGCGCCACAAAACTTCGCCCGTTTGCCCGGCGTCGACCTCGCGGCCGTCATCATCGGCCAGGCGAAGTTCTTGGCCCGGCAGGACGCGGCCCACGGTGCGCCGCTTGTCCAGGGCATCGTCAACGGTGGTCATGGTCGGCACACCGGCATCCGATGCGCCATAGATGGTTTGCATGACGCAGCCCAGACGGCGTTCGGCCTGCTCCGCCACTGTGTCGGGCAGTTTGGCACCGGCGTTGGTGATAAAGCGGAGGGCGGACAGGTCGTAGTCTTCGATATCCGGCAGGCTCAACAGCTTGATCAATTGGGTCGGGATCATCACTGCGTAGGTGCAACGCTCCCGCGCCATCAATGCCAAGGCCTCCTCCGGCCGCTCGCCGTCCCAGCGTTCCAGCAGCACGGCGGTGCCGCCGTGCATCAAGGGTGCCAGAATAGGATAGCTGTAGCCGGTGGCCCCGGTGCCGGCGGGCGCGATGGCGGCGGCGATATCGCCGGGCCCCAAACGGGCCACCTCCGCGCCATATTGCCCGGCCAGTTTGCAGACGGTGGCGTCGTCGCAATAGATGGTGCAGCGCGGCATTGCCGTGGTGCCGGAGGAAACCATGATCTGCATGGGTGCCGTGCTGTCGGGGCGGAACGCCGAGAGGTAATCGGCGCCATGTTTGAGCAGCCAGGCGTCATCCGTGGCCAGGCCGTCGAAGGAAATTTCACCCTTTTCGGCCAGATCGCGCATGATGATGGTCTGGCGCAGGTCGGGCAGATCGGCGCGCAATCCCCACACCAGTTCCCGATGGTCGAAACCACGGTAGACGGCGGGATGGATCAGCGCCTTGGCCTCGGTCAGGCGCAGCAGATGGGCCATTTCCGCTTCCCGAAAGCCGTCATGCAGGGGCAGAAAGATCGCACCGATACGGTCAAGCGCGAGATGGCAGAGCACCAGTTCGATCCAGTTCGGTGCCTGAATGGCGACGACATCGCCGGCGGCAATATTCAGCCCTAGCAGATTGGCGGCCAGATTGCGGCTCTGCCATTGCAGGGCGCCATAGCTAAGGCGGCGGTCGGCGGCGATCAGCGCGGTCTGCTTCGGGTTGGCGTCGGCCTGGCGGTCGATATGGTCGACGACCAATTCGCCGCGCCAAAAGCCCGCCGCGCGATAGGCCTCCGCCGCCGCGCCAACTCCTGATGTTGACCGCTCGTTCATGGCGCCGGTCAGCCGCGTACGTAGCGGCCGCCCGACATATTCAAGACTTCGCCGGTCATGAAGCGGCCTTCATCGCTGGCCAGATAGGTCGCCAACCCGGCCACATCTTCGGCCTGGCCCATGCGCCCCACCAAGGTTCGTTTGTCCTCGTTCTCGAACCAGGCTTTGTCGTAGATGCGTTCGAGGAATTCGTTGTAGATCATGCCTGGCGCAATGGAATTGACGGTGATGCCGTGCTCGCCCACCTCCGCCGCGGCGGCCCGGGTCAGGCCCATGACGCCGGCCTTGGCGGCGGAATAAGCTGACTGTCCGGCGCCGGAGGTATCGACTTGCCAGCCGGCGGTGGAGGAGACATTGATGATGGCGCCGCTGCCCTGTTTGATCATGCCTGGCAGTACGGCGCGCATGGTGCGGAAGGTGCCGGTCAGGCAGATGTCCAGGATCATCTCCCAATCCTCGTCCGCCAATTCCCAAACCGGACTGATCTTGTTGATGCCGGCATTGTTGTAAAGGATGTCGATGCGGCCATGGGCCTCCAGCGTCTTCGCGACACAGGCCTTGATATCGTCGCCGTCACGCACGTCCAGTTTCAGGCCCAACACGTCCTGGCCCAGCTCCTCGGACAGTTTCGCCGCCGTTTCACCGGCCCGGCGTTCGTGGGCGTCGGTAACGACGACGACGGCGCCTTCCTGGCCATAGCGGCGCGCGATAGCCTGGCCCATGCCGGCGCCGGCGGCGGCGGTAACGATCGCCACCTTGCCCTGTAGTCTGCCGCCCTGTGCGCTGCTCATCACGCCGCCTCCTCGTCCTTTGGCCGCATTTTCATCATCACCACCAGATTGCCGACCTGCACGATTTCGTCGCGCTGATTGAGGACGTCATAGCGCCGGGTGACGATGCCCCGGTCGCCCTTCGACGTTGCCTTCAGGGCGTCGATGGTGAGGCGAATGCGGATGGTGTCGTTAAGATAGACGGGCCCCTTGAACTGCCATTGCAAATCCAGCAGGGCCAGGGCGCTGACTTCGAACAGGCCGAGGCGCTGGGTCAGGCCGGTGGTGATGGCAACCACCAGCAGGCCATGGGCGATGCGCCGGCCGAACGGCGAATTCTTGGCATATTCGTCGTTGGTATGCAGCTCGTTGTTGTCGCCCGACAGGCCCGCGAACGTCATTACGTCATGGTTGGTAATGGTGCGGCCGGCACTTTCGAAGGTTTGCCCGACTTCAAGATCGTCAAAATACAGCGCCATGGTCTCCATCCTGTCCTTTTTGATTTACTAACCTAACGCTTGTTAGTCTACGAATGGCGACGGCCCTGTGTCAAGGGTATGATAAATAGGCCAAAAACTGGCAAAAATCAGCCTATATCCCTCTATATCTGCAATTTTGATTCCTATAACGTTGACAGGCCAAGCGGAAATAGGCAAAAATCAACCTAACAAACGTTTGATTAATGCCAGGGAGACCGTCAATGAGCAATATTCTCGATCTGCAAAACCACGTGGCCATGATTAGCGGCGCCGGCCAGGGCATTGGCCGCGCCATCGCCATGGGCTTTGCCCAGAACGGCGCCAAGGGGGTGGTGGTCAACGACTATCATTTGGACCGGGCCGAGGCGACGGCGGAAATGGTCCGCGCGGCGGGCTGCGAGGCCCTGCCAGTGCAATGCGATGTGACCGATCTTGACGCGGTCAAGGACATGGTGCAGCAGGGCGAAGCGGCCTTTGGTCAGATCGATATCATGATCAACAACGCGGGCAACGCCGGTCCCTCCGCACCCGACCGCATGGGTTTGCCGTTTTGGGAGACCGAGCCGGAGGATTGGGCGAAATGGATCGACACTAATCTCTATGGCGTCCTGAACTGCTCCCGCGCCACTGTCGCCGGCATGGTCGAGCGTGGCTTTGGCCGGGTCATCAATATCATTTCCGATGCCGGCCGGGTTGGCGAGCCGCATCTGGTGCCCTATTCCGCCGCCAAGGGCGGGGCCGCTTCGTTCACCCGGGCGCTGGCCAAGGCCACCGCCAAGAAGGGCGTAACGGTCAATAATGTGGCCATCGGCGCGGTCGAGACCGACGCCCTTGCCGGCATCATGGCGCAGCCGGAACGCTTCGCCAAAATGGTCCGGGTCTATCCCATCGGCCGCATCGGCCAGCCGGAAGAGGTTGCCAACATGGTAGTCTTCCTGTGCTCGGCCGCTGGGGAATGGATTACCGGCCAGACCTATCCGGTCAACGGCGGCTATTCCTCCGCGATGTAGGCCATGACCATGGACGGCGGCTGCGTTGTTCTGGGCGAACGGGTGGTGACGACGGCGGATCTGCTGGATCGCGCCGCCCGTGCCGCCACCGGCCTGGCGTCCGAGTATGGCGTGGGCGAGGGCGACAGTGTCGCCATCATGATGCGCAACGATATTGCCTTTCTCGAAGCCAGCTTCGCCGCTGACTATCTGGGTGCCTATGCGGTGCCCATCAACTGGCATTTCAAAGCGGACGAAGTCCGCTACATCCTTGATGATGCCGGCGTGCGGGTGCTGGTCATTCATGCCGATCTGCTGCATCGGTTGGATATGGCCGCCCTGGGCGACGTGCCTATCCTGGTGGTGGAGACACCGGGGGAACTGGCCGCCGAATATGATCTGCCCGTGGCTGATTGTCTGGTTCCAGACGGCCATGCGCAGTGGGATGCCTGGCTGGTGGAACATGCGCCCTGGTCAAAACCGCCGCCGGCCGAGCGGGCCTCCATGCTTTATACCTCCGGCACCACGGGAAAGCCCAAGGGCGTGCGCCGCCAGCCGTTGACGGCCGAGCATCTGGAATGGTCGGTCACGCGGCAGAAACTGGTCGCCGCGGCGCCGCACAAGGCCAACCTGATCACCGGGCCCATGTACCACGCCGCCCCGAACGCCCATGCCCTGGCCGGCGTACGGGCGGGCGGCAAGGTGGTAATCCAGCCGCGCTTTGATGCGGCGCAAATGCTGGCGCTGGTAGAACGTCATCGTATCAGCCACATGCATCTGGTGCCGACCATGTTTGTGCGTTTGTTGATGTTGCCCGAGGTGGTCAAGGCACGTTTCGACCTTTCTTCCCTGGAGGCCGTCCTGCATGCCGCCGCACCCTGCCCGGTGGAGGTAAAGCGCCGCATGCTGGAATGGTGGGGACCGATCATCCATGAATACTACGGCGCCACCGAGATCGGCATGGTGGTCTATTGCGATGCCGAAAGCTGGCTGGCCCATCCGGGCTCGGTGGGCACGCCGCTGCCGGGCATGACGGTGGAAATTCTTGACGAAGACCGCCAGCCCCTGCCACGCGGCGAAATCGGCGAGATTTTCGCCCACTATGCCGGCTTTTCCGAGTTCACTTATCAGAACAGGGAAGACGATTATCTGGCGAATAAGGAGGGGCGGCTGTTCTCGGTCGGCGACATCGGCTATCTGGACGGGGACAATTTTCTCTACATCTGTGATCGCAAGTCCGACATGGTGATTTCCGGCGGCGTGAATATCTACCCGACGGAAATCGAAGCGGTCATTCTCAATCATCCCGGCGTGCGCGACTGCGCCGTCTTCGGCATTCCCGATGACGAATTCGGCGAGGCGTTGGCTGCCGTGGTCGAACCGGCCACCCCGGGTGCCCTCGATAGCGAGGCCATACGCGCCCATGTGCGTGAACATCTGGCGGGCTACAAGGTGCCCAAGATGGTGCAGTTCCAGGCCAGTCTGCCCCGCGAAGACTCCGGCAAGATCCGCAAGCCCGTCCTGCGCGCGGTCTTCTGGGCCGAGGCGGAGCGAAAGATCTAGGAGAGGTTCGTGACGTTACTTGGGACGCCTTCGTCCCGAGTCGGTCAGACCCCGGTTCGCCTCCAGGGCCGCCTCCACATGAACGCAGGAGGCTTCCGCATCGCGAAATTTCATCAAATTCTCGATCGGGAACTCAACCCTGCCAATGTCCGTGCGGTCCCTTAGGCGATCCTTCGTCCTCCGATCCGTCTTCCCCTTGGCCATATGCCTGTCCCCCAATTCTCCAACAGCGGCTTGCTGAGACATGATAGACAATCAATCAGAAAAATCCCAATCGCAAAGGCGAAAACAAATGACCGAACACGCCAATGGCAAGGTTCTTGTCGACCAGGATGGCCCCGTCACGATTGTCACCATCAACCGGCCGGAAGTGAGAAACGCCTGCGATGTGGAAACCGTGCAGACCTTGCATGACGTCTTTGCCGCGTTCGAGGCCGATGAGGCGGCCCGGGTTGCTATTCTGACCGGGTCGGATGGCGCTTTTAGTGCCGGTGCCGACCTGGCTGAATTGGCCGCCGGCACATCGATCGGGTTTTGCTGGGCCGGCAAGGACCGTGGCGCCACCCGTCGGCGCCTGTCGAAACCTGTCATCGCTGCTGTCGAGGGCCATGCGGTGGCGGCTGGGTTGGCCCTGGCGGTGTGGTGCGATATGCGCGTGGCTTCAGAGACGGCCGTGTTCGGGGTTTTCTGCCGCCGTTTCGGCGGGCCCATGCCGAACGGCTGCACCGTGCGCCTGCCGCGCATTGTCGGTGAAAGCCGGGCCCTGGATATGCTCATGACCGGGCGTCCGGTGGACGCGGAGGAAGCCAGGCTGATCGGCCTGGCCGACCGCCTGACCCCCGCCGGCGGCGCATTGGACGGGGCGCGGGAGTTGGCGCAGCAATTGGCCGGCTTTCCCCAACTGGCCATGTTGTCGGACCGCGCCTCCACTATCAGCCAATGGGACTACGGGGAGGAAGAGGCGATCGAGCGGGAGATTGCCGGAGCGCAAGCCGCCTTCAAGGATCAGTTCCAGGCGGGTGCGGGGCGCTTCGTTGGCGGCGCCGGCCGCCACGGCGTGTTCGAGTAACGCCATGATGGGGAAACAAATCGATTTCTACTGGGAAATCGGCTCGACCAACTCCTATTTCGCCTGGCACCTGATCAAGCCCATCGTGGCCCGCTATCAGGCCAGGCTGGTGCTGCACCCGGTCAATCTGGGTTTCGTCTTTCGCCATCATAACTATATCCTGATGGAGGAACCGGCGATCAAGATCGCCAACCGCCTCCGGGATCTACAGCGTTGGGCGGTGCGCCATGATCTGCCCTTCCGGGTGCCCGATGAATTTCCCATCAAGACCTCCCGCGCCCTGCGCGCCAGCCTTGCCATGCGGCAATGGGACAAGGAAGTACCCTTCATAGATGCCATGATGGCGGCATATTGGGAGCGCAACGATGCCTCCATCGCGGACTATGTCGGCTTACGGCCTCTTGCCGCCGAACTGGGTGTCGACCCCGATGCCATGGAAGCGGCGGCGGAGAGCGACGCCGTGCGGCAGGCCCTTATCGACAGCACCAACGATGCCCTTCAAAACGGCGTCTTTGGCGTGCCCAGTTTCATCATTGATGGCGAGCTTTATTGGGGCAAGGACCGCATGGAGTTTATCGAGGATGCACTTGTGTCGTGAACCGCCGGAATGAACGGTAAGCCTGCTGAACAAATGTTCTCTTGTCTATCAGTCGTCCATGTCAATAGGGTTGAGCCGGGCCAGGCTGGCGGCCTTTTGGGCCTCGTTCTCGATCCGCATGGCCGTGACGCGGTCGTCGTCCCGGTGCTCCATTACCGTCAGTGTTTCGTCCCAGAACATCGGCCGCTTGAACCAGATCTCCAGATCAAGCTGATCGGGCTGGCCATCGCGGGCGATGGCCTCAAGATAATAGTGCACCCCCATCAGGCCGCCGGCGATGGGCGCCCGGAAGCCAAATTTCCGCGCGATCTCCGGGTCGGAATGGATGCGGTTCCGGCCGTCCCGGCTGTAGTTCGCCACCCGTTCCGGTGTCAGCGGCCGCTGCCACAGCGCCGTAAAGCCGGTGCGGTCCTCGCTGGGCGGGGCCAGAAAGTCCGTCGCACCGGCCGAGGCGCCGGCATTTGGCAGGGAGCGTAAACCGGCCCGGTCCACCTTGACCAGAATGCGCCCGCTATCGTCCGCAATATCGAACGACCAGCGCACGACCTCGCCCTTGGCCACCGGTTCGATGGCACTGATCCGCCCGGTCATGTGCAGGGTTTGGCCGAGGATTAGCGGTACCTTCTGGATAAAACGTTGATAGACATGCACCTGTCCCGTCAGCGGTACGCCGGGCGCCATCATGGCGTCCAGGATGGGAAAGCCGAGAAACGTCAGGTCGACCCTGTCGCCGTGGACGCCTGGATCGATGCCGCAGTCGGCCAGCCGGCTCTCTTGCTGGATGCGTTCGACGGCGAAGCGCTGCGGTTTGTATTCATAGCCGACGGGCAATGGATAGGGATCATGCATGGGTCGTTTTCACGCTTGTGCGGTTGGATGAGCCTGAATGATCGGTCATGGCGGCGGCAAAAACAACCTACCCCGCCGTCGGCCCGCTCTCGGCAAGGCGTTGGCGGACCTGGCGGTCGGTCAGCCTTAGTACCGTTTCGCCGCTGTCGGCGGCACGGCTGAGATAGTCCGCCGTGATGTCGCCGATGCGCGTGACGGCGCGCAAAACTGCATCGGGGCTATCGTCGATGCTTTCCTGATGGAAATCGATCACCCCGCCTGCGTTGGCCAGATAGTCCGGGATATAGGTGATGCCGCGCGATGCCAGTGCGAGATCGTGGCCGGGTGATAGAAGCTGATTGTTGGCTCCGCCACAGACAATTCTGGCGCCTAGGCGCGGGATTGTCGCATCGTTCAATATGGCGCCAAGGGCGCAGGGCGCGAATACGTCCACCTGCTGTTCGTAGATGGCATCGGGCGGAACTGCCCTGGCCGCGAACTCCCTTTCCGCGCTGGCGGCGCGCTCCGGATCGATATCGCAGACGATCAATTCGGCGCCGCGTGCGCGGAGATACTCGCAAAGCGGCAGACCCACGTTGCCCAGGCCCTGTACCGTGACCCGCAGTCCCGCCAGACCGCCACGCCCAAGGACATGGCGGACAGCCGCCTCCATTGCCGCCAGGACGCCAAAGGCGGTGACCGCCAGAGGCTGGCGGGCGGCGGCCGTTGTCGCGGCGGTATGGGCCGTCTCCGCCCGCATCACGGCCAGGTCGTCAAGCGAGGTGCCAATGTCGTCGGCGATGATGTAGCGGCCCCCCAGCCCCTCCACCAGGCGGCCCATGGCATGCAGCAGCGTCGGCGTCTTGTCGCGTCCGGGGTCGCCCATGATCACCGATTTGCCACCCCCCAGGGGTAGATCGCAGATCGCCGCCTTGTAGGTCATGCCCCGTGACAGGCGCAGTACGTCGGTCAGCGCCGCGCCTTCGTCCTCGTACGGCAAGAAGCGGCAGCCACCGAAGGCTGGCCCCAAAACCGTGCTGTGAACGGCGATGATGGCGGTCAGGCCGCTGGCCGCATCGCGGGAAAACACCACCGTTTCATGGCCGTCAAACTCCGGGTGGTCGAACATGATCCTCCATCCCCAGAAGGCTGTGCAGTCCTGGTGCGATCATAGCAGAAGCTGCCGTCAGTGCGGAGACTGATGCGCCGGGCCACCCGCCATGCGTTGCCGGGTGAAACCTGCTATTGCTGGTTGGTGGTTAGATTCGTGGGCAAACGAGGCGGGTCGTGAGAAGCGGGCACGAGATGGCACCATTGTTCCTGGGAATAGACGGCGGCGGCTCCGGCTGCCGTGTGCGTCTGTGCAATCAGGCCGGCGATGTCTTGGGGCAGGGCGCGGCCGGTGCCGCCAATACTTTGTTGGGTTTGGACAAGGTCTTTGACGAGATCGGGCAGGCGAGCCGCCAGGCGCTTGCCCAGGCCAATTTACCCAACGATATCATCGGCAAGTTGCATGTCGGCGCCGGGCTGGCGGGTCTGTCCCTGGCGCGGGAACGGGCGGCATTGGCGGACTATTCCCACCCTTTTGCCACATTCCGGGCCGAGACCGATGCCTACGCGGCCTGTCTTGGCGCCCATGATGGGGAAGATGGCGGCATCGTCATCGCCGGCACCGGCAGTTGCGGTCTGGCCATGGTCGGGGGAGTGGTGCATACGGTTAGCGGCTGGGGCTTTGCCCTCTCCGATCAGGGCAGCGGCGCGGCGCTGGGCCGGACCGCCCTGCGCCAGGCGCTTTCGGAACATGACGGCATTCTCCCCGCCAGCCCCTTGGGCCGGCGCATCATGGCGCATTTTGATGATCAGCCGGAATCCATGTTCCTGTGGTCGGAAAATGCCACGCCAGGAGATTACGCCGCGTTCGTGCCATGGGTTTTCGAGGGCGCGGATCGGGGCGAGGCTGATGCCATGGCGCTGTTGGGGCGCACGGCGGCGGACATCGTGCAACTGATCGAGGCGCTGACGGCCAAGGGCGCGCCAAGCGTGGCCCTCGTCGGCGGTCTGAGCGAACCCATCCGGCCCTGGCTGCCGGACCGGGTTTTGCCGCTTTTGAGCGAAGCTAGGTACGATTCGTTGCACGGCGCCTGTATGTTGGCGGGATTGGCGGTGGAGGCACGGCCATGAACCAAGTTTTGGCGAATGTGCGAATTTTCACCGGCGAGGAAATCCTGCACGGCTGGAGCTTGCGGCTTGGCGATGGCCTGATCCAGGATTTGTTGCCCCCTGGCACGGCGGCCGGCGATGCGCCGACCACCGATTTGGACGGCGGATTGTTGGCGCCGGGTTTTGTCGATTGCCAGGTTAACGGCGGCGGCGGGGTCCTGTTCAACGATCAGCCGGACCTGGCCGGGATCAGGGCCATTGCCGGGGCGCATCGGGCATTCGGCACCACGGGTCTGTTGCCGACATTGATTAGTACGGACCTGGACACGATGACGGCGGCGGCGGCGGCGGTCGCGGCGGCGCGGCAAAAGGAAACGCCTGGCGTACTGGGCCTGCATTTCGAGGGACCATATCTGAACCCAACCCGCAAGGGCGCCCATGACGGCGGACAAATCAGGCCCCTGGATGATGCGGCATGGGAGCTGTTCGGGCGGAAAGATATCGGCGCCGTCGTTGTCACGCTGGCGCCTGAAATGCTGCCGTCCGGTACGGTCCGCTGCCTGACGGAGGTCGGGGTTCGCGTCTGCGCCGGTCACAGTGCGGCCGATCACGGCCAGTCCACCGCCGCCCTGGACGAGGGCCTGGCCGGCTTCACGCATTTGTTCAATGCCATGCCGGCCATGGCAAGCCGCGACCCCGGCATCGTCGGTGCCGCCCTGGCGGATGGGAATAGCTACTGCGGCATAATTGTCGATGGCCATCATGTGCATCCAACCACGTTGCGGGTTGCCCTGGCCGCCAAGGCGCGGGGAAAAATGCTGCTGGTCAGCGATGCCATGCCCAGCGTCGGCGGATCGGGCGCATCATTTCAACTGGCCGGGCGAACGGTTTCCGTGGCGGAGGGGCGCTGCACCCTTGCTGATGGCACCTTGGCCGGATCGAACCTGGATATGGCCTCCGCCGTGCGGAATACAGTAAACCTGTTGGCGCAGCCGGTGGAAGAGGCGTTACGCATGGCCTCCCTCTATCCCGCGAAATTCATAGGCTTGGCGCATGAACGGGGCCGCATCGCCGCCGGCTACCGGGCCGATCTGGTCCTGCTGGATGATGACCTGAAGGTGCAACGCACCTGGATCGGCGGCGCTTAGCGAATCGGGCGCTAGTCCGCTGGCTTTTCCGGTTCGTCGTTTGGCACGGATGGGCCCGTCGGCGTCTCGAACGTGGTCGGTTTGATGTAGATGTCTTTCACATGCTGAAAATCATAGGCATGGCGCCGCACCTTGTCGGCCCGTTCATCGGCCCATTCGTCATTGGCGGTCAGACTGCGGACCAGCAGGAAATGCAGCGAGAAGATGACGTACCAGATCAATATCGGCCAGAACAACGGCACGCCGGGGGCGAAGGTGGCCCGCGCGGTGATCAGCATGATGACCGCGGCCCCGAACAACAACCCATGATGCCACAACAGCGTCACGGCCCGGCCGCGCCGGTAGTAATTGATAATGCGCCTGATGCGGTCCATCGGTTTATCGCGGCCTAGAAATTCTCGACCCAGGGCCGCACTTCGATCGAATGCGACCAGGCGCTGCGGTGCTGGGCGTGGGTCTGATAGTAGGTTTCGGCGATGGCGTCAGGGCGCAGGCGCGCATCCTCGTCATGCTCGCCGATACCGCCATCGATATTGAAATGGGCTACATGCACGCCCATGGGCTGCAATTCGCGGGCCATGGACTCGGCCAGGCCGCGCAGGGCGAATTTTCCGGCGGCGAAGGTGGCGGAATGGGGGAAGCCCTTCATCGACGCCGTGGCGCCGGTAAACAGGATCGATCCCGCGCCCTTCGGTCCCAGCCGGCGGGCAGCTTCACGGCCGACCAGAAAGCCGCCCAGGCAGCAGCGCCGCCAGGCATCGGTAAATTCCTCCAGCGTGGTCTCGGCGATGGGCCCCCGGGCCCGGCCGGAGGCATTGTAGATCGCCACGTCGATGGCGCCCAGGTTCGCCTCCGCCTGCTCGAAAAGAGCGGCGACATCGCTCTCGGATGTGGCATCGCAGGCATAGGCCTTGGCCTGACCGCCGCCGGACGTGATCTCGTCAACCACCCCGGCCAGCTTGCCCTCGGTGCGTGCGGCCACGGCCACATTATGGCCGGCGGCGGCAAAGCGCCGTGCCAGGGCTGCGCCCAAGCCGGGGCCGACGCCAACGATGATGCAGGTTCCGGGAGTCGTGTCAGTCATGGTCTACTCCGCCGCTGTGGGTTGCGATTGAGGGTTGCGCCAGGCTTCCAATAGCTGGGCCTGTTCCGCCGCCGCCGCCTTTTGGCTCTGTTCCTTGATATGGCCGAAGCCGCGGATTTTCGCCGGGATATTGGCGATTTCCTTGGCCAGGGCGTGGTTGTCCGGGGTCAGGCCGGCCAGCAGTTCCTCCACCACCCTTCGGTAGGCGGGGATGGCGGCGCGTTCGGCCTGGCGCTCTTCCGTGCGGCCAAAAATATCCCATGTACCGCCGCGCAGGCCCTTCATTCTAACCAGCAGCTTGAAGGCGGTCATGACCCAAGCGCCGAATTCCCGTTTGATCAAGTGGCCCGTATCGGGATCGCGCCGCGCCAGCAGGGGCGGGGCGAGATGGAATTTCAGCTTCAAATCACCGTCGAACTGCTGTTGCAAGGTCGCCTGGAAGGCCGGGTCCGTATACAGCCGGGCCACTTCGTATTCGTCCTTGTAGGCCGTCAGTTTGAACAGGTTTTGCGCCACGACCTCTGTCAGGCCGGTCATGCCTTTGCCCTTGTTCTGCTCAGCAGTTTCGGTCTGGCGGACAAATGCCGTGTATTGCGCGGCATAATCGGCGTTTTGGTATTCGGTCAGGAAAGCCGCGCGGCGGGTGATCATCTCCTCCAGGGTTTCCTTGGCGGGTTCTTTTTCCGGCATCGAGGGGCGGGCCATCCTGGTGACTTGATCAAGGTCCTCAGCTGCCAGACGGCCCAGGGCGAATGCGCGGCGGTTCATGGCAACGGCGACGCCGTTCAGCTCGATTGCCTTGTCGATGGCATCGCCGCCCACGGGAAGTGCGCCGCGCTGGTAGGCATGGCCCAACAGGAACAGGTTGGCCGCGATGGCGTCCCCCATCAGGGCCGTGGCCAGGCCGGTGGCGTCGATGAATTCCGTGCGGTTGTCGCCGGCGCCCTCGCGGATCAGGTCGCGCAGTTCCTCGCCGTGGAAATCGGTGTCCGGGTTCAGGGTGAAATCGGCGGTCGGCGCGAGATGGCTGTTGACGATCGCCTGGGTGCCGCCGCGCGAGTATTTGCGCAGGGCGTCGGGCGCGGCGGCGGCCACCATGTCGGCGCCCAACAATAGATCCGCGCCGCCGGCGGCGATGCGGACGGCGTGCAGATCCTCGGGCTTCGGCGCGATGCGGATATGGCTCATCACGGCACCGTTTTTCTGGGCGATACCAGTGAAATCAAGCACCGTGACGCCCTTGCCCTCCACGTGCGCCGCCATGCCCAGCAGGGCGCCCACGGTAATTACGCCGGTACCGCCGATGCCGGTGACCAGGATGTTGTAGCCGCCCTCGGCCGAGGAAGCGTCCGGATCGGGCAGCGCAGCGGCGGCGGCGTCCAGGGCATCGGCGCTGGCGGCCCGGGCCCGGCGCGGCACGGCGCCCGATACGGTCACGAAACTGGGGCAGAAACCTCTGATGCAGGAAAAATCCTTGTTGCAGGCGGACTGGTTGATCTGCCGCTTGCGGCCGAAGGGCGATTCCAGCGGCTCCACCGAGACGCAGTTCGATTGCACCGAGCAATCGCCGCAGCCTTCGCAGACCGCCTCGTTGATAAAGGCCCGGCGGTCGGGATCGGGGAAGGTGCCGCGCTTGCGCCGCCGCCTTTTTTCCGCCGCGCAGGTTTGATCATAGATCAGCACGCTGCAGCCGGCCGTCTCGCGCAATTCCCTTTGCACCCGGTCGATCTCGTCGCGATGGCGGATCGTCACGCCGGGGGCCCAGTTCGTGCCGGTCGGATACTTGTTCGGTTCATCGGTGACCACGATGATCTTGCTGACCCCCTCGTGGTGCACCTGCTGGCTGATTTGCCACGGGCTGAGCGGGCCGTCGTGGGGCTGTCCGCCGGTCATCGCCACGGCGTCGTTGAACAGGATCTTGTAGGTGATATTGACGCCGGAGGCGACGGCGCTGCGAATGGCGGCGATGCCAGAATGATAGTAGGTGCCGTCGCCGAGGTTGGTGAAGATATGCTCTTCGCCGGTGAAGGCGGCCTGGCCCAGCCAGGGGATGCCCTCGCCACCCATCTGGGTGAAGGTCTCGGTCGAGCGGTCCATGAACAGGGCCATGAAATGACAGCCGATGCCGGCCATGGCGCGGCTGCCCTCGGGTACCTTGGTCGAGGTGTTGTGCGGGCAGCCGGAACAGAAATAGGGTGCGCGCTGGATCGGCGCGGCGGCCTTTTCCGCCGCCGCCTCCTTGCGGTCCAACTGCGCCATGCGTTCTTCAATGGTCGGTGAGGTGACGTAGGAACCGATGCGCGAGACGATGATGCGGGCGATCTGGCCCGGCGACAGCTCGCCGTCGGACGGACAAAGCAGTTGGCCGTCTTCGTCGAACTTGCCGACGACGCGGGGACGTACATCGGCTCGCCAATTGTATAGCTGTTCCTTCAACTGGTTCTCGATGACGGCGCGCTTTTCCTCGATCACCAGCACTTCGTCCAGGCCCTCGGCGAAGGCGCGGATGCCTTCCCGTTCCAGGGGCCAGGGCATGCCGACCTTGTACAGGCGCAGACCGATATCCGCCGCCATGGCGTCGTCGATACCAAGATCCTCCAGGGCCTGCCGGGTATCGAGATAGGATTTGCCGGCGGCGACAATGCCAATACGAGGTTTGGCTGAGTCCCAGACCAGACGGTCAATGCCGTTGGCCCGGGCGAAGGCCAGGGCGGCGTATGCCTTGTAGCGCTGCAGGCGCGTTTCCTGGCTCCAACGGTCATCGGGCCAGCGAATGTTCAGGCCGCCCGGGGGCATTTCAAAATCCGGATACTGGATGTCCAGGCGGTGCGCATCCACGTCCACCGAGGCCGAGCTTTCCACCACTTCCGAAACGCACTTGAAACCGACCCAGACGCCGGCAAAGCGCGACATGGCCCAGCCCAACAGGCCATAGTCGAGATATTCCTGGACCCCGGCCGGATACAACATGGGCACCATCCAGGATGCCAGGTTATGCTCGCTTTGCCCCGGCACGGTGGACGAGACGGCGGCATGATCGTCACCGCACATCATCAGGACGCCGCCGTTGGGATCGGTGCCGGCGCTGTTGGCGTGGCGCACCACGTCACCGCAACGGTCGACACCCGGCGCCTTGCCGTACCAAATGCCAAACACGCCGTCGTATTTCGATTTCGGACCCAGGTTCAATTGCTGGCTGCCCCAAATGGCGGTTGCCGCCATGTCCTCGTTGACGCCGGGCTGGAAAACGATGTGGTTCTTTTCCAGAAACGGTTTGGCCTGCCAAAGCTGCTGATCGAAGGCGCCCAGGGGCGAGCCGCGATAACCGGAGATATAACAACCCGTATTCAGCCCGGCCGCCTGATCCCGCTGGCGCTGCAACATCGGCAGGCGCACCATGGCCTGGGTGCCGGTCAAAAATACCCGGCCCTTTTCCAAGGCATACTTGTCATCAAGTGAAACATTCGCGAGCGGCGTGGTGCCAGATGTCATGCCTGTTCCTCAGTTATTCCAGCCGCCCCCAACCCACCGGCAGCTATAAAGGTAAGGTATTCTGACCTATTTTGCAAACCAACGGCTCGAACTGCACGCCGCCGACCAGAAGCTAACGCCCGGCTTCGATCCCGAACTCCGCCACTTTACGATACAGGGTCGAGCGTCCAATACCCAGGCGGCGGGCGACCTCGGTCATCTGGCCGTCGTATTTATCGATCGCCAGGCGAATCATGTCCGCCTCCATGGCATTCAACGTCCGCACGTCGCCCTCGGCGTTCAGCGCGGGCAGGCCACCTCCGCCGCCGCCATTCATCGACATGGGCGTGTCCATGCCCATGCTTTGCGCGATCTGCGGAAAATCCGACAGCCGCAACTCATCACCATCGCACAACACGACGGCCCGGAAAATCGCATTCTCCAATTGCCGCACGTTGCCCGGCCAGTCGAACCCCAGCAGCAGATCCAGGGCGTCATCCGACAGCCCCCGGACCGCCTTGCCTTCCGTGGCCGCCAGTTTGGCGATGAAATGTTCAGCCAGGGGCGCGATATCGTCCCGGCGTTCGCGCAGGGGCGGGATGTGGATCGGGAACACATTCAGGCGATAGAATAGATCCTCCCGGAACGTACCCTCGGCGACCTGCTGCTGCAAATCCCGGTTGGTGGCCGATATCAGCCGGATATCCACCTTTACCGGGGCCCGCGCGCCGACTGGGTCGACTTCGCCTTCCTGGATCGCGCGCAGCAGTTTGACCTGCATGTCCTGACGCAATTCGCCGATCTCGTCCAAGAAAAGCGTGCCGCCATCGGCTTCCTGAAACTTGCCGGCGTGGCGCTCGTTGGCGCCGGTGAAGGCGCCTTTTTCGTGGCCGAAGAGGATGCTTTCCACCAGATTCTCAGGTATGGCGCCGCAGTTCACGGCGACAATGGGCCGGCCGGCCCGCTCGGAGCTGCCCTGTACGGCGCGGGCGATCATTTCCTTGCCGACGCCGCTTTCCCCTTCGATCAGAATTGGAATATTCGACGAGGCGCCCCGGCGGGCCAGATCAAGGGCTCCGTTCATGGCAGGCGAGCCGGCGATCAGATCGTCGAATTGCATGCGCCCATCGACCTGCCGGCTGAGGCGCGAAACCTGCCCGGACAGTAGGTTCATCTTCAGGGCATTTTCCATTGATACCAGCAGCCGTTCCGGGCTCGCCGGCTTGGGAATGAAGTCCACCGCGCCCGCTTGCATGACCTTGACGATAACGTCGATGCCGCTTTGCGCCGTCAGCACGACCACGGGAAGATCCGGCCGGCTCGGCTTGACCTGACGCAGGACCTCGAAACCATCCACATCTGGCATCACCAGGTCCAGCAAGATCAAATCTATGCCGTTGCCCTTGTCCGATTGCATGAAAGTCACGGCCTCTTCACCGCCCTTGGCGATTTCCAGGTCATAGCCGTGGCGGCTGACCACCGTTTCCAACAGGCGTCTCTGGGTCGGATCGTCATCGACGATCAACACGGTTTGCGCCATTGCCCTCAATCCATTCGCTTACTATTTATGGCCTGGATACACTAACGTTTGTGCCATTTCGGGACAAGCGTCGTTTTAGCAGCAGGTGATAAATGGACCATACGGACCAATTGGAATTGGGGGATTTGCCGCGTTGGGATCTGAGCGATCTATACAGCGGTCCGGAGGCGGCGGAATTGGCGGCGGACCTGGACAGAGCGGAGGCTGCCGCCGACCGCTTCAACGGCGATTATTGCGGCAAGGTCGGCGATTTGCCGGCGGCGGATCTGGCCCGGGCCGTTCAGCGCTATGAAGATGACGAGGATCTGCTGGGCCGGATCGCGAGCTATGCCCAGCTATATCACGCCGCCGACGTCTCGGACCGGGAGGTCGGGCGCTTCTATCAAACGACCATGGAACGGTTGAGCGCGATAACCACGAATTTGATTTTCTTCACGCTGGAGCTGAACCGGATCGAGGACAAGGATCTGCAAACCATGTTGGCGGCCGACAAGGACCTTGCCCGTTATGCGCCGTGGCTGCGCGATGTGCGTGCCGCGAGGCCGCATCAATTGGCCGATGATCAGGAGCGCCTGTTGCACGAAAAACAGGTCACGGGACGGGCTGCCTGGGTGCGCCTGTTCGACGAGACCATGGCGGACATGCGTTTCGACATCGACGGCGATGAACGCTCGTTGGAGCAGACCTTGCACCTGTTGCAGGAGGCCGATGGCACCAGGCGTAAGGCGGCGGCCAAGGCCCTGGGCGCCGGATTTGAGGAAAACAAGGGTCTGTTCGCGCTGATCACCAATACCTTGGCCAAGGATAAGGAGATCGAGGACAAGTGGCGCCATTTTGCCCGTCCCGACAGCGCGCGCCATCTCTCCAACCTGGTCGAGGATGAAGTTGTCGATGCCTTGGCCGATGCGGTCACCTCGGCCTATCCGCGGCTCTCGCACCGCTATTACGCCTTGAAGGCGAAATGGTTCGGGGTCGAGGCGCTGGATTATTGGGATCGCAATGCACCCCTGCCGGACGAGGACCAGACGGGTTTTACCTTCCAGGCGGCACGTGATCAGGTGCTGACGGCTTATGCGAGGTTCTCGCCCGCCTTGGCGGAGATCGGCCAGCGCTTTTTCGACAATGCCTGGATCGATGCACCGGCCGCACCCGGTAAATCGTCCGGCGCCTTTGCCCATCCCACCGTGCCCTCGGCCCATCCATACCTGTTGTTGAACTATCAGGGCCGGGTGCGCGACGTCATGACCCTGGCGCATGAACTGGGGCATGGGGTGCATCAGGTGCTGGCGGCGGGGCAGGGCCCCTTGCTGGCGGATACGCCGCTGACCCTGGCCGAAACCGCCAGCGTGTTCGGCGAACAGTTGACGTTTCGCGCTCTGCTGGACGGCGAAACCGCGCCGACGCGCCGCAAGGCCATGCTGGCGGGCAAGACCGAGGATATGTTGAACACCGTGGTGCGTCAGATCGCCTTCTATGAATTTGAACGGCGCCTGCATGATGAACGGCGCGGTGGCGAACTGGCCGTGGAACGGATCGGCGAAATCTGGATGGCGGTACAGGCGGAAAGTCTGGGCCCGGCGATCCGCTTGCACGATGAATACGTCAACTACTGGTGTTATATCCCCCACTTCATCCATTCGCCGTTCTATGTCTATGCCTACGCCTTTGGCGATTGCCTGGTTAATTCACTCTATGCCGTCTATCAGGACGCCAATGATGGCTTTGCCGACAAGTATCTTGATATGCTGCGTGCCGGTGGCAGCCTGCGTCACAGGGAACTGTTGGCGCCGTTCGGGTTGGACGCCGCCGACCCCGGTTTCTGGCAACAGGGCCTGGGCGTGATCGAACGCTTTATCGATGAGTTGGAAGAATTATCCTGATGGTGCGGTTATGAGTGGTGACGGGGAAGAGGATAGCCTTGGTGGCAGGGTTCGCCGCTATGCCAAGGTCGGCACGGCCGTGGGTGGCCTGGCGGCGCGCCTGGCCGGCGACCGGGTGTTTGGCCTTGCCCTCGACCGGCCGGCCCATGCCAAGGACCTGAAGAATGCACTGGGCGGCCTGAAGGGCCCCTTGATGAAGGTGGCGCAGATCCTGGCCACGATACCCGAGGCCCTGCCCCAGGAATACGTCCAGGAGCTGATCCAGTTGCAGGCCAATGCGCCGGCCATGGGCTGGCTGTTCGTAAAACGCCGCATGGCCGCCGAACTGGGCCCCGATTGGCAGGGCAAGTTTGACACATTCGAGCACGAGGCCTCCGCCGCCGCGTCGTTGGGCCAGGTGCACCGCGCCGAACTGGATGGCCGCGCGCTTGCCTGCAAACTGCAATACCCGGATATGAACTCCGCGGTGGAAGCGGACCTGGCGCAGTTGAAGCTGATCTTTTCGATTTATGGCCGCTATGACCGCACCATCGATACCTCCAACGTACACAAGGAAATCAGCGAACGCCTGCGCGAGGAGTTGGACTACAACCAGGAAGGCCGGCACATGGCCCTGTTCGCCGAGATTTTGAAGCGCGAACGTCATATCCATATTCCCGACGTCCTGCCTGAATTATCGACCAAACGTCTGCTGACGATGAACTGGTTGGACGGCAAGCCGTTATTGGATTTTCGCGATGCCGACCTGGAAGTCCGCAATACCATCGCCCTGAACATGTTCCGTGCCTGGTACGTGCCGTTTTATGATGCCGGCATTATTCACGGCGATCCGCACCTGGGAAATTATTCGGTGCGTCCCGATCTGGACATCAATTTGCTGGATTTTGGCTGCGTGCGGGTGTTCGAGGCGAAATTCGTGCAGGGTGTGATCGATCTGTACCGGGCCATTCGCGATGGCGACGAGGAATTGGCGGTACATGCCTATGAAACCTGGGGCTTCACGGGCCTGAGCAGGGAAGTGATCGAAACCCTGAATTTGTGGGCTAATTTTGTCTATGGTCCCCTGCTCGAAGACCGCAGCCGGCGCATCCGCGAAGATCAAGAATCGGGCGTTTACGGCCGGGATGTCGCGGAAAAGGTCCATCGCGGTCTGCGCGAACTGGGCGGCGTGCGCCCGCCGCAGGAGTTCGTCTTCATGGACCGCGCCGCCATTGGCCTGGGCGGGGTGTTCATGCATCTGAGTGCGGAGATCAACTGGTACCGCCATTTTCACGAGCTGATTGACGGCTTCGACGTCGCCAAGATGCGCCGAAATCAGACCCGCCTGCTGAAGAAGCACGATCTGCCTCTACCGTAATGCCACCCTGAAAATGATCTAGGTCAAGGCGAGGGCTCCGCGATGCAAATATACCCCCGTAACTTTATGTGGTTTGGTGGAAACGATGCGTTGATTGGCGCGCCGGCTTTGCTATATTCCGCGCGT
>CAZVYX010000045.1:0-45040 GCA_964631725.1 uncultured Rhodospirillaceae bacterium | reverse complement strand
ACAGAGCCCTTGTGATTGATATTCTCCACGAACTCTTCGATCTGGGCGGCGGGGACCCTCAACTGTTCAAGGACATGGGGAAAATAGACATTGGTGACATTGCCGAGAACAGGAAAGAAACTTTGGAAGTTGTCGTTGACCTTTTGCACTTCCAGCTTGTCGGTGGCGAAATAGGCCGCCGTGATGGCATTTCTGAAATTGAAAAAGCTCAAATCAACGATATTGGGCTGATTAAAAAAATCCTCGATCTTCATGACAGTCCCCCCAGACGGTGCCGATCAGGAGTGATGGTCACGCTGCCATTGCGCCCGTTTCCCCATAATCGCTCCCCACGTGGTTACGCAGTATGGCACGCAATAAGTCAGCGCTACTTTCAGCAGCGGCGGTGCACTGCCCGCCAAGATGACATCGCCATGGTTTATGGCAGTCAGGATCGTGCCTACGATCAGCGCGGTGAGGAACGCCTTTTTCGGCGTCTTGTCACCAAACGCCATCTGCGCCAAAGGCGGGGCCGAGCCCTGTTCAACACTTTGCGACATTCATAACCCCATAGGCCCATGGCCGGTGATCAAGGATTGGCATAATGGTCCACTTTGCCTTCGCACTCCATCAACCGTATATCACGATTTAGCGGGCGGCGGGCACCAGCTTCCAGACCTTGCCGGATTTGCCCACCGGGATGCCGAAGGCCGTGGTGAGCAGATAGAGCTCGCCATCGCTGCCTTCGCTCAAGCTATGCAGGCGTACATCCAGCTGTTTCAATCGGGCGACGGACCACAGCGCGCCCCATTCGGGCGATGGCGTGGCGGCGAACAACTGCCCCGACGGCTTTTGCACGATGGAACTGAAATCACCAAAGACGAAGCGGCCATAAAGGGCGGGAATGGCTGACCCCCGGTACAGAAAGCCGCCGATGTTGGCAGTGCCCATGGGCTCCACGTCAACTTTCGACCAGGGGCGTTTCACCGACCAGTTGGCGTATTCGATGATCGGATCCTGGATGCGCTCGCCCAAGGGGCCGTGGCGGGGACAATCCATCGGCGGATCGAAGGCCCGCTCCCGCAGATAGCAATGCCGGCCCTCGCGGATGGCCCAGCCGTAGTTGCCCTGGCGGTTGACCAGATAGACGGTCTCCCAAAACGACTCGGCGACGCCGCTGACGAACATATCGCCATTGCCAATGCGGTCGAACGAGATGCGGAAGGGATTGCGGAAACCCCAGGCATAAATCTCATCCCGCCCCTCCGCCTTTCCCCGGAACAGATTGGTCGCCGGAATGCCGTACCCCGGCTGACCCCGGTTCACATCGATGCGCAGGATCTTGCCGTTCAGGCGGGCCGTATCCTGGGCATAGCGGTCGTATTTATGAAATTTCTTGGGGATCTTGAAGGGATCTTCCGAAATCTTCTTGCTGTGGCGGTACTTGTCGTTCTTGTCGATCTTCGGCGGGATATGGATGTCGGGCACGCCATGGGCGCCGCCGCCGTCGCCGACGCCGATGTAGAGATAACCATCGGGACCGAACGCCAGACCGCCGCCGTTGTGTTTGCGGTTGACCCAGTCCAGTTGCAACAGCACCCGTTCCGAGCCTGGATCGGCGCGGTTGGGATTGTCGGCATCGACCCGAAACTCGGAAGTTCGCCATGTGTAGGCGGTCTTGCCCTTAAACGGTGAATCCGGCCGCGGTTTGGCGCTGTAGTTGACATAGAACAAGCCGTTGTTGGCGAAGTCCGGATGAAAGGCCAGGGCGAGGAGGCCCCGTTCGTCGAAGGCCTTCAATAACGGTACGATTTTCTGGCGCAGATCCAGAAAAGGTTCTGTAAGCAGCTTGCCGTCGGTGCCCAGAACATAGGCCAGGCCCATCTGCTCGCCGATGATGCGGCGGCCGCTGCCGTCGGGTGGTGCGACCAGAAAAATCGGCGCATTCAATCCTTCCGCCACCAACTCAAGCGCCACCGCCGGCGCGGGCGTCTCCGCCGCACCCACCGAAATGCGTGCGCCAAGACAAAACGTCAGCAGCAGCAGAATGAATGCTTTCGGCATTTTGTATCCCCCCAATACGGCCCGTGCATAGTGTCCCGGCTCTGCCGCGCAAATTCAAGGTTCTTCGACCTATGGCATGCGGCGATCAGGCGCGATAAGCTTCAGGGGCGGAATTCGATGGGATTGAAGCATGAGTGGTGATGACGCCAGCGACGGGAGCCAACTCTCACCCGAAACCTTGAGCGCCCAGGCCTTGGGCCGGGTCGATCCCGTTAGCAAGGCGCTGATCCCGTCGCTGCATCCATCGACCACGTTCGAGCGTGACGCCGATGGCGGCTATAGTTCCGGGCGGGGTTATGCCCGGCCGCACAATCCCACCTACGACGAGGCCGAGGATCTTTTGGCTGCCCTGGAGGGCGGGCACGACTGTCTGCTGTTCGCCTCCGGCATGGCGGCGGCGAACGCGGTGTTTCAGGCGCTGTTGCCCGGCGATCATGTGGTCGTGCCCAAGGTGATGTATTGGGCCCTGCGCAAATGGTTGGTGGATTTCGCCGTTTCCTGGGGTTTGGAGGTGGAATTTGTCGACTGTCATGACATGGCTGCCCTGAGTGCGGCGATGCGGCCGGGCAAGACGCGGCTGGTCTGGCTGGAAACGCCGGCCAATCCCATGTGGACAATCACCGATATCGGGGCGGCGGCGGAGATTGCCCATGCCGCCGGCGCCCGGGTCGCGGTGGACAGCACCGTTGCCTCGCCGGTGCTGACCCGGCCGCTTGAGCTTGGCGCCGATCTGGTGGTGCATTCGGCCTCGAAATATCTGAACGGCCATGGCGATGTTCTGGCCGGCGCCGTCGTCGGCGCCCGGGACGATGGTTTGTGGCAGCGCATCCGCGCCTGGCGCCGTGACGGCGGCGCCATGCTGGGCACGCTGGAAGCCTGGTTGCTGCAACGCGGCATGCGGACATTGTTCATCCGCGTCGCCCGCTGTTCCGAGAGCGCCATGGCTATCGCGGAACATTTTGCCGGCCATCCGCTCATTTCCCACGTTCTCTATCCCGGTTTGCCGGCGCATCCCGGCCACGATGTAGCGGCGCGCCAGATGCAGGACGGTTTCGGCGGTATGTTGTCGTTGCGCATCAGGGGTGGGGAGGCGGCGGCCATGGCCGTTGCAGCGGCGGTCAAAGTGTTCAAGCGCGCGACCTCCCTTGGCGGCGTGGAAAGTCTGATCGAGCACCGCGCCAGTATCGAAGGTCCGGCGACGCCGGTGCCCTGGGATTTGCTGCGCCTGTCCATCGGTCTTGAAAGCCCGGCCGATTTGATCGCGGATTTGGAGCAGGCGTTGGCCGCCGTGCCGGGCGAAATCCCGGCAGATGTTCCCGAGGAAGCTGCCGGGAATGCCGGCCTTTCGCCCATCGAGGCGGTTCTGGAAAATCATGTGGCGGCTATGATCCGTGAACGCGGCGGCGATCTGAAGGTCAGCTCGTTTGCGGACAATGCGCTGGTGCTGGAGATGGTTGGCTCGCCCGGCGCCGCGATCCCGCTTGAGATCACGATCGCCAATACGGTTCGACACTACATGCCGGAGGTAGGGGAGGTGCGGATCATCGCCGGCCCCGATAGCCCGGCCTCGGTTGACGTACAGAGCCTGTTGGATGATGTGATCAATCCCGCCATCGCGGCGCACGGCGGCAGCGTAGCTCTGAATAGAATGGAGGCGGGCACAGCGTTTCTACGCTTCGAAGGCGGCTGCCAGGGCTGTGCCATGGCCGAATTGACCCTGCGTCAGGGGATTGAGCCGATCCTGGCAAAACAGATCGACGGGATCGTCGCGGTGGTTGACGAAACCGACCATGGTGCCGGTACGGCGCCTTATTTCAAGACCAAGAAATCCTGAGCCTGCTCCAAGTCGTCTATAGCGGATCCAGATAGTCGCGCCAGATGCTGAAGTTCAGGCTGTCGTTGGCCGGCGCCTCCGGGCCCCAAATCTCCCGCGCCGCGAAATGGACGCCGTAGACCGCTTGCGGGCCGCGTGGCTTGGCCGCGCCGCCGCCTTCGACCTCGGGAAAAGTGAAGTCGCCCAGGCGGCTGATCACGATGCCCATCTTGCCGCGCAGGAACAGCGGCAGATGCGCATGGCCGACGGGCTCAACATTGCGCACCTGTACCTGATCACCAACGGCGAAATCATCGCCATGGCCTTCGTCCGCCCGCATTTCGGCCAGCTTGGCGTCGAGCTCTTCCCGGCTCAGCAGGCCCTTTTCCACCAGCAGGTTCTCGCAGGCCGTCTGCCACAGCACGGCGTAGTTCTTGTTGATGCTCTTGCCGTCACCGGTCAGAACAGCTTCTGCCGCCTCGGCCTCCGCTTCGGAAAGGTCGTAATGTCCGGGCGGTGAAATCTGGACGCTGAATTTATCGACCCATTCCGGCCAATCGTAATGTCCCTGCTCGTGCAGTTTCATGACCATGGCGATGCTACGCGCCGCCGCCTGATGGGCATATTTCTCGCCGTTATCCTCCCGGATCAACTGTGCCAGGTCTACATCGTCCCGCGCATCGCTCATCACTTGCCTCCCGCCGTTGCCCTCAGGCCGGCTCCAACTGATAGTCCCAAAGATTGAAGTTGACGCTGTGCGCGCCTTCACCCCAGATATCGAACGCCGCGAAGCGTATGCAATAGATATGCTGCAGCGTATCGGTCTCGGCGTGATCATGGCTGTGGCCATGACCATGCCCGTGGCTTACCATTTCGGGAAACAGGAACAAGCCCTTGTCGCTCTCCACCTCGCCCGTCTTGCCGCGCAGGTAGAGCGGCAGATGGGTATGGCCTTCCCGCTTGATCTCGCGCACCGTCACCCGCTGGCCGGCTTCAAGGCGCGGTCCCTCGCCCTCCGCCTTGGCGAAGGCGGCGACGCGCGCTTCCAACTCGGCCTTGGGCACCAGGCCCATGGCGTCGAGGAGTTGTTCAGCCGCCGCGTGCCACAAATGATAATACCGCGCACCGTCGTTTTCGCATTCGGCGAGAAAGCGGCTGTAGTTGGCACGCTGGCCGTCCGTTTCCGCCGCTTCGAACGTGGGGTTTTCGTCACCGCCAAAATGCCCCGGCGCCTGGATGTGAAAACCCAGATAGTCGTCCCATTCGGCCCAGCTGTATTGCCCGTTTTGGTACAGCGACATCACCATGGCGAAGGTATGGGCCTGCCAGGGTTCCTCGAACACCGGGTCGCCCGCATCGCGCGGCAGGGCGGCGCCGGCCTGCTGCTTGGGCACGGCCAGGTCCGGTACCGCCAGCATCTTACGCATTATCGAGGTAGTCCTCCCAAAGATCGATATTCAGGCAATCCGTGGCCGGCGCGTCACCGCCCCAAAGCTCCCGGGCCTCGAAACGAATGGAGTAATTGTGCTGCGGCCGATCGCCGTCGCCGGCGACGCGGGCGTCGGGCAGATGGAAAACGCCGTTGTCGCGCCGCACCACGCCCTCCTTGCCGCGCACGTAGCGGGGCAGGCGGGTATGGCCGGTGGGATTGATGTTGCGCGCCCTGACACGGTCGCCGGGCTTGAACCGGGGCTCTATATCCTCCTTCAGGCGCACCGCGCCCGCCTTTTTGTACAGGCGGCTGACAACTTCCAGATCGACCTTGCGTGTCATGATCCACCCCCGCGCAGATCCGCCAGCCGGGCATCGAATTCGGCCTGGCTGATCACGCCTTTTTCCAACAGCAAGGTGATGGTGCCTTCCAGCCAGCGTTCGTAGTAGCTCGAGGTCAGATAATAGGATGGCTCAATCCGTTCCATGGCATGGCGGAATTCATCCAGATTGAAATGAAGGCCGGCCAGCATGGCGCGGGCCAGGGCCAGGGTGCGTCCCTCCCACTCCTCGTGAAAGACCACCTCGTGCTCTTCCCGCACGATCGGGCCCAGGCCATGCATGCCGCCCATGTCATGTACACCGTTCATGCCGGTTCTCCATTCTGTTCCGTGCGCAATTCGGCAAGACGGGCGTCCAGCTCCGCCTGGCTGAACACGCCTTTTTCCAACAGCAATGTCATGGTGCCTTCCAGCCAGTGTTCGTAGTAGCTGGAACGCAGATAGTGGGACGGCTCCATGCGTTCGATGGCATAGCGGAATTCATCGATGCTGAACTGAAATCCGGCCAGTACACTGTTGACCAAGCCCATTGTGCGGCGCTCCCACTCCTGATGAAATTGCGCCTCGTCCGCCTTCCCGACGATCGGGCCAAAGCCATCCATGCCACCCATGTCATGTATGCCGTTCATGCTCGGTCTCCCAAACGCGGATGCTAGTCCGGCGGCGCCACCTTGGAGACACCGATCATGGAATCCCGGGTCACCAGCTTGGCCAGGGCTTCGGCGTCCAGATCATCGGTTCCCGCCGGCCGTTCCGGCAGCACCATGTAGCGCAGCTCGGCATTGCTGTCCCAGACCCGCACTTCTGTTTCAGCGCCGACCTCGGTGCCGAATTCCGCCAGTACGCCGCGCGGGTCGGAGGCCGCCCGCGAGCGGAAGGGCGCCGATTTGTACCAAACCGGGGGTAATCCCAGGGTCGCCCAGGGGAAGCAGGAACAGAGCGTGCAAACGACGATGTTATGTACCTGGGCGGTATTCTCGACCACCACCATGTCTTCGCCCTGTACCGCCTCGAAACCCATGTCGGCGATGGCGCCGGTGCCGTCCTTCAGCAGCCAGGCCTTGTATTCGTGATCGCTCCAGGCGCGCGCCACCACCTGCGCGCCGTTCCAAGGGCCAAGGCGGTTCTCGAACATGTCGATCAATACGTCGATGGCGCTGCTTTCAATCAGGCCCTTTTCCAGCAACAGGGACTCCATGGCCTTGACCCGCAAGGCCACCTCCGAGTCCGGTCCAGGAATGCCGTCTGAGCTCATGCCGTTTCCCAACCTTGTTTCTTGTTATATGGCGATAGGCGAAAACCATGCCATAGGCGCAATATGTTGGCAATGTCCGGTGCCCTTCCCGCCGGCGTGGTATAGTATTGCCGTCATAAATGCGGGGGATGACCATGACTTTGTCGCGCGTGGAAGATCTGAACGAGCCATTGCAGTGGCCGGAGCCGGGGGTGACGCGGATCCCCTATCGGGTCTATTCGGATCCGGAGATTTACGCCCTGGAACAGCAGCGTATCTTTCGCGGCCCGGTCTGGAATTTCCTGTGCCTGGAAATCGATATCGCCAATTCAGGCGACTACAAGACCTCCACGGTCGGTGAAATACCCATCATCGTCACCCGTGACGAGGACGGCGCGATCCACGCCATGGTCAACCGCTGCCCCCACAAGGGCGCCCTGGTCTGCCTCAAGGAGAGGGGCAACGCCAAGATGCTGACCTGTATCTATCATTCCTGGTCGTTCGATTTGGCGGGCCAACTGAAGGGTATCGCTTTCCGCAACGGCCTGGGCGGCAAGGGCGGCTTGCCAGAGGATTTCGATCCTGACGAACATGGTCTGGAGCTGTTGCGGGTCGAGGTCTTTTGCGGCCTGGTCTTCGGCACCTTTTCCGATGCGACGCCGTCGGTGGAGAGCTATCTGGGCCAGCCCATGTCGAAGTTCATCCGCCGCAATCTCGGGCGGCAGTTGAAGCCACTGGGCATGCACAGCCAGATCATCCACAACAATTGGAAACTGTATGCCGAGAACGTGCGGGATTCCTACCACGCCACCCTGCTGCATACGTTTTATACCACCTTCAAGATCAACCGCCTGGACATGGACGGCGGCATCGTCCTGGCCGAGGACAAATGGCATCACATCAGCTATGCCAAGCGCGAGACCTTTGAAGAGGCGGAGGAATACCAGCGCGACAAGATCCACGCGGCGCAATACGATTCCCACCTGGAAGGGCCGCACCTGTTGAATGCCTGGAATGAATTCGATGACGGCATTACCCATTCGATCCAGGCGATTTTTCCCAATCTGGCGATCCAGTTCACCCTGAATTCCCTGGCCGTGCGCTTCTTCGTCCCCCGTGGCGTCGATGAGACGGAGCTGTTCTGGTTCTATGTCGGCTATGAAGACGATACGGACGAAAAGACGGCCATGCGGGTGATGCAGGGCAACCTGACCGGCGCCGCCGGCCTGGTCTCGCTGGAAGACGGCTGCATCAACGAATTCGTTCAGCGCGGCACCCACGGCAGCGAAGGGTCAATGGGCCTGGCGGAGATGGGCGGCGGCGCGGTCGAATCCTCCGACAGCAGCCGTGCCACCGAGGCCGCGATCCGCGGCTTCTGGACCGGCTATCGCCGTATCATGGGGTTCGATTGATATGGATACGATTACGGATCTGATCATCGCCTACGCCCACGATATCGATGACGGCGCATTGGACGGCTGGCCGGAGTATTTCACCCAGAATGGCACCTACACCATTCTGACCCGCGAGAACCTGGCCCAGGGTCTGCCCATGGGCATCATGTACTGCCAGGGCCGGGGCATGATGGCGGACCGTATCAAGGCCATGCAGACCGCCAATATTTTCGAGGCCCATACCTATTGCCATCTGCTGGGCCGCAGCCGGATCAGCGCCGAAGACGATGGCAGCTATCAAGCACGCACCAACTTCAACGTTATTCGCACCATGCAGGACGGTGCCTCGGAAATGTTCGCGGTGGGCAAGTATCTCGACGTGATCGAAATACAGGACGGCAAACCGCTGTTTAGGGAGCGCAAGGTGGTGCTGGAATCCCGCCGTGTTGATATTCTTTTGGTTTATCCGTTGTAGAGGAGTCTGGCGTGTCCCTGGAGAGCTATTACAAGGACCATTGGGTCGAAATCGAGCCCGAGCGTTTGGAGCGTTACGAGGCGCAATTTATCCTCGGCAATCGCGGCGACAAGCTGTTGGCGCCGGCGGAGATCGAGGCGGGGCAGGTCGTGGCCGACTACGGCTGCGGGCCTGGCTATCTGTCGGTGGAACTGGCCAACCGCGTCGGCCCGGAAGGTCATGTGCAAGCCTTCGACATCAATGCGGATTTTGTCGAACGCACCAGAAAACGCGTGGCTGATGAAGGCGTGGCGGACCGGGTCACGGTGACCCATCTGCAAAACGATATGCTGCCCCTGAACGATGGCTGTCTGGACCTTCTGGTGATCAAGAACGTCCTGGTCTATGTGGACGATCCGCTGGCCAGCCTGCGCGAATTCCGCCGGGTGGTGAGACCGGGCGGCAAGGTGCATGCCATCGACAGCGATTTCTATATGGCGGCCTTTGATCCCATTGACGTGGCGGATTGGCGCCATGTCTTGGACGCCGGCATCCATGCCTTCCGCACGCCGGCCATTGGCCGCAAGATGTATGGCATGGCCCTGGGCGCCGGGTTCAGCGCGGTCCAGGTGCAGGTGGTTGCCGTGCCCGACTTCACCGGCCGTATGCTCAGTTTCATCATAAACACCGCCGGCTATGCCCGGGAGGGCGGAAAGCATGACGAGGCTGTGGTGGCCAGGGTCGTCGAGGTGGCCAGCAGGGCGGTGGAAGACGGCACTTTCTTTGCCCTGAACCCGCAATTCATCGTCACGGCGACGGTGTAGGTCATGGCGGTCACGGTCACATTTGTCGGCGCCGGCGATGCCTTCGGCAGCGGCGGGCGCTTCAACACCTGCATCATGGTGGATGGCGCAGGGGTACGTTTCACCATCGATTTCGGCGCCACATCATTGACCGCCCTGAACACATTGGGCATTGCGCACAATTCCATCGACGCGGTGTTGTTGACCCATATGCACGGCGACCATTTCGGTGGTCTGCCGTTCATGTTGCTGGATGCCATGCTGGGCGCCAAGCGGGAGAGACCCCTGACAATCGCCGGGCCGAAAAATCTCGAGGCGCGTATCGGCGCGGCCCTTGATGCGCTGTTCCCAGGCTCTTCCGCCAAGACGGCGAAGTTTCCCATCAACTATGTGGAACTGGCGGTGGGCCAGGCCAACGATGTTCTCGGCCTGACGGTTACGCCCCATGCCGCCAAGCACACGCCCCAAACCGACCCGACCGCCTTGCGGGTCGCGGTTGACGACAAGATCATCACCTATTCGGGCGACGGCGAATGGACGCCGGAGTTGACCAAGGCCAGCCGGGATGCCGATCTGTTTATTGCCGAACGCTATTTTCATGGCCGGGGCGTGAAGGGCCATATGAGTTATCCCGATATTCAGGCCAACCGGCAGGCATTCGCCGCCAAGCGCATGATCCTCACCCATCTCGGCCCGGATATGCTGGCCAACCGGGAAGGTGTGGAGGATGATTGCGCCGAAGACGGTTTGGTCATCACATTATGAGTGGAGCAGCGTGAGACAATGCAGGATTTCGAACAAGCGGCCCTGGACGTTCTGGGCATCTATCTGGACAAATTGAACGCCCAGGACAGCGCCGGCATGCGCGACTGTTTCCACTTCCCCCACTACCGCATCGCCGGCGGGCGTATGCAGGTGATTGAGCGCGCCGAGGATTACAGCATCGATGTTTTTCACGGCCGTAGCGATACGGGCGGCTGGGCCTACACCAAATGGGACCATCGCAAGGTGGTGCATGGCGATGCGGCTAAGGTGCACGTGGATGTGCAGTTCACCCGCTACCGCGCCGACGACAGTGTCCTGGGCCAGTACAAATCCCTATGGATCGTCACCAACCGCGACGGTAAATGGGGCGTCATGGCACGCTCGAGCTACGCGGCTTAGCTCTCCACGCCGTAATCCCGTTTTGCCGCCGCCTTGCTGACGTAGCCGTTTTTCAAATCATCGGCCAGGGCGGCGGGATCGCGCTCCGACGGCGGGCCGTAGCCGCCCGAGCCCGGAACCTCGAAGATGATGCGGCCTTCCGCCGCCACCGTGAAGGCGCCCTTGCTCAAGGGGTGGCGTTGGCTGCCGTCGGGGTCTTCCAGGGTGATGCGCATGGGCGTGCCGGGCTGGCCGCCGGCCAGGCCGAAGGGCGGCGATTTGCTGCGTTCGCAACAGACCGCGCCGCGCGTGGTGTTGCCCAGGACGCGCCAAACCCGCCGCGCGCCGCAGCCGCCGCGGTACTGTCCCGCACCGCCGCTGTCGGGCAGCACGGAATATTCCTCGACACGCACGGGAAAGCTCATCTCCAGCACTTCGATCGGCGTGTTCATCATGTTGGAAATGCCGGCGGCGACGCAGTTGATGCCGTCCTTGGTGGGCCGGGCGCCAAAACCGCCCTTGATGCTTTCGTAGCTCACATAAGGCTCGCCGCTGCGGTAGTCGATGCCGCCCAGGGTCAGCACCGATGAGGTGCCTTGCGAGCAGGCCATGACCCGTTCGGGCAAAAAGGCGTACAATGCGCCGAACAGCATGTCCGAAACCCGATGCGACATTTCGTGATTGGCATAGACCACCGGGGCGGGGAAGGCGGCGTTGACCACCGATGCCTCGGGCGCGGTGACCGTGATGGCGCGCCAACAGCCCGAATTCGGCGGGATCATGCCGTTCGGGTCGACCACCATTTTCACCGCCGTGAAAATGCCCGACGCCGTTACCGATAGGGGCGCGTTCATCGGGCCGGAGACCTGTGGGTCGGAGCCGGCGAAATCCACCGCCAGGCTGTCGCCGCTTTTCACCGCGTGCATGCGGATGGTGAAGGTCTCGTCATCGTCCTGGCCCGGATCCAGAACGCCGTCACCGTCGCAGAAGTCCTCGAACCGGCCTTCGCCATCGGGCAGTTCGGCGAGGAATTTGCGCATCATGGTTTCGGAATAGTCCATGACCTCGGCCATGATCCGGCGCAGGGTATCGACGCCGTATTTCTCCGCCAGCTCCGACAGCCGGGCGCTGCCCCGGCGATTTGCGGCGATCTGGGCGTTCATGTCGCCGCGCCGCTCGTCCGGCGTCCGCACGTTGGTGAAAATGATCGCATCCACGTCCCGGTTCAAATCCCCGGCCGCGTACAGGCGCACCGGCGGCAGGCGCAAGCCTTCGCCGAATACTTCCGTCACGGCGCCATAGCTGCCCGGCGTCGCGCTGCCGATGTCCGGCCAATGGGCCCGCACGCAAGCAAAACCCAGCAGATCCCCCTTGTGAAAGGACGGCGAGACCACATTCACATCCGGCAGGTGGGAGCCGCCGAAATATGGATCGTTATGGATGAAGACATCGCCATCCTCGAACGTGCCGAAGGCCTGGATGACGGCTTTCACCGCATCGGGCATGGAGCCCAGATGGATCGGCAGATCCGGCCCCTGGGCGATCATCTCGCCGTCGGCGTCAAACAGGCCGCAGGAATAGTCGCCGGCTACCTTCAACAATGGCGAATAGGCGGTCTTGGCCAGGACGATCTTCATTTCCTCGGCCGCCGCGTAAAGGGCGTTCTTGACCACCTCAAAGGTCGCCGCATCGGTTCTCATGGGAGCAGCGGTTTCATTAGGCGTCATCGTTGTTCTCCATAAGAATATGACCCGTATCCATCATCCGCGCCTGCCATCCGGGCGGGATGACGATGGTGCTGTCTATCGCCTCGATCACCGCCGGTCCGGCAATGTCCGTGGCCACGGCCAGTTTGGCGTAGTCGTGGACGGCGCAATCCTGACGCCCGCCCTGGCGGAACCAGACTGGGCGATGGCCTTTGAGGGAGGCCTGATCGCCGCCATCGCCGCCGCCATGGCTCAGTTCGATATTCTCAAAGCGTCCGATTGCGGTCAGCCGCAGGTTGACCATTTGGATGGTTTCATCCGGATTATCATGGCCGTAGGTCAGGCGATGTTTCTCGTGAAACAGACGCGCCAGTTCGCCAAGGGTTTCCTTTGTCACGGCGCCTGGCTGGCAGGGCACGGTCAACTCATAAGCTTGCCGGCCATAACGCAGATCGGCGGCCCACTCCATGGCCCGGTCCTGTTCCGGTATCCGGGCTGCTTCCAGCATCTGTTTCGCCGCAGCCTCCATCTCGCCGAAGGCCGCGGCGACGGCGTCCGGGTCAGCCTCGCCCAGGGGAATAAAATGCGTCTTCACATAGTCCCGCTTCAGATCGGTGGCGACCAGGCCCAGGGCGGAAAAGCCGCCCGGAATGGGCGGAATGATGACTTCCCGGATGCCCAGTTCGGCGGCCAGTTCGGCGGCGTGCATGGGTCCGGCGCCGCCGAAGGCGACCAGGCTGAATTCCCGGGCATCATGGCCCCGCTCGACCGAGACGATGCGCAGGGCCTCGGCCATGGAGGCGTTGACCACGTTCAGGACGCCGGCGGCGGCGGCATCGGTGTCAATGCCAAGGGGCTTGGCCAGATGTTCATCAATGGCCGCCTTGGCTTTGTCACCCTGGATCGGCAGGCGGCCGGCAAGCAGGGCATTGGAATCCAGATAGCCCAGGGCCAGATTGCAATCGGTCACCGTTGGCTGCGTGCCGCCGGCGCCATAGCAGACCGGACCGGGTTCGGCGCCCGCACTTTGCGGTCCGACCTTGAGGGCGCCGCCCGGATCGATCCAGGCGATCGAGCCGCCGCCGGCGCTGACCTCGGCCAGATCAATGACCGGCACCCTGATCGGGTGGCCGGTACCGTTCATCCAGCGGTTGACGTTGCCGTCACCGCCCACTTCATACTCGGAGGTGGTTTCCACGATGCCATCCTTGATCAGGCTGGCCTTTGCCGTGGTGCCGCCCATGTCGAAGGACAACAGGTTCGGTTTGTCCAACTGGTGGCCGATCATGGCGGCGGCGATGACGCCGGCGGCGGGACCGGATTCAATCGCCATGGCCGGCATTTTCAGGCCCTCGGCCACGTCGAACACGCCGCCCGAGGAACCCATGACATAAAGGTCGGGCAAACCCATCTTCCCGGTCGCGCCGGCCAGGCGTTGCAGATAGCTTTCCAGGATCGGCCCCACATAGGCGCAGACGGCGGTGGTCGAGGCGCGTTCGAATTCACGGATTTCCGGTAGCACTTCGGAGGAGAGAAAGACCGGCACATCGGGCAGCGCGGCGCGCAGCATCTCGCCAATGCGGCGTTCATGCACATCGTTCAGGAACGAGAACATCAACGAAACGGCGATGGCCTCGATCTTGTTTTCCCTGGCGAATGCGACGACCGCCTCGATGTCCTCTTCTTCAAGCGGTGTCACCACCTCGCCGGCGGCATCCAGGCGTTCGCTGACCTCCAGCCGGCAGTAACGCGGGATCAGCAGGCCCGGCGCGTCTTGAAACATGTCGTACAGGCTGGACCGCGAAGACCGCCGCAACTCCAGCACATCGCGGAAACCCTTGGTGGATACCAACATGGCATGGGCGCCCTTGCCCTCCAGTATGGCGTTGGTCACGACCGTCGTTGCGTGGCTGAGCAGCGAGACATCGCCGGCGGCGACGCCATGTTCTTCCAGCGCGATGGCCAGGCCCTGCACCACGCCCTGGCCGAAATCGCGCGGCGTGGTCGGCACCTTGGCGATGCCGATCTGTCCCGTGTCCTCGTCCACCAGGGCGACATCCGTAAAGGTGCCGCCGATATCCACCCCAACCCGCCAACTCATACGCAACGCCTCCATTTCGATCATGCAATCGTAAAAGACTAGCGTATCGGCGAGGCGTCGGCCAATCGAAGCTTTCAAGGCGCGCCTTTTTGCCCGCGTCGGCCGATATGATATTAGTGAACGTTAATTTTCGCGGCTGCGATGACAGGGCTCATATCATGTTGATGCGCGAGATGCCCCGGCAGGGCAGCTTTCTCTTCCGCTGGCGGGGATATCTGCCCCTCGTTCTGTTGCCCCTGACATTCTACGCCGTGACCCAGGCGGGCGATTTCGAGGCCTATTTGGGTGAAACGGCTGAAGAGACCTGGATGGTGCTGTCGGCCCTGGTATCGCTGTTGGGGTTGGCGGTCAGAGTGATCACCATCGGCTACTCGCCCGCCGGCACGTCAGGCCGCAATGCCCGTGAACAACGGGCCGAGGTGTTGAACACCGCCGGTATCTACAGCGTCGTGCGCAACCCGTTGTACCTGGGTAATTATCTTACGCTGCTGGGCGTTTCACTGGCGACCATGGTCTGGTGGCTGCCAGTGATTGTGACACTGAGCTTCATTCTCTATTACGAGCGGATCATCTTTGCGGAGGAAGCCTTTCTGGCCAAGAAATTTGCCGGGCAGTATCAGGACTGGGCCGCGCGAACGCCCCTGATCGTGCCGCGCCCACGGCAATGGCGCAACCCGGATCTGTCCTTTTCCCTGCGCAACGTGCTGCGCCGGGAATATAGCGGCTTCTACGCCCTGGTCGTCTGTTTTACTTTGGTTGAACTGGGCACGGACCTGCTGGGCGAAGGCATGACCATCGCCGAATGGCTGGACGACGATTTCTATTGGGTCTGGATTTTCTCCCTCGGCACGGTGATATATCTGACCCTGAGAACCATGAAACGGCACACCAGTTTCCTGACTGTTTCAGGCCGGTAAAATCCTCAAGAAAGATCGTATTGCGGCTGAATAATTTGTCTCTATTCAGCCCGGAAAAATTCTGTCAATGTCCGCTGTCGGATATCGTTCCGCTGGGGCTGGAAGCGCGGGGTTTATGTCCATGAATACTTCCAAACAATCGCCGGGTTTATTGCAGCGGCTGGCCGAAGGTCCGGTCATCTGTGCCGAGGGTTATCTGTTCGAGTTGGAGCGCCGGGGCTATTTGCAGGCCGGCGCCTTCGTGCCGGAAGCGGTGCTGGATCACCCCGACGAGGTGCGTCAGTTACACCGGGAATTCGTCCACGCCGGCTCTGACGTGGTCGAGGCCTTCACCTACTATGGCCATCGGGAAAAACTGCGCCTTATCGGCAAGGAGCATATGCTGGAAGAGCTAAACCGCAATGCCCTGGCCATCGCCGGCGAGGTCGCGGCGGAAAGCGGTACCCTGTTGGCCGGCAACCTTTCCAACACGAATTTCTATGAACCAGGCGACAACGACAGCATCAAAGCCGTCCGCGCCATGTTCGAGGAACAGGCCGCCTGGGCGGTCGATGCGGGCGCGGATTTGATCATTGGCGAGACCTTCTCCTATACGGCGGAGGCGCTCATCGCGCTGGATGTCATGCGCCAGACCGGCCTGCCCACAGTGGTGACGATGGCATTTCACCGGGCCGATGTGACACGGGAAGGAGATACAGCCGGGGAATCCGCCAGGCGGATCGCCGATGCCGGGGCCGATGTGGTCGGCCTGAACTGCTGCCGGGGTCCCTGGACGATGTTGCCGTTGCTGGCGGATGTGGCGGCGAATGTCGATTGCCATATCGCCGCTCTGCCGGTGCCCTACCGCACCCATGCGGACGAACCCACATTCCAATCCCTGCGCGACCCGCACTGCGATTGCCTGCCGGGCGAGATGCCGTTTCCCACCGCCCTGGATCCTTTTACCTGCAACCGGTTCGAAATTGCGGATTTCACCAGAAAGGCCCATGCCCTGGGTGTCGACTACCTGGGCGTTTGCTGTGGCGGCGCGCCCCATCACGTGCGCGCCATCGCCGAGGCCCTGGGCCGGACACCGCCGGCCTCGCGCTACTCACCGGACATGTCGAAACACGCATTTTTCGGCAACGATGCCAACCTGCAGGCGCATAACACCGGCGCTAGCGACCAGATCTAGCTATTTCGGTGACAGCCAGGCGGTGAGGTCGGATAGGGCGCGGTCGGCGTAGGCGGCCTTGCGCAGTTTTTTCTTCACCGGCGGTTGCAGCATGGGGAACAGGCCGAAATTGGCATTCATGGGCTGAAAATCCGCCGTCTTGCCTTCCTTTAGATCCCGGTGCCGGGCCGTGCCCGTGACATGGCCCAGCAACGTACCCATGGATGTGGTCGGCGGCGGCGGGCTGGGCGGGAGGCCCAGACGTTCGGCGGCGGCGAAGCGACCGGTCAACAGGCCCATGGCGGCACTTTCCACATAACCTTCAACGCCGGTGATCTGGCCCGCGAAACGCAGGCGCGGCTGGGCGGTGAGGCGGCAGGTGCCGTCGAGCAGCGCCGGGCTGTTTAGGAAAGTATTGCGGTGGATACCGCCCATGCGGGCAAAGCGGGCGTGCTCCAGCCCCGGAATGGTGCGCAGGATTTGCATTTGCGCGCCGTGCTTCAGTTTGGTCTGGAAGCCAACCAGATTATACAAGGTCCCTTGGGCATTATCCTGGCGCAGTTGCACCACGGCGTAAGGCTTCACATCCGGTGCGTGGGCGTTGGTCAGGCCGACCGGCTTCATCGGCCCGTAGCGCAAGGTTTCCGGGCCCCGCTCCGCCATCACCTCGATCGGCAGGCAGCCTTCGAAATAGGGGGTGTCCCGTTCCCATTCGTGAAACTCGGTCACATCGCCCTGCAACAGCGCGGCGATAAAGGCCTCGTATTGCGCCTGGCTCAACGGGCAGTTCAGGTAATCCTTACCGGTGCCGCCCGGCCCCGGCTTGTCGTAGCGGGATTGGAACCAGGCTGTCTCCATATCCACCGAATCCGCGTAGATAATGGGCGCGATGGCATCGAAGAAAGCCAGATGTTCCGCGCCGCTCAGGCTGCCGATGGCGGCCGTCAGATCGGGCGATGTCAGGGGACCGGTGGCGATGATGACGCTGTCCCAATCCGCGGGCGGCAGGCCCGCGACCTCGCCCCGCGCCAGCTCCACCAGCGGTTCGGCGGCCAGCATCGCGGTGACATGGTCGGAAAAGGCCACCCGGTCCATGGCAAGGGCGCCCCCCGCGGGCACCTTGTTGCCATCGGCGGCGGCCATGATCAGGCTGCCGCAGCGCCGCATCTCTTCATGCAGCAGGCCCACGGCGCTGGCCTGGGCATCGTCGGAGCGGAAGGAGTTGGAGCAGACCAGTTCCGCCAAACCCTCGGTCTCGTGCGCCTCGGTCATGCGCTGGGGGCGCATTTCGTGCAGCACCACCGGAACGCCGGCGCGGGCGATCTGCCAGGCCGCCTCCGATCCGGCCAGGCCGCCGCCTATGACGTGGATGGGCACGTGGGTAGGTTTGAACTCGCTCATGGCCGGTTAGATAAGGCGGCGCGGCCACGGACGCAACATTCTTTGGCCCGGCTCGGGCTGCAAAAGTGATGCCGTCGGCTGGTTTACCGCCAAAGCACGGAGGGGTTCTTGATCCGCGTGGATTGTACCAGCAGCGCATCGACGGTCTTTTCGTTTCGGCTGATCGGCAGGACGATGCGGAGGTACTCGTACTCACCGGATTCAACCTGTGCCTTGATGTGCCAGCATCTAGCGACTTCGTCCCCCGCAACCATGGCATAATGCCGTGTGACGATGTCTCCGAAAGCTTTGTCCTCGTAGTCGCGCGTGGTCAGACCGGTCATGTCCCGTTGGTCGGGATTGGTGGCATTGCTGCCATATAACCTGAAACGAAAAGTATCCTGATCTTCGATATCGACCAGACGAATGTTTCCCAGCAGTTCCGAAATTTCCGTTGGGTCGATATCACGACGGAAAGCGAAGGGCCGCCCGCCCTTCTTGCGCTGCCAATAGGATACCAATGCCGCCAATCCCGCATCGGGAATCCGGTCAATTGGGACCAAGTGTTCCTCAATGACTTGAAAATTCGTCATTATGATAACCCAAAAGGCATAATATCATGTATCTTAGGGCATAGGGGGGAAATTTGCGAGCGACCAGCCAGCGAAAAATGGATCGATATCAAAATAACTGATCTCGCGATCCATGGCGGCAAAGTTCTTCACGTGCCCGCCGTTATCGACCAAAATGACCTGGCGACCGGGGAGCGCGGTTAAAAGGATATTGGGGACAATCATGGCAAATGCTGCGAAGGGGAAACCCGGCTATCCCACCAACAAATACCTGGAGGGAAACTACGGTCCGATCGAGGACGAACGGCGGGTCGATTTCGGGGACATGGAAGTCATCGGCGAAGTGCCCGCCGACCTGGACGGCGTCTATGTCCGCAACGGCCCCAACAATCACCACGCGCCGCTGGGCAATTATCACCGTTATGACGGCGACGGCATGCTGCACGCGGTTCACTTCAAGGATGGGCGGGCGAGCTACCGCAACAAATGGATAAAGACATCGGCCTTTGGCGAGGAAGATCTGGCGGGCCGGGCACTGTGGGGCGGCATGCTTGATGCACGCCGGGAGGACCGACCCGATATGCCGTTGAAGGATACATCCAACACCGATGTGGTCATGCACGCGGGCAAGATCGTCACCATGTGGTACATGTCCGGCATCCCGTATCTGGTTGATCCGGTCACACTGGAAACCGCCGGTCCGGCTGATCTGACCGGCAAGGGGGCGCAGAAAATTTCGGCCCATTCGAAAACCGATGAAGCCAACGACGACTTCGTCTTTTTCGACTATGGCCGCGAATTTCCCTACATGCATCAAGGCGTGGTCGACACCAACGGCAAGCTGACAAGTTTTACGCCTATCGAGTTGCCCGGACCCCGCATGCCCCACGATATGTGGATTTCCCACAAGCATACGGTGCTGCATGATCTGCCGCTGATCTGGGATGAAGAGGCCTATCGCCATGGCCGGGTGAAACTGCGCTTTGAAGAAAGCTGGCCGGCGCGCTTTGGCGTTATCCCCCGGCACGGCGCGGCGGAGCAGTTGCGCTGGTACGAGTTCGAGCCCTGTTACATCCTGCATACCATCAACGCCTGGGAGGAGGGCGACTGGCTGCACCTGACCGGCTGCCGGATCCAGCCGTTCACCGATGCCCAGGGGCGGCCCGACCTGCAATCGATCCTGACCATCATGGGCCGGCATCAATTGAACGCGCGGCTTTACAAGTGGTCGATCAATCTGGCCACGGGCGCCACCAAGGAAGGCATTCTGGACGAAAAATGGAATGCTGAATTTCCCACCTGGAAGAATGCCGCCATGGGCGAACACATGAAGTATGCCTACTGCGCCGAGATTAAGACTGACCCGATCATCCATTTCACCGGCCTGTTGAAGTTCGACATGGATAGCGGGGAGAGCCAGTATTATTCCGAAGGTGAGGGCTATACCTACAGCGAAGCGCCGTTCGCGCCGGCCAGCAACGCCACGGCGGAAGACCATGGCTATGTGGTCAGTATGGTCCGCAGCGCCAACGCGGAGAGGTCCGAGGTGCATATCTTCGACGCCCGGAATATCCCCGACGGGCCGGTGTGCAAGTTGGTGCTGCCCTGCCGCATACCCGAAGGGTTCCACGCCACATGGGCCCGGGGTGATCTGATCTAACGGGCAGGGGACTGGTTTCTACGGCGCAAGGGCGTTTTCTAGATCGGTTCCGGTCTTATTCACGGCCGCGATGGCGGCCCGGCGCTGATGCGCCGCCCTCGCGGAGCGGTGCGCTTCAGCGCACGAGCGTGAGCGACCATGACTAGGCCAGATCGCGGATGATTTTCCGGGCCGCGTTGTGGCCGGGAATGCCGGTGACGCCGCCGCCTAGGACAATCACGTCGTAATTTTCGCTTGCCACTAGGTTGCTCTCTCCCGGCCCGGCTTGAATCAGCGCCACGTTCCAGCTTACCATAAGTCAAATTGGGGAAGTTTGAATTAGCTGCGAAATGGGGAATCCTTATGACATTGAGTAATATTCGCGTGAAGCCCGTGACCGCGTCCATCGGCGCCGATGTGGAAGGTGTTGATTTGGCGCAGCCGTTGAGCGACGCCACGTTCGATATGCTGCACGACGCCCTGATGGATCATCAGGTGCTGTTTTTCCGGGATCAGGAAATGAGCCTGGAGCAGCACAAGGATCTCGGCCGCCGCTTTGGCGATCTGCATATTCATCCCGCCGCGCCGGCACCGAAGGATCATCCCGAGATTCTGGTCATTCACGCGGACGAGAAATCCAAACATGTGGCGGGCGGCGGCTGGCATACGGACGTCAGTTGTGACGAGGAGCCGCCCATGGGTTCGATCCTGCACATCCATGAGGCTCCTGAAATCGGCGGCGATACGCTGTTTTCAAGCATGTATGGGGCTTATGAGTCCTTGTCGGACACGATGCAGAAATTCCTCGACGGTCTGACCGCCATGCATCGCTCCGAGCACGTCCATAAAGGTCGCTACGGCCTGAAGGAAAATCTGCGCGACGACGACTATCCGGAGGCGGTTCATCCCGTGGTCCGCACCCATCCTGTCACCGGGCGAAAGGGTCTGTATGTCAACGCCTCCTTCACCACCAGGATTCTGGAACTGAGCCATCACGAAAGCAACGATGTGCTGCAGATGCTGTTCAACCATGTGGCCCGCGGCGTGCATTTCCAATGCCGCTACCGCTGGGAAAACAATTCGGTGGCGTTTTGGGATAACCGCTGCACCCAGCATCATGCCGCCTGGGACTACTACCCCAACGTCCGCCACGGCTATCGGGTCACGATCCAGGGCGACAAGCCGCTCTAATTCAGGGCTGACGGTGGCGTTTCTTCAGGTCGCGAAAATCGTTGATCGCCGGGTTCTGGCGTGGGTCTTCGTCCGCGCCGAAAATCTGCGCCTTCTGGATTTTTTGCGTACCGGTGGTCGGCAGGCTGTCGACGAATAGCAGCCAGCCCGGCGCCTTGTAGTAGGCCTGGCGTTCGAAACACCAATCGAACAGGGCACGGGCCTGGGCCGCGTCTGTCGGCGTATCGGGCATGGCGACAATGCAGGCCAGGACTTCCTCGTCACGGATGTCATCCTCTACCGGCAGCACGGCGATTTGCGCTACATCGTCATGGGCCTGCAGGCAGGCCTCGATCTCGGCGGCGGCGATGTTCTCGCCGGAGCGGCGGATGATGTTCTTCTTGCGGTCGACAAAATACAGCATGCCGTCGGCGCCCTGGCGCACGGTATCGCCGGTGTGGAACCAGCCGCCGCGCCAGGATTTCTCGGTCTCTTCCTCGTTCTTCAGATAGCCGGAGAAGAAATGTTTGCGCGGGGTTTCGCCATTGTAGCGGACCAGCAATTCGCCCTCCTTGTCCGGGCCGACGTCATTGTCGTCATCGTCGACGACGCGGGCTTCCAGATTCTCCAGGGGTTTGCCGAAGGCGCGGGTATCGACACGCCGGGGCTCGTGGCAATCGGCGAATACCCGGCCCGTCTCGGTCATGCCCCAGACTTCCACCAGGGGGAAACCAAAGCGTTCCTCGAACGGGCGATGCAACTCCGGCTCCAGGCCGGCCCCGGTGCCGAAGCGCAGTTTGTGCTGTTTCTCTTCCGGTACCTCCCGTTGGTTCATCAACAACGGCGGCACCACGCCAAGATAGTGCATGGCGGTGGCGTCGGTCGCGACCACATCGCGCCACCAGGTTGAGGGATGAAAGCGGTCCGGCGCAATCAAACAGCCGCCCGTGAGGAAAAGTGCGGTGGCGCAGACCGCCTGGGCGTTGACGTGAAAAAACGGCAAGGGATTGATGATCCGCTCCGGCGCCACGAACCCCAGCTTGCCACCCATGGAGAGGTACCAGCGCCCGGCCTGAATATAGAACTCGTTGCTCAGAATGCAGCCCTTGGGCCGGCCCGTGGTGCCGGAGGTATAGAGCAGGCTGATCTCGCTGCCGGGCCCTGGCGGGCCGCCGATGGGTGCCGGGCCGAGGGATACCAGATCGTCGTCGAAAGCCTCGAAGCGGACCACGGGCAGGGGTTTGTCCCGCTCCGCCGCGACCCGGCGCAAATCCTCCGCCCGGCTTTCCAGGGTGATCGCTACATCGGCCTCGGAATGATCCATCTGATAGAGCATTTCGTCGTGCCGGTAGTCGGGGTTGATGGGCACGATGCCGCAGCCCAGGCCATTCAGGGCCAGATAGTGAAAGAAGAACTCCGGCCGTTGTTCCAGCAGCAATCCGACCCGATGGCCATGGCCGAAGCCGGCAGCGGCATATTGTTGCCGCAACGCCTCGATTCGGGTCCAGCTTTCGCCGTAGGTAAACTCCTTGCCGTCGGGATAATAGTCGCGCCCCGGCATCGGCGTGGCGCAGATCGCCCCTTGGCTGGGCCAGCGCTCCGCCGCATGGCCGAATACATCGTGGACTGTTTCGAACTCGGAAATACTCATATCGAACTAACCAAACTTGTGATTTTTCGGAAATCCCTTCGGTGCCAGCCGTCCGGCCTGGCCGCGCTTGCCCAGCCACATCTCCAGATCGGTTTCCGTGCGGGTGCGGCCGCCGCCCTGGCGCCAGGTCAGGCCCTCGCCCGGCGTCATGGTCTTGGCATCCGACAGCCCGCCGTCACGAAAACGTTGCAGGACGACACCCCGGCCACGATTCATTTCGGGCAATTCGGACAGGGGGAATATGAGCATCTTGTGGTTCTCCCCCACCACCGCCACATGATCGCCCTGCACGGTGGCGCAAACGGCGGCCTCCACATCGCCGGAAACATTGAGGACCTGACGCCCGCCACGGGTCTGCGCCACGGTCGCGGTTTCTTCCACGACGAAACCCCGGCCATCGGAAGAGGCGACCAGGAGCTTCCTTTCGGGATCGTGCACCATCAGGTTGACGATTTCCTGATCGTTAGCCAGATCGAGCAACAGGCGCACCGGTTCACCATTGCCCCGCCCGCCGGGCAGCTTGTCACAGGACAGGGTGTAGAAGCGGCCATTGGTGGCGAACAGCACCAGCTTGTCCGTGCTCTGGGCATGCAGCCAGAAGCGACCCTTGTCGCCGTCCTTGTAGCGTACGTCGTGGCCTTCCTCGACATGCCCGCGCAGGGCGCGCAGCCAGCCCTTGTCGGAGCAGACGACGGTAATGGGCTCCTTCTCCACCATCGCCTCGATGGGCATCAATTCGCCGGTCGGCGCATCGGCGAAGGCGCTGCGGCGCGGGCCCAGGGCCGGGTCGTCGCCGAAGGTCTTGCGCATCTCGCGGATTTCCCCGGCGATCGAGGCCCAGCGCTTGTCTTCCGAGGCCAGCAAGGCCTCCAGTCCCTTGCGCTCGCCCTTCAATGCCTTGTCCTCGGCCCGGATCTCGATCTCTTCCAGACGGCGCAGGGCGCGCAGGCGCATGTTCAGAATGGCCTCGGCCTGGTTGTCGGTCAGCTTGAAGGCCTTCATCAGGGCCGGTTTTGCCTCGTCCTCCTCCCGGATAATCCGGATCACCTCGTTCAGGTTCAAATAGCAGATCAGATAGGCGCCCAGCACTTCCAGGCGTCTTTCGATCTGGGCCAGGCGATGGTTCGTGCGGCGCACCAACACCACGTGCCGGTGGTCGAGGAAGGCCTGCAGGGCTTCCCGCAGGTTCATCACCTTGGGTGTTTGATCCGCATCCAGGACATTCAGGTTCAGGCCGATGCGGGTTTCCAGATCGGAGAGGCGGAACAGGTGTTCCATCAGCATCTCCGGCTCCACCCGGCCCGACTTCGGCTCCAGCACCAGGCGGATATCCTCCGCCGATTCATCGCGGATATCCGCCAGCAGCGGCAGTTTGCGCTGGTTCAGCAACTCGGCGATTTTTTCGATGATCCGGCCCTTGGGCACCTGGTAAGGGATCTCGGTCACGACGATATTGTAGGTGCCGCGCTTGCCCTTCTCGACCTCCCACTTGGCGCGCAGGCGGAAACCGCCGCGCCCGGTCTTGTAAGCCTCGACGATACTGTCGCGGCTCTCGACGATAATGCCGCCGGTGGGGAAATCCGGGCCGGGGACCAACTGCACCAGTTTGTCCACGCCGGCATTCGGGAACTTGATCAGATGCAGCAGGGCGGCGCACAGCTCGCGGATATTGTGCGGCGGGATCGAGGTCGCCATGCCCACGGCGATGCCCGTGGCGCCGTTGGCCAGCAGATTGGGAAAGGCCGCAGGCAGGACGATGGGTTCTTCGTCCTCGCCATCGTAGGTGCCGCGGAAATCCACCGTGTCCAGATCGATACCCTGCAACAGGGCCTGTGCCACGGCGGTCATCCGCGCCTCGGTGTAGCGCATGGCGGCGGCATTGTCGCCGTCGACGTTGCCGAAATTACCCTGGCCGTCCACCAAGGGATAGCGCTGGGCGAACTCCTGGGCCAGGCGGACCAGGGCATCGTAGATCGCCTGGTCGCCGTGCGGGTGAAACTTGCCCATCACGTCGCCGACGATGCGGGCGCATTTCTTGAAGCCGGTGTCCGGGTTCAGCTTCAACTGCCGCATGGCGTACAGAATGCGCCGGTGCACCGGCTTCATGCCATCGCGCACATCGGGCAGGGAGCGCGACATAATGGTGGAAAGGGCATAGGAGAGGTAGCGTTCGCCAAGGGCCTCACCCAGGGGTGTATCGCGGATGTCACCGCCTTCGAGAATCTCTGTCATGCCCTATTGTACCACTGATTATTTACCCAATCATGTTTCGTGGCGCGAGAGGCGTTCCACCAGGCGTTCACGGGCCGCCGGCAGCGGACGGTTATGGGGCGCGAAAACCGCCGTTTCAAGAAAATGCCCGGTCAGCCGCAGGCCATCCAGAATGTCCTGCCGCACGGGTCCGTCGCCATCGCCGTTCGTCAGGAAGGCGGGCAGGGGCAGCAGTTTATCCTTGTAGGGTGCCGCCGCGCCACGGCTGACGGCGCGGGCGGAGCGGGGCGAGACATAGGCCAGATCCTCGATGCCGCCCGTGGCGGCGCACTGGCTCAGATCCAGTCCGAAACCCAGTTCGGCCAGCAGGCCAAGCTCGAACCGTACATAGACCGCCGGCCATTCCGGCGTGCCGGCCAGGGCCTCCAGCAACACGGCGAAACCGTCGTGGATCGCCAGATGCGGCTCGCGCTCGGGCAGGGCCGCCTCGGTCACGGCGGTGGCGGCGGTCAACCCGGCCAGGCGGTCACCGTCTGACAGCAGACCCGCCGCGTGGTCCCGCAAGGCCTCCACCGTATATGTCCCCAGGTGCTCAGCCAGGCGCCCCCGCCACGATGCCGCCACCTGGTTGCCCGGCTGCAAGACCCCGCGCAGACGCCGCCCCGCGCCACCCCGGACCAGGCCGGCGTGGCGGCCATGAGCGCGGGTCAACAGATTGACGATCGCCGCCGCCTCGCCATGGCGGCGGACCGACAGTACATATCCTTCGTCCGACCAGTTCATGGCGCCAATGTAGCAGGAGATTGCGCGATGTTCGCCAATAGACGACAATTCCGGGAGAAGGAGCCGCAGCATGAGCGAAGACGACAAGCTGAGTTACAAGATCAAGGGGCGGGAGCGGATTGCCGTGGCCAAGGATCTGCGCGTTTCCATCCTGACCATCGACGCGGGCGAGGAAGTGCCCTGGCACAGCCACGACATTATCGATGACGATTTTTTCTGCATGGAAGGGCCGATGCAGGTGGAAACCCGCCGCCCCGATGCCGTAACGGTGCTAAATCCCGGCGAAACCTTCAAGGTGCCCGTGGGCCAGCCGCACCGGGTCACCGGCGTCGATGACGGCCCCTGCAAATTCATGATCGTGCAGGGCATGGGCAAATATAACTTCGTGCCGGAATAGCGGAATAGGTTCTCGAGCACCTAGTACGGCTGGGCGGCCGGTCTTCTGTCCCTACGGCTTCACGTGATAGGCGACGCAGTCGATGCCGTTGCCCTTCAGCGTGTTGCAGGCGCCGTTGGCGGCGTTGAAGTTGGGGTACTCGTTGACGACGATCAATGTCAATCTCTTGCCGCTCTTTAGAGGTTTGGACGGAACATAGTGCACCTTGGCGTCGCTCAGTTCGACGGCCATGGGGTTGGCTTGAAATTTTGTCCACTCTTCTTCCGCGCCGGCCTTGGTCTTATAGGCGCCAAGCTGAATACCCCAGAAGGCCTTGGATGGCTTTTTCGCCAGTTGCCTCGGTGCCTTGGGTTTGGGCGCGTCGGCAGTCTCCGGCTTGGCCGCGCTGTCGGTTTTCGGTTTTGCCGCGGCCTCCCGGACTTCGTTCTCGGTCATCAGCAATTCCAGCTTCAGCGCCGCCATTTGTTCCGGGATGTCCTCGACATGTTCGGATAGTTTATGGACCCGCTCCGACATGTGCTCCAGGCGCACGGAAAGCGCGTGAATGCGTTCGTTAATGGCCAGAATTTCCTCGTCGAAAAACAGCCTGGAAACTGTTTTATGCTGGTTGGGGTGGGCCCTGGCTTCGGCCTTGTCCTTTTCCAGTTGCCGCTTCATTTTGGCAAATTCTCTGTCCTCGGCTTTCTCGTCCTGCTTTTCCTTTTCGAACTCCTTGGCCTCCTGATCGTGCGCCTTTTTGTCCGCCTTCTTGGCTTGTTGCACTTCCGCCGCCGCCGTACTGGTGTCGCCCAATGGCAGGGTCGGAATCTTCCCGCATGACGAAATGGAAATGGTCAATGCGATGGCGAATGACAGCGCCACGAAACCGCGGGCCTTGCCGAAGTGCGATGGATCGAGCATGGAATTCTTCTATCCTCTATTGCCAGGTACCCATGGCCAAAAATAAGGCCACAAGTCCGCGCTGCGCGTCTCGATTGAGCTTTGGCGGCGCGGTTCGTGCCGCGCAGTATCAGGAAAAATGGTTAATGATATTTTACCCTGTTTGCGGCACCGCGACGTGGCGGCGCAAACAAGGCCTATTCGAACAAATACTCAACCTCGGCCCAGGTATCGGTCGGGAAGACCCACATCAGGGTCAGGGGCGTGGTGCCGATATTGGTGATGCCGTGAACATGGTTTTCGGGGATATAGACGATCGACCCGGGCGCGACTTTCTGTTTCTCACCACCGATCAACAATTCGCCCTCGCCCTCGCACACCCAATAAATTTCCTGCGGCCAATGATGATGCGCCGCCAGTTCGGTGCCGGCGGGAAACTGCAGAATACCCATGCTGATGCCGTGGCTGGGCGTGCGGTCCCCATCCACCAGCAGCTTCCAGCGAACGCCGTCCGTGCGCCCGGGACGCGTCTCCCAGGCAACATCGTCCACATGATGCACATGCGGCTGGTTGTTGCGCTTCATGGCAAGGGTCAGCCCTTGCCGCCCAGCTTGGCCATGAAATCGCCCAGGCGCTGGCCCACATCCGGAATTTCGTAGGCGGTGTCGCGTTCATAGCCGAGGCCGCTGTCCAGGCCGGCGTTTTCCGCCTGGGCGTAGAGGTCCTTATAGGCGCGGATGGAGCCTGGGCTGTTGCGGCCGATGGCGGTGGCCAGTTCGGCGACGCGGCCATCCAGGTCGGCCAGGGGCACTGCTTCCAGCGCCATGCCCATGGCCGCCGCCTCGATGCCGCTGATGGTGCGGGCGGTAAAAGACAATTCCTTGGCCCGCATGGTGCCTACCTTGCGCGGCAGACGCTGGGTCATGCCCCAGGTCGGCCGGAAACCCAGGACCGCATGGGTATCCCCCAGCTTGGCCTCCTCCGCCACGATCACGATGTCAAAGGCCAGCATCAATTCCATGCCGCCGGTGAAACAGAAACCATTGACCTTGGCGATGGTCGCCTGGGGCATGGCCTCGATCCGTTCCAGAACGCCACGGGCGGCGTTGTTCAAATCGTCGCCCACGTTGCCGGCTGACAGATCGACACCCTTGGCCTGCAACGCCTTGAGGTCGACGCCGGCGCAAAACGCCCGTCCGGCGCCGGTCATCACCACCACGTTGACGGCTTCGTCATCGGCGATCCCGTTCAGGGCGGCATCGACCTCGGCCAGCATTTCCGGGGTCAGGGCGTTCATGGCATCGGCGCGGTTCAAGGTAATGGTGGCAACGGGGCCTTCGCGTTCGACAAGTATATGGGCGAACGTCATGACGCGGTCTCCTTACGATTTCTGCAATTGGCAGCGGCCGAGGGGAAGTGAACGTTTATAGCGGTTGCCAGCCGTTCGGGCCATGGGCTTCCAGGGGGCGGAAGCGGGCCTTGTAGGCCATCTTGCGGCTCTCCTCGATCCAATAGCCGAGATAGACATGCGGCAGGCCACGGCGCTTGGCCTCTTCCATGTGCCACAGAATGATGAATTTGCCGGGGCTGTGGGACGCCATGTCGGGATCGAAGAAGCTGTAGACCAGGGATAGGCCGTCATCCAGCAGGTCGGTCAGGCAGACGCCGTACAAATCGCCGTTCTCGGTGCGGAATTCAATCAGCTCCGACGGCACGGGCGTGTCCTGGACCATGGCCAGGTAGTCATCGAAACTCATTCCCGCCATGCCGCCGTCGCCGTGGCGGGAGCGCACATAGCGGTGGAACAGCGCGTAGTGCTCGCCCCGCCCCTTGGCGGCCATCACCGTGGCGGTAACGCCGGCACTGCGCCGTGCGATGCGTTGCAGGCCGCGCCCCGGGGAAAATTTTGCCACTGGCACGCGGACGGCGCGGCAGGCCTGACATTCGGGGCAGTTCGGCTTGTAGGCAATGCCCTGGCTACGGCGAAATCCGGCGCGGGAGAGCTGGTCGTGCAATTCCCGTGGCGCGCCGGCGGAGGACAGATCCGTGAACACCATCTGCTCCACCCGGTCGGGGATGTACGGACAAGCCGAGGCCCGGGAGAGGAAGAAATAGGTCAATGTTTGCGGTGAAAACGGTTTCATGGCCCGGAATTACACGAAAAATCTTTCAGATTCCGTAATACGACGGTGCCAGAAGCGAAAATGCAAGCCAAATCAGCACGATCAGCGGCGTTCCCCCGCGCAAAAAGTCGGCGAATTTGTAGTGCCCCGGGCCCATCACCAGCAGGTTCGTCTGATAACCCATGGGCGTGGCGAACGAGCAGTTGGCGGCGAAAATCACCGCATGCACGAAGGCGGTCGGATTTACACCCAGGGCCAGGGCGGTATTGATGGCGATGGGCGTGAACAGGACGGCGGTGGCGGCATTGGAGAGCACATTGGTCATCACCGCAACCAGGGCGAACAGGGCCGATAACAGCACCGCCGGGCCTAGATCCGCCAGGGCGGAGATCATCTGCTGGGCCAAAAAGGCAGCGCCGCCGGTGGCTTGCAGGGCCGTGCCCATGGCCAGGGCAGCGGCGACCAGCATGGCGACCCGGCGGTCGACGGCGCGGGCCGCCTGACGCACGTTGAGGCAGCCCAGAGTGATCATGCCCAGGGCACCGGCCACGGCGGCGATGGCGATCGGCACCAGGCCGGTCGCGGCGACGGCGACGACGGCGGCGAAGATGCCCAAGGCCCGCTTGGCGTGATGCCGCGAGGGCAGCTCCAGCGCCGACCATTCGATCAACAGCACCTCGCGGCTAAAGCGCAGGTTCGTGACCCTATCCCGCGGTCCCAACACCAACAATACATCACCTGCTTCCAGGCGGATGTCTTCCATCCGGCCCCGCATCATGCGGGAGCGCCGTTGCACGCCCAGAATGACGCAGCCGGTATGATAATGAAAACCGACCAGGCGCAGATTGCGTCCGATCACGCGCGAGGCCGGCGTTACCATGGCCTCGGCCAGCATACTGTCGCCGGTTTCATCGTCCTCGCCGCCGTCGGTGCTGATCTCGGCCAGTTCCGGCGTTCGGGAAAGCGCCTCCGTCAAAAGGGCGCGGGTGGCGGCCACGACCACCGTATCGCCCGGTTGCAGCAGCACGTCCTCGAACGGCGGCAGATGGCTTTCCTCGCCGCGCTGGATCAGGCGCACCGTCATGCCCTTCAGATGCGGGATCATGCCGGCAACGGCGGATTGGCCAACCAGGGGACTGCCGTGGCGCACGGCAATCTGGGCGATGAACTGTTTGCCCTCGCCGGCCATTTCAGTGGCCATGGAGGCACGTTCGGGCAACAGCCGCGGCAGCACCCAAATTACGTAGGCCAGGCCGACGGCGGCCAGCAGCCCGCCCGGCGCCGCGAAGTCGAAAAAGCCGATGGCCGGCTGCGCCATCCCCACGGCGGCGCCCGCGACGAGGAGATTGGTGGAAGAGCCGATCAGCGTCACCATGCCGCCCAGAATGGCGGCGAAACTCAATGGCATCAGCAGGCGCGACGGTCCCCGGTTCAGGCGCTCGGCAATGGTTGCCATGACGGGAATAAAGATCACCACGATGGGGGTGTTGTTGATAAAGGCGCTCAGGGCGGCAATGACCAGCAGGGTCAGGGTCAGGGCCAGGGCCGGGTTGCGCTGAAACCGGCTGCTCATGATCCGGATCCATTCATCCAGTGCCCCGGTCCGGATCAATCCCTGCCCGACCACCATCAGGGCCAGCACGGCGATCAGGGCGGGATCGGCGAAGCCGGCCAACAGGGCCCGCGCGTCCAGATCCCTTCCGTCCACTTCAAGCGGCGCGAAGTGGAACAGCAGCAGCAACGCCGCCAGCAAGGCCAGCGAGGTCTGCTCAAGGGGGAAACGCTCGGTCGCGTAGAGCACGATCGCGCCGGCGATCAAAGCGAACGTTGCCCACATCTGCCAGTTGGGATCCATGACCATCATGGCGCCATCATGGCGGGCGGAAGGGCAAAAGTGCAAGTTCGGCGTCAATTTGCTATTTTTCGGGCGCATTGATGGCGGAGGCACGCATGCATCAGGTTTGTTACGAAGATATCTGCCGGGCCCGGGACGAGATGGCCGGTATCGTGGTCGAAACGCCCTGCGCCCATTCCCAGACCCTGTCTCGGATCACCGGGGCGGAGGTCTTCCTGAAGTTTGAAAATTTGCAGTTTACCGGCTCTTTCAAGGATCGGGGCGCGCTGATCAAGCTGTCGCAGTTGGAGCCTTCGGAGCGGGCCAGGGGGGTGATCGCCAATTCCGCCGGCAACCATGCCCAGGGCGTGGCCTATCATGCCCAGCGCCTGGGCATTCCCGCGACCATCGTCATGCCCGTGCCGACGCCGAATGTGAAGGTTCGTCAGACCCGCGAGCTGGGCGCCGAGATTGTGCTGCGGGGTGAGACGGTGGACGAGGCCGCCGTCAGCGCCGAGGCGATCCGAGCCGAGCGGAACCTGACCTTCATCCATCCCTACAACGATCCGGCGATCATCGCCGGCCAGGGTACGATTGCACTGGAGATGCTGGCCGCCGCGCCTGGCATCGATACCCTGGTGGTGCCGATCGGCGGCGGCGGCTTGATTGCCGGCAACGCCATCGCCGCCCGCGCGATCAAGCCCGAGATCGAGATTATCGGCGTTGAAAGCGAACTTTACCCCTCGGCCTATCAGGCCCGCCACGGCCTGGCCAACGATTGCGGCGGCCAGACCATCGCCGAGGGCATCGCGGTGGCGCAACCAGGCAACCTGACGCTGCCCATCATCGACGATCTGGTCAGCGACATTCTGCTGCTCTCCGAACAGGATATCGAACGCGCCATCGATTTGCTGATCACGGTCGAGAAAACCGTCACCGAGGGTGCCGGTGCCGCCGGTTTGGCGGCCTTGTTGGCTTATCCGGAACGCTTTCGCGGCCGCACCGTCGGGCTGATCCTGTGCGGCGGCAACATCGATACCCGCATGCTGTCATCGATCCTGATGCGTGGTCTGATCCGGGAGGGGCGCATTACCCGGATGCGGGTGGAAATCAGCGACCGTCCCGGCGCCTTGGCCAAGGTGGCGCAACTGGTTGGCGATGCGGGGGGGAATATTCTGGAGGTCCAGCATCAGCGCAATTTTCCCGGCGTGCCGGCGAAATTGGCGGAATTGGACCTGGTTCTGGAAACCCGCGACCGGGACCATATTCAAGAGATCAGCACGAAGTTAAGCGCTGCCGGCTACAAGGTACGGGAATTGATCGATACTCCGGATGCGGGCTGATGACTCCTAGGTTTCGATGGTGCTGTAGCGGCCACGGTAATACAACAGCGGATCACCTTCGGGATCATGGCGCAATTCATTGACCCGGCCGACCAGTATCACATGGTCGCCGCCCTCGTGCACGGCCTCGATCTCGCAATCGAACATCGCCAGGGTGTTCGGCACCAGCGGATTGCCCAATGCGGACACGCCATTGTCCAGATTACGAAAATAGTTGCCGCCGTCGGAGGCGAATCCGGAAGAAATGTCATCCTGATCCTGGCGCAGGATGTTCACGGCAAACCGGCCCGAGGCCAAAAAATGATCAAAATTCGTCGCTTCCCGGCCCAGGCAGAACAAGACCAGGGGCGGCTCCAGGGAGACGGAGTTGAAGGAATTCACCGTCACGCCGATGGCCTCTCCGGCTTCGGTAGTGGTGGAAATCACCGTGACGGCGGAAGCGAAACAGCCCATCGCATCCCGAAAAGCCCGCGGATCAATGCTCATGTTCAATTTTCTGCTCCCCATTTCGCGCATACCGGCGCCCCCACATGCGTCGATTAGGCCATTTTAGAACGATTAAACAATAATGGCATGATAAATCCATATATGCCGGATTCGAACCAGGGCACGCATTTCCCACCAGACCTTGGCCGCGGGCAAATTATGCCAACAGGAAACAGGACTTATCTGCGCTAAACTAACGCTATCTTAACCTTATCTCGCCAGCATCCAGGTTCGGTTGCGTCGTCATTCTGACCGCTGCCGGCAATGCTTGGTTTCCGGGCTTCACATTGATGGGCGAGATATGTTTTTTATAATCGGATTGGTCATCGTATTCGGTTCCGTCGCGGGCGGCTACGCCCCCCACGGTGATCTTCGGGTACTGTGGCAGCCATTGGAGTTCCTGATCATCCTGGGCGCCGCCCTTGGCGGCTTCGTTATCTCCAATCCCAAGGAAGTGACCTTGGCCACGGGTAAACACCTGGGCCGGCTGCTGAAAAGCTCTCCCTACAGCAAGCAGGACTATGTGGAACTGCTTTGCCTGCAATTCTCGCTTTTCAAGCTGGCCAAGAGCAAGGGCGCGCTGGCCTTGGAAGCTCATATTGAGAATCCGGAAGACAGCACGATCTTCGCCAACTACCCCACTTTCATGAAAAACCATGATGCTTCTGATTTTCTCTGCGACACCTTGCGGCTGATCACCATGGGGACGGAAAACCCGCATGAGCTGGAAGCCATGATGGACGAGGATATTGAAGCGCGAAAGCATGAAGCCCATTCCGTGGCCCATGCAGTGGCCGGTCTGGGCGAAGGTTTGCCGGCATTCGGCATCGTCGCGGCTGTGCTGGGCGTTATCGTCACCATGGGCTCGATCTCCGAGCCGCCGGAAGTGCTGGGCATGCTGATTGGCGGCGCCCTGGTCGGCACCTTCTTCGGCATTTTGATGTCCTACGGCGTGGTTGCGCCCATGGGCGCCTATTTGGCCTCGTACTGTGATGCCGAGTTCAAATATCTCGAATGCATGCGCGCCGGCATTCTGGCGCACGTTCAGGGCTATGCCCCGGCCATTTCCGTGGAGTTCGCGCGCAAAACCTTGTCCGGCCATGATCGGCCGAGCTTCCTTGAGCTTGAGGATGCCACCGGCGAATTGGCGCCCGCATAAGGCCGGCCGGCGGGTTAGGCAATAAATCATGGCGCAGGGCGAAGCCACAATTGTCATCAAGAAAGTCGTCAAGGGTGGCGGTGGCCACCATGGCGGCGCGTGGAAGGTCGCCTACGCCGATTTCGTGACCGCCATGATGGCGTTTTTCCTGTTGCTGTGGCTGTTGAACGTTACCACGGATGAGCAGCGCCATGGCGTGGCGGACTATTTCGCGCCTTCCGCCGCTTCGAAATCCACCTCGGGCAGCGGCGGCATCATGGGCGGCATGTCCATGACCACGGAGGGCGCCCGCGTCGGGCAAGGCGCGCCGCCAACGGTGGTCATGGAAATGGCGCCGCCAAAGCAACGCAAACCGGCGGAAGAGGACGAAGAACAAAAGGAAGGCGAGGCCGGAAAGCTGGAGGAGGAAGAGCTTCTGCAGCAAATGGCCGAGCGGGAGCAGGAAGAGTTCGAAAAGGCGGAAGAGGCCCTGCGCGATGCCATGCAAGATTCGCCCGGCCTGGCCGACATGGCGCAGAATCTAATCATCGACAACACGCCGGAAGGCCTGCGCATTCAGCTGGTGGACCAGGAAAACACCTCGATGTTTCCCTCGGGCGGATCGGAAATGCAGGAGAATTTGAAGAAAATTCTCGAAAAAGTCGCCGATATCATTCACCGCATGCCGAACCAGATCGCCATTACGGGCCATACGGACTCTGTTCCATTCCGTGGCCGGAACGACTATAGCAACTGGGAGTTATCGTCGGAACGGGCCAATGCCTCGCGCCGGGCCCTGGTTGGCTTCGGCGTTCCCATTACCCGCATTGCCTCCGTCGCCGGCAAGGCCGATACCGAGCCCCTGGTGCCGGAGGACCCGACGCTGCCGACCAATCGGCGGATCTCCATCGTGTTGCTGCGCGAAGCCGCGATCATGCCCTCGGCACCGCCTGGACCGGCTGACTAGAGCAAGCCGCATTCAATTGGATTCAATTGAATTCGGATAAGTTGCTCTATTCTAAAGGTTTTAGCGCATGGGTTCGGGTTTGGTTAAACCCGACACGCGCTAGCGCCAATTTGCCAACATTTCCGGACGGTCCGGACTTCCCCTTGCGAAGTCCGAATGGCGCTTATGTCATGGCACCCTATCTGTCATGATACCGATATTGATCTATGGGAGGACGCAAGGTGGGCGCGCTATCAATTTCCAAGCTTGACGACGGCCGCGATGGCGAGACACGGGCCTGGTTGAACGAGGCGCCGGATCCCTTGGATGCGCCCGAGCTTTATGACGGCATCCGGATCAAGCGTCTGATCGCCTATGGCATTGATTTGGCAATCATTCTCTGTCTCTGGCTGGCCCTTTGGGTTTTTGGCAGCGTATTCGCCCTGATTACCCTTGGGTTGCTGTTTCCGGTCCTCAGCCTGGCGGCATTCCTGTTGCCCTTCGCGTACCATACGCTGCTGATTGGCGGCGCGTCGAACGCCACCGTGGGCATGCGGGTGATGGACCTGCGTGTCGTGGCCTGGAATGGCCACCGCCCCGGCTATGCCCAAGCGGCGCTGCAGACGGTGTTGTTCATCGCCTCCGCCGCGATGACCAATTTCCTGATTCTCGGCGTTTCCTTCTTCAACCCCCGCGGCCGTTGCTTGCACGACTTCCTTGCCGGTACGGTGATCGTCAACGATCTGCATCTGCGCCGTTTGCGCGGCCCGGCCTAGGGCATTTTCAATGCGTTCTGGGCTGGCGATGCCAAAACGAAAGTCCGGACCTTTCTAACCAAAAAGTCCGAACAGCCCGGCCACGGCCAGGAATATGTAAGCGATCCAGCGGTAGGTTTGCTCCGCCGCCCGCCCGGCCAGGCGGCTGCCGATCCAGGAACTGGTCAGGATCACCGGCAACAACACCATGGCATCGATCACTGCCGCCAGGGCGGTGGATGAGGCGAGCATGACCATGGTGACCAGAACAAAACCGGTCAGCAGATAGTAGGCCACGATATTGGCCCGGATCGTGGCCGCCGGCATGGCGGCGGCAAGCATGTACAACAGCACCGGCGGCCCGCCGACCGAGGTTGTCGCCATCATGGCGCCGGAAATGCCGCCGATGCCCAATGTCAGCGCCAGTGGGCGCGGTCCCTGATAGCGCCAGCCGGCAATCAGCACGGCGACGAACAACAGCACGATGATCGAGACCGCTTTGGTGATGGCGGCCGCATCCAGGCTGACCAGCAGCCAGATGCCCACGGGCATGGCTGCCATGGCGATGGCGGCCAACGGGCCGACGAAGCGCCATTCCACATCCCGCCGCGAGCCGAGGAACAACATCACGCTCATGGGCAGTTCGATCGCCGCCACCATGGGCACCATATGCACCGGCCCCAACAGCACCGCGAATATCGGCGCCATCAATATGGCCGAGCCAAAGCCGGCGAAGCCCCGCATCAGGCCGGCGGCAAAGGCCGTGATCCCGGCCCAGATCAAGACTCCGCCGGGATCGGCCAACAGCAGCGAACCATACATCAATGGATTATTCGCTCTTCTGGCGGGCGCGCCAACGCCTGACCTGCGCCAGCGCCGCACCGATTTTCAGTTGCAGCAGTTTCTCGCCCAACGCCGCCGATGCGCCCCGGGGATTGCCGTATACGCCCGTGCCGGGAGATGCCTTGTCGATCTTGGCACCGCGTACGCCGTTGGGGTGAACCGCCATCAGTTCCGAGGTGTCGCGCAGGTCGGCATGTCCTGCTTCCGCCGCGGCTTCCAGGCCGTTCCGGCGCAGCCAGTCGAACTGGCCATTGGCCTCGGGATCGTAATAATCCGAGATGTGCAGGATTCTGGTTCCCCGGCCGGCCCATTCCCAGTTTAGATTTTCCGCTGCCTCCGACTGGCCGCTTTGGTTGCCGCCGCTGTCCCCCAGCAGCAATATCTCGGCAAAGCCATGCGCCCGGAAGCTGCGCGCGGTGGCTTCCAGCACCGCCCGGTACACCGTTTGCGGCACGCTGATGGTGCCGGGAAAAACCATGTGCCCCTGGGGTGGATTGATCGAGCCCTCGGGCACATAGACCACGACCGGGGCGACCAGGGCATTGCCGAGGCCCCGCGCCACCGCCTCCGCCGCCCGGCGGACGATATGGTTGTGCTTGCCCAGCACCAGGTGCGGCCCGCCCTGTTCGATCCCGCCGGTGGGAATAATGACGGTGCGCGTGCCCAGGGCCAATGCCCCCGCCACTTCCTGCCATGTCATCTCAGCCACGAAGACGGTCGAAGGCGAATGGTCATCGGACTTGGCCGGTGCCGTCCCGGCCATCAGACCGGCAGCTAACAACAGTGAGAATGCCCAGGGCCCCAATAACCGCATCGGCCGCATCAGGCACAGGCCAGGGCGTAGACCCCCTGCACGCCGTCGGGCAGTTGATAGGTCCGCCAGCTTTTGCCGCCATCCTCGGTGCCGAAGACCTGGCCCCTGCGGGCGGCGCAATAGACCCGGTCGGGGCTGGTGACGCTTTCGGCCACCACCATCAGCGTGCTGTCGATGGAGACATCGTGATCGAAACGCGACCAGGTGGCGCCGAAGTCATCGCTGCGATAGAGGGAGCCGGCATCGCTCAGCGCGGCCGCGGACAGGGCGGCATACATGCGGTCGGCTTGATGCCCGGACACCCTGACGTCACGGGCGTAGGTGAGGGGTGAAAAGCGGCCAATGCCAAACTCGGACCAGTCCGTGCCATTGTCGTCGCTGCGGAACAGGCCCATTCGATTGGCCAGCCAGACCGTGCCCGGATGATCGGGGCTTAGGGCAAGGGCGTGAGAATCCATCATCCCTTCAATTTCATTGTCGGAAACGATGGCGCTTTTCAGATGCGCCTGTTCGGTCATCCGCAGCAGGGTGCCATTGCAGCTTTCCCAGCTTTGACCGCCATCGCGGCTGCGCACCAGACCGCCGATCTCGAAGGCGACAAGGATATGGTCGGAATTATCGCTGGCCACGGCGATGCGGATCACCCGCATGGGAAAGTTTGCCTGCAGCGTACCCTCGGGCGGTTCGATCGCCAGGCGTTGCCAATCGGCGCCGCCATTACGGCTGCGAAATACCGCCGTGCCCTGGGTGCCCACATAGATAGTTTCAGGATCGTTGGGATCCAGGCAGATCGACCAGACGACGCGCTCTTCGTCCGAGGTGTCCGCAGGCAAGGGCAGGGCGCGCCAGCTTTCACCGCCATCGTCTGAAACATATGGTCCTTCATGGGTGCCCGCGTAGACCGTCCGCGGCCGGTCCGGACGCACGGCGATATAGCGGACTTCGAGATTGTCGGGCAATCCTTCGCTGATCGGCTGCCATGTCCCCTGGTCGGCATCAAAACCGAACAGGCCCTGGGCCCGTTCGTCATCCACGACCCCTACCCATTGCCCGGCGCCGACGAATACCGAATAAGCCATCTCCGTTCCCCCAAAAAAATCCCAATGCGATCGTAAGCCAAGAAAAGCTTAACGCATTTGCCCTTCCGGGACCAAGCTATCGCGGCAGCAGGTTCAGGGTGCCCGTGGCGCCGACGGCATAGTCTTCCGGATTTGTGCTCATGGGCAAATAGCCGCCCCGGGACCAGGTTTCGGCCATGTCGGCATAATGGGGCGAGAACGGGTTGCCCGACTGTCCGGTGGAATGAATAAACAGCGAACGGTTGGGGTCATCGAGATCATAGATCGCGCGCAGGCTGGGGCCGAATTTGGACGCAAAGGGCTGTTCGGGATCGAAGATATCGAAATCCCCGACATTGATCGTGTAGATGCTGCCCGAAACGGGTACCGTGATATCAAACAGGCGGCGCAGATAGTCCACCTTGCCGAACGGACGATGGGTGGAGAGGGCCAGATGTTCCGCGCCCCAGCGCCAGGCGCTAACCTCGCCGCCCTGGCGCTCCGCGATCCAGGTCACGGCCAGGTCCAGGGCCCGGACCAGCATCTCATCGCAGCTTTCCCTTGCCGCCGTGCGCCGATCATCACACCAGTTGGGCCGATCCCGCAGCACCCGCAGGACGAACGGTCCGCGCCGGCCCCAGACGTCGGCCTGAATGCCGCTCAAATTATCCTCGGTGATCAGTTTGGCGAACTGCCAGATCCAGGCATTGAAGATCAGCGGCGCGGCCTGATCCCGGTCCATCTTGCCCTGCCATGGGCGCAGCACTTCCAAGGCCTGGCCGGCCAGCGCCGAGGCAGGCTTGGTATTCAGCAAATGCGGCAGGGCGGCACGGGCAAACGGCGACACCACATCGGCCTGCAAGGCACGGAAGCCGTCGACGGAGTGGCGGTTGCGGGCCCGCAGCAACTTCTTGATGCGGGCGGCGCGAAAACCGGCGGCCCAGTCAAAAGTAATGTGGTGCGGGTAATCATCATCGACGATCTTGTGGTTCGCCGTGGCGATAATACCGCCCTTGGGATTGTAGCTGCGCGGCAATTCGGTAAACGGGATAAGGCCGCGCCAGTCGTACTTTGTCTGCCAGCCCGGTTGCGGCATGATGCCCATGACGCGGTTGTCCCTGGCCCGGATGGGAATACGGCCCGGCGCCAGATAGCCGATGTTGCCACGCACATCGGCGTAGACGACGTTCTGCTGCGGTGCGTGAAAATTGGTCAGGGCGGCCACGAAATCAACCCAGTTTTCGGCCCGTGCCAGTTCAGCGCCCGCCTGCGGGGTCAGATCGTCGTCGCGCAGGGCGGTCCAGGACAGGGCCAATACATAGCCCTTGGACAGGATCGCCGCGGCGCCGCGGTGGGCGTCGCTCAACACCGGGCCATGACGGGTGCTGCGCACCTGCATGATCACATTGGCGGCGTCCTTGACCTTTATGATCTCTTCACGGACATCGAAGGCAACGCTGCCCTCGGGCGTCAGATATTTGCTGCTGTCGGCGGGGTCCAGCTTTTCGAAGTACAAGTCCTGGACGTCGGGCTCTGTATTGGTGAAGCCCCAGGCGATATTGTCATTGCGCCCCAGGACGATAGTCGGAACGCCCGGCAGGGTGGCGCCAATGACGTTGCGCCCGGCGATATTCTGATGCGCGAAGTACCAGATCGCCGGCGTTGCCAGGCTCAGATGGGGATCGTTGGCCAGCAATGGTTTGCCGGTGGCGCTGCGGTCGCCGGAAATGACCCAGTTGTTGGAGCCGGCCCCCTCGCTCAGCGGCGGGCGGGCATCGGCCAGGATCCGAAGCAGGCCGTCGTCCGACAGAATCTTGTCGGCCAGATCCGGTACCGGGCCACCGTTTAGGCCCACCGCGGCCAGCGCCCCACGGGGCATGTCCTGGCCGTAGGGTGCGAGGAAGTCATTGATGCCGTCCTCTCCGACGCGGCCGGCCAGGCGCAACCGGGTCAGCTCCTTGCGCCAGTTGCCGCCCAAATCCAGGGCCATGACCTTGATCCAGACGATGCTGTCCGCGACCCGCCAGCGTTCAGGCCGATGGCCCAGGATCAGGAACTCCGGCGGCAGCGGGCCGCGATGGCTTTTCAAGAACGCATTGACGCCCGCCGCATAGGCGGTAAAGGCCGCCCTGGTTTGGGGTGAAAGATATTGTATCGAAGCCTTGGCGTGCCGGTACAGCCCCAACATGCGCAGGAACCTGTCCACGCCCAGTGTCGCTTCGCCCAAAATTTCCGACAGGCGCCCGGCGCCGATGCGCCGGTTCATTTCCATCTGCCACAACCTGTCCTGGGCATGGCTGAAACCCAGGGCGAAGGCGGCATCGGTTTCGCTTTTGGCGCTGATATGGGGAATACCGTGGCGGTCACGCACCACCGATACCGCCGCCTTCAGGCCGGACAGGGATATATTGCCGTCAATTTTTGGCAATGACTGCCGCAGCCACAGGAAGCCGCCGCCGCCGCCGAGCAGCAACATGATGACGATGGCGATAGTGATGCGGCGGAACCATTTCATCGCTGTTTCTTACGCGTTCGTCGGCCGATTGCCAAGATGGCGGTGACCGTGGAATTGGTTTATGGACGTCATCAACTCACCCTGTATAGTCCCCCTGGGGTTCAAGGAATGGAGATTGGCATGAGTGAGAAGGTCGCCTTTATCGGACTGGGTGTCATGGGCTATCCAATGGCCGGGCATCTGGCCGCAAAGGGTTTCGATGTCACGGTTTACAATAGAAACACCGCCAAGGCCGAGGCCTGGGTCAAGCAACATGGCGGTGCCAGCGCGGCAACGCCGAAGGATGCGGCTTCCGGCGCCGCCATCGTTTTCGCCTGTGTTGGCGCGGATAACGACCTGCGCGAAGTTGCGTTGGGCGACAACGGTATTTTTGCCGGCATGGCGCAAGGCGCGGTTTTTGTCGATCACACCACCGCCTCGGCCGACGTGGCCCGCGAAATGCATGCCGCCGCCAGGGAACGCGGTTTCGGCTTCATCGATGCGCCCGTCTCGGGCGGCCAGGCGGGGGCCGAGAACGGCGCCTTGACCGTGATGTGCGGCGGTGACGCCGATGACTTCGCCAAGGTCAATGGCGCCATCGACAGTTATGCCAAGATGTGCCAACTGATGGGGCCGGCTGGTTCGGGCCAGTTGACGAAAATGGTCAACCAGATCTGCATCGCCGGCGTGGTTCAGGGGCTGGCGGAAGGCATGAACCTGGCGCTTTGTGCCGGCCTGGATGGGGCGCAGGTGGTTGATGTGATTTCCAAGGGCGCGGCGCAGTCCTGGCAGATGGAAAACCGCTACGAGACCATGCTGGCGGACGAATACGAACATGGCTTCGCGGTTCAATGGATGCGCAAGGATTTGGCCATCTGCATGCAGGAGGCCAAGAACCAGGGCATATCCCTGCCCATGTCGGCCCTGGTGGATCAATTCTATGCCGAGGTCGAGGCCATGGGCGGCGGCCGTTGGGATACTTCCGCCCTGCTGGCCCGCATGGTCTCTCTAAGGCCCAAGTAGGACCTTAGTTACTGTTCTAATCCGGGGCCTTGCCGAGGCCGACGCCGGCGGCATAGTAGTTGTTGCCGGTAACATGGAATTGCAGGGCGACTTCCTCGGCACTGTTGCCGGCGGCGCGCATGAAGGCGCCTTGCAGGCTGCCGTTTCGTTGCGACCCTGAAATTGTACCGTGGAATTCCGATCCGCCGCTGCCGCTGACGCCGCTGATGCCGCCGGTGTAGCTGGCGCCGTCCAGGTTCGAGATGGTCGCGGTGCCGCTGCGTGAAGAGAAGTTCCAGGCTTGATCATAGTTGCCGAAAGCAACGTACTGCTTGCCATTATTCTTGATGTTGGCGGCCACATGGCCGGTGTAGGTTGCCGAACCGGTCAGCGCGGAGGTGATGGAAGATCCCGAAAGCTCGCCCGCAACCCACGGCACCAGATGAAAGCGGTGCCGCTCGGAATAATCATCTTCGCGAACTTCGCCCGAGATGAAACCCCATTTTGTGTGGCTGCAGGTGCAGAAACTGACGCCGCTGGTCAGGGTGCCCGACAGGGAGGTAAAGCCGGAGGTCAATAGTGCGATTTTGCCGGTGCCGGCTTCGCCGCCAACCGTCGGGGTGGAAGAGGTGGATTCGCGCACGCCGAATATGTTGTCGTCGATAAAGGCCTGTCTGGATCGCGAAGCGCCGCTGGGATTACCCAAGGGAATTACCAGGGCGGATTGGCTGTCGAATGTGTCCTCGGTCTTGATGCTGCCATACAAGCGGTTGGTCGATGGGTTGGTGACGATTTTAAAGCTGTTCGGTGTGTCGCTTAGGGTCTTGGCTATATAGACCGGGAATGACGACGATGAGTCCTTCACCGTGACCAGGCCCGCGACATAGCCGTTCAGGGTCCGTGCCGTACGGCTGTTCCCAACGCCGTTGGGCAGGGGCGCCGGCCGGGCATAGTTTTCCTGGAAGAACACCTTGGCCGGGGAGCCTGTGTTTTCCAAGGTCTGGACGAAGCCCGCGGCGTCAATCAGTGTTGTGGTGGTGTTCGTACGGTCGGAACTGATGACGAAATAGTCCGGTCCCGATGTGCCGAAGAAGGAATTGCCATTGCCGTCACGCGATGTCGCGCCGCCGGCACCGTCCACCCTGATCGGCCGTCCGCTGGCCGTCAACCGCACTGATCCACGGGAGAAGCCGGAAAGGACGGGCTTATTGCCATTAAGGCTATCGCTGAAATATGTACCAATGTAGGCAACCTGGGCCGAGCGCTGGTTCACCCCAACGCCGTCAATGGCAATTGAGCCGTAAAGGGCGACGGAACGGGCGTCGTTGGGAAACGTAGTTAGATTGGGCGAATATGCGCTGTACAATAGCGGCGTGGGCCGTCCGTTGAAGTCGCCGCCATGTGACGATGGCAGCATGGGGATCGACGTTTCGTTTGGAAAACCTGGAAGCAGATCATGGGCGTCTATGCCCGTGGTTGGAAAGCTGCTGGTAAACGGCACGCCGACAAAGATGCTGGCGGGGTTATTGCCGTGTTCGATTTCACGCAGGTTCCAATAAAAGAACGACTCATCCGGGGCACCGAAACCGCTGCCGGCAACCGGCCCGAAACGGGTGCTGGATTTGCTACTCGCAACGTCGAATGTTCCGGTCTTGACCGGCAGGCGGAATATTGTTCCGTCTTTTTCCGAAGTTACCGAAAGAAAGCCGCCTGAAACCGACGCGTTGCCGCCATTTTCGTTACGCAGGGGCTTTCGTGTCGTGGTGGCATCAGAGAAATCAAAATTCTGAAACGGCGTTTGGCTGAGCAGACGGCCGCCATAGACGAAATCATTGCCAATGCCCTTCTTGCGGTCCCCGCCTTCCGTTCCGGCCGTGGTATCCGCGGCCTGGTTCTGTTGTGCTGTTGTTGTTGAATCCACGACCGTCGATGTCTGCTTCTCTACGGTTGCTGTTGGATCCACGACCGTCGATGTTTGTTTCTTCGTCGTCGTGGATTCCTCGCGTTTCGACAAGGATTTCTTTTTCGTGCCCGTGAGCGCTCCAGAGGCGGCGGATACGATGTTCGCCGGCTGGATATTGGAGCCGATGCTTGAAATCTGCGTTTTGGCAACGTCCTCGTTGGTCGGTGCCTCCGGCGCGCCCGAGGTGTTCGTGCCACCCGTGCCTTCCAGGCCGGCAAAGCTCACACTCGAAGTCTTGGCGCGGGCCGGTTGGCTAGGCGCCTTTCCGACACTGGCCGCGACCACTTGAAAGCCCGGTACATTGACCGTGCGGGTCACGCCGCCCGACTGCACCGTCAATTGGCCAAAGGCCAATTGCGCCGTCGTCACGACGCGGCCGCCTGAGTTGGCTTGCGCCAGACGCAAAGTCCCCGCCGTCGCCGTCGAATGATCGTCGCTGCTGCCAGCCGCCAGGCCGGCCCGGCCCTGCCCACCGGCTTGTTTGTTGACCTCCCGCACCGTGACGAGGGCAATGCCGCCGCGAATGCCGATCACCGCGGTCGGGGTCTTGAAGATAACCGGTGTCTTCTTCGATATCTTACCGCCGACGAGACGGAACAGGCCCTTGGTGGCACTGAACGCCAGTTTTCCAACTTTGCTCTTGGGGTCATAGACAAACTCGTCTAACACCACTTCGGAATTCGGCCCGATGGTCAGGGCCGAACCGTCCAGAAACAGCAACTGCGTGCGGCCCTTGTCCAGGGTCACGATCCGTTCGTTCCGCATCATCTTGGAGCCGACGACGATCAGCCGGTCATTGCCACCGGGCGGTGTGCCCGTCGTCGCGGGATTGACAGCGGCCGCGACGCCGACCCTTTCCTTGGCCGCCATCGCCGTATTCGAACCAACAACCGGAATGTTCGCCAACGCAATCAAGGCAACTACGTTGGCAAGCCGAAAAGCCGCTGATTTCAAGGAAATTTCCTTTCCAAATGATGCCGCGGGACCCGATCGGTCAAGGCGCGGGTCGCGGCTGGACGATACAAC
>CAZVYX010000044.1:0-45663 GCA_964631725.1 uncultured Rhodospirillaceae bacterium | reverse complement strand
AGATGGAATCACGATCAGCCGAGCCAAGCCAGCGACTTCTTCAACAAAATCGGCATCAAGCAGACATTCCCAACTGCTTCAACCTTGAAGCCTCAATCACAAGGCGGAGGCCGCCCTGTCCCACCGATCCGTGTCAAATATTCCCTTATCGGCGGCCGAACAGGCTTTCGATATCGCCCAACTGCAACGCCACATATGTGGGGCGGCCGTGGCTGCATTGCCCTGAACGGGGTGTGCGCTCCATCTCGCGCAGCAACGCGTTCATCTCCTCCACCGTCAGGCGGCGGCCGGCCCGGACGCTGCCGTGGCAGGCCATGGAGGCGCAGACCTGATCCAGCCGCTCCCGCAAGGCCAGGGCCTGGTCCATCTCGGCCAATTCATCGGCCAGATCGCGGATCAGGCCCTGCACGTCGCTTTCACCCAACAGGGCCGGAACCTCACGCACGACGATGGCGCCGCTGCCAAAGGCCTCGATAACCAAGCCCAGCTCGGCCAGCTCATCGGCGCGGGCGGCGAGGCGTTGGGCGCCATCTTCGTCCAGCTCCACCACCTCCGGCAGCAGCAGCATTTGACCGGCGACGCCGTTGGCCGCCAGTTGCACCTGCATGCGTTCCATCACCAGACGTTCATGGGCCGCGTGTTGATCGACGATAACGATGCCATTGGCGGTCTGCGCCACGATATAGGTTTCGTGCAACTGCCCCCGCGCTACGCCCAGGGGGTAGTCATTGGCGGCGACCACATTGTCGGTCACCGCATCGTCGGTAGGGTCGACACGGGCGGAAGGCTCGGCGGCGTGGGCAAATGGCGCCTGGAAATTTGCCGCCGCCTCCATCAATCCTGTATTTCGCCGCCCAAACGACTGACCCGCCGGCTGCCGGTACGGCAGATTGAAGCCGCCCTCGTGCACCCGGCCTAAAGCGGCCGTGCTCACCGTCGTGGAACTGCGGTGGCCGGCGCCGGCCAGGGCATGACGCAGGGCGGAGACGAGCAGGCCGCGCACTAGCCCGGGATCACGGAAACGCACCTCCGCCTTCATGGGATGGACATTGACGTCAACCGCGTCCGCCGGCATCTCCAGAAACAGCGCCGCCATGGCATGGCGGTCATGGGCCAGGACATCCATGTAGCCGGCCCGCAGGGCGCCCGCCAACAGGCGGTCCCGCACCGGCCGGCCATTGACGAACAGGTACTGCATGCGGCTGTTGGCGCGATTCAGGGTCGGCAGGCCGGCATAGCCCGTCAGGCGCAAGCCTTCCCGCTCCGCATCGATAACCAGGGCATTGTCGGCGAATTCCCGCCCCATCACATCGCCAAGGCGCCGCAGACGGGCATCGAACAGGTCGCCGCCGCTGGCGGACAGATCAAGGCTGCGCCGCTCACCATCGGAAAGGCTGAAGCCAATGTCGGGCCGCGCCATGGCCAGGCGCTTCACCGTATCGGCGGCATGCTGAAACTCCGTGCGCGGCGTCTTGAGGAATTTCAGGCGCGCCGGCGTGGCGAAAAACAAATCCCGCACTTCGACCCGCGTGCCCTGGGCCTGGGCCGCCGGCGTCACCGCCCCAACCTGGCCGCCATCAATCTCGATGCGCCAGGCCTGATCCGCCGCCTCGGGCCTGGAGGTAATGCTCAAGCGGGCCACGGCGCCGATTGACGGCAAGGCCTCGCCGCGAAAACCCAGCCATTCGATATGCAGCAGATCCTCGTCCGGCAGCTTCGATGTGGCATGGCGTTCCACCGCCAGCGTCAGGTCATCCGGTCCCATACCGGCGCCGTTGTCGGTGACCGAGATCAGCTCCCGCCCGCCGTTCAACAGGACAATATCGATCTGCGTGGCGCCGGCATCGATGGCGTTTTCCGCCAGTTCCTTCAAGGCGGAGGCCGGCCGCTCCACGACCTCGCCGGCGGCAATGCGGTTGACAGTGATCTCCGGCAGGCGGCGCAGACTGCTGCTTTGTTTCATGGCGCGCTGTCCTTGAGGTATTGCCGGGCCAGAACCTTGCTCTCCTCAACCGCCGGCTGGCCAAAGGCGTCAACGCCCATCAGATCGGCGGCAAACAGCGTTTCCAGCATGAAATGCATGAACAGGGCGCCCAGGGTCCGTTCATCCAATTTTTCCGCCCATAAGCGGCGTACGGGCAGGCCGTCCTTGACCAGGGTATCCGCCGTGGCGTCTTGCATAGCCCCAACCAGATCGCCGATGCTGCGACCCGCCAGATAGTCCTGGCCCAAGCCATTGGCCAGGTCGGCATTGATCACGGGGCCGCGCCCCGCCTGGCTTACGCTCAGAACGGTAAATTGTTTGTCGCGCGGGCCGTCAAGGTATAGCTGTAGCTGGCTATGCTGATCGACCGGGCCCAGGGCATCGATGGGTGTCGTGCCCTGGCCCTGCTTACCCAGGCTCTCGGCCCAAATCTGGCGGTACCAGAGCACGAAAGGCTGAAATGCCGCGCCATAAGCCAGCAACACCGATTGGCTAAAGCCCTGCCGGCACAGAGCGACCTGCAAGGCGGCGCCAACCGCCGGCGGGCTGTCAGCCGCCCCTAAGGCCTGGTCGAGAACAGCCGAGGCGCCTTCCCGCACGGCCGCAGCGTCCAGGCCCCGGATCATGGCAGGCAAGAGGCCAACCAGAGAAAGGACGGAAAAACGTCCGTCAATATTCGGATCATGATCAAGGACCGGCGCGCCGATATCGGCGGCCAGCCGCCGCAAGGGACCATCGCCCGGTTCGCTGATGGCAAGGAAATGCCGCGCCGTCGCATCCGCGCCCAGATGCCCGCGCACGGCAGCAACGGCGGTTAGGGCCTGGGCCATGGTCTCACCGGTACCGCCCGATTTGGAAATAAGCAGAAATCCCGTATGGGCCAATTCATCGGGCGCCAGAACCGCCGTCATCCGCTCCGGATCCAGATTGTCGGGCACGCACAATTCGGGACCATCGCCGGCGGAAAGCGCCGTCAGCGTCCGGGCGCCGAGTGAGGAGCCGCCAACACCGAACAGCACCACCCGGCGAAAGCGCCGGCGCCAGTCATTGGCAATGCCGCGCAATTCCGGCAGATCATCCCGTAGCCGCGCCACGGCCAGGGGCGCCAGCCCGCCCGACGATAACGCATCGTTCATGCGGCCCCGCGCGGCCTCGCACTGCCGCAACAGGGGCGCCAGCGCATCCTCCTGCAGCCCGGCTGCCGCCAAACAACCCGCCACGTCCTGGCTAATTGGAGTCTCGTCCATGGGGCACGCTAACAGAGCGCCGCTTGGGCCGAAAGATGCCGTGAGCAGCTATTCGCTGTTGCTCAGACCGGCCGGCTGCCCGACCACCACGATCAATAGATTTTCCGGGCGCAACAGCCGTTTCGCGACCCGGCGGATGTCTTCCATGGTAACGGCGTTGATCAGCTCGGCGCGGCGGTCCAGATAGTCGATACCAAGGTTTTCTTGCTGAATGACGAGCAAAAGGCTGGCGATTCGCCCCGACGAGGTCAGGCGCAGGGGAAAAGATCCGTTCAGATAAGTCTTGGCGTTGGCCAGTTCATCCTCGGAAACGGCATTCTCCCGCATCTGGGTAAATTGTTCCTTGATGACCCGCAAAGCCTCCCCTACCCGCTGGTTTTGCGTGCCGACGCCGCCCAAATGGATGGCGGCATGATCAAGGGGGTAGAGGTAGCTGTAAACCGAATAGGCCAGGCCGCGCTTCTCGCGCACCTCTTCATACAGGCGGGAGGAAAAGCCGCCACCGCCCAAGACATAGTTGAGGACGTAGCCGGCATACCAGTCGGTATCGTCACGCTTCAATCCCGGACCGCCGAACATCACCCGGCTTTGCGGAATGGCCTTTTCAATCACTTTCAAAACACCGGCGCCTTTTGGTGTGGTTTCCGGCACCGCTTCGATATCCGTGCTTGCGGGCAAGGCACCGAAGGTTTTATCCAGCAACGACCCCAACTCGGCGGCGGAAATGTCACCGACCACGCCAATGGTCAGGCGGTCCCGCGCCAGCGCCTTGCCCAGGAAACCGCGCAAATCATCCACCGTAATGGCTTTGACGGTCTCAATGCTGCCGCGCGAAGGCAGGCCGTAGGGATGACCGGCAAAGGCCGTGGCGAACCAGATCCGCCCGACGATGGAGTTGGGGTTCTCCTGATCCTCGATCAAGCCGGTCAGGATTTGACGGCGGATGCGTTCCACCGCCTCGGTTTCGAAATGGGGTTCGTTCAGGGCCAGGCGCAGCATCTCGAACGCCGCGTCCCGGTTGGCGCTCAGGGTACGCAAACTGCCAGAGAAACTGTCCTTATTGGCGTCGAAACTTATAGCTACCGCCAGTTCCTTCAGACGGGTCTGGAAAGCCAGGGAATTGTAGGGCCCCGCTCCTTCGTCCAACATGCCGGAGACAAGATTGCCCGTACCCTTGCGCGATGGCTTATCCAGACTGGCACCGCCGGAAAAGGAAAAGCTGACGCTCAATAAGGGAATGGTCGGCTCCTCGACCAGCCAGGCGGTGATACCGCCGGGGCTGCGCACTTCTTGCACCTTGGTCGCACCGGCGGAAAACGACGCCAACAGAACCACGGCGGCAAGACCTAGCGGCGCGGCAAATCTTCTCAGCGGCAGGCCCATCATTTTCCCTCCCCCCCCTCGGGCAGCAGCAGACCGGTCACCGAACGGCGGATATCCAGCACCGCGCGGCCCGCCGCCATGACCTGTTCCATGGTCACGGCGCGAACGTCATCGGGCCAAGCCTCGACCTCTGCCACGCCGAGGCCAGAGGTCAACGCATCGCCAAAGATGCGCGGCGAGGTGAACAGGTTGTCCCGGGCATAGATCGCCGCCGCCAACAGGCCGGTGCGTGAACGCTCCAACGCGTCCTGCTTGAAACCTTCTTTCAGCGCCGCCGCCACGACCTCGTCCATGGCGGTTTCCAGCTTTTCCAGGGTGACACCGGGCGACGGCGTCCCGTAAAGCATGAAACTGCCCAGATCCAGTCCGGTCGAGCTGTAGTAGGCGCCGGCGCTGGCCGCCAGTTTCCGTTCCACCACCAGCTCCCGATACAGCCGGGAGGTGGTGCCGCCGCCCAGAAGGTCGGCGAAGAGGCTGAGGGGGATGGCATGCTGGCGCTCGCCGGCGCTGCGTGTCGGGGCCAAATAACCGCGCCGCCAATCCGGCTGGCTGACCCTGGCGTCCTTGAAAATAACCCGTCGGGCCGCCCGTTGCGGCGGTTCCTGGGGCCGGCCGCGCGGCGGTGTCGCGGCCCGCGCCAAGGGACCGAAATACTTTTCCGCCTTGGCGATCACGGCGTCCGGCTCAACATCGCCGGCGACAATCAGGATGGCATTGTTGGGCGCGTAGTAACGCTTGTAGAAAGCCAGGGCGTCGGCATGGTTCAATGCCTCTACCTCATGCTTCCAGCCGATCACCGGTATACCGTAGGGGTGGGCAAGATACTGCGCCGCGTTCATGGCCTCGCGCAACTGCGCCGCCGGATCATTATCGGTCCGCGAACGGCGTTCCTCCAGCACCACATCCCGTTCCGTCTCCACATCCTTGACGGTCAATACCAGATTGACCATGCGGTCCGCCTCCATGCGCATGACCAGATCCAGCTTGTCCTTGGCGACATTCTGGTAATAGCCGGTATAGTCGTAGGAGGTGAAGGCGTTGTCCCGGCCGCCGTTCCGGGCGACGATCTTGGAGAACTGGCCCGATGGCACCTTTGGCGTGCCCTTGAACATCAGATGTTCCAGGAAATGCGCGATGCCTGATTTGCCCGGTGGCTCGTCGGCCGCGCCAACCTTGTACCACACCATGTGCGCCACCACCGGCGCCCGGTGATCCTCGATAACCACCACCTGCATGCCGTTCGCCAGAGTATGGGTTTTGGGATGGAATAATGCCGCCTGAGCCGATGCCATGACGCCGGCGGCGCCAAGCAGCACAACAGCGAGTGCGGGAAAAATACGTAACATGGGCCTGACGCGACCTCCACCTCTTAAGAGCCCGAATTCCAACCCTGATATGACTTCAGGGAAGCACAGCGCAAGTGATCAATTCAAAAACCCGCTCAACCTCTCGTGAGGTCCTCTTGACCGGAGTTGCCGGGAAACTCTAGAAAACACCTTCCAGCCAGCCGCGCTTGCGCCGCTTGATGACCGGCGTTTCGCCCTTGTTCGGGGCCTCTCCTGCGGCCGCCGCCTCCCGCAGCCGTCTTGCCTCCTTGCTCGCATCCACGGCGGCGCCATAGGCCGGCTTTTTCTGCCAGAACAACAGACGGTCGGCGAATGACTTATCCTTTTCCGCCAATACGGAGGTTTCCCGGTTCACGGTCTCCCGGATTGATGAATTCGCGTTTGCGGCGCCGGCTTTTTGCAATAAGGCCAATTCCCCGCCAACCGCTTTGCCGCCGCTGCCCTGGCCCGCCGCGCCGGGCCGGGCATTGCGGGCGGCCCGGCGCGCCCGCGCCACCGAATCCCCGCGCCCCTTGCCCGCCGAGGCAATCGCCGCTCTTGCCCTTTCGCGGGGCTGAACCTCCTGCGGCCTTTTCGCGCCGGGGCGGGGCGGGCGCAACGAGAAATCGGGCGGCATGACCAGCGGCGCCTTGGTGATGACGGTAAATTCATCAGGTGCCTTCTTGGTCAATCCGGCCTGCTCCTTAATCGTGTCACAAGCCGAAATCCCGAACGCCAACAGCGCCGCGATCGCCACACCCAGGTATCTACGTGTCATGATCCTAACTGTCCTTCACTTCACCACTTGCCGCCGCCGGCCCGTCGCCACCGGAATCGGCGCGGAAACTGTCGTACAGTAACACAACAACACCAATGGTAATGGCACTATCTGCCAGGTTGAAGGCCGGCCAATGATAGCCCATGAGATGGAAATCGAAGAAGTCCGCCACGGCGCCGCGCAGGACCCGGTCGATGATATTGCCCAAGGCCCCACCGATCACCGCGCCGAGGGCCAGAGTGGGCAGGGTTCTGCTTTGCCGCCACAGCCAGAAGCCCAGACCAAGGCAGACCAGGCTTGAAAATCCCACCAACAGCCAGCGCCCGGTCTCCCCCGATTGCAACATGCCGAAGCTGATGCCCCGGTTCCACACCATAACCAGATTGAAAAAACCGGTAACCTCCAACCAGCCGCCCTGGCCTTCCAGCCAGCCGATCAGCCAGGCCTTGCTCACCTGATCGAGGATCAAAATGACCGCCGCGAGGATCAGCGCAAGACGCATGCGGTCATCCTCAGGCGGCGGCGTGGGCCGTGACGGCGGTCTCGCAACGCTGACAGACCGCGTCCTCGTCGTCGGCGGCGACCTCGGGCAGAATCTGCCAGCAGCGGGCGCATTTGCCGCCCTCCGCCATTCCGATCTCGACACCGATATCGGCGATATCCTCGACGGTGAAGGCCCCCTCCGGCACCGCGCCCTCCACCAGGGTGATATTGGAGGTGATACAGATCTCGGCCGCGTCCAGGCCGTCCAACGCCGCCAGATATCCGGCCGGCGCATAAACCGTCGGATGGCCTTGCAAAGAAGCACCGATGCGTTTCTCCCGCCGCTCCACCTCCAGGGCGCCGGTGACGACGCGGCGCAGGGTACGCACCTTGGACCAGCGGTCGGCCAGGCCATCGTTGCGCCAATCCGCCGGGATCTCGGGGAACTGCCGCAGATGCACGCTATCGTCTTCGGGACAGCGGGAGCGCCAGGCTTCCTCCGCCGTGAAGCACAAAATGGGCGCCAACCATGCGGTCAGGCAGGAAAACACCTGATCCAGCACCGTGCGCGCGGCGCGGCGGCGGATCGAGGCGCGGTCGTCGCAATACAACGCATCCTTACGAATATCGAGATAGAACGCCGATAGGTCATTGGTGCAGAAATTGCCCAGGGCGACGTACAGGCGATGGAAATCGAAATCGTCGCAGCATTGACGCACCAGTTCATCCAGTTCCGACAGCCGGTGCAGGGCCCATTGGTCCAATTCCGGCATTTCCGTCACCGCCAGACGTTCGCTGTCGTCAAAGCCGGCCAGATTGCCCAACAGGAAGCGCAGCGTGTTGCGCAGGCGGCGATAGGCATCCGCCTGGGCCTTGATGATTTCATTGCCGATCCGCTGATCCACCGCATAGTCGGAGCTGACGACCCAGAGGCGCAGGATATCGGCGCCATATTGGTCGCAGACCTTTTGCGGCGCGGTAACATTGCCCAGGGATTTCGACATTTTGCGGCCCTGATCATCCAGGGTGAAACCATGGGTCAGAACGGCATCATAGGGCGGCCGGCCGCGGGTGCCGCAGGCCTCCAACAGAGAGGAATGAAACCAGCCGCGATGCTGGTCCGAACCTTCCAGATACAGGGATGCCGGCCATTGCAATTCGGGCCGCTGTTCCAGGACATAGCTATGGGTCGAACCGCTGTCGAACCAGACATCCAGGATGTCCTCGACCTTGTCGAAATTGGCCGCATCGTGATCCGGACCGAGCAGTTCGGCGGCATCGGCGTTAAACCAGGCGTCCGCCCCGTCCGCCATGACGGCGGCGACGATCCTTTCGTTCACCGCTTCGTCTTTCAGCGGCTCGCCGCTGCGCTTGTCGATGAACAGCGTTATCGGCACGCCCCAGGCCCGTTGCCGCGACAGCACCCAGTCGGGCCGGTCGGCGATCATGGCGTGAATGCGGTTGCGGCCCGATCTCGGCACCCAGCGCACATTGTCGATGCCGGTCAGGGCGGTCTCCCGCAAGCCGGTGTTGCTCATGGAGATGAACCATTGCGGCGTATTGCGGAAAATCAACGGCGCCTTGGAACGCCAGGAATGGGGATAGCTGTGCACCAGCTTGCCATGGGCCAACAGCGCCGTGGCGGCGGTCAATTCCTCGACCACGTTGGCGTCGGCCTTGAAGACATGCTGACCGGCGAAGATCGGCACGTGATCGAAAAACACGCCATCGCCGTTGACGGTTTGCGGTACTTCCAGGCCGTGTTCCATGCCGACCTCGAAATCCTCGGCGCCGTGGCCGGGCGCGGTATGGACAAAGCCGGTGCCCGTATCATCGGTGACATGATCGCCGGGGAACAGGGGCACGTCGAAATCAAAGCCCCGTCCCCGCCAGGGATGGGCGCAGACCGTTTGGGCCAGAACATCGTGGTCTACATCGCCCAGCACCTTGTGCCCGGTGATGCCGGCCTCGGAACAGATCTCCGCCAACAGGCTGTCGGCGACAACCAGTTTCTCGCCGACCTTGGCCAAGGAGCCCTCTTCCACGCCTTCGACTTCGATCAGGCGGTAGGCCAGGCGGGGGCCGTAACAGATCGCCCGGTTGCCCGGCATGGTCCACGGCGTCGTGGTCCAGATGACGATTGCGGCATCGCCCAGGCGTTCGTCAGGCGTGGACACAACGGGGAAGCGCACGTGAATGGTGGTCGAGGTGTGGTCGTGATATTCGACCTCCGCCTCGGCCAGGGCGGTCTTCTCCACCACCGACCACATCACCGGTTTCGAACCGCGATAGAGCGCACCGTTCATCAGGAATTTCAGGCACTCGGCAACGATCTGCGCCTCGGCCGGATAGGCCATGGTGGTATAGGGGTCTTTCCAATTGCCGATCACACCCAGGCGCTTGAATTCCTCGGTCTGCACGGTGATCCATTTATCGGCGAAGGTGCGGCATTCCTTGCGGAATTCGTCGATGGGGATGTCGTCCTTGTCCTTGCCGGCCTTGCGGTAGCGCTCCTCGATCTGCCATTCGATGGGCAGGCCGTGACAGTCCCAGCCGGGCACGTAGTTGGCATCCTTGCCCAACATTTGCTGGCTGCGATTGATGATGTCCTTGAGGATCTTGTTCAGGGCATGGCCGATATGGATGTTGCCGTTGGCGTAGGGTGGTCCGTCGTGCAGGATGAATTTCTCCCGCCCCTTGGCATCGGCGCGCTGGCGTTCAAACAGGTCGATCTTTTCCCAATGCTCAAGGATCTTGGGCTCCTGCTTGGGCAGGCCGCCGCGCATGGGAAAGTCGGTTTGCGGCAGGAACAGGGTGGATTTGTAATCCGTCGTCTTATCAGTCGTCATGGGGTCGTATCCCCGAATTTGAGAAACAGAATTTTGTTAAGGCATCCGCCGGTCTTGCTGCGCATGGCAGGCCGTACGGACAATCGAAATCGCTCCCGGCCCTACAGGGGGGCCGGGCCGGTAATTCGCATTATTCGGGCCGTGACGTGGCGATTCAGGATATCCGTATGCATGGCGGCTATGTAGCAGGGGCCCGCCCGGCTGTCCATAGAGCCGATATCTAGGCGCCCAGTTCCCGGCCACGTTTCTCGGCCGCTTCAACCGCCGCCGTCATCAGAGGTTGCAGGCCACCGTCCGCCATCAGAACCTCCAACGCCGCCTGGGTCGTGCCGCCGGGCGAGGTAACATTGACCCGCAACTGCGCCGCGTCGTCATCGGACAGCCGGGCCAATTCGCCTGAACCGGCCACGGTCTGCAACGCCAGCCGGGCCGACAGTTCCGGCTCCAGGCCAACTTCGACGCCGGCCTGGGCCAGGCATTCGATCAGATGGAAGACATAGGCCGGGCCGCTGCCGCTGACGGCGGTTACCGCATCCATCAGGCCTTCGTCGTCCAGCCAGGCGGTATCGCCCACCGCCGCCATCAGACCACCGCATAGGTCCTGTTGCGCGGTGTTGGCATGGGCATTGGCGCAGAGCACGGACATGCCCCGGCGCACCGCCGCCGGCGTATTCGGCATCACCCGCACAACGGCGGCGCCATCGCCCAAATTGGCCTCGAAAAAGCCGATTGGCGTACCGGCGGCAATGGACAGGAAGACCGCGCCGCCAGCCACGAAACGGCTGTAGCCGGGCACGACATCACCCATCACTTGCGGCTTGACCGCGAAAATCACCACAGCAGGGGCGAAATCCGCCGCGATGCCGCCCGCGTCAGCCAGGACCGTAACGCCATCGGGCACCGTTGTGCGCTCCGCATCCAGGGCCGGTTCCACCACCACGACCTGATCCGCCGCGACACCTTGATCCAGCCAGCCGCCCAGCAGGGCGCCACCCATCTTGCCGCAGCCCACCAACAGGATGGGTGCGGATAGTCCGCTCATGTCTGACATGATTTAGGCTTCTCCCATGGTCTCCAACATGGCGGCGGCAATGGCTTCGGCCGGCGCCTTACCCCCCCATATAACAAATTGGAAAGCAGGATAGAAACGTTCACATTCGGTAATGGCGATCTCGATCAATTCTTCCATCTGCCTGGGATGCATGCCGCCGCCGCCCCGGGTCAGCACCGCATGGCGAAACATCGGCACGCCGTCCTCGATCCACAGATCGAAATGCCCCAGCCACATACGTTCGTTGACCATGGCAAGGAGGCCATGCACATCCGCCTGGCGCTTGGCGGGCACCCGCATGTCATAGGCACAGGCCAGTTGCAGCCCGCCCTGCACCGAATTGAAAGAAAAGCCCAGGTGATAGTCGCACCATGTGCCGGCAACCGTAACCGACAGTTCCTCGTCACAATTACGTTCAAACGGCCACTGATGCGCGGCGACGATGTCCTCGACCAGATCCAGCGGGTTATCCACCGTCGAGACCAAATCTTCCGCACCCATGCTCATAACACCGAAGCCCCACATATTGTGGCATCAAAACGCCAATACACCATGTGAAGTAATCTTGCAGAAGGCCCCGCTGGGTGCAAGGGGACTCTCCGGGGCGGCTAATTGGCCCGGAATATCGATTGCGAAAGTTCTATTTTTTGGCGGATTTAGGCGATTTTTTTGCCTTTGCCGCAGGCTTCGCCTTGCTCTTGCCGGCAGTCTTCCGGGCCCCCGCGGCGGCGGCCTTTGGCTTGCTCTTGGCATTGACGGGCTGAATCGCCTCTTCCAACGCCGCGATACGCGCGCTCAGAACCTCGTTTTCCGTCCGCGCCTTGGCCGCCATGGCCTTGACCGCGTCGAACTCTTCCCGGGTCACCAGGTCCATGCCATCCAGCAACCGTTCCAGCCGCTGGCGCACCAGCATCTCGGCCTCCTTGCCGGCACCCTGCACCAGACCGGCGGCGGAGGTTGCAAGACGGGAAACATCATCGAACAGACGGCGGTTTGCGGACATGACGGCATTCTCCTTATGGCGGGGCCACTATGGCCGGGCTAGGTTCTGGTGGCAAGCAACCTTGCGACGGAACGGCACCCCGGCTATATCGAACCAATGATAGCAAGCGTCCCCCACGCCTACCTGGCGGCCCTGACCTTCCCGCAAATCGATCCCGTCCTGTTGCAATTGGGGCCGTTCGCCATCCGCTGGTATGCCCTGGCCTATATCGCGGGGTTGCTCTTGGGCTGGCGCTATATGCTGCGCCTGAACGACCGGCGGGCCCATTTGGCGGCCTCGGAAGTAATTGACGACCTGCTGGTCTGGACCATCGTTGGCGTCATCCTGGGCGGACGCCTGGGCTATGTTCTGTTCTATAACCTGCCCTACTACATTGATAATCCAATGCGGGCCCTGGCCGTCTGGCAGGGCGGCATGTCGTTTCATGGCGGCCTGCTGGGTGTCACGGTGGCGATGATCTGGTTCGCCCGGCGGCGGCAATTGGAATTGCTGCGCTTGAGCGATCTGATGTCCTGCGCGGTGCCGTTGGGATTGTTTTTCGGACGTATCGCGAACTTCATCAATGGCGAGCTTTATGGCCGCGCCTCAGACCTCCCTTGGGCCGTGCTGTTTCCCCACGCCGGCCCCCTGCCCCGGCATCCTTCACAGCTGTATGAAGCGATCCTGGAAGGCGCGGTGCTATTCGCCGTATTGGCCTGGCTGGCCTGGCGGCGCGATGCCCTGCAACGCCCTGGACTGTTGACCGGCGTTTATCTGTGCGGCTACGCCCTGGGGCGCGCCGTGGTCGAACTGGTACGCCAGCCCGATGTGCAAATCGGCCTTTTGCCCCTCGGCACCACCATGGGACAGTGGCTGTCACTACCGATGTTGCTGGGCGGCCTGTACTTGGTGTGGCGCGCCCGGCGCCCGGCATCATGAACCATTTGCGGGCGCATTTGGCCGAGCGCATCAGCCTGGAGGGGCCGCTATCCATCGCCCGCTTCATGGCCGAGGCGCTGGGCCATCCGCAATGGGGTTATTACATCAGCCGGGACCCCCTGGGCCGGGCGGGAGACTTCATCACCGCCCCGGAAGTCAGTCAGATGTTCGGCGAGCTGATCGGCCTGTGGTGCGCCGACCGCTGGCGGGCGCTGGGCGCCCCCGATCCCTTCAACCTGGTGGAGCTTGGGCCCGGCCGTGGCACCTTGATGGCCGATGCCCTGCGCGCCGCCGCCGCCCTGCCCGGGTTCATCGCGGCCGCCCAGGTGCAACTGGTGGAAACCAGCCCGGTGTTGCGCGCGGCGCAAAAGCAGGCGTTGGCGAACGCCGGGGTGACCTGGCATGACCGTATCGCCGATCTGCCACCCGGACCGGCCATCGCAATCGCCAACGAATTCTTCGATGCCCTGCCGATCCGGCAGTTTCAGCGTAAGGACGATGGCTGGCACGAACGCATGGTGGGTTTGCGGGACGAGGAATTATGCCTGCAGCTCAGCCCCGGCGTCGTTCCCAGCATGCCATTGCCCGACGGCGTCCGATCCGCGCCGTCGGATGCCATCTTCGAAGTCTCGCCAGCCCGCACGGCGGCGATCTCGGAACTGTGCCAACATCTGGTCAAATATGGCGGTGTGGCCCTTGTCATCGACTATGGCCACGGACACAGCGCGGTCGGCGATACCTTGCAGGCCATGCGGGCCCATGAATACGTCGATCCGCTGGCCCAGCCAGGTCAGGCGGATTTGACCGCGCACGTGGATTTTCATGCCCTGAGAGAGGCCGGAGAAGAAACCGGCGCGATCGTCCATGGTCCCGTGACCCAAGGTGCGTTCCTGCAACAACTGGGCATTGCCACCCGCGCGGATACGCTGCGCCAGCGGGCCACGACGGCGCAATCGGACGCAATTGATGCGGCCTTGCATCGCCTGACGGGCCAGGATCAAATGGGGCAACTTTTCAAAGTGATGGGCGTTTCCGCCGCCGATCATCCACCGCCGCCCGGATTCGAGGACATCTGATGCAGCCGCGCCCGATCACCCATAGACATTTGGACGCCGAGCGGACGGCGCATGGTTTTTTCACCCGCGAGGGCGGCCTGTCGGCCGGCATCCATGCCGGCCTGAATTGCGGCTACGGTTCCGATGACAAAAGCGCGATCGTGCGGGAGAACCGGGCCCGCGTCGCCGAGGCGTTGGGTGTCGGGGCGGAGAATTTGATCACCATGCACCAAATTCACAGCGCCGACGTCCATTTAGCGGCGCGGCCCTGGCGCCCCGGTACAGCCCCGCGCGGCGATGCCATGGTCACCACGACCCCCGGCCTGGCCCTGGGTATTCTGACCGCCGATTGCGCGCCGGTGCTGTTCGCCGACAGCGAAAGCGGCGTTATCGGCGCGGCCCATGCCGGCTGGCGCGGCGCCCTGTCAGGGGTGCTGGAGGCGACGGTGCAGACGATGGAGGATCAGGGTGCGAGGCGGGATCGGATATCGGCTGTGCTGGGCCCTTGCATCGCGCAGGATTCCTACGAAGTAGGCCTGGAATTTCAGGCACAATTCGTTGCGCGGAACAGAGGATTTGCTGGCTACTTCGCGCCATCGGAGCGGCCCGGCCACTATCAGTTCGATCTGGCGGGTTTCGTCATGAGCCGGCTGGCCGGCCTCGGCCTGGGCCAATACAACGACATGGCCCTCGATACCTATGCCGACGACAGCCTGTTCTACAGCTATCGCCGTTCCTGCCATCGGGACGAGCCCGACTATGGGCGTCAGATCGCCGCCATAACCCTGTTGGCGGAGTAATCGCGGGAGTTTCCATGACCATCGCAACCATACAGGCCGACCGTTTCTCCATTCCCCTACCCGAGACCCTGTCGGATTCAACGCATGGCGAAATGAGCCATTTTGAATTGGTCACCGTGCGTATCCGCGACGAAGATGGCGCCGAGGGCCTGGGCTATACCTACACGGTCGGCACCGCCGCCAACGCTATTGTCAGCCTGGTTCGTGACGACCTAGCCCCCCTGTTGTTGGGGGCCGATGCCAGCCGGATCGAGGATTTGTGGCAGCGCATGTGGTGGCATCTGCATTACGCCGGACGCGGCGGCCCGACGACGTTTGCGATCTCCGCCATCGATATCGCCCTGTGGGATCTAAAGGCCAAGCGGGCCGGCGCGCCTTTGTGGCGTCTGTTGGGCGGCCATGACGCAAATGTCATGGCCTATGCCGGCGGCATCGATCTGTTCTTCCCCCTGGAGAAGCTACTGGCCCAAACCCAGGACAATCTGGACAAGGGCTTTCGCGCCATCAAGATGAAGGTGGGCCGCGACAATCTTGGCGCGGATCTGGAACGGGTGGCCGCCATGCGCGATTTTCTCGGCCCGGACTTTGCCCTGATGGTGGATGCCAATATGCGCTGGCGGGTGGACCAGGCCATTCGCGCCGCCCGCGCCCTGGCCGAATACCGCCTCGTCTGGCTGGAGGAGCCGACCATTCCCGACGATCCCATCGGCCATGGCCGCATCGCCCGCGAAGGCGGCCTGCCCATCGCCGCGGGAGAGAACCTGCACAGTCTGTATGAATTCCGCAATTTGATTGCCGCCGGCGGCGTCGATTTTCCGGAGCCGGATGTCTCCAACTGCGGCGGCATCACGGTCTGGATGAAGGTGGCGCATTTGGCCGAGGCCAACAATCTGCCCGTGACATCCCATGGCGTGCATGATCTGCATGTGCATTTGCTGGCCGCCGTGCCGAATAAATCCTACCTTGAGGTTCATGGCTTTGGCTTGGAACGTTTCATCGCAAACCCGATGACCTTGAATGATACCGGCCATGCTATCGCGCCCGAGCGTCCCGGCCATGGCGTGGCGTTCGATTGGCATGGTCTGAAAGTCTATCAGGCCTGAATTGAGAGTGATTGCAAGAGCATGAACCCGCGTCGCGCATGGTTGTTTAATGCAACGGGATGGATACTCTTTACTGTCTCAGCATTGTTTTTCACCTTGTCCGCCCTGCGCGCAGGCGACTGGCTGACCCTGATCGCAAGTCTGCTGTTTCTCGTCGCCTGTCTGGTTTTCTTAGTGCCGATCTGGTTGCAACGGCCGCCAGGCGATTGAAATACAATAGAATTATTCATCAATCCGTATGAATGGCCGTTCTTGAGGACCGGGCTGATCCCAAGTTCCTTGGCATGGATTGCGCAAGCAGATTTTCGCTAATCGCCCCGGCACCTTGTAATAATTCCGAATTGCTAGTATTTATTTGGCTACTATTGTTGTTTTTTTACGTAGCCGACAGGCCAGATCGTACCAGCAATAGGCGCCGGGGGCATTGATCGCTAACCCTATTGCGGGGTAATCATTTCGTGCGTTTGCGCTTGATAATTTTTCTTGTTTTCTCCGGCATTGCCGTTTTGCCCGTGGTCGCGCTCGCCACCTGGATCATATCCGATGCCCTGGACAGGGAAATCGAAAGTGTCCGGGACAAACATCTGGTCATCGCGCGAAATGTCGGCAAGGCGTTGGAGCGCTATGCGCTCGACCTAAAGAACGGTTTTGATCTGGTTGCGAGCCTGCCGCCGGGCGATTACGAGTCCGAAGCGGTTCGAAATTTCATGATGAGTCTGAATTTCGAGCATTTTTGCATTGCTGATGCGAGAACCGGCGAGATTCAGAGCGCTATAGTAACAGATGCCCGGCCCTGGCCGGGCCGTGTGCCGCCAAACCGCCTGAAGAGTTTCCGCCGCCTGCTCGGCCAGGAAGAAATGGTCTTTTCACCGGTTATGCGAAGCCCTGACGGCCATCCGGTTTTCTACTTGTTGCGAAGCCGTGGCGAGAAACTGTATATCGCCGCCGTTTCAACCGAATATGTCGTTGCGCAAGGCACGGCGGTGGCTTTTGGCGACAAGGGCCATGCCGCGATCGTCGACCGGACCGGCCGGATCATGGCCCATCCGCTGTCAGCCTGGCGTGCGGATATGAAGAACATTGCCAAGGTCGCGCCGGTACAACGGATGATGTCGAGGCAAACCGGGACCATGATGTTTTTTTCGCCCGCGCTGAAGGCCGACATGGTGTCCGGTTACACATTCGTGCCGCTGACGGGTTGGGGCGTCATGATCCCCCAGCCCTTGTCTGAAGTCCGGTCCGCGGCGCTTCTAATACAGAATTCCGCCATTGGTATAGCTGTCGCGGGCATCATCAGCGCCGCCCTCTTGAGTTGGTTTCTTTCCGGCTATTTGACCCGTTCACTGTCCTCGGTGGTCGAGACGACACAACGCATGGCCGCCGGCGATCTGGATGCCAGGGTCGAGGTAGACACGGGCTTCATCACCAGCGAGTTTCAGGACCTTGGCAATTCGTTCAACGACATGGCCGATGAAATTGCCAAGACCAACAACAACCTCTCGCAAGCCGTTGTCGAGGCCAACGCGGCCAACCGCGCCAAGTCGGAATTCCTCGCAACCATGAGCCACGACCTGCGTACCCCCCTCAATGCCATCATTGGATTCTCCGAGGCCATGCAAAGCGGCATTTATGGCCCCATCAATAACGCCAAGTACGGCGAGTATCTCGACGATATCATCCAGAGCGGCAATATGTTGCTCAGTCTGATCAATGATATTCTCGATTTGTCGAAAATCGAAGCCGGACGCTATGAGTTAAAGGAATCCGACATCGAACTGTCCGCATTCCTGGAAAACCAGGTCGAATTGGCGGCCATACAGGCAAATCAGGATGGCGTCGTGCTGGAACTGTCGGTCGAGGACAGACTTCCCCAGTTGCGATGCGACGAACGTACCCTGATGCAGGTCGTCAACAATTTGCTGTCAAATGCGGTGAAATTCTCCGATGCCGGCGGCCTGGTCCGGATCAGCGCCCGGCAAGGCACCGCGGGCACGATGGAAATCGAATTTTCCGACCAAGGCATCGGCATGTCGCCACGAGATCTTGATGAAGTCCTCCAACCGTTCAGTCAGGCGGACAGCTTGAAATCAAGGCAGCACGAAGGCACCGGCCTTGGACTTCCCATTTGTCAAAAGTTCGTGGAATTGCACGGCGGCACTCTTAAAATCAATAGCGAGCTTGGTGTGGGAACCACTGTCACGATTTCCTTCCCCGCCCGAAGGGTGCTGGCGGAAGCCACTATGAAATGGAAAGGCGACGGCGCCAAGGGCCAACATACGGTCAAGCAATACCGCTGATCCGGAAACAGGCCGCTAGGATTTCAGTTTGTAGCCGCTGCGCAAGATCAAATGATTGGCGATCCACATAATAGCATTCAAGGCGGCCATGATCGCAACGCCAACGACCAAGCTGCCATCGGCATGGTCAATAAAGCCATAGCGGAAACCGTCTATCATATAGAAAAACGGGTTGATCTGGCTCAGCCCAAACCATGGTTCGGGCAGGCGTTCGATGGAATAAAACGTGCCCGAAAGAAAGGCCAGCGGCGTTATGACGAAATTCGTCACCGTCGCCATGTGGTCGAACTTGTCGGCCCAAATGCCGGCGGTAGTGCCGATCTGCGACAGCAACAGCGCCGCCGCCACACCATGAAACAGGATGGGCCAGACATGGGCGATGGAAATATCAACGAACAGCGCCATGCCCAGGGCCACGGCAATGCCGCAAAGCAGGCCCCGGGTAGCGCCGGACAAGGCGAAGCACAGGCTCAACTCGCCCGGCCCAAGGGGCGGCATCATCAGATCAACGATGTTGCCCTGGATCTTCGATAGCAGCAACGACGACGCGCTGTTGGCAAAGCTGTTTTGCACGATCGCCATCATCATCAGGCCGGGGGCAAGAAAGCGCTGAAACGATACCTCCCCGCCCAAGACGTTGCGGTCACCAAAAGCCAGGGAAAAGACTGCCAGAAACAATAATGTGGTCACCACCGGTGCCACGATGGACTGCATGGTAATCTTCAGAAAACGGTGGACCTCCTTGGCATACAAGGTCCAGATACCGCGCCAATTGATCACTCCGACAAGACGCGGTGCCAAACGATGTTGCAATGCTTCCGCCTTTCCGGCCGATCGACCGGAGTGGTTTAAAATGTGTCGAATTTCTTGTAGGCGTCGACCGGGTCCATGCCGCCCAGGATGGCGTCGCGCATGGAGGTTTCGGTCTCCGCCACGGCCTCCGTTTCGGCGACGACGGCTTCCGCCATGTCCTTTGGAATGATAACCACGCCGTCAATATCGGCCAGCACATAGTCGCCGCTGGAGATCTTGACGCCGCCGATATCGATCGGCTCCCCCATACTTTCGGCGACCCAACGGCGGCAGATATCCTTGGGCGTGTTGAAACGGCAGAAAACCGGGAAGTCGTTCTGCAACAGAAACGGCACATCGCGGCAGCCGCCATCGACGATATAGCCGCGTACGCCCCGGTAGTTCAGGGTCTCGGCCGATAGCTCGCCCATCAGGGCCACTTCGTAAGTGTTGGGTTGGCAGATCAGAACCTTGCCCGAGGGTGCCTTGGACAACACCGTGGCCCAGGCCAGCAATGTATCGCCCGCATCCTTGTCCTCGCTGTAATCGCCGTTCATGGTTTCCACCTGACCGGCCAGACGATGGCTGGGATCCAGCGCATTGATGCCATGGGGCAGGACGCAGTTGGCATGGCCCATGCCGTTCATCACATCGTATACCGCGCTGGCGTACAGTTTTTCGAGACGTTTCGTCAAATCCATTATCACACACCCTCTACCGCTGATTTTCGCGGCATCATACGACCTGGGCGGCGCTAAAGGAACCTATCCCCTGGCCCGCCCGGTCACGCCGGACCATTTCCCTGTAGGCGCCTTCCAGATGCCGCGCCAGGCGGGCGGTATCGAACAGCGGCGCGGTGTCCAGGTTGGCGCGCAGGCGTGCCTTGAGCGCGGCCAGGGCGCCCGGGTCACGCGCCAGGCGCAGGGCCATGGCGCGGTAGTCAGCCATTGTGTCGACCACCAACTCGGGCAGGCCGGCGGCATGCAGGATCGAGGCGCCGGTACGGGCGGATTGGTTGTCGCCCGCGATGGACAGCACCGGCAGGCCGGACCACAGGGCATCCAGGGTGGAGACGCCACCCGCGTGATGGCGGCAATCCAGGCTTAGATCGGCCAGGGACTGCCGGGCCAGATGTTCCGGATGCGGCGCCCGCGGGGCAAAGACCAGGCGCCCGGCGTCAATGCCCCGGTCCGTGGCCGCGGCGCACAGGTTGGCCATGGCGCCATCGCCGCCCCGCAGCAGCCACAGCACACTGCCGGGCAGTTCGTTGAGCAGATCGAGCCACAAACCGAATGTTTCGGGATCGAATTTGTAATGGGCATTGAAGTTGGCGAACACGACGCCGTCTTCGGGCAAACCCTGGCTTTTTCGGTTCGGCACGGCATCGGCGATTTCGGGCCGCGACGCTGCCATGAAACTATCGGGCAGATAGACGACGGCCTCGGAGCAGTTTCGCGCCAATTCAGGTGGCGTGTGGACCTCGTCGGTGATCAAATATTGCACGCAATCCGCGCCCAATGTGGCGCCATAGCCAAGATAGTGTGCCTGCACGGGCGCGGGACGCGTTTCCAGTATTTCCAAAGCCGAATGGCGGGTGAAGCCGGACAGGTCGATCAACAGATCCAATTGGTCGGAATGGATCTGGCGGGCGGACTGTTCCAGGTCCATATCCCTGAAATCGGTGAAATGATCAAATTGCCCCTGGAAATAGTCCGTGGTGCCGTCCCGCTGTTCGCGCCCAATGGCATAAGCGAACCATTCGAAATGCCGGCGGTCGTGTTGGGCAATTAGGTCCTTGAAGGCGGTGGCGACGCTATGTTGGCGAAAATCCGGCGAGATATAGCCAATCCGCAGGCGTTCCGTTGTACGAGGGGCATGGCTAAACGCCAACCGGTCGCGCAACGCCGCCACGTTGGCGGCGCAATGGGCCGAATAGGATCGCGCCGCCGCCAGCCGCAGATCGGCCGGTGCATCCGTGCCGGCCAGGGAAAACGGCTGTACGGTGATCGGCAGATCGTCGGCCAAACGGCGGCGGGTCTCCGCCAGGACCCGTTGTTTGACCGCGTCCAGATCATCCCAGGCACATTGATACATCAACGATTGCATCAGGAACGGCGCCAGATTATCGATCGATTGATCCAGTTCCAAGGCCCGGCGGAAGGCTTCGACGGCTTCATCATGCCGGCCCAACCCTTGCAGGACCTGCCCCAGATTGTTGTGCGCGCTGCCCAGCTCCGGGCTCAAAAGGACCAGATCGCGATACAGCGCCAGGGCGTCATGTTGGCGCCCCAGATTGAGCTGGCAGATCGCCAGATTGTTAACTGATACCGGATCGTTATTATTTATTTCCAATGCTTTACGATATTTTTTTGATGCGTTTTCATAAGATCCCTCAACCATCAGAATGCCCGCCAGGCCCGCCCAGGCCGGCGCCAGATTACACTCCAGGCGCAAGGCCTCGACATAGTGTTGTTTTGCCGCCTCCCGCTCCCCCGGATCGTCCGATTGGCCAAGCAAATTGCCCAGGGCAGCGTGCAGGGGCGCATAATCCGGACGTCGCGCGAGACCTAGGCGCGCCACTTCCACCGCATCCTCGAAACGCTGCAACTGGGCCAGGGCGGCGGTCAGATTGTGATGGATTTCAACCACATCGGGGGCAGCTTCCAGGGCCCGGCGGTAATGCGCCACCGCATCCTCCGCCCGGCCCTCGGCCATGGCGCTGTTGCCGCCCTCGAACTCCGCCTGTGGATCGATTTGTTCCATCATGCCGTTATAGGTTTTTATGGTTAACCATCCCTAAAACAGGGCGATGGGGAAAGCTGCTTGACGGGTGGGGGCGAACTCCGATTTGATGGGCCGAAGTTGTTGCTTTGGGTAGGAATGGACGGGCGTCATGAATTTTGAATTCGACGATGATCAACGCATGTTGCGGGATCAGGCACGGCGGTTTTTGCTGGATAAATCGCCGCCGGAAGTAGTGCGTCAGACCTTGGAGGGCGAGCAGCCGTTCGACAGGGATCTGTGGGCGCAATTTGGTGAAATGGGCTGGATTGGCGCCGCCATTCCGGAAGAATACGGCGGCAGCGGCATGGGCCATTTGGAGCTTTGCGTGCTGGCCGAGGAACTTGGCCGCGCCCTGGCGCCGACGCCGTTTGCATCCTCCGTCTACTTGGGCGCCGAGGCACTGCTGACCGCAGGCAGTGAGGAGCAGAAACAAGGTTATCTGCCGGATCTGGCCGCGGGCAAGGTGATCTGGTGCCTGGCCCTGTCGGAAGGACCGCAGCCGGCGACGGAGAAAAATATCACCGCCTCGGTCGCCGATGGCAAGCTGTCTGGGGAAAAAATACCCGTGGCCGACGGTGACATCGCCGACAGGGCCATCGTCGTGGCCAAGGACGGCGGGACGGCCGGGCTTTACATCGTCGATCTGAACGGTGACGGCGTGCAGCGGGAAATGGTCAACACCATGGATCCGACGCGCAGCCAGGCCAAATTGAGCTTTTCCGGCGCCCCGGCGGAGAAACTTGGTGGCGAGGGCTGGCCCCTGTTGGAGCGGATCCAGGACCGGGCCGCGGTGCTGATGGCCTTTGAACAGGTCGGCGGCGCCCAGGCGTGCCTGGAAATGGCCAAGGAATACGCCCTGGGCCGTTTCGCCTTTGGCCGGCCGATCGCCGGCTATCAGGCCATCAAACACCGTCTGGCGGATATGTACATTCAGATCGAGCTGGCCCGTTCGAACTCTTATTACGGCGCCTGGGCCCTGTCCACGGATGCGGCCGAACTGCCCGTGGCGGCGGCAACGGCGCGGGTTTCCGCCAACGAGGCTTATCATTTCGCCTCGAAAGAGAACATCCAGATCCATGGCGGCATGGGCTTCACCTGGGAGTTCAACTGTCATCTTTATTATCGCCGGTCACGGCAACTGGCCATGGTTCTGGGCACGCAAAGGCGCTGGAAAGACCGCCTGATCCGGGCCCTGGAACGGCGCAACGCAGCGTAAGGAGTTTTTGATATGGATTTTACCGATACCCCTGAAGAAGCCGCGTTCCGCGAAAAGGCGCAAAGTTTTCTCAGCGCAAATGCCAGCCTGAAAGGTTCGGGCGGCAATTCGGCCATCGGCTGGAACAAGGATGAAGCCCTGGCGGCGGCGCGGGCCTGGCAAGCGAAGAAATTCGACGCCGGTTTCGCCGGCATCACCATGCCGACGGAGTATGGCGGCCAAGGCCTCTCCCCGATCATGCAGGTGATCTATAACCAGGAAGAGGCCAACTACGTGGCCCCACGCGGGGTTTACGAGATCGGCCTGGGCATGTGCATCCCCACCATGTTCGCCTACGCGACAGAGGAGCAGAAACAGCGCTACGCCACACCGGCGCTGCGTGGCGAGGAAATCTGGTGCCAATTGTTTTCCGAACCCGCCGGCGGCTCCGACCTGGCCGGCCTGCGCACCCGCTCGGAACGGGACGGCGATGACTGGGTCATCAACGGGCAAAAGATCTGGACCTCTGGCGCGCAGTTTTCCGACTACGCCATCCTGGTCACGCGCAGTGATTTCGATGCGCCCAAACATAAGGGCCTGACGTTCTTCTTCCTGTCGATGAAATCGCCCGGCGTCGAAGTCCGCCCGATCAAGCAGATGTCCGGCGCGGCCAATTTCAACGAAGTCTATTTCACCGACGTCCGCATCCCCGACAGCCAGCGCCTGGGCGCCGAGGGCGAGGGCTGGAAGGTCTCACTGACCACCTTGATGAACGAACGCTTCGCCGTCGGTGTGGCGCCGCCGCCAGATTTCGACGAGGTTTTCGATCTGGTCCGCGATACCGAACTGGAAGACGGCCCCGCCCTGGACAACGCCATGGTGCGCGACCGCCTAGCGGACTGGTATGTGCGGCAGCAGGGCCTGAAAAACTCCCATTTCCGCACCATGACGGCGATGTCGCGGGGCGAAACGCCGGGTCCGGAAAGCTCCATCAACAAGGTCGTCAGCGCCACCAAGTATCAGGATGTCTCGTTCTTTGGCATGGAGATGCAGGAGATGGCGGGCATCATGACCGATCCGGACATGGTCGCCACAGACGGTTTGTTCCAGATGGGCGCCCTATCCTCGCCCGGCTACCGCATCGCCGGCGGGACGGATGAAATCCTGCGCAACATCATCGCCGAACGCGTCCTGGGCCTGCCCCAGGATGTGCGCGTCGACAAGGAAGGCGCGTTCAGGGATCTGCCGACCGGGCGGGACTAGCACTGGCACGGGGACAATTCGCAACCGCACGTAAAACGGTACATCACCCTGGATTGTCCCCGCCTTCCCTGGTGTCTCTCCCGGCATGGACTTGACCCATGGCGACTGAATCAGATCTATACGCGCCCGTGAAATCAATGCTGGAGGCCAGGGGCTACAGGGTCAAGGCAGAGGTTAACGGCTGTGATGTCGTCGCCATGAAGGACGACGCACCGACCGTCATTGTCGAGCTTAAGGTCGCGTTCTCACTTGATCTGATCCTGCAGGGGATCAACCGGCAAAACCTCACGGACGACGTCTACCTCGCCGTGCAAGCGCCCGATACACCCACCAAGCGCAGGAATTGGCGCACGCGGCAACGGGGAATTTTGAAACTTTGCCGCATGCTGGGCCTGGGGTTGATCCTGGTTGACCCTGGCCAAGCGGGGAAACGGAAAACCCAAGCCCTGCTCGACCCCAAGCCATATGCGCCGCGAAAAAATACGCGCCGGCAAACCCGGTTGGTGACTGAATTTATTGCCCGCGAAGGCGATCCCAATACGGGCGGTGTCAACCGGACAAAGATCATCACCGCCTACCGCCAGGATGCCCTCCGTTGCGCCCTGGCGCTAAGCCGGCGGGACAGCATGAAAGTCGCCGAAATCAGGGCCGCGACAGGCGTCCAAAAGGCGGCGTCGATCCTGCAGAAAAACCATTACGATTGGTTCGAACGGACGGAACGCGGCATCTACCGCCTCTCCCCGGCCGGCCGTGAGGGCCTGCAGATTTATGCCGGTGTCTTGGCCTCGTTGGAAGAAGATGCGCAATAAGTAAGGGCGGCCCGGGAGGAGCCGCCCTTGGTCGTTGTGATGGGCAAAATCCGCGTTACGGGCGCGGGTGCCCCGCTTCCTGCTTGGTTGCTATTGATCGATCAGGGAATTCACCCGGTTGTTAAAGTTCTCAACGACCTCCGTGACATCCTCTTTCTCAAGGTCGAAATCCTCCAGGGTTTCACGCAACTGGCCCAATACGATCTCCATCATGTCGTCGAATTCCGTGTGCGAAACGGCATATTGCGCTTGCGCGTATTCCACGTCCCGTTCGTCCGGACCGGCCGCGCCGCGTGTTAGGAAGTCGGAAAAAATCTTGCCGATACCGCCCATGTCGCCACGTTGTATCGAGTTGGATTCGCTCATTGTATCGTTGTCCCCTACTGGGCCGCGAAAATCGTCCCCAGCCCGCGCTTGTTCGAAAAACCGAAACTTGTCGCCGGCCGGATGATCGCGATCGGATTGCACGTGTTGTACCGGGCCCTCGTTCTGAAAACCCGGAGATGTGAAATCGCCCTCGACCCACCAGCCAGCAGGCGCCGAAACTCTCGGCTGTGCGTCGTGGCGGATACGATGATGAAGCATTGTCCTGATCTTTCCCTATATCGCGCGGCCCTCTTTGGAGCCGTTGACAGTAACAATCTAGGCATCCGAGGTGTCTGCTTTGTGTCCACATTGCCCGGGAAATGTTTCAATTGTTGCTGAAACGGGTGAGAAGCAGACTTTTTCGTAATGTCGGCCCGTCAGCCACGAAAAAGGGCAGCCGGGCTTGGTCTCCGGCCACCCCCCAACAGAGGTCAAATCAATACGTCGTGGAGGACCGCCTCAGAATATTCGTCACCGAAACCGTGTTGCGTTCAGTATCAACGTCAAAGAATATCCGCCACTGACCAACGCGGCGGCGAAATGAACCCTTGTGAACGCCTTGAAGCGCGACAACATCGCCCTGAAAAGGCTCCTCGGCCATATCTTGCAGAGCCGCCAAAACGCGTTTTGTATCCATCCCCTGCATCTTTCGGAATGCGCGTTCGGCGGGACGGGCAACGATGACGTTCCACGTCATTTCTTGGTGAGCGCGTCAAGCGGGACGAAATCCCCCTTTGCGATTGCTTCTCGGCCCGCCGCTATGGCCGCAACCTCCTCCTGGCTCGCGGTAACGGTGGAAATACCAAGATAGCGCCGGAGAGCCTCGCGGACGAATTCACTTCGGCTATAATGCCCCTCTTCCCGCTGTTCCTCTATCCGGGCGTACAATTCCTCGGGTACGGTGACGGTCAATACCTTGCTAGCCATCTTGAGATTTCTCGCTAAATATGAATATAATTTACTTGTATTATATAATATAAATCCAGAAATTTCAAAGGACGTAACTGTCGAGTCTCCGCTGTCAGCCCAAAGAAAAAGGGCAGCTCATAAAGAGCCGCCCTTGATCGTTCGTTGAAGGCGAAATCCTCTAACCGCCGCCAATTTTCGGCAGGATAAAAATCTCGCTGTCCTCGTCAACCTTTTCCAGAAACGCATCGGGCAGGATCACGCCGTCGAGGGCGACGGACATGGTTTGCTCGATAGCGTCGCCAAGTCCCGGAAACCCGGCCTCCAACGCCTTCACCATCTGGTTGACGTTGCGGGCCTCCACATGGACCTCCGTCGCGCCATCGGTGAACTGCTGTGCAGTGCCGGTGGTCAGCGTGACTTTGACCCTTGCCATATCCTAGCCCTGGGTTTCCGGTTCCCGGTCCTTAGAAGTTTGCCAGGCCCTACTCCTTGCCCGCGATACCGGCCAGAATGGTCGGCGGTGACAGGGGCAGTTGGTTGAAGCGGACACCCGTCGCGGCCGCGACCGCGTTGGAGACCGCCGCCAGGGGCGGAATGATCGGCACCTCGCCCACGCCACGCACGCCAAAGGGATGCGTCGGGTTCGGCACCTCCACCAGCACCGCGTCGATCATCGGCAGGTCCGAGGCCACGGGAATGCGGTAATCCAGGAAGCCCGGATTATCCAGATTGCCGTTTTCATCGTAGATGTACTCTTCATTCAGAGCCCAACCGATGCCTTGCGCGGCACCGCCCTGCAACTGACCTTCCACATAGCCCGGATGAATGGCCCGGCCGACATCCTGAACCGCCGTGTAACGCAGGACCGTCACATAGCCGGTATCGGGGTCGACCTCCACATCACAGATGTGCGTGCCGAAGGCCGGACCGGCGTTCTTGGCATTGATGTCCGCATGTCCGGAAATCGGCCCGCCGGTCTTGTTGGCGATGGCGGCGATATCCTTGATGGACATGGGCTCGAAATCACCAACGTTCGACGATGCTGGCTTGGCGAAACCATCTTCCCAAACCACGCCGTCCACATCCACTTCCCAGATTTGGGCGACACGGGCCCGCATCTCGTCAATGGCCGCCTTGGACGCCTCAACCACGGCAATGCCGGTGGCGAAGGTGACCCGGCTGCCGCCGGTGACGAAGTGGTAGCCGGTGGCATCGGTATCGACCACGCTGGGCTTCACCTTGTCCACATCGGCGCCGAGGACTTCCGCCGCCATGATCGCCATGGAGGCACGGGAGCCGCCGATATCGGGGCTGCCCTCGGTCAAGCCAATGGTGCCGTCTTCGTTGATACGGATGCCGGCACAGGATTCCGCGCCGATGTTGAACCAAAAGCCCGAAGCCACGCCACGGCCCTGATTGGGCCCCAACGGTATCTTGTAATGTTCCGTCGCCTTGGCGGCTTCCAAACCCTCGACCATGCCGATGTCGCCGAAAGTGACGCCATAGGCCGCCTTGGTGCCTTTCTTGGCGGCATTCCTTTCCCGGATCTCGATGGGATCAAGGCCCAGTTCACCAGCCAGTTCGTCGACCACGGATTCAACGGCATATTCCGAGATCGGCGCGCCGGGTGCCCGATAGGCCACCACTTTCGGCCGGTTGGAAACCACGTCAAAACCAACGATCCGCACATTGTCGATTTCATAGGGCGTAAAGGCCGTCATGCAGCCCGGCCCCACGGGCGAGCCAGGATAGGCGCCCGCCTGGAAACACAGGGTGGCGTCGGCGGCAACGATGTTGCCGTCCTTGGTGGCGCCGATCTTGACCGTCATGGCCGCGCCCGAGGTCGGGCCCGAGGCACGGAAGACGTCCTGTCTGGACATCGTCATGCGTACCGGCCGGCCCGCCTTGCGCGACAACATGGCCGCCAGGGGTTCCATATAAACCGTGGTCTTGCCGCCAAAACCGCCGCCGATCTCCGCCGCGGTCACCTTGATCTTCGACATATCGATCTGCAGCAATCCGGCGCAGAAGCCACGCACCATGAAATGGCCCTGGCTGGAGGTCCAAATTTCAAGCTTGCCGTCCTGGCCGGCATCGGCCACGGCGGCATGGGGCTCGATATAGCCCTGATGCACCGGCTGGGTGGTGAATTCGCGTTCGATCACCACATCGGCGGCGCCGAAACCTTGATCCACATCGCCCATACCGAATTCGACCCGGCTGGCGATATTGGAGGGTTTCTCCGGCTTGGGCTTTACGCCGGCCGTGAAGATATGATCGTGCAGCACGGGGGCATCGTCCTTCATCGCCTCCCGCACATCGATGACATGCGGCAGCACCTCGTAATCGACTTCGATCAACGCGGCGGCCCGTTCGGCGATGTCATTGCTCGTCGCCGCCACCGCCGCGACGGGATGGCCGTCGTACAGCACCTTGTCGTTGGCAATAACGTTGTGCGCCAGATCCCGGAAGTTGACCATCGCCTCGCCCGCGGCGACCAGCTTGGACTCAGCCTCCGGCAAATCCGCCCCGGTGATCACGGCCTTGACGCCGGTCAGCGCCTCCGCCTTCGAGGTATCGATGGATTTGATGCGGGCATGGGCATGGGGGCTGCGGACAACCTTCCCCTGCAACATACCAGGCAGCATCAGATCGGCGCCGAATTTGGCCCGGCCCGTTACCTTATCCACCCCGTCGGGGCGAATGGTACGGGTCCCCACCCATTTGAACTGTTTCGGTTGTTCGTTCATGGCTCAGGCTCCCCGCATATCAGCCGCTGTATCCATGACGGCGCGGATAATCTTGTCGTAGCCCGTGCAGCGGCACAGGTTGCCGGCAAGCCAGTAGCGCACTTCCGTCTCGGTCGGATTGTCGTTGGTGTCCAACAAAGCCTTGGCGGCAACCAGGACGCCCGGGGTACAGAAGCCGCATTGCAGGGCCGCCTCTTCCAGGAATTTCTGCTGCAAGGGGTGCAGCTCCTCACCGTCCGCCATGCCTTCGATGGTTTCCACCGTCTTGCCTTCAGCCTCGGCGCCAAGAACCAGGCAGGAGCAGACCAGCCGGCCATCCAGCATGACACTGCAAGCACCGCAGTCACCGGAGGAACAGCCCTCCTTGGTACCGGTCAGGCCAACCTGGTCGCGCAGCACATCCAGCAGGGTTTCCTGCGGCTCGCACAGGTACTCCGCCGCCTCGCCATTGATGGTCGTCGTAATATGATGTTTCGCCATTATCTAGCTCCCTACGCTTTCTGGGCACGTTCGGCTGCGATAGCGGCAGCCCGGGAAGCCATGACGCCGGCGACCTTGGTGCGGTATTCAGCTGTGCCACGCTTGTCATCGATGGGGGTGGCCGCGGCACTGGCCGCCGCCGCGACGGCCGCCAGGGCGGCATCGTCAACCTTGGTGCCGACCAGAGCGGCGCCGGCATCGGCAACGGTAATGGTGGTCGGGCCAACAGCGCCCAAGACGACCGTGGCCGCGGTGCAGGTCCCGCTACCATCGAGAACCAGGTTAACCCCGGCGCCGACAATGGCGATGTCCATCTCGGTCCGCGGGATCATCCGCAGATAGGCGTCACCGGCATTGGCCGAACGCGCCGGCAGCTTGATATTGACGATGAACTCGCCATTGGCCAGCGAAGTCGTACCCGGGCCAGTGGGAATATCCCCGACCGGAACCTCGCGCTGTCCGTTCGGACCGGCCACGGTGCAGGTGGCACCGGCGGCGATCAATGCGGGCACGCTGTCAGCGGCCGGCGAGGCATTGCACAGATTGCCGGCCATGGTGGCCCGGCCCTGAACCTGGGTGGAACCGATCAGCTCCGCCCCCTCGACCACGCCGGGATAGGCCGCCTTCAGCTCGGCATTTTCGCCCAACTCGGCGCCGGGCACCGTGGCGCCAATGCAAAAGCCGCCGCCGTCGGCGGTGATGCCCTTTGTCTCGGCAATATTCTTGATATCCACGACCACGTCCGGGCTGACCAGCCCAAGGCGAAGTTGCACTAATAGATCGGTACCGCCCGCAAGTACGCGCGCGGCTCCGTTTGCGTCGGCCAAAAGCGCTACCGCTTCATCGACCGAGCCAGGGGCTTCGTATCGCATCCCGCTCTTATTGCTCCCTATGAATAGCGCCGGGACTGTTGCCCATGATTAGGCAACCGGCGCCAAGTCGAATTGTTTATACCCACGAACCAAATGCACGTTGGCTACTCATATTACCAAACACAGAAGTATGCTTACCTCCGAGACCGCATCATATCAAGCATTTCAGCCGACGCGGGCCACAACCGCCAATGTGCCGCTGGTTACTGGCCCCATCATATACCTCATCACGGGGACGCGCCAAGCCGCGAGTCCGTCTTTTTCGGCAAATTGATTGACGCGCGGCGCCCAAACCCCGGCCTCCTGCACAAAATGTAGCAATTGCGTCATGGTTCTTGGGCGATTAACCTTTTGACACAAATTTGTCGTCGAGTGCGGATTCCAGACTATCTCAATCGGAGGAAGCACTAGGATCCGCCATGGGGAATGCTCGGACGGGACAGTCCTGCCTGTCTGTTCCATACTTGGGTAAGAATGGTGAAGAGCTTGGCGAGCGAGAAATCAAAGCCGCCGCAAGGACGGATCAGATCCCTGCGCTCGAAGATATTGCTCGCCTACCTGCCAATCATCGCCTTGGGCGTCACGATCATCTTCGGTGTTGAGGAATATCGAAATTTTTCCCAGAACCACGGGAATTTGGTGGAACGGCTGCGGGAAGTCTCGCTGTTGCAACGGGCGACCCTGGTTAAGCCGGTTTGGAGCTTTGATAACGACGCCATAAATCTCATTCTATCGGCAACCTCCCAGGATCCCGATTTCGAGAGCGCGGTGGTCCGAGACAATGCCGGCGAGGTGCTGGCCGCGCGTGGCCCATACAACAAATCGCCGGGTGATGCCAGCTTGCGGCTGTCCTGGCCACTGACAACGGAAGGTCTGAACCAAGGCACCGAGGCGATCGGCAATTTCACCCTGAGCTTCAGCGCCCAGCGCCTTGAACGGCAGCTGGTTTCCCGTCTGATGACGAACATCCTGGAACTGGCGGTCCTATTGGCATTGTTGGGTGGTGTGACAATTCTTGTGACGCACCGGATTATCGACCCTCCCCTTGGCAGGTTGTTGGCATCGATCCAGATCCTGCAGGAAAAGGGTGAACGGCGGCCGGTGGATTGGCCGGCTTCGGATGAGTTGGGCGAGGTCATCCGGGCATACAACACAATGCTGAAACAACAGGATAAGGCCGAAACCGATTTGCGGAGCAGCCGTGAAGAGCTGCGGCTGTTGCTCGCCTCCACTTCGGAAGGCATTTTCACCATCGATCTGGACGGCGTATGCACTTTTTGCAATCCCTCCTGTACCAGCTTGCTTGGCTATGATGATCCGCACGAACTATTGGGCCAACGCATGAGCGATATTCTGCGGGACGACGTCCCGACGGACCCCGCCGCATTGGAGCAGTCGAAATTGCTCTTTGAAAATTCCGCCACGCAGGAAACCCAATCATCGGATGCCGAGAGATTTCGACGCCGCGACGGCAGCTCCCTGCCCGTTGAGTATCACTCCAATCCTATCATGCACGACGGCGCGCCGGTCGGCACCGTTGTCAGCTTTACCAACATCAGCGCCCGCCTGGCGGACCGTGAGGAGCATATACGGTTGGAAAGGCAGCTGCGCCATTCGCAAAAACTGGAAACCATTGGCACCCTGGCGGGCGGCATTGCCCATGATTTCAACAATATCCTCATGCCTATCGTCGGATACGTGGACATCATGCTGCCGATGACGCGGAATCAGCCGGAATTGCAAAGCCACCTGGGACGCGTCGCGAAGGGAGCGCAACGCGCGGCCGATCTGGTCCGGCAAATCCTGACGTTCAGCCGGCAATTAGAGGGCGAGGACATTCGCGAACCCATATTGCTGCAAGGTCCGGTTGATGAAGCCCTGAAGCTGATCCGCGCTTCCGTACCCGCATCCGTCGAAATTAGGAACCAGGTAGACCGGGATTGCCCGAGAGTTCGGGCGAACTCAACCCAGATACATCAGATGGTCATCAATCTCTGCACCAACGCCGCCCAGGCGATGCTGGCTGGCGGAACAATCGAGGTTGGGCTTGAGGAGGTGACCATTGACCAGACGCGGCGCGATGGTCCCGATAACCTGGAACCGGGAAACTATGTCCGCCTCACCGTCTCGGACAACGGCTTTGGCATGGATGAAGCCACAATGGAGCGGATCTTCGAACCCTTTTTCACAACCAAGGAAGTCGGCCAGGGCACCGGCCTGGGCCTATCCATGGTACACGGCATCGTGCAGAACCACGCCGGCCATGTGGAGGTGCGAAGCAATCCCGGCCAAGGCAGTAGATTCGAAATCTTCCTTCCTGTTTCGTCCGGTTCCGAAGCGGCCGATGCCTTCGAGGCGCCGATGCCAGCGGGAGGAAACGAACATATTCTTTTTGTCGATAACGAAGAGATGATCGTTGAAATGATGGAATCCATGCTGCCGGCCTTGGGGTACAAGGTAACCTGTTTCACGAACAGCCATGCCGCCCTTGCGGCATTCAAGGCCTCGCCCGGAAGTTTTGATCTTTTGATCAGCGACCTTTCCATGCCGCAAATGGACGGCGACCAGCTTGCTGAAGCCGTCAAGGCCTTCGCACCGGACCTGCCGATCATTATTATCACCGGCAACAATGATACTTTCGGCCAGGATCGGATCGATAAATTGAACATTGCCAACATGATGCGAAAGCCCATACGGCAGTCGGATTTGGACATCGCGATCCGCCAGGCATTAGGACGAGAGCAGGGGAAGCTGGATATCGCGGCTAATGAACCATGACGGCCGGGGCTAGAATTCGCTGGGCCGTTCCGGGTGACGCCGGAGATATCGTCCGCCTGATCCGGGCCTTGGCGGAATACGAAAATGAACCCCCCTCTTCCGTCAAGGTAACGGAAGCCGACATTCTGCGGGACGGTTTTGGCCTGCCGGATGGTGAACGTGATCAAACGATCCGTGGCTTCGAATGCCTGATCGCCGAACTAGGGGGTGCGCCGGTCGGGCTTTGCCTGTTCTTTCAAAACTATTCAACATGGGAAGGGCGGGCCGGTCTGTATGTGGAGGACTTATTCGTCGAGCCCACTGTCCGCGGCCACGGTTTGGGGCGGGACCTGATGGCGGCCGTCGCACGGGTCGCGCTGGACCGGGACTGTACCAGAGTGGATCTATCGGTCCTGGATTGGAACCCTACACAGGATTTTTATGATCGGATAAGGATGACCCACATGCAGGCTTGGCGCCCCTACCGCATGGAACACGACGCTATTGTCTCCCTGGCCCAGGCGGCACCGAAAATTGACGGCGATGACTAATCACCGTGCACCCGGGCTATCAACATGGCCGGCGTGTATTCAACCAGGGGGCGCCGGGGCGATGATGCCGCACCGTTCCAGATAAAAAAATACCGGCCGCGGTTGGCCGGTATTTTCATTTTGTTGCCCAATGGGCAGCCGCAATTATCTGACCATGGTTGATGGTCTGTTAATTGACGGCGTCCTTAAGACCCTTGCCTGCCTTAAATTTCGGCTGCCTGGTCTCAGGTATTTGAATGGCCTCTCCGGTTCGTGGATTGCGACCGGTACTGGCCTTGCGAGTCGAAACGCTGAAAGTTCCGAAACCAACGAGGCGGACTTCACCTCCGTCTCTCAGCGCGTTTGAGATTGTATTGAAGACACCTTCAACCGCTTCCGTTGCGTCAGCCTTGGATAAGCCGGCGGATGAAGCGACGGCGTTGATTAGATCTTGTTTATTCACTTGCGCCCCCTGTTACCCGGTTGTCACTATTTTCGTGATATTTCGCCGTTCAGACGCAGGAAGTGTAGGCGCGCGACGCGGAAGCGTCAAAAGGAAAAACCGGGTCAAGCCCGGTTTTTCACAACTTTAGTGATTTTGATCACTGTTCCCAGGGCAGCCATGCGACCCACAACGGCCATGGCGCCGAGATATCGACGCCCGGGACTAGTGCGTAACGATGCTTTCCGCATCCTTATTTTCGGAGACCTTGATTTCGTCCTCGTCCTCATCCTCGGGCCAGTCAATGGGTACGGGACGGGTGACAAGGGCATGTTCCATCACCTCGTCGACGTTAGTCACGGGGATGACCTCAAGCTCCTTCTTCACATTGTCGGGGATTTCCGCCAGATCCTTTTCATTCTCCTTTGGAATCAACACCGTCTTGATGCCACCCCGCGAGGCGGCAAGCAGTTTTTCCTTCAATCCACCGATCGGCAGGACCCGGCCACGCAGCGTTATTTCACCGGTCATGGCAATATCCCGGCGAATCGGTATGCGGGTCAATGTGGAAACAATCGACACGCACATGGCCACGCCGGCTGACGGACCGTCCTTGGGCGTCGCCCCTTCGGGCACATGGACATGAATGTCGCGCTTCTCGAAAACAGTCGGCTTAATCCCGAAATCCACGCCGCGGGAACGCACATACGATGCCGCAGCCTGAATGGATTCCTGCATCACATCACCCAGCTTGCCGGTATATTTCATGTTGCCCTTACCCGGCAGAACAAGCGATTCGATGGTTAGCAACTCGCCGCCCACCTCGGTCCAGGCCAGGCCGGTAACGACCCCGACCATATCCTCGACCTCGATTTCGCCATATCGAAAGCGTCTGATACCGGCGTATTTGCCCAGGTTCCGGCGATCGAGTTTGACCGACTCGAACTTCTTCTGGACGATATCGCGCACCACCTTGCGGGCTAGGTTGGCGAGTTCCCGTTCCAAATTCCGGACCCCGGCTTCCCTGGTGTAGTAGCGGATCAAATCGCGCAGGGCACCGTCGGAAATCGCCCACTCGCCATCCTTCAACCCGGATTCCTTCAACACCTTGGCAATCAAATGGCGCCGGGCGATCTCCACCTTTTCATCCTCGGTATAGCCCGAGATACGGATCACCTCCATGCGGTCCAACAGGGGTTGCGGCAGGCGCAGGGTATTGGCCGTCGTCACGAACATCACATCCGATAGATCGTAGTCGACCTCCAGGTAATGGTCGTTGAAAGTATTGTTCTGCTCCGGATCCAAAACCTCCAGCAGCGCCGAGGCCGGATCGCCCCGGAAATCGGCGCCCATCTTGTCGATTTCATCCAGCAGGTACAGCGGGTTGCTGCGTTTCGCCTTTTTCATCCCCTGCAGGATCTTGCCCGGCATGGAGCCGATGTAAGTCCGCCGGTGGCCGCGAATTTCCGCCTCGTCCCGGACACCGCCCAGGGACATGCGGACGAATTCCCGCCCCGTGGCCCGGCCGATGGATTTACCCAACGACGTCTTGCCGACACCGGGAGGTCCAACGAGACATAGGATCGCGCCCTTGACCTTGCTTGTGCGCTGTTGCACGGCAAGATATTCCAGGATCCGTTCCTTGACCTTTTCCAGACCATAATGATCTTCGTCCAGGACCTTCTGAGCATGATCCAGGTCCTTGGAAATGCGCGAACGCTTCTTCCATGGAATTGACAGCATCCAATCCAGATAGTTGCGCACCACCGTGGCTTCCGCCGACATCGGCGACATGTTGCGCAGCTTTTTCAGCTCCGCCGTCGCCTTTTCGCGCGCCTCCTTGGAGAGCTTGGTTTCCTTGATCTTGTCCTCAAGCTCCTGGAGTTCATCCCGGCCGTCTTCGGTCTCGCCCAGTTCCTTCTGGATCGCCTTCATCTGTTCGTTCAGATAATATTCGCGCTGGGTCTTTTCCATCTGGCGCTTGACCCGGCTGCGGATCTTGCGCTCGACCTGCATCACGCCGATTTCCGCTTCCATCAGCGAATACACCCGCTCCAGCCGCTCCTGGACCGAGGCGATTTCCAACAGATCCTGTTTCTCGGGAATTTTCAGCGCCAAGTGCGAGGCAACCGTATCGGCAAGCTTCGAGGATTCCTCGATCTGATTGACGGAGACCAGAACCTCGGGCGGAATCTTGCGGTTCAATTTGACATATTGTTCGAACTGATTGGTCACCGTGCGCGCCAATGCCTCGACATCTTCGCCAGTATCACCGGACTCGTCGACCAACTCGCCATGCGCCTCGAAAAATTCCTTGTTCTGAGTATAGGTGGCGATCCGCGCCCGGGCGCCGCCTTCGACCAGGACCTTCACGGTACCGTCAGGCAATTTCAGCAACTGCAGGACAGAAGCAACCGTGCCGACCTGATAAATATCATCGGGGCTGGGATCGTCCTGCGCCGCGTTCTTTTGGGTCACCAAAAGAATCTGCTTGTCGTCCTGCATGACATCTTCGAGAGCCCGGACGGATTTTTCCCGGCCCACGAACAGCGGCACGATCATATGGGGAAAGACCACGATATCGCGCAGCGGTAAAACCGGATACGTGGCAATCTTGGAAAAATCGTTCATGCTTAAACCTTATACCTTCTTGCCCGTTTGGATTGGGCTGTACTGCAATGGTTGAAAATCAAATGACGGCTGCGTTGCGTTCTTCCCAAATTTGCTAACGGGACGATCCATCCATGATTAAGAACCAACTGTTCTAGAGATGGCGTTCGAAGGCCCGAAGATCAAGGGTTGACAGCACCGCCGACCGAACAACGAATACCCGTGGCAACAACGGCGTCCGCCAACAACTATTCGCCTAGGCACCGGTTCCCACGTCGTCCTGACGATCGGCATAGATGTACAACGGCTGGGCCCGTCCCTCAACGACCTCGCCATTGATGACAACCTCCTCCGCGCCCTCCTCGGACGGCAGATCGTACATGGTGTCCAGCAGAATACCTTCCATGATCGAGCGCAACCCACGTGCGCCGGTCTTTCTGGCGATTGCCTTGCGCGCGATGGCATGCAGGGCATCATCGGAAAAGGCCAGCTTGGTGTCCTCCATCTCGAACAGGCGCTGGTATTGCTTGACCAAGGCGTTTTTCGGCGCGGTCAATATTTGTACCAGCGCCTCCTCATCCAGATCCTCCAAGGTGGCAACCACCGGCAGACGGCCGACAAATTCCGGGATCAGACCGAATTTCAGCAAATCTTCGGGTTCCACTTCCCGCAGGATCTCGCCCGTCATCCGGTCGTCGGGATCGCGCACATCGGCCCCGAAACCGATCGAGGTGCCCTGGCCGCGGTTGGCGATCAATTTTTCCAGACCGGCAAACGCGCCGCCACAGATAAAGAGAATATTCGTGGTATCGACCTGCAGGAACTCCTGCTGGGGATGTTTGCGCCCCCCTTGCGGCGGCACCGAAGCCACGGTGCCTTCCATGATCTTCAACAATGCCTGCTGCACCCCCTCGCCCGAAACATCGCGGGTGATCGAGGGGTTGTCGGACTTGCGGCTGATCTTATCCACTTCGTCTATATAGACGATGCCGCGCTGGGCCCGCTCCACATTGTAGTCGGCGGCCTGCAGCAGCTTCAAAATGATATTCTCAACGTCCTCGCCGACATAACCGGCTTCGGTCAATGTCGTGGCATCCGCCATGGTGAAGGGAACGTCGATAATGCGGGCCAGGGTCTGGGCCAGCAGGGTCTTGCCGCAACCCGTGGGACCGGCCAGCAGAATGTTGGATTTGGCGATTTCGACATCGTTGCTTTTGGTGCCGTGGTTCAGGCGTTTGTAGTGATTATGCACCGCCACGGACAGCACCCGCTTGGCATGCCCCTGCCCGATCACGTAATCGTCGAGAACATCGCAAATTTCCTGTGGCGTCGGCACGCCGTCATCGGCCTTGACCAAGGTGGACTTATTCTCTTCGCGAATAATATCCATGCACAGCTCAACGCATTCATCGCAGATAAATACGGTGGGGCCGGCAATAAGCTTGCGCACTTCATGCTGGCTCTTGCCGCAGAAGGAACAATACAGCGTGTTTTTTGAATCGCCGCCGCTAAGCTTCGTCATCTTTATCCCTGCTCAACTTGCCGGCCGGATCGGAGTATTCCGCCAATCCAGCGGCGTTAATGTTTTGGCCTTATCCACGTAAATCCGAAACAACGCCTATTGACGCAGTAACAGAGACCCGCGCAAGGGTCAATGGATGGTCATAACAAGTGAACTAGACTACTCAGGCACGCTCGAATGATCCCAGGCTTGCAACCATATTTGGCCAACATAGCGCCTCTGCGATCAACAATTCGTTAAAGACATCGTAAGAGATGCCTCCCGGGCCCAATTATTGCTGTATTGCGGCCTATTCGTCGGCCTTACCATCACCATTCTCGGCTTCATTGTCGCCGTCTTCGGCATCTGGAACGATGCGTTTTTGCACGACTTCGTCGATCAGGCCGAAATCCTTGGCCTTGTCCGCGGTAAGAAACGTGTCGCGGTCCATGGCCTTTTCAATGACGTCAAGTTCTTGCCCGGTGTGATCCACGTAAATCTGGTTCAACCGCGCCCGCAGCTCAATAATTTCCCGGGCCTGGATTTCAATATCCGTGGCCTGTCCCTGAAAACCGCCAGACGGCTGATGCACCATGATCCGCGCGTTCGGCAGGCTGAAGCGCTTACCGGCCGCGCCGGCGGTCAGCAACAGCGACCCCATGGATGCCGCCTGCCCCGTGCACAGGGTGGAGACGTCGGGGCGGATGTAACCCATGGTATCGTAGATCGCCAGGCCGGAAGTCACCACGCCGCCCGGCGAATTAATGTACATGTAGATGTCTTTTTTCGGGTTTTCGGCTTCCAGAAACAGCAGCTGCGCCGTGACCACGCTGGCCATGGCATCCTGCACCTGGCCCACCACGAAGATAATGCGCTCCTTCAACAAACGGGAATAGATGTCATAGGAACGTTCACCCCGGTTGGTTTGCTCCACCACCATGGGTACCAGTGTATTCATATAGATATCTTTGGGATCGCTCATCAGGGTCCACCGTCTTGGCTACATATTCTTGCACGCGAATCAATCATTCGCGCGTTGACTATTTATCTTCCTTATCCGCCGGAGCATCCCCAGCGGCTTCGGCAGCGGCATCGTCGCCATTGTCACCAGCGCCATCGCCGCCTTCGGCATCGTCGCCGTCGGGATCAGCCAGCAGTTCTTCAATACTGACCTTGTTTTCAGTGACCTGGGCCATTTCCACGATGAAGTCGACCACCTTGTCTTCCATGATCGGGGCTTCCAACTGGGCCCGCATCTCCGGGTTCGATTGGTAAAACTCAAAGATCTGCTGTTCCTGGCCGGGGAAACGCTGGGCCTGTTCCGCCATGGCCCGGTTAACTTCGTCCTGATTGACCGTCAGGTTGTTGCGTTGGCCAACCTCGGCCAGCAGCAGACCAAGGCGTACCCGCCGAACCGCGATGTCGCGATACTCCGCCTTGGACTCCTCTTCCGGCTTATCCAAATCGGTAATGGTCTTGTCCTGGCGCTTCAGGTCCTCTTCCACTTGATTCCAGATCTGCTCGTATTCGCTCTCCACCAGCGAAGGGGGCACCTCGAAATCATGATTGTCCGCCAGGGCATCCAGCAGCACCCGCTTCAACCGGGTACGCGACAGCTCGGCAAAGTCCTTTTCGCTCTGCTCCCGCACCGCGTCTTTCAGGGCCGCCAGATTTTCCAGCCCTAGTTTCTCGGCCAGCGCGTCGTCAACCACGACCGGCAGCGGTACCTTGACGTCCTGCACGGTAACCTTGAATTCGGCTTCCTTGCCCGCCAGATGCTCGGCCTGGTACTCTTCCGGGAAGGTTACCTTGACGACTGTCTCGTCGCCCTTCTTGACGCCGACCAGTTGTTCCTCGAAGCCCGGAATGAAGCTGTTCGAGCCCAGTTCCAAAGCGTGCCCCTCGGCCGCGCCGCCCTCGAACAACTCGCCATCGACACTGCCTTCAAAGTCGATCGTCACGGTATCGCCGTCCTGGGCCGCCTGGCCTTCCGCGGCCTCGGTGAATTCCTTGAACTGCTGAGCCAGGGAATTGACCCGCTCGTCCAGTTCGTCGTCACCGATTTCAGCAACCACCCGCTCCAGCGTCAGGGTCGAGAAATCCATCGGTTCAAAATCCGGCATCACCTCGACCGCGATGGTGTATTCCAGATCCTTGCCCTCGTCGAACGAGACGACCTCGATCTTCGGCTGCATGGCCGGTTTCAACTCGTGCTTTTCCATGGTCTCGGTGGTCGCTTCATTGACCGCCTGCTCCAGCACCTCGCCGAGAAGCTGCCGGCCATATGTACGGCGAAGGATCTTGACCGGCACCTTGCCGGGACGAAAACCCGGCATTTGCGCCTCTTTCGATATTTCCGTCAGCCGGTCAGTGACCTTGGCTTCCATATCGGCGGCCGCCACCACAACTTTATATTCCCGCTTTAGGCCCTCGGACAGGGTTTCGCTAACCTGCATGATATTCCCAGCTATTCTATCAGTTCGGCCCCATTGGCCTATTCACGAACTGGCCGGCGGCAAAGCCAACCATCCAAAATTGGTGCGGGCGAAGGGACTCGAACCCCCACGGCTGTTAAGCCACCAGGACCTAAACCTGGCGCGTCTACCAGTTCCGCCACGCCCGCATTTGACGGAAAACACCCAATACCCAGCTATCGGATTTAGATGTTCAACACGAACCCCCGTTGCCGAGGGCGCGCCTCTATAGCACAGAAGATTCTTCCTGCGAAGGCCGCATTCGGGAGCTTTTTTTAGGCCCCTTACTTGCCGCCCTTGGTCGCCATATTGACTTTCGCCAGAACCTCCGGCGGCTCGATCTCGACCTCGAAATTTTCCAGCACGGCCGACGTCATGACATAGAATCCAATGCACATGATCAACTCCATCAGTTCCTGGTGGCTGAAGATGGCTGCCGCGGCGGCGAAGGTCTCGTCCGAAGCCTTGGTGTTCTTCACCACTTCGTCCGTCAGACGCAGCACGATCTTTTCCGTTTCATCGTACACCGGATCGTCGGCCCCGACTTTCATGGCCTGTACCTTGTCTTCCGGCATGCCCACGTCGCGGCTGATCTGTTCATGCTGGAAGACTTCGTACGAAGCACCGCACAGGATACCCGCACGGGTGATTGCCAATTCCCTGAGAATCGGATCGATCTTGCTCTTGTAAAGCAATGCCGTTGCCAACCGCGTATACGCGCCAAACGCCGGGCCGCCATGGGCCAGGATCTTGAAAATGTTCAGCGGCTGCATCTTGCCCAAAAGCGTCGCCGCCTCCGGATCGAGGCTGGGATCATCGGCGGTGGCATAGGGTATCTTGGGCATGGCTTTCCTCGTCTGGCTCGTCGTGGGTTTGATCTGTTTGCCTCATATTCCCCGCGTTCGCCCTGGTTGCAACAATAATCTGCCGCTGGCCCGGCGTGACGCCCCATCTCCCTTCGGTTATAAATAGTCGCTGAATGTACGGGAGACGGACCATGACAGTTGAGGCAACCGAAACAGCGGCGGAACCGATGTTGCTGCGCCAGGACCGGGGCGCCGATGGGGGCATCGTCCATCTCACCCTGAACCGGCCGAAGGCCTTCAACAGCCTGTCCAGCGGCCTTATGCGCCTGTTGCAGGACGAGATCGACGCCATTTCCGCTGATCCGGCGGCGAGGGTCGTCATTGTCGAAGGCGCCGGGCGCGGGTTTTGCGCCGGCCACGATCTGAAGGAAATCATCGCCCTCGATACGATCGAAGCGCGGCGGGACCTGATGGCGCAATGCTGCCAACTGATGCTTTCGATCGTGCATTGCCCGAAACCCATAATCGCCAAGGTGCACGGCGTGGCCTCGGCCGCGGGCTGCCAACTGGTCGCCAGTTGCGATCTGGCGGTAGCCGACGATGACACCCGCTTCGCCACCCCCGGCGTCAACATCGGCCTGTTCTGCTCCACCCCCATGGTCGCCCTTGGCCGCAATGTCGGCCGCAAGCATGCCATGGAGATGTTGCTAACCGGCGAGGCGATGGATGCACCGACCGCCCACCGTTTCGGCCTGATCAATCGCCATGTGCCCAGCGCCGATCTGGACGGTGCGGCGATGCATTTCGCCGAGCTGATCGCACGAAAATCCAGCCATACCCTGCGGGTGGGCAAGGAAGCCTTCTACCGCCAGCAGGACATGGAGCTGGAAGAGGCCTACGGAATGGCGGCGGAGGTGATGGTTCAGAACATGCTGGCCGAGGATGCCAATGAAGGCATCAGCGCCTTCGTCGAGAAACGTGAACCGGTCTGGCGCGACCGCTGATCGCCGTCGCCGGAATATAGGGGAGGAACGCCTTCATGTTCAGCCATATCACCGTGGGGACAAATGACCTCGAACGCGCCGCCGGCTTTTACGACGCCGTTTTAGGGGTGTTGGGTCATGAACGCTTCATCAGCGGCGAAGGCTACATAGGCTACGGCCAGCCAAACGATAATCAGTTCTGGGTGCTGTCCCCGTTCAACAAACAGGCCGCCAGCCCCGGCAACGGCAATCATGTCGCATTTCTGGCGCCCAACCGGGCGGCGGTGCGGGCCTTTCATGAAGCCGCATTGGCCAATGGCGGCAGCGACGAGGGCGCGCCGGGCCCGCGGACCCATTATCACCCCAACTATTACGGCGCCTATGTGCGCGACCCCGAATGCAATAAGCTGCAAGCGGTTTGCCATCACGCCGAGGACTGACCGGCACCATGGCCGAGCCTGCCAAGTAACGTAGTTTAAGGCTTCGCGCGCCGTCGCCAAACCCAAGGCGTGTCTATTTGAAGACGTAGATCGGGCTGCTCCAGGCCTGAAAACCATCTTCCGTGGTAACGCAAATCCAAAGGGGATTGTCCCGGCCGGATGCGATGGGCATCTTAATCTCCGTCGCGATTTCCCGGCAGGTATTTTCCTCCGGCAGGCGAAAGGCCGTTATGCGCCGCTCCAACCCGCCGGCTTCGGCCACGACGTCCTCCAGACCGATGTCGGCCAGGGGCACTGACAGGCTGGTCAGGTTGGTGGCGACGTTCAAAGCGCTATCGGGCGCCTCATCCAGCCAGGCATCAAAGCCGCCGAAGTTACCGGTGGTGATGGCATCGAATACGATGGTGTCGTCGCTTTGCCGTTCAAAAAGACGCTCATGGTTCCAGGCATTTATCTTTTCATAATGGCGGATAGCGCTGCCGCCGAATGATACCTTGCCCTTCCAGTTGGTGTCCCGGCCCCGGCCCCGGTACTCGGCACCGCTCCACAGCACACGGATACGGTTACCAAGGTCCTGCTCGCCATAGCCCCGCAGTGTTTCGACGACTTCCATGCCATTGCGGACTTCAATCCGCTCAATCGGTGCATGGGTAACCACGCGCAAATCCAGCGTCACCGTATCCTGGGAGGTCTGAACGATATCCCCCATCATCACCTCGTTCACCGACTGACTGCCGGTGTCCGGGAACAGGTTCGGATCCTGCTCGTACAATGTCGCCGGTTCGTCGAAGCGTGCCTTGACGTCCAGATGCATGCGGGTGCCGGTGGTGCCGTAGTGATGGCGGCGGCGCAGACAGTCGAAAAAGCTGTCGCGGGTCAACTCGTCCGTCAGAAAGCAGGTCAGGCCGCCATAGGCGCCAAATGTTGAAACGCCTGGATAAGAGGCGCCTGGCCGGCCCTTGTGGCCGTCGCTGTTGCAAACCACGCCGCAACGGTGACCAAGGGGAAATCCATCGGTCAGCAGCCATTCGAAGGTGCCCCAGGCCGAATGGATCTCCATCGACATTTCCTTGGTGCCATCGTGGGCATAAGCAATATCGGCATAGCGTCCGCCGACATGGGCATAGACGACGCAATCCTCGTCCGCCAGGCGTTCGAACAACGCATTGGCGTCATTGGCGTCCATGTCCAGGTCCGAGCGGTCCGTCAGCAAGGCATGGGAGGAGCGGTAGATCGGCCGGCCCTCGGTCCGGTAATAGACGTTGCGGTCGCCGCCCACCGCGGTGTTGCCGGACCATTCATAGCCCGGGAAGGTCACGAAACGGCCGTCCTCATGATATTCGGCGGTCAGTTCGTTCAAATAGGCCCAAAAGGCATTATTGACCTGGAAATCATTGGCCTGATGGCTGAGCGCATCGAGAAACGCCAGATTGCGCCCAAACTCGAAATAATCGCGCGAGGTCCCGATGCCGATGGACTCGCCGCTTTGCCCGTGCAAATCGGCCCAATAGCCGCCATGAGGCCCGGCCTCGACGACCAACGGATGGGAATGCGCCACCGCTTCGCCATCCTCATCCCGCACGGTGATACGCAGGGTGCCGGGCTGATCGACGCTTAACCCTTCCAGCATCATGCCCCGTTGCCCCAGCGGATAGTCGATATGCGCGGGCAATCCATTAACCGCCAAATTTGCTTCAAGGGTGAAATTGCCCTTCGCCTTATCCGTCGGATTGCCCCATTTATCCTCCGCCTTCAGGCCAAAGTGGAAGCTTTCGCCAGGCCGGCGCAAGCTCGGCAACACGGCGCGCCAGAGCACTGCCTCGCCCGGCACGATGTTGATGTTCGGCGTGTTCGGGATCGGTGTGTAATGACCGACGGCGCAAACGTCCGCCCCAACCTTGAATTCATAATTCGGTTCGACCATGGATTGCAGGCGCAGGCCGGGCGAGCCCTTGGAGGTATCGCCAAATACGATCTCGATCTCGTCGCCTTCGCGCAGGAATCCTCCCGATACGCGAATGGTCAGGGTTTTCCAACGCGGCCTCGGCGTCGTGCCATAACGGCTATAGTCAAGCTCCAGCGGTACGCCGGAGGAGGTCGTGGCGGTGACATAATTGTAGCCGGACGGATCGTCGGTTTGCAGACCACCGCCATCGCCCATGGCGCGCAACATGACCCGGATCGCACCGGTATCATCCAGGCCAAAGCGCCCGACCGTGTACGTCATGCGGAATGTTTGCAAGCTGCGGACGGGAAACTTGCCTTTCGGTGCAATCTCCACATGGCCATACAAGACCGGATCGGTACCCGGCTGCGCTGTCGTCCAAACCTCGCCCACCAAGTCCGAGTCGACAATGGTGTCCCCAGTACGATCGGTATCACGGTCAGTCATAATCAGCCGCTCCTGTTAAAGATTATCGGCGCCGGATTCCCTTGCTTCAATTCCAACGCCAGCCAAATTTGGACCGAATTGGGCAGCGAGTCTAAGCCTTTCCGCGATTATCACCCGCGGTACGGATCAACTATTACCTTGTCTCTCCCCCAGAGCGATTCTACTGTGACTATGAAAAAACCGTGCCTATCCGGTTGACGCAGACACCCGCTACATCTAGTATCTGTCCATT
>CAZVYX010000043.1:0-47353 GCA_964631725.1 uncultured Rhodospirillaceae bacterium | reverse complement strand
GAAGATATCAACCTAATGAAGGGCTGAGCGTTAGATGTATCACGCCATCGTCTTTCTTCCGCTTCTTGCGTTCCTGATCGTCGGTTCGCTGGGGCGTATCCTCGGCGACAAGCCGTCGCAATGGATTACCTGCGGCGCCGTCATCACCTCCGCCATCCTGTCGCTGGTGGCATTCTGGCAGGTCGCCCTGGGCGGGCAACCGGTCAAGGTGGAGATCGCCTCGTGGATCGTCTCGGGCACGTTCGATGTTTCCTGGGCCTTGCGTATCGATCAGTTGACGGCGGTGATGCTGGTTGTGGTCAACGGTGTGTCCGCCCTGGTGCACGTCTATTCGGTGGGCTACATGTCCCACGATCCGCACAAGCCGCGCTTCATGGCGTATCTCTCGCTCTTTACCTTCGCCATGTTGATGCTGATTACCTCGGACAATTTCCTGCAGATGTTCTTCGGCTGGGAAGGCGTCGGTCTGGCCTCGTACCTGTTGATCGGCTTCTGGTATCACAAGCCATCGGCCAACGCCGCCGCCATCAAGGCCTTTCTGGTCAACCGGGTCGGTGATTTCGGCTTCGGACTGGGCATCATGGCGACCTTCATGGTGTTCGGCTCGGTCGACTTTGACACCGTCTTCGCGGCCACGCCGGATCAGGCCGGCAAGACGTTCCATTTCCTCAATTGGGAATTGGATGTGATGACCACCATCTGCATCCTGCTGTTCATCGGCGCCATGGGCAAATCGGCCCAGGTGCCCCTGCATACCTGGCTGCCCGATGCCATGGAGGGCCCGACCCCGGTCAGCGCCCTGATCCATGCCGCGACCATGGTGACCGCCGGCGTCTTCCTGGTGGCACGCTGTTCGCCGATGTTCGAATTCTCCCCCGTTGCCCTGACGGTCGTGACCATCGTCGGCGCGGGGACCGCGTTTTTCGCCGCCACAGTGGGCCTGGTGCAGAACGATATCAAGCGGGTGATTGCTTATTCCACCTGTAGCCAGCTGGGCTATATGTTCTTTGCCCTGGGCGTTGGCGCCTATCCGGTGGCGATCTTCCATCTGTTCACGCATGCCTTCTTCAAGGCGCTGTTGTTCCTCGGCTCCGGCTCGGTCATTCACGCCATGTCGGACGAGCAGGACATGCGGCGCATGGGCGGCATTTTCAAATACGTCCCGCAAACCGCCATTCTGATGTGGATCGGCTCCCTGGCGCTGGCCGGCCTGCCCATATTCGCCGGCTTCTATTCCAAGGACGCTATTCTGGAATCCGCCTTCGCGGCCCACACCGGGGCCGGCGATTTCGCCTTCTATCTGGGCTTGGCGGCGGCGGTGATGACGGCGTTTTATTCCTGGCGCCTGTTATTCATGACCTTTAATGGCACGCCAAGGGCCAGCCAGGAGGTGATGAGCCACGTCCATGAATCCCCGGCCTCCATGCTGATCCCGCTGTATTTCCTGGCCGCCGGTTCGATCCTCTCGGGCATTCTGTTCGTGCATTATTTCGTCGGCGACGGAGCCGAGGCATTCTGGGGCGCGGCCATTTTCATGGCGCCGGAAAACAACATCCTGGAAGCCATGCATCACGTGCCGATGTGGGTCAAGATCGCGCCCATCGCCGCTGGCCTGATCGGTATTCTGGTCGCCTGGCAGTTCTATATCCGCCGCACGGATATTCCGGTCAAGCTGGCCAAGGTGCATCACGAGCTCTACCTGTTCCTGCTCAACAAATGGTATTTCGACGAGCTGTATGACCTGATTTTCGTCAATCCGGCGAAGTGGCTGGGCCGGCTGCTGTGGAAGGGGGGCGATGGCCGTATCATCGACGGCTTCGGTCCCGACGGTATCGCGGCATCGGTGATGCGCGTGGCGCGCCGGGCATCGGCTCTGCAAAGCGGCTACCTCTATCATTACGCCTTTGCCATGCTGATCGGCGTCGGCGTCCTGGTCACCTGGTTCTATACCTCCAGCGGCGGGGGGCACTAGGATATGAGTGACTGGCCTCTTCTAAGTCTGGCGACCTTCCTGCCCCTGGTGGGCGCGGCCTTTATCTTCCTCTTCGCCCAGGGCGGCACGGAGGCGGCGGACCGTAACGCCAAGGGCGTGGCCTTGATGACCACGGTGCTGACCTTCCTGATCTCTCTGGTGATCTGGGGCAACTTCGAAAACGGCACGGCGGACTTCCAGTTTGTCGAACGCCACGGCTGGCTTGGCGGCAACATCGACTATTCCATGGGCGTGGACGGAATTTCCATGCTGTTCGTGGTGCTGACCGCGTTCCTGATGCCGATCTGCATCCTGGCGTCCTGGCGCTCGATCACCGTGCGGGTGCGGGAATACATGATCGCCTTCCTGATGCTCGAATGCATGATGATCGGCGTGTTCTGCGCCCTGGATTTCGTGCTGTTCTATCTGTTCTTCGAAGGCGGCCTGATCCCGATGTTCCTGATTATCGGCGTCTGGGGCGGCGAGCGGCGGGTGTATTCCTCGTTCAAGTTCTTCCTCTACACCCTGCTCGGTTCGGTGCTGCTGCTCCTGGCCCTGATCTATATGTATTTCGAGGCCGGGACGACGGATATCCCGACCCTGATGGCGCATGGTTTCACGGCGGAGGCGCAGACCTGGCTCTGGCTGGCGTTCTTTGCCTCCTTCGCGGTGAAGATGCCCATGTGGCCGGTGCATACCTGGCTGCCCGATGCCCATGTGGAAGCGCCGACGGCGGGTTCGGTCATTTTGGCCGGTGTGCTGTTGAAGATGGGCGGCTACGGCTTTCTGCGGTTCTCATTGCCGATGCTGCCCCTGGCCTCGGACTTTTTCGTGCCCCTGGTCTTTACCCTATCGGTGGTGGCGGTGATCTATACCTCCCTGGTCGCCCTGATGCAGGAGGATATGAAGAAGCTGATCGCCTATTCCTCGGTGGCGCATATGGGCTTCGTGACCATCGGTATCTTTACTTTCAACACCCAGGGTATCGAGGGCGGCATCTTCCAGATGCTCAGTCACGGCATTGTCTCCGCCGCCTTGTTCCTGTGTGTCGGCGTCGTTTACGACCGCATCCATTCGCGGGAGATCGCCCGCTATGGCGGCCTGGTCAACCGAATGCCAATTTATGCCTTCACATTCATGATCTTCATGCTGGCCTCGGTCGGGCTGCCGGGCACGGCGGGTTTCGTCGGCGAAATATTGGTTTTGGTCGGGGTCTATCAGGTCAATACCTGGGTTGCCGCGTTGGCGGCCCTGGGCGTTATCCTGGGCGCCGCCTATATGCTGTGGCTTTATCGCCGCACCGTCTTTGGCCAGTTGGAAAAAGACGATTTGAAGCAGATCCTGGACATGGATGGGCGCGAGATCGCCTTTTTCGCGCCGCTGATTGTCCTGGCCATCGTCATGGGCGTTTATCCAGGCCCGTTCCTCGACGTCATGCATGTCTCGGTCGACAACTTGATCCAACAATACCAGACGGCGATACAGGCCGCGGCGGATGGCGCCGGCGTATCGCAGCTGGCCGCGAAATAGGGAAGCCGTAGCATGGCCAACGCACACGATTACGCCACGGCGGCGCCGGAGATTTTCCTGGCCATCACGGCCATGGCGCTTTTGATGATCGGGGTTTTCCGGGGCAACCAATCGACCCGCCTGTTGTCCTGGCTGGCGGTGGCGGCATTCGCCGTGACCCTGTTGATGGTCCTCCGCGCGCCGATGGAAAGCAGTGTCAGTTTCGCCGGCATGTACGTGGCCGACAGCTTCACCGGTTTCGTCAAGGCCATGGTGCTGATCGCGGCTGCCGGCGGCCTGATCATGTCGCTGGGCTATATCAAGGAAGAGGGGATGAACCGGTTTGAATATCCGGTGCTGTTCGTCCTGGCCACCTTGGGCATGATGATGATGGTCTCGGCCAACGACCTTATCGCCCTCTACATGGGGATCGAGCTGCAAAGTCTGGCACTTTATGTCGTCGCCGCCTTCAAGCGGGACAGCCTGCGTTCGACCGAGGCCGGCTTGAAATACTTCGTCCTGGGCGCGCTGTCGTCGGGCATGCTGCTGTATGGCTGTTCGTTGATCTATGGCTTCACGGGTGCCACTGGGTTCGATGCCATCGCCACGGCCATGAAGGGGCAGGAGCATGCCTCGATCGGCCTGATCGTGGGTATCGTGTTCCTTTGCGCCGGCCTGGCCTTCAAGGTCTCCGCCGTGCCGTTCCATATGTGGACGCCGGATGTGTACGAAGGCGCGCCGACGCCGGTTACCGCCTTTTTCGCGGTGGCGCCGAAGATCGCCGCGCTGGCTCTGTTCATGCGCGCCTTGATCGTGCCGTTCGTCGCCATCAGCGCCGATTGGCAACAGATTATTGTCGTAATCTCGGTCGCCTCCATGCTGTTGGGCGCTTTCGCCGCGATCTGGCAGAACAATATCAAGCGTCTGATGGCCTATTCCTCCATCGGGCATGTGGGCTACGCCCTGATCGGATTGGCGGCGGGCAGCGCCGAAGGGGTGCGCGGCGTGCTGATTTATCTGGCGATCTATGTCGCCATGAACCTGGGCACCTTCGCCTGCATCCTGTGCATGCGGCGCAAGGCCGGCATGGTCGAAGGGATCTCGGATCTGGCCGGGCTGTCAAGGAACAACCCCCTGATGGCCTTGGCGTTGGCGGTCTTCATGTTCTCAATGGCTGGGATTCCGCCCCTGGGCGGGTTCTTCGGCAAATTCTATGTCTTTATCGCCGCCGTCAATGCGGAGCTTTATGCCCTCGCCGTCATCGGCGTGCTGTCAAGTGTGGTGGGCGCGTTTTATTACCTGCGGATCATCAAGGTGATGTATTTCGACGAGCCGGGTGAGCCGTTCGAGGCGCCCATGGCGATAGAGATGCGGGCGATTATCGGACTTTGCGGTATCTTCGTGGTGTTCTTTGCCTTCTATACCGCGCCCTTCGTTGCCTCGGCCCAGATTGCCGCGTCCGCCCTGGTGCCGTGATCAACGCCGCGGCGGCGCTTCCCGATCTGCCGTCATTTTTTCACCCGGTCTATCTCGAAAGCGTCGGCTCGACCAATGACGAGGCGAAACAGCGGGCCCGCGACGGCGCGCCGGAAGGTACCTTGGTGGTGGCGGGCGAGCAATTGGCCGGGCGTGGGCGCAGCGGCCGGGAATGGACCTCGAAACCCGGTAATCTGTACATGTCGTTGTTGCTGCGGCCCGAGGGCGATGCCGGCAGCGCGGCCCAGATCTCCTTTCTGGCCGCATTGGCGCTGTCCGGCGCCATCGTCGAAATCGCGCCGGAACTCGATCCTCAACATAAATGGCCCAATGACGTGCTGATCGATGGCGCCAAGATATCCGGCATCTTGTTGGAATCCTCGGCCCGTGCGGGCGGTGGCGTGGACTGGCTGGTTCTGGGCATGGGCATCAACGTGGCGCATCATCCCAAAGATGCCGGTCAATCGGCAACATCCCTGAATGCCCTGGGCGCCGCTGATTGTACGCCAGGAAGCCTGCTGGCCGCCCTGGGGCCGTCTTTGCTGGGTTGGCTGGAGGTCTGGCGCGCGGAGGGTTTCGCGCCGATACGTCAAGCCTGGCTGGCGCGCGCGGCCAATCTGGGCGGGCAATTGCGCGTGCGCCTGCCGAAGGAGGAGTTTTCCGGCACCTTTCGGGATCTGGACAGCGATGGTAGCCTAGTCGTCGAACTGACCGATGGCACCTTGCGCCGTATCACCGCCGGTGAAGTGTTTTTGCCGCAAACTTGAGGGCCGCCGCCATGCTGCTTGCGATCAATCTGAACAATACCAATGTCAAATTCACTCTTTTTGAAGGCGACGACGTCGTCGCGGAATGGCGGCAGCAGACCTCGGCCAACCGCACCGCCGACGAGCACGCTGTCTGGCTGTTTCAGTTGCTGCAGATCAGCGGCTTCGATCCCAAGGCGGTGACCGATGCGATGATCGCCACCGTGGTGCCCCAGGCGCTGTTTAATCTGCGCCGGCTGTGCCAGGGCTATTTCGATTGCGATCCGTTGGTACTGGGCGAGGACGAAATCGATACCGGCATCGAGATTAAGGCCACGCCGCCGGTCGGCGCGGATCGGATTTGCAATACGGTAGGTGCCGGCGTGATGTTTCCCGGGGAACCGGCCGTGGTCGTCGATTTCGGCACGGCGACCACATTCGATGTTGTCGATGAAACCGGCAACTACTGTGGCGGCGTGATTGCGCCCGGCATCAACCTTTCGTTGGAGGCGCTGCACAGCGCCACGGCCCTGTTGCCCCGCATTGTCGTGGCGCGGCCGGAGAAGATTATTGGCACCAACACCGTGGACTGCATGCATTCCGGTGTTTTCTGGGGTTATGTCGGTTTGATCGAAGGTATCGTCAACCGCATAAAGAGCGAATACGGCAAGCCCATGAAAATTGTTTCAACCGGTGGCCTCGCGCCGGTGTTCGAAGGGGCCACGGATGTGATAGAAGCCAACGTGCCCGACATAACAATGCGGGGCCTACGGGAAATATACCGGCGAAGCCGGGGCGTATAACAGGGAATAGTAGCGTGAATTTTGTGAGAGACCGTGGCGGAGTTCGCTGAGGACGAGCTGATCTTCCTGCCCCTGGGCGGGTCGGGGGAGATCGGTATGAACATGAACCTTTATGGCATTGCCGGACAATGGCTATTGGTCGATCTTGGCGTTACCTTTGCCAATGGCGAACAGCCTGGCATTGAGCTGATTACCCCGGATCCGACCTATATCGAGGAGCGGCGGGATAACCTGGCCGGCCTGATCCTGACCCATGCCCACGAGGATCATCTGGGTGCCGTGGCGCATTTGTGGCCGCGATTGCGCTGTCCCGTCTGGGCCACGCCCTTCGCCGCCGCGCTGCTGCGCAACAAGCTGGAGGAAGCCGGCCTGTTGCTGGAGGTGCCGCTGCATATCATCCAGCCGGGTGAGCAGTTGCAGATCGGACCGTTCGGCATCGATTTCATCGCGCTGACCCATTCGACCCTGGAAATGAACGCCCTGGCCATTCGAACCAAGGCCGGGCTGGTCCTGCATACGGGGGATTGGAAACTGGACCCCGATCCCCTGGTGGGCCCAAAGAGCGATGAAGATGCCCTGCGCCGCCTCGGCGATGAAGGCGTCATGGCGATGATCGGCGATAGTACCAATGCCTTGAACGACGGCACCTCCGGGTCGGAGGCCGATGTGCTCGATAGCTTGATGCGGATCTGCGCCGATCGTACGGGGCGGATCGCGGTTGCCTCCTTCGCTTCCAACGTCGCCCGTATCGACACCGTGGCCAGGGTTGCCGCCGCCCATGACCGCCACCTTGTGTTGGTCGGCCGATCGCTCTGGCGCATCGTGGCCGCGGCCAAGGAATGCGGCTATCTCAACGATCTGCCGCCTTTCCTGACCGATGACGAGGGCGCCTACCTGCCACCCGAAAAGGTGATGTTTATGTGCACCGGCTGCCAGGGTGAGTCCCGCGCCGCCCTGGCGCGGATTGCCCACGGCGATCATCGTCACGTGGTTTTTGAACAGGGCGACCTGGTGATCTTCTCCTCCCGGGTTATTCCGGGCAACGAGATGGCCATCAGCCGGGTACGCAACCGTCTGCTTTGGAACGGTGTCGAAGTGATTGGCGAAGACGAACCCGGCGTCCACGTCTCCGGGCATCCCTGCCGGGATGAACTGGCCGAGATGTACCGGCTGGTCCGGCCCAGGATCGCGGTGCCGGTACACGGTGAATATCAACATATGCTGGCGCATGCGGAACTGGCCCGCTCCTTGCAGGTGCCCGAGGCCGTGGTGATTGAAAACGGCCAGGCCCTGCGTCTTGCGCCGGGCGCGGCGGAGGTCGTGGCGGAAGTGCAAAGCGGCCGCTGCTATGTTGACGGTGACGTCGTGGTGCCCGCCAACGACGACGGCGTCCGGACCCGGCGCAAGCTGATGTTCAGTGGCGCGGCGGTCGTGATATTGGTAGCGGACGATGCGGGCGCATTGTTGGCCGATCCGGAGCTGGTTTTCCAGGGCCTTGCCGGAGAGGGAATGGGCGAGGATGAGAAAGGCACATCCGCCCTGGCGGAAGAAGCTGAAAGGGCGGTGGAGGCGGCGGTGGATGAACTGCCGGCGTCGGCGCGCAAGGATGACGGGCGCATGACCGAGGCGGCCCGGATCGCCCTGCGCCGCTTGATCCGCGACCGTCTGGGCAAACGGGCCGTCGTCGAGGCGCGAATCATCCGCCTGGATTGATGAAAATGTTCAGAATGAGGAAAATTCCATGATCGGACGGTTGAACCATCTTGCCATCGCGGTGCCCGATTTGGCCGCCGCCGCCGCCCTCTACCGCGATACCCTTGGCGCCAAGGTTTCCGAACCCCTGGACCTGCCTGATCATGGCGTTACGACGGTCTTCGTCGAACTGGAAAATTCCAAGATCGAATTGCTGCATCCCCTGGGCGAGGGGTCCACGGTGGCGAAGTATCTGGAGCGCACGCCCGATGGCGGCATCCATCATATCTGTTTCGAGGTCACGGATATCATCGCCGCCCGCGACCAACTGCGCGCCGACGGCGCCCGTGTCCTGGGCGATGGGGAGCCGCGGATCGGCGCCCATGGCAAACCGGTTTTGTTCCTGCATCCCAAGGATTTCTGCGGAACCTTGATTGAAATCGAACAACTTTAGGGACATCGCATGAGCCTGGTTACGGGCATTATGATCTACGCCGTTATATGGTGGTTGGTGCTGTTCATGGTGCTGCCCTTTGGTGTGCGTACGGTTCGCGAAGAGGGTGGAGAGGTCGGGGAGGGGCAGGCGGCATCGGCGCCGGCGCGGCCGCGGATTGTTCTGAAAATGCTGGTTACGACGGCAATTTCGGGCGTCATCATGGGCCTGATTTTGGCCGGCATAAATACCGGATTGATTGATTTGCGTGGCTATTTTACGCCACCGGGCTAGACCGATTTGTTGTAAAATTACAACAAGTCTGCCTTGTTTGAAATAATTCCAAATAAGGACTTGATTTATATCAATTAAGAACCATTATCATAAATGTCGTTGGAGGCTCGACTCCCGACAAAACGCTCGATGGCGTTTCCTCCTATTTGGGCCGCACCCTTACCGGTGCGGCCTTTTTTTCTTTCCCCTGGGCGATGAAGCGTTGTTTAAGGGTTGTTAAGGCCTTGGGCCCAGGATGTGGCCATGATGTCACGCTTATTCGTTTCATGCTTGATGCTGGCCATGCTGGCGGCAACGCCGGCTGTGGCGGGCGTGTTGAAGCAGAAAGTCACGGTTGCGAAACAGGATTGCCGCTGGTTGGTACGGCATCAGCCGGCGGCCGATGTTGCCTACAAGCCTGGCGTCGATGTACGCGGCCGTCCCGTCAAACCGGCCGATCTGGAGACCAACCGGCAGGTCGATTTGCCGCCGGTTATCGCCATTCCTCTGCACGTGCCGCTTGGTAATCTGTTGAAAAAGGGCAGCAGCACGGTTGTCGACTCATCCGAGGTCGGGGCCGGGCTGGTTACCGTCGACCGGCGCAGCGGTGAAGTGAAGTACGAGGGCAAGACCTTGGTTCCCGCCGAGTCCCGGCGCATGGTCGCAGCCTGCCGCAAGCTGTTACGCGGAAAATAGCCGCGCCGCCTGCGGCGGTTCACGTCTTGCCCCTGTGCTTACCATTGCCTTATGGGGCGCTTTTCCCTACATATCTGGCCTTATCTATCCCTGTTTTGCCCTCCGGGCGGTAGCATGATTTGAGGCCCCGCAATGCGTATGTCGCAGTTTTTTCTTCCCGTCCTGAAAGATACGCCGGCCGAGGCGCAAATCGTCTCGCACCGCCTGATGCTGCGGGCCGGGATGATCCGGCAGTCGTCGGCCGGGATCTATTCATGGTTGCCCATGGGTTTTCGGGTCCTGAAAAAGATCGAGCAGATCGTGCGCGAGGAGCAGGATGCCACCGGCGCCCAGGAATTGCTGATGCCGACGATCCAGCCCGCCGATCTGTGGCGGGAAAGTGGCCGCTATGACGATTACGGACTGGAGATGCTGCGCATTACAGACCGTCACGAGCGCGATATGCTGTTCGGTCCCACCAATGAGGAACTGATCACCGACATCTTTCGCGGCTCGATCCGCAGCTACCGGCAACTGCCCCTGAACCTCTATCATATCCAGTGGAAATTCCGCGACGAAGTGCGGCCCCGTTTCGGCATCATGCGCGGACGCGAGTTCCTGATGAAGGACAATTATTCCTTCGATCTGGACCCCGAGGCAGCTCGTCATTCCTACAACAAGATGTTCGTTGCCTATTTGCGCACCTTTGAACGCCTCGGTCTGAAGGCGATCCCCATGCTGGCGGATACCGGCCCCATCGGCGGCGATATGAGCTATGAATTCATCATTCTCGCCGATACGGGCGAAAGCGAGGTCTATTGCCACGCCGATTATCTTGATTTCACCGCGCCGGAAGCCGGCACCGACTACGATGGAGATCTATCGCCGATCATCGCCCATTGGACTTCGCGCTACGCCGCCACGGATGAAAAACACGATGCCGCCCAGTTCGAGAACGAAGTGCCCGAGGACCGGCGCATCGCGACGCGGGGTATCGAGATCGGGCATATTTTCTATTTCGGCACCAAATACTCCGAGGCCATGGGCGCGAACGTAATGGGCGCGGATGGCGCGGAGGTGCCGGTCGAGATGGGATCCTACGGCATTGGTGTGTCGCGCCTTGTCGGCGCCATTATCGAAGCCAGCCATGACGATGACGGCATTATCTGGCCTGCTTCCGTGGCGCCGTTCGATGTCGGCCTGATCAATTTGAAGGTTGGCGATGAAGCCTGCGACAATGCCGTGAATGATATTTATGCGAAATTGCGCCGGGCCGGTGTGGACGTGCTGCTGGACGACAGCGATGGCCGGGCGGGCGGCAAATTCGCCACCATGGACCTGATCGGCCTGCCCTGGCAGATGATCGTTGGCCCGCGTGGGCTGAAATCCGGCATCGTCGAGGTTAAGGAACGGCGCACCGGAGAGCGCCAGGAACTGTCGATTGAGGCCGCTATCGCCGCCATGACCGGCGGCTAGGGAACCGGGATGTTCGGATCCCTGGAATGGGCCATCGCCGCGCGCTATTTGCGGGCCCGCCGGCACGAGGGCTTCATTTCCATCATTGCCTGGTTTTCCCTGGTTGGCATTGCCCTGGGCGTCGCCACGCTGATTATCGTGATGAGCGTGATGAACGGCTTTCGCACTGAGCTGCTGGACCGGGTGCTGGGCCTGAACGGTCATATGGTGGCCCGGGGCCTCGATAGCCGTCTGACCGGCTTCGACCCGCTGGCCAAAGCCCTTGGTGGCATTGACGGCATCAGGGTGGCGGCCCCCCTGATTGAGGGCCAGGTCATGGCGACGGCCAACAAGCAGGCCTCCGGCGCTTTGGTGCGGGGCATGTGGCCCCGGGACCTGGCCGAGCGGGCCATCGTCGCGGAAAATCTCTACAGCGGCTCCCTGGCGGATTTCAAGGGCAAGCATAACGTGGTGATCGGCCAGCGCCTGGCCGTGAAGCTTGGCCTGCGGGCCGGCGACGCGATCACGCTGGTCTCGCCCCAAGGGACCACGACGGCGTTTGGCACCGTGCCGCGCATGAAATCCTACCGCATCGCCGCGACATTCCTGGCCGGCATGTATGAATATGATTCGACATTTGTCTACATGCCGCTGCCGGCGGCGCAGGTATTTTTTCGCCTGAAGGACGCGGTCAACGGCGTCGAGATGTTTCTGCACAACCCCGATGATGTTCACCGTCTGCGCGGCGCTGTCGAGGCGGTGCCGGGAGTCGCAAGGGTGGTGGACTGGCAGCAGGTCAACAGCCATTTCTTTCAGGCCCTGCAGGTCGAACGCAACGTGATGTTCCTGATCCTGACCCTGATCATCCTGATCGCCGCCTTCAACATCGTTTCCTCGTTGATCATGCTGGTAAACGACAAGGGCAAGGCAATCGCCATTCTGCGCACCATGGGCGCCACGCGCGGCATGATCATGCGCATTTTCGTCATTTCCGGCACCTCCATCGGGGTCATCGGCACCCTGGCGGGGTTTGCCCTGGGCCTGGCTTTTTGCCTGAATATCGACACCATCCGGCGCTGGCTGGAGAGTCTGACGGGTACCGAATTATGGTCGCCCGAAATCCGCTTCCTGAGCCGCATCCCGGCCGAGGTCAACAATGCCGAGGTGGTCTCGGTTGTCCTGATGGCCTTGGCCCTGTCGTTCCTGGCGACGCTGTATCCGGCATGGCGGGCGGCCCGTGTCGACCCCGTCGAGGCGCTGCGCTATGAGTGAGGCGGCGGCGTTGCGGATCAGTGGCCTGGGCCGCGGCTTTTTCCAGGGCGAACGGCGGCTGGAAGTGCTGCGCGGTCTTGATTTGGAAATCGCGGCGGGGGAGGCGGTGGCCTTGATGGGGCCGTCGGGATCGGGCAAATCAACGCTACTGCATGCCGCCGGGCTGTTGGAGGAACCGGATGCCGGCGAGATCATGGTCGCCGGCCGGAACTGCGCCGCCATGAGCGACCGCGAACGCACCGCCATGCGGCGGGAACACATCGGCTTTGTCTATCAATTCCATCATCTGTTGCCGGAGTTCACGGCCCTGGAGAACGTTCTGATGCCCATGCGCCTCGCCAAGGCGCCGATCGAGGAGGCATCCGGGCGGGCGGAGCGGCTGCTGACGGAGCTGGGCCTGGCGGATCGCCTGCACCATACCCCGGCGCAGTTATCGGGCGGTGAACAGCAGCGCGTCGCCATTGCCCGTGCCTTGGCCAATCGGCCGGTATTGCTGCTGGCGGACGAACCCACCGGTAATCTGGACCAGGCGACGGCGGAACTGGTTTTGGAGGAATTGCTGGAAATGGTGCACCAGCACGGTCTGGGCACACTTATCGCGACCCATGATCCGCTGGTGGCCAGTCGGTTGGACCGTATTGTACAGCTTCAGGACGGCCGCATCGCGGACTAGCGCCGACCGGGTTGTCAGCCGCCTATTTCCAGATAGAACCGAAGCAGCGCCGCGGCGGAAACGACCCACAACAGGCTCCAGACGGCAATTCCGATTTTCTGCCGGGTACTGATGCGTTCTTGCATCCCACGCCCTCATTCGCTTCCCATTTCTTGGGACGGCCATACTGCCCCTGCCGGGGTGAGAATGCTGTGATCCCCATCACATATCCTTCCTTATTAGGTTCTTGTTAACCAAGAATTCTAACTGGCCCTTAAGGGATGGTCCGTAGTTTCGCTGCCAAGACTTTCGACGGGAGAACGAAAGATGGGCAGAGCTGGAATTTTGGTGGGTAGTATTGCCGTGCTGGCAACTATGACCATCACAGCGGCACAGGCGGGGCCGGCATCGTTGAGGGGCCATGGCCGTCCAACGATGAGCGATATTGCCGATACCCGCTGGCAGGGCCAGCGAAACTGGCCAAGACCCGTTGTCGATGAAAGCACCCGTTTTGTTCTGACCTTGGAGCAATCAGCGCCCAAGGGTGACAACGTCGTGGCATCCGTCCGGGAGGTCGATCAGATTTGGGATCGTGCAGCCATCGACGATAACACCTATCTTGATCTAATTCTCAATTCGCGGGCGCCGGCGGAAGAAATTGCCTCACGGCTGGGGGAGATCGCGCCCGCGGCGGGACCTGAAACCATCAATCCCGATCATGCCATATTGGCCCTGAAACAATTGAGCCTCCAAGCGGTCGGCATTCTCAATGATGGCAAGCTGGACCAGTCCAAGCGCATCGCACGGTTCCATGGCCTGATGACCCGGGATTTTGATATTCCCCTGATGGCCCGTTTCGCCCTGGGACGGCACTGGAAGCGTGCGGATGCGGAACAGCGGACGGCATACGTGAATGCTTTCTCGAAGTTCCTGCTGCACAATTATGCACCAAAGATTGCAGGTGCCAAGGTGGCCAGTTTTGACGTCCTTTCGGCCCGCCGGGCCGGAAAACGGGATGTCATGGTGCAAAGCCGCATTGCCCAGGGAAATGGCCGGATCCTAAAATTGGTCTGGCGCATGCGTCAGCGCAATGGTCAGTTCCGGGTTATTGATGTGGTTGCCGAAGGGGTTAGCCTGGCCCTGACCAAGCGCCAGGAATTTGCCGCCATCCTGAAGGCAAACGGCGGCGACGTCGTCCCGCTGATCAATCGCTTGCGGCAAATCTCCGCTTAAACCGAATTGGCTCCATCTAGAGCAATTTTCATTTAATCGGAGTCGCCACCGTGGCCTAATTGGCGCGACTTAAGTAATTGGTTCAATTGCTCTCTTATTAAGAGTCCGGGCATGTTTAGAAGAAACATGCCCTAGGGGTCTGCAAACGAATTACCTGACCGGCGTTCATTTGCGCTACAATTCGCCCCAGCGTCGTGTGGCGGTGGTGGCGAGTGGTCATGGACCAGAGGTTCTTTTTCGGCTGGTTGGTGGTTGCCGCCGCCTTCATGGTCCTGCTGCTGGGCTTCGGCGTGGTATATTCCTTTGCCTCCTTCTTTGATGATTTCGAAACGGACTTCAAGGCGTCCAGGGGCGATATTTCGCTGATCTTTTCCATCGCCGGATTTCTGTACTTTTCGCTTGGCGCCGTTAGCGGCCCGCTCAGCGACCGCCTCGGCTCTCGTCCGGTGGTGGCCGTCGGCATGGTCCTGATCGCGATCGGCCTTCTGGCCTCCAGCTTCGCCCAGAACCTTTGGCATATTTATCTGAGCTATGGCGTGGCGGTCGGCGTGGGCATTGGCTTTTCCTATGTTCCTTCGGTCGGCGTGCTGCAGCGCTGGTTCGTGCGCCGGCGCGGCCTGGCTTCCGGTCTGGCCGTGGCCGGGATCGGCGTCGGCACCCTTGTCGCGCCGCCCTTCAGCCGGTTCCTGGTCGATACCCTGGGTTGGCGCGAGACCTTTCAGGTCTTGGCCGGCATGACGCTGGTACTGGGCCTTATCGCCGCCTGGATGCTGTATCCGTCTCCCGCCGCGCGGGGGCTTTATCCCGACGGCGATACAACGCCGGCGGGGGAAGGGGCCTCGCTGTCGGGCTGGTCCCTGCGGGCGGCATTGTCCTCGCGGCCGTTCTGGCTGCTGTTCGGTGCCTCGACCATCGTTTCCCTCAGCCTGTTCGTACCCTTCGTGCATCTGGTCAAATTCTCCGTCGATCATGGCCACGATGAAAGCTGGTCAATTCTGCTGATCAGCCTGATCGGCGTCGGTTCCATGTCGGGCCGGTTGACCCTGGGCGGCGTGGCGGACCGGTTCGGACGTTACCGCGCGGTGATCGCCATGTACCTGGGCATGGCGCTGGTACAGGGCTGGTGGTTCCACTCCACCTCGTTTTGGGCCCTGGTTGTCTATGCGCTGCTGTTCGGCCTGACCTACGGCGGTTATGTCGCCTTGGCGCCGGCCCTGATGGCTGATTATTTCGGCGCCAAGAACGTGGGCGGTATACTTGGCGCGCTTTATTCAGGCACGGCAATCGGCAATCTGGCCGGACCCGTGGCGGCCGGTTTCGCATTCGATTTGACGGGCAGCTATGCGGTGCCCATCGCGGCCTCCGCCTCGGCCTCGTTCCTGGCCCTGGCGGTTGCGTTGATGGCGCCATCGCCGGAGCGCTGGCGGAAGGAGCAGGCCGTCAGCTAGCGTCGGGTTTGCGGGCGATAATGTGATAGATGTGCCAATGCTTTTCCGTGCCCCTCGGCGTGACGGAATCGGTTTCCTCTTCGCGGCACAATTCCACCTCATAGGCAGCTAATAGATCCTCGATCTCATCGTCGGTGAAATGGCTGTTGCTGGGATCGCCGAACCATTGGTCCCGCACGCCGTATAGCTGGCCCGCGAAGCGCCCGCCGGGTCGCAGACTGTCGAATATGCGCTGCCACATGGAAAGAAAGTCCGCCTTGGGACAAAGCGGCAGGGCGAAGGAGGAATTGACCAGGTCGGTTTCCGGCCAGCGGGCGGCCTCGAAGCGGGAGACCTCCGCGTCCGGCCGGGCACCGAATTCCGTCAGCTCCGGCCGCGCCAACAGGGTTTCGATGGCCGAGGCCTGGGCATCGATGGCCAGTACGGACCAGCCCCGGCGCAACAATTCGACGGTATCCCGTCCGCCGCCGCAGCCCAGGTCGACCGCCCTGCCGATGGCATCCTCGGCCTCGAATTTGGCCAATGCCCCCAATAGAGTTTCGCGCGGCGGGCGATCGCCGGTGCGTTCGTAATAGACCCGCCAGTCCTCGGGCGTACTGGTCCTTGCCATCGCCCTAGTTGTCCACCAGATAGTCGATCGCGGCGGCGACACCGCCCCGGCCATGGGGAACATCCAACTGTTGCAGGGTCGCCTCGATGCCGGCGACGGCGCCCAGGGCCATGGGCTCGTTCAGATCGCCCATATGGCCGATACGGAAGACGTCGCCCTTGAGCTGCTCAAGACCGCCGCCCATGGCAACCTGAAAATCTTCCCGGGCCACGGTGCGGACTTCCTCGGCATCGTAACCGGGAGGCACGCGGATGGCGGTGATGGAGTTGGAGCGTTGGGCGGGCAGCAGGGCGTTGTAGGCCATGCCGCCGTCGCTGCACCAGACGTCCACCGCCGCCCGGATGGCGCCGGCCAGGCGGTCATGGCGCGCGATAACGTTGTCCAGGCCTTCCTCGGCCAGCATATCCAGGGCTTCGCGCAGGCCGTACAGCAGATGAATGGGCGCGGTGCCGCAGAACCGGATGTACTGGGCATCCGTCATGCGTTCGCGCCAGTCCCAATAATTGCGCGGCAGCCTCGAACTTTGCGTCGCATGCATGGCTTTTTCGCTGCAGGCTGTGAAACCGATGCCCGGCGGGCACATTAGGCCCTTTTGCGATGCCGCCATGGCGACGTCGACCCCCCAATCGTCCATGCGGAACTCCACACAGGCCAGGGAGGCGATGGTATCGACCATGAACAGCGCTGAGTGGTTGGCGTTGTCCATGGCCTGGCGGATGGCGGGAACATCAGAAACAACGCCGCTGGCGGTATCCACATGGACCATCAGGACCGCCTTAATCCGGCCCTCGTCGTCCTGGCGCAAATGCTGTTCCACCGCCGCCGGGTCGATGCCGTGGCGCCAATCGCCGGGCAGATGTTCGATCACCAGGCCCAGGGATTCCGCCATCATGCCCCATTTCATGGAGAAATTGCCGGTCTCCGGCACCAGGATGTGATCGCCTGGCGACAGGGTGTTGCTTAGTGCGGCTTCCCAGGCGCCGTGGCCATTGGCGGCAAACATGAACACCAGGCCCTGGGTCTGAAAGACCGGACGCATGTCCTCGAAACAGGTGCGGGTCATTTCGACAAACGGCGGCGCGGTGAAATCCAGCGCCGGTTTATGCATGGCGCGCAGAATACGGTCGGGAATATTGGTGGGGCCGGGGGTGTGGAGGAACTCCCGGCCGCGCTTAACGTCAGTCATGGTTTTCAGTTTCCGATTTCAACTACCAGGTACGATCCCCGGCTCCAGGCTTTCGATGTGGCGGCAGATGTCGCCGGGCCGGGTCAGCCAGATCTTGTCCCGCCGGTCTGTAATATACTTCAGGGCCCGGCGCAATTGACGGATGCGGAAGGGCTGGCCGACGACAAATGTATGCAGCGAAATGGGAAACACCAGGGGCTGGTGTTCCGATTGCTCCAGCATTTCGTCGAAATTATCGATGATGCAGTCGGCATATTGGCTCGGCGTCATCTTGTGCAGGACAATGGCCCGGTTGTCGTTTAATTCCACCGGATAGGGCATGCCCAGGATGCGGCCGTTGCGGGTCTTCATCCAGATCGGCTGATCGTCACAACACCAATCCATGTTGTAGCGGTAGCCGGCCTCGCTCAACAGATCCAGGGTGGTCTCGCTTTGTGACAGCCAGGGGCTCATCCAGCCCGTCGGTGCCGTGCCTTCATGTTCGATGATGGCATCCGTGACGGTTTTGATTAGGGCACGTTCCTCATCCTCGGACCGGCCGCCCTGTTCCTCCGAATTCGTGATGCCGTGGCCCAGGAATTCGTCGCCCCGCTGGCGCAGGCGTTCGGCCACCTGGGGCGCGTGTTCATAGATCGAGCTGTTCAATTGCGCCTGAATGGGAATATCCAGATCATCGAACAGATCCATCAGGCGCCAGAAACCGACCCGGTTGCCGTAGTCGCGCCAGGAATAGACGCTTTGCTTGTTATGCATGCCCGATGGCGCGATGGCGGATTCGACGCTCTTGTCCCAGGCGAACTGCTCCACGTTCAGGGCAATGTAGACCGCCAGGCGCCTGCCCTCGGGCCAGGAATAGTCCGGGCGCTGGCTGATCGGGGAGAATTCGTAGCGTCCGTGGTGCGATAGCATTGCGATATCCTCCTTGGTTTACAGGGGCGGGCGGCGTTTGTGCCACTCCGTCGCCCCTTCGTAGGCGGCGGCGATGCGATAGATCATCGCCTCGTCAAAGTTCCGACCGATGATCTGCATGGCCAGGGGCATGCCGTCGCCGTCGAAGCCGTTCGGCATCGCCAGGGCCGGATTGCCGGTCAGATTGAACGGTGTGCGGGCCTGTCGGGGATACTTCAGGGCGTTTTCGTCCGGATCCTCGATGGCAAAGGCCGCGTCCATGGAAGAAACCGCGATGACGCCGTCCAGATCCTTGATGGTGCGGTTGAAATCAGTGGTCATCTTCCGGCGCAGACGCAAGGCATCGACATAGTCGCCGCCCGTCAGAAAAGCGCCGGGTAGGACCCGTTCCAGGAACAATTCACCGTAGTCGCCAGGCCGCTCGGTCAGCCAGTGGCGATGAATGGCATAGGCCTCCGACAGCAGAATGACCCGGTTGCAGGTGGCATATTGCGCCAGGGGCGCGGTTTCGATCTCGACAACATCCGCGCCCAGATCCTGCAGCACTTGTAGTGCCGCCTCCAACGCTTCGGCCATCTCGGGCGCGGCGATCATGTCGCGGTTGTGGAAATGCCGGATGACGCCGATGCGCAGGTCCTTGATGCCGGCGTCAAGTTGCGAGGTGTAGTCGGAAACCGGTACGTCCGCCGAGGCCGGGTCGTCGGGGTCATGGCCGGCGAGGACGTTCAGCATCAGGGCGTTGTCGGCCACGGTGCGGGTCATCGGCCCGACATGATCGAGGGAGTATGAAAGTGGTGCGACGCCCCGGCGGCTGACCCGGCCATAGGTCGGCTTCATGCCGACGATGCCGCAGGCCGTGGCCGGGTTGCGCACAGAGCCGCCGGTATCCGTGCCGATCGCCATGGGGACAAAGCCCGCTGCCACCGCCGCGCCGGAACCCGACGAGGAGCCGCCCGGGTAGCGGTCCCGGTTCCAGGGATTGCGGGCCGGCGGCCAGGGCAGATCGAACGAGGGTCCGCCAAGGGCGAATTCATGGGTCGCGGTCTTGCCCAGCAGGATACCGCCCGCACCGCGCAGGCGTTTGGCGACAACGGCGTCCCCGGTCTTGGGCGGCTGTTGCGCCAGAACTTGGCTGTGCGCCGTGGTCGGCAGGCCGGCGACGTCAACAATGTCCTTCAGGCCGAAGGGGACGCCATGCAGGGCGCCGAGGATTTCGCCCGCCTTGACGGCCCGGTCGGCCGCCGCCGCCTCTTCCAGGGCGCCATCTGACAGAACGCGGAGAAAACTGTCCAACTGTCCGTCATGGGCCGCGATATGATCGAGCAGCCCTTGGGTATAGGTTACCGCTGAGAGCTCCCCCGACCGGATCAGCGCGGCCGCCTCGGTCAGGCTCAGGAAGGCGAGGTCTTGCGCCGGTTTAGACATTGTTGTCGGCCTGGAATATGTGGCTGGGCTCGTCCGCGATATCATCTGGTCGCGGCAGGCGATCCGCCATGGCGCGGGCGGTATCATAGGCCCGGCGCAGCAGGTCCGGATTGTCGGCATGCAACTTGCCCAATCCCAAACTCCGCGCCAATTGCGCCAAAGCGTTGTCGTCCAAACTTTCGCCCGTCATTGGTCTGCTCCCGTCACGTAGCCTTGTTTCAGATCCTCGGCGATGCGTGCTTCATCCCGCGCTTCCGCCGAACCATAGCCGCCGCCGCCCGGCGTGGCGATCAATATGCGGTCGCCTTTTTCCAGATGATGCTGGGCCCGGTTGTCGGCCTCGGCGCCATTTATCTCCACCGCACCGACCTCGCCATCGCCTCCACTTGCCAGGCCAGGGGCCGCATGCCGGGTGCGTTCCGCCATGAACGTCACGGCGATGGGGCTGTCGGACAGGCTTTCCACCAGCATGTCCTCGCCCAGGCCGCCGCGATATTGCCCCACGCCGCCGGAATTGGGCCGCAGGCGCTTGTAATGAAACAACAGCGGCGCCGATTGCTCCGCCACTTCGACGGGCGTGCAGGACAAATTGGACGGCCACGAGATGGCGCTTTCGCCATCCGCGCCGTGGGTCGCACCCATGCCGCCGTTGAAGAACAGATTGGTCGCATAAGGCTGGCCGTTGGGCCGGACACCGGACTGGGTGCAATTCCATAGTGGTGAGCCCGCCGCCGCCATCACCCGCTCCGGCAATACTTCGGCCAGGGCGCCGAAGGCCAGGATGGGAACATAATGGCCGGTACTGGCCCGCGCGCCAACGGAGGCCGGGGGCAGGGGGTTCAGCAAGGTGTTCTCTGGCGCCGTCACGGTGATGGGACGCAGCATGCCCGAATTGTTCGGCACGTCGGGCAACAGGGCGCATTTGATGGCATAGGCCGACATGGCGTAGGTGTAGCAGAAGGGGCAGTTGATTGCCCTGGCTTGGGTCGGGGACGTGCCGTCGAAATCGAAATGGATCGTGTCGCCCTTGACGGTCAGTTGCAGGGCGAAGGTAAACGGCGCCTCGGCCCGCAAGCCATCGGTCAGCATCCGGTAGTCATAGATGCCGTCGGGAACCTTGCGAATGGCCTCCCGCATGGCGGCTTCCGTGCGGCCGTTGAGCTCCCGTGACAAATCAACCAGATCATCCAGGCCATACTCCGCCGTCATGGTCAGGACCCGGTCCTCGATCAGGTAGTTCGCGGTGATCTGGGCGTGGATGTCGCCCTCGGTCTGGTCCGGGGTGCGGACCTGGGTACGCAGCAATTCAAAGAAAGTCTCGTCCGGCACGCCGGCGCGAAAGATCTTCAACAGCGGGATATGAAAGCCTTCCTCGAAAATCTCGCGTGCCTCGACCGAACGGATGCGGCCGCCGATATCGGGCATGTGCGACGCCGTCGCGGCGAATGCGATAAGCCTGTCGCCGCGAAAAATCGGCCGCACGATGCTGCAATCGTTCAGATGACCCGTGCCCAGCCAGGGATCGTTGGTGCTGATTACATCGCCCGGCTCCAACCCCTCGCGTCCGAAACGATCCAGGGTATGGCGCACCGTTGCCGGCAAGGTGCCGATGAAGGAGGGGATGGAGCCGCTGTTCTGCGCCAGCAACTGGCCATCCACATCGGTCAAAACACAAGCGAAATCATTGGCCTCGTTCGAAAGGGTGGAGAACGAGGTGCGGACGATGGCTTTCGCCGCTTCATCGACCGAGGCGATCATGCGGTTCCAGATGACTTCCAATGTTACGGCATCAAGCGCGGTCATGATGCATCCTCCGGCAGATCGATAATCAGGTTGCCATTGTCCGAGATATGAAATTGCGCGCCGGGACCTATGACCATGGTGGATTCCGCTTCCTCGACCACGGCGGGCCCCTCGAAGCTGTCGCCGATGGCCATGGCGGCGCGGTCGAGGATGGCCGTGGTCATCATGCCGCCGGCCTCGGGGAAATAGACCGGCCTTTGGCCCTTTTCCGCCGCCGTGCCCGCCGAACCCTTGGTCAGGTCTTCCGCTGATACTTCCACCGGCGCGGTCAGACGCACCCGGATCGCGGCGATGGCGGTGGGAACGTTTGGTGGCAGCCGGGTGAAATGGGCCTGATAGGCCTGGGCATAAGCATCCAACAGGCTCTCGCGGCTTGTCGACGTGTATGGCCCGTCGGGCAGGTTGACCACCAGTTCGAAGCCCTGGCCGACGTTGCGCATATCGGCGAGACGCTGCACCTTGGCCGCGCCGGCGTCCATGCCCGTGTCGCCGATAACCTGGCGGGCGGCGGCCTCCAGCTCCTGAAACGCATCTTCAAGTTTCGTCCAGTCCAACTCGTCCAGAGCGGCGGCAAAGGCGGCGGTACGGTCGACGCGGGCGGGTGCGAGCAACAGGCCCAGGGCGGAAGCAACACCGGCATTGCGGGGACAGACGATACGTTTGATGCCCAGCTTGGCCGCCATGTAATAGGCATGCACCGGCCCGGCACCACCCGTGGCGACCAGGGTATAGGCGCGTGGGTCGCGGCCCTTTTCGGCGATGTGGACGCGGGCGGCGGAGGCCATGTTCTCGTTCACCAGGTCATGCACGCCCCAGGCCAATTTGTCGTCCGCCAGGCCGGCTTGTTTTGCCAGGTCGTTCAAGGCGCCGTGGCAGGCGGGCAGATCCACATCTATGGCACCGCCGGCGAAGCCTTCCGCCGCCAGATAGCCCAGGGCGAAATCCGCATCCGTCACCGTCGGCTCCCTGCCGCCCCGGCCGTAAGCGACGGGGCCGGGCACCGATCCGGCGCTATCCGGCCCGGCCTTCAACAGGCCCAGGGCGTCCAGCCGGGCGATGGAGCCGCCGCCGGCCCCGATCTCTATCAGTTCCACCGTGGAGATACGGATCGGCAGGCCGCTGCCCTCGGCGAAGCGGCGTTCCCGCGCCGCCTCGAAGCGGTAGGCGATCGCCGGCTCCTCGCCGTCAATCAGGCACAATTTCGCCGTGGTGCCGCCCATGTCGAAGGCCAGGACGTGATCAAGATCTTCGGCCCGACCGATATCAGCGGCGGCCAGGGCGCCGGCGGCGGGGCCGGATTCCAGCATCTGCACCGGCGACCGGCGTACCTCGCCCACATGGGTCAAACCGCCGCTGGACAGCATCAACAGCAATGGCGCCGTGATCTCGCGCCGGCCCAGACGTTCACCAAGGGCATCAAGGTAGTCCCGCGCCAGGGGCTTCACGTAGGCGTTGGCGACGGTGGTCGAGGCGCGTTCGAACTCGCGGATTTCCGGTGCGACATCGCTGGACAGGCTGATCGCCAGATCCGGCAACAGCTCCGCCATGCGCGCACCGGCGGCGCGTTCGTGGCTGTCGTTGCGATAGCTGTGCAGAAAAACAATGGCCAGAGACGAGACATCCGCCCGGCTCAGGGCGTTGGCAACCTCGGCTAGGGCATCGCTGTCCAAGGCCCGATGAATGCCGCCGTCGGCCAGGATACGCTCACCCACCTCGAAACGCAGGTCGCGGGGGACCAGGGGCTGGGGCTTCTTGGCGGCGAGATCGTATAGATCGTATTTCCGTTCCCGCCCGATCTCCAGGCTGTCGCGGAAGCCTTCCGTGGTCAGCAGCGCCGTGCGCGCGCCCTTGTGCTCAATCAAGGCGTTGGTGAACAGGGTGGTGGCATGCACGACACGTTCGATCTCCCGGGCCGAAATAGCGTCATCGGCCAGGACCTGATCGACGGCATCCAGGACCGCCTCGGCCGGGTCGCCCGGTGTGGTCAGCGCCTTTCGGGTCAGGCGGCGGCCCTGCTCCCGATCGTAGAGCACCACATCGGTGAAGGTCCCACCGATATCGATGCCCATTGCATAGCGGTTCATGATTTCAAACTCTTACAGGCCAGAGGAATTATGGTTTTCCCAAAAGCGCCTGGCGGAAGCGGCTCTTGTGCCAGGAGGCGTCCCACACGGTTGGCATCTTGGGCGGATCATTGACGGCAACTTTCAGCAGAACAAAGGCGGCGCCGTTGGTATTGCGCAGCATCTCGCCGGCTTCGTCCAATTCGTCCATCTCGCGCACCGTGCGCACGGCGCCGATACCGCCGCCCTGAGCCATAACGGCCAGGTCCGTACCCAGGCCCGTGTGGCTACGCTGAAAGCCGGTCTCGCCATAATGTTCGTTGTCGACACAGATGATACCCAGATTGGGTGGATTGGCGATGGCGATTGTCGCCAAGGTGCCGACGTTCATCAGCAATTCGCCGTCGCCCGTCACCACCAGCACCCGTCTGTCAGGCTGCGCCAGGGCCAGGCCCAGGCCCATGGAAGCCGCCGCGCCCATGGCGCCGCCGAAGCCGAAGACCCGCGGATCATCGCCCACGGCGGCCGTGACATCGCCCTTGGCACCGGCCAGGCCGGCCACGATCAGGACATCATCATCCAGGCTGTCCAGTAGCTGTTTCACGGCGACACGCCGGTCCAGGGTGCCCGTGGCGGTTTTACCGGCGGCGCGGCCGCCATCATTTTGGTCTGCCATTGTTCACCTTTTTGCAAATACTTTGGCGCCGAGCAGGCGCTGCCCCAACAGCACCGCGACCGGCATTTCACTGGTGAAGGCCGTGGTGATGGCCGCGTTGATCGTCCGGCCGACCTCGTCTGGGGAATCGATACATAGACAGGTGACGTCGCAGGCTTCCAGCACCGGCTGGGTCGATTGCCCCATGGGCATCTGCCAGGGATTGCCTTCGCCGAAGTCACCACGCATGGAGATTATCGTGAGAAAGGGAAAACGCCCCGCCCTGGGGAGTGAAAGCAGATTGATGCAGTTGCCGACGCCGCTGCTTTGCATCAACAGCACACCCCGGCTGCCGCCCAAATGCGCCCCAGCCAGCAAGCCGACGCCTTCTTCCTCGGTGGTCAAGGCGATGGCATGAACCTCCGGGTCCGCAATGGACCGTTTGATCAGATAGTCATGACCCGCATCGGGCACATAGGCAATCTGCTCTATACCGTTTTCCCGCAGCAGGCCGTAGATTTCTTCCGGCCAAGTCTCACCGTTCATGTTCTGCTCCATAGTTGTTGGCTCAAGATGCCCGTGCCGCGTTCGACCGCTTCGGCGGCATCGAGACAAAGATCTTCCCGCAGCCGCGGGCCGATGATTTGCACGCCCATGGGCACGCCTTCGTGCAATCCGGTGGGAACAGCGGCGGAGGGCAGGCCCAAAAGGTTCACGCCATACAGCATGCTCTGTTCGTCCAGCATCTGCTTGACCCGCTCAGTACCCTGCAAATCTTCCAATTGCGGGAAGGGCGGCACCTGGCTGACGGGGGCGAGGACCAGGGGATAATCCTCCATGAACTCGCTCCAGGCCCGCAGCAGGCGGGTGCGGTCGGCCAGGGCGCGGGCATAGCCGTCCAGGTCCCTGACATTCGATGCGGCCAGATAGTCACCGAGCACTTGATTGATGTCCTCGGAGCCATATTGCCGCATCGCGGCTTCCGACATCACCTTGGTGTCGGTGAACAGCAGCGCCCGCCAGCTTTCCGCGATCTCCGCCACCAGGGGCGGATCCTTCGCTTCGACGGCATAGCCGGCATCGGCAAGACTGTCGGCGGCCTGATCGATCGCCTTGGCCACCGCCTCGTGACAGGCGATGCCGGCGGGTGTCTTGCACACCGCGACCTTGATCGGCGGCGCCAGGCGCGGGCCATCCAGGGGTGCCGGCACCCACCAGGGATCGCGGGCGTCCCGTTGCGCCATGACGCCCAGCGCCAGGCGCACGTCGCGCACCTCGCGCGCGATCGGGCCTTGCACGGACATCAGTTGCTGGGTCGGCGGCCGCTCCTCCACCCCCGTGGGGTTGTAGGCCGGGACCCGGCCAAGCGAGGGCCGGATCGTCGCCAGACCGCAGGCATAGGCGGGATAGCGCAGCGAGCCGCCCAGATCGTTGCCGTGGGCAATGGCGCCGATACCCAAGGCCACCGCCGCCGCCGCGCCCCCCGACGAGCCGCCGGGTGTCGTGGCCTCGTTCCACGGGTTCTTGGTCAGGCCGCGCAGGGGATTGTCGGTGAACCAGCGCAGGCTGAACTCCGGCGTGTTGGTGCGGCCGATGATAATGGCGCCGGCCTTGCGCAGGTTGGCGACGACGGGAGAGTCAGCTTCCGCGATAACCTCGGCGAAGGCCGGAATGCCGTTCGTGGTGGCCTGTCCGGTCTGATCGACATTTTCCTTAATGGTGATCGGCACGCCATGCAGCGCCCCCAGCGCGACGCCGCTTGCCACGATACCGTCGGCGCGGCGGGCCGCGCGCCTGGCGTCGTCGGACAGATCAACGGTGACGGCGTTAACCGCCTCGTTGCTCCCGGCCATGCGCTGCAGGGCGGCTTCCACCGCCTCCTGGGCCGTGATCCTGCCGTCGCGGATGGCGGCGGCGGTGTCAACGGCGCTCCATTGCCAGATCGGGGCGGTCATCATGCTCTCCGTCAGCTCTTGGAAAAGGCCTTCAGGCGTTCCTCGATATCCGGGCCACGGCCCGGGCTTTCCGCCATCTCGAACGCCAGGCCGTCGTGGAAGGTGTAGTCCTGGCCCTTGTTGTACAGCATCTTGTTGCCGCGCGCTGAATGCCACGAATTGGCAACGATGTCGGCGGCCATGGCGCCGACGAACGCTTCCAACTGATCGTCAGCGATGCAGTGATTGGCCAGGCCCATGGCGGCGGCCTCCTCACCGCTGTAGGCGCGGGCGGTATAGCTCATTTCCTTGGCTTTCAAGGGCCCGATGCGGCGGGGTAGGCGCTGGCTCATGCCCCAGCGTGGAGTCATGCCCCACTTGCCGTGGGTATCGGCGAATTTCGCCGTGTCGGAGGCGATCAGCAGATCGCCGGACAAGGCCAGCTCCAGACCGCCCGTATAGCAATGGCCGCGCACTTCGGCGATCACCGGCTGCGGCAGATTTTCGATCATGTTGATGGTATCGGCTTGATAGGCCGGATATGGCGCCTCTTCCCCGTCTTGGATCGACTTCAAATCGTTGCCGGCGCAAAAGGAACGCCCGGCGCCGCGCAGCACGACGCAGCCGACGTTGTCCGGGTCGCCGGCGATGCTTTCCACATGGCCGCGCAGCTCCACGAACAGGTTCGGGCTCAGCGCGTTCAGGGCGTCGGGCCGGTTCAAGGTCAGGGTCGCGATGCCGTCCTTGTCGGTGCGTAGAACCAAATCCGCCATTGTCTCAGTCTCCTCCCAATACTCAATTATCGTTACTATAGCGCAGTCTGGACCGGTCATGGTTCGGGAAATAGCCGGATCGCCAAGGCCACCGTCGAACTCTCCGTGCAAGCCGCTCAGGTTATCGCCGCCCGTTCGTGGAATTCCGGGCGGTCCCAGCGGCTCTCCGCCATGACCCCTTCGATTACCGTAACCGCATCCCAAACGTCCACATAGCGCAGATACAGGGGCGCGAAACCGAAACGCATGATGTCCGGACTGCGGAAATCGCCAATTACCCCTTCGGCGATCAGCGCCTGCATGACGGGATAGCCGTTTTCGTGGTGCCAGGAGACTTGGCTGCCCCGCCGGGTCGGCTCCCGTGGCGTGGCCAGGGTAAAGCCATGGCCGCCGCAACGCTGTTCAACCAGATCGATGAAATGTTCCGTCAGCGCCAGGGATTTGGCCCGCACCGCCGCCATGTCCAGGCCGTCGAAGACATCCAGGGCGGCGTCCAGGGCGCTCATGCCGATAACCGATGGTGTGCCGCAGCGTTGGCGCACGATACCATCGGCGGGGCGGTAGTGGGTTTCAAACTCGAACGGTGCGGCATGACCATGCCAGCCTGAAAGCGGCTGGCGCAGTTGGTTCTGCAAATGCCGGGGAACATAAAGATAGGCCGGGGCGCCGGGCCCGCCGTTTAGGTATTTGTAACTGCAGCCGACGGCGAAGTCCGCGTCCGCGCTGCCGAGGTCCACCGCCATGGCGCCGGCGCTGTGGGAGAGATCCCACAGCATTAAGGCGCCCACGGCGTGGGTGTGGCGGGTGACGGCGGCAAGATCCTGGACATGGCCGCTGCGGTAGTCCACCTGGGTCAGTGAAACCAGCGCCACATCGTCATCAATGGCGCCCAGCACATCGTCGCCGTCGACCAGGCGGAGTTCATGGCCCTGTCCCAGTTGCCGGATCAGGCCCTCGGCGAGATAGATGTCGGTGGGGAAATTGCCGGCCTGGGAGACGATCACCTTGCGCTCCGGGCGCAGCTCCAGGGCGGCGGCCATCAGCTTGAACAGATTGACCGAAGTGCTGTCGCCCACCAGCACCTCGCCGGGCCTGGCGCCAATCAACGGCGCAATACGGTCACCGACGCTAAGCGGCAGTTTGTCCCAATCGTGGATATTCCAGGATTTGATCAGATCGTCACGCCACTGGCGCTCCACCACCTCCGCTATGCGGGCCGGAACGTTCTTGGGCAAGGGGCCAAGGGAATTGCCATCCAGATAGATCACGCCGTCGGGCAGTTCGAATTTATCACGCACCGGCGCCAGGGGGTCGGCCCTATCGAGCGCCGCCATGTCCTCCCGGCTAGTCATCCGCGCCCGCCTCCTGCCACCACTGTTTCGGGGCCAGCCGTTCGCCATGGCCAAGCTTGATATCCAGCCACAGCATCAGGCGCCGCAGCCGCGTGCCGGCCAGGCGCCGGGCCAGGCGCATGATGGGACGGCTGAAATCCTTGTTGAAGGGGCAGACCCGCATGCAGATGGCGCAGTCGCTGCGCATCTTGACCCAGAAGCCGAAGCATTTTTCGCAATTCGCCGTCCATTTCTTCACCCCCTTGATGGCGGAGCGGTTCGCGCCACCTTCCTCGGGCGGGCCAAAAGGCAGTGCCTTGGGCGGACAGGCATCGGCGCAGCGGCGGCAGATATTGCAGAATTCGGTGACGCCAAAGGGATTTGGTTTGTCATGCACCAGGGGCAGATCGGTAAAGATCTTGGAGAACCGCACCCGTGGCCCGTATTTCTGTGTGATGACCATCTGGTTGCGTCCGTACTCACCAAGGCCCGCCTGCACCGCCATGGGAATGACCAGGGCGGTATCGTTCATGGAGGCGACGGCCTGATAGCCAAGGTTGCGGATGAACTGGGATAGTTGTGCCACCGTCGCCGCCTCGCCGGAATAGCCCATGCCCACCGCCGCGCCGGCCAGGGCGGAGGGATAGGCCCGCACCAGGTCGTAATCCATGCCGTGGCCCAGCACGATGACGTTGGTCAGCCCCTCGGGCAGATCGTTGGGTTTCTCGCCATAGCTACGGATTTCCGTCCGGGTCGCATACAGCCAGCGCGGATCCAGGGCCGTGATACCGGCCATGTGGGCCCCGAAAAGATGTGCCACCCGCTTAATCTCCGCCGTCATGGCGCCTGGGTCATCGACCTCGACGCGCTGTTCGGCGGGGGGATAGCGGGCCTCCTGCGGGTCCTGGAAACCTTCGCGCAGGCCCTTTGCTTTGCTGCGGTCGGCATAGTCGTCGGCCACGGTCCAGGCCGCGTTGCGCAGGGCGAAGTCGCGCTGGGTGAAACCGTCGCCCTTGCGCGGGAGAACCCTATCGGCGTGGGAGCGGAAGAACGCCAACGCTTCCTTGGTGTTGATGCTGTCGTCCCAGAAAGCGCGGGAGAACATGTCGTCCCGCTGATCAAAACGCTCAAAATCCGGCCCGATCTCGAACCCCGCCGCCTTATCGGCCTCGCGATATTGCTCGCCGCCCTGGTCGGGCGGCCGGTTGGCCGGGTAATAGTCGGGGGCTTCGGTCATTTGGCAGCAACAATGTTATCCAGCACCGGCAGCAGATAGCCGCGAAATCCTTCCGGGTTTTCCGACATGGGGAAATGGCCCATGCCCTTCATCACTTCGAACGATGTGGCGTTGATCTCGTCGGCAAGCTGCTTGCTTAGCTCGGGCGTGGCGGAGGTGTCGTATTCGCCGGTCAACAGATGCACCGGGCATTCGGTGGTGTCGATGCCGGCGGTCAGGCCGTTGCGCAGATCGCCGTCGGTGAAGTAGTAGTTCAGATCGCCCATGAAGACGCCGGGCCCGCCCTGCATGTAATGCCACAGGGTCTCCCAGGCGTCCGTGTCGGGAGACTGGGGCGCGATCAGGCCGGTCATCAGAGCGGCGGAAACCTCGCCACCGTGCACGTCGGGGCGATGGATGGAACGCAGGCCCTCGGGCTCGCCATCGATCTTGTTGTCCGCATACAGCGCCGATTGCAGGCCGATCACCGCGCGCAGTTCGGCGCCATGGCGCAGGGCCAGATGAATGACCGCCCGGCCGCCGATGGAACAGCCCATGACCACCGGATTGTCCAGGCCCAGGGCCGCCTTCACCGCCATCACGATGGCGACATAGCCGTCCGTGGTCAGTTGATAGACCTGGTCCTGAAAGCCGGCGGGGGGCGATGATTTGCCGTGCCAGGGCAGATCGAAGACGATGACGCGGAAATTCGCGGTAATGGCCTCATCGTTCAGAATGTCGCGGTACTGCCGGCCATCGGCGCCGGCGGTATGCAGGCAGATCAGGGGAATGCCCATCCCTGCTTCCTCGAAATAGATGCGGTGCGGACGGCCCTGGAAATCCATGTTGATATAGCGGCCGACGATGGCCTCGATGCTCGGTTGGGGCGGCGCGGCGGTGCCTTTTTCCGGCCGCGGGCGGCTCATGGCGAACAGCATCTCCAGCGCCATGAGATTGCGGTAAAACGCCAGATGGTCGCCGGTCACAGTTAGATGTCCAGTGCGGCGCATGGCACTGAGGGATTGCAGCCCGGGCCGGGGATTGGGGGCCATCAGTTCCCGCCAATCGGCTTCGCTGGCGTCCAGGGTCAGGGAAATGGCGCGGTCCGGCCTTGCCGTGGCGATCGATATGCCGTCTGGGTCGAGCTTGAGGAAATGGGCGGTTCCATCGCAGCGCAATTCGATGCAGGTATCGGAATACCGTCCCCTCCAGGCGATAGTCGGATGTCCGCCCACACGCCCGATCAGATCCTGAAACATTGCCTCGCCTTTCCAAATCGTCCCTAACCACGCCGCCACTGTAGCAAGGCCGGTCCACGGGCGGAACATCGCATCGCGGATGTTGCCTCGCGGCCATGGCTGGGACAGGATGCGAAGGCGTGAATGTTGAAGACCATTTGGGAGTTGGAAGATGAGAAAGTTTGTCTTGCTGGCATTGGCCGTGGCGTTGTGCGCCGGGCTTGGGTTTTCCGGCGCCGCCCTGGCGCAGAAGAAACATGCCCCGAAACATGTCTGGCGGGCGATGGTCGGCGGTCTGAGTGATATTCAGAACATTACCGCCGCGATGATGGTTTTCGATATGAAACGGGCCGTCAGGGCCGCCAAGGAACTGCGGGACCGGGAAGCTTATATCTCGAAAATGGAGCAGTTGCCCGAAACCACGCGCAAGGGCCATGGCGCGGTTGCCACCGCCGCCGCCAAGCTGGTCATCGCCGTCGAGGCCGGGGAGGAGCAGCAGATGGCCACCGCCCTGGGCGAGGTGATGCAGGCCTGCAACGCCTGCCACTACGAACGCCGGGACGCGGAACGGCGTAAGAAACTGAAGAAAAAGAAGAAATAGCGGCGCCATGATGGCGCGCCCGAGCGCTGTTCTGGCCCTCGCGTTCCTGGCCTTGTCCATGGGTGCGGGCAGTGGCCTGGCCGCGGATGATATATTGGAACGCGGCGCCTATCTGACCCGTGCGGCGGGGTGCATGGGCTGCCATACCGATAAAGACGGCAACGGCGCGCCGTATGCTGGTGGCCGGGCCCTGAAGACGCCGTTCGGTACCTTCTACAGCCCCAATATCACGGCGGATAAGGAAACCGGGATCGGAGCGTGGAGCAATGATGATTTCCTGGCTGCCGTGAAGCGGGGTATTCGGCCCGATGGTTCGCATTATTTCCCGGTCTTCCCCTATACCTCCTACACTTTGATGCGGGCCGAGGACGCCCTGGCCATCAAGGCTTATCTGTTTTCCCTGGCCCCCGTGGCGCGGCGGAACCGGGCGCATGATGTGGGCCCGCCGTTTGGCTGGCGCTGGTCCATGGCGGCCTGGAAGCAGTTGTACTTTGACCAGGGCGAGTTCGCGGTGGACGGCAAACAGGATAGGCAATGGAACCGGGGCGCCTATCTGGTCAACGCCCTGACCCATTGCGGCGAATGTCATACCCCGCGAGATTCCGCCGGCGCACTGGACCGCACATTGTGGATGGCCGGTGCGAAGAAAGGCCCGGAGGGCGATGCCGCGCCCAACATAACCTCGGCGCCGAACTCAGGCCTGGGCTGGCCCCAGGATCAATTGAGCTTTTTCCTGAAGACCGGCACCAAGCCGGATTGGGAAACGGCGGAAGGCGTCATGAAGGAAGCCATCGCGGACGGCTACAAACATCTGACGGATGCCGACCGCGACGCCATCGCCCGCTACATCGGCGATCTGCCGGCAATCGAAAACCGCGTCGACGACTAGGCTTTGGCCTTTCGCAATGCCGCCGTTTCGTTGTTAGATAAGGCCAGACGGCATTGCCGAATGCGTAACCAACAACAGAGGTCCTGAAAATGGAACTGAGCACCATCGAGTACGAGAAAAAGGGCGCCATCGCCTATGTCACCCTGAACCGGCCGGACAAGCTGAACGCCATGAACCAGCAAGTGCATGACGAGCTGGCCTGGTGCTGGGCCGATCTGCGCGACGACCCCAAGCTGCGCGTAGGCATCCTGTCGGGCAATGGCCGCTGTTTTTCCGCCGGCGCCGACCTGTCCGGCGGAGCCCCGAAGCAAGCCTATCGATATGACGGCCGATACCCCGATATCAGCCAGACCCAGGGTCTGTACAAACCGGTGATCTCGGCCTTGCACAGCCACGTCGTCGGTTACGGCATGTGGATCGCCCTGGACACCGACTACCGCATTGCGACCGAGGACGTGACTTTCTGGTTGCCGGAGCCGCAATGGGGCATCGCCACCATTCCCGCCGGCTGGTTCCCCAAGGCCATGCCCTGGGCCATCGCGGCGGAAGTGCTGCTGTTCGCCGATCGGGTCACTGCCAAGCGGGCCTATGACGTGGGCATGATCAACAAGATCGTGCCGAAGGATCAATTGATGGCGGAGGCCGAGAAGCAGGCCAACCGCATTGTCGAACTTAGCCCCGTCGCCGTGCAGGGCATGAAGGAATTGATGGTGCGGGGCAATTCCCTGGATTACGGCGATATCGACCGGATCACCGCCGAGGTGCAGACCCGCGTGATGAATTCCGAAGACCGCAAGGAAGGCGGCCGCGCCTTCGTCGAAAAACGCCAGGCCGTCTGGCCGGAATAGCCGGCGGCCGGCACGGCCGGTACCGAGAATTCTCTCCCTTGTGGCGGCGCATGCTATATGCTGTGCCGCCACAAGCCCTTCGGCTCCTCGCCACAACGATTGCCCAACTGAATGATTGCGAACCACACCGCCCGCGGTATTGCCTTTATGTGCCTGGCCGTGGGGCTGTTCCCGTTTCTCAATGCCTCTGTCAAGGTGCTGGGCGGGGATTACGCGATCCAGCAGGTGGTCTGGGTGCGCTATCTGGGGCATTTCGGGTTGATGGTGCTGATCTTCATGCCGTTTCACGGCTGGCGGCTGTTCCGAACCGAAAACCTCATGGCGCAGTTGGTCCGCTCGCTGCTGCTGCTGGGTTCCACCAGTTGCTATTTCATGGCGCTGACCTATCTGCCCCTGACCACCGCCGCCTCGATCAGCTTTACCTCGCCCTTTATCGTTACGGCGCTGTCGGTGCCGTTCCTGGGCGAACGGGTCGGCCCGCGCCGTTGGGCCGCCATCATGGTGGGTTTTACCGGCGCCCTGATCATCATCCGGCCCGGCGGCAGCAGTTTCCATGGCGCCGAGTTGCTGGTGGTGGCCAGCGCGACCTTTTATTCCTTCTATCAAATCATGACCCGGCGTCTGGCGGGCCAGGACAATCCCGCCACCACGATCACTTATACGGCCGTATTCGGCGTTATCCTGACATCCATGGTGGGGCCGTTTTATTGGGTGGCGCCGGTGGTGCAGTTCGATTGGCTGTTGTTCGCGGCCACGGGGCTGTTCGGTGGCCTGGGCCATCTGTTCGTGGTCAAGGCCTTTCAATTCGCCGAGGTTTCCGTGATCTCGCCCTTCGTCTACCTGCAATTGGTTGGTGCGGTGATCCTGGGCTTCTTCATATTTGGCGAATTTCCCGATACCTGGACCTGGGTCGGCAGCGCCATTATCGTCGCCTGCGGCGCCTACATCACCTATCGCGAGACGGTGCTGGGCAGGGCCGGGAAATCATAGTCCCGGGGCGCTGACAAACCACCACCCAATAGGCTATAAACGACCCCAGCAAAGTGCAGCATCAGCAAGAGAGTACGTCACGTGGATATTGATTATACAGCCGAGGAACTGGCCTTCCGCGATGAAGTCCGGGCCTTTATCGCCGAGCATCATACGCCTGAAATCCGGGCGAAAACCGCCAAATCCATGACCGGCTATATCGACAAGGATGAGCACATGGCCTGGCAAAAGGCGCTCTCCAAAAAAGGCTGGATCGCCCCGAACTGGCCGGTCGAACATGGCGGACCGGGATGGAGCGCGACGCAGAAATATATCTACGAGACCGAGATGATGCGCGCCGGCACCCTGCGCCCCCTGGCGTTTGGCCTGAAAATGGTCGCGCCGGTGATCATGGAGTTCGGCACCGAGGAGCAAAAGGCCAAATACCTGCCCGATATCCTGGCCTCCAACGTCTGGTGGTGCCAGGGCTATTCCGAGCCGGGATCGGGTTCCGACCTGGCCTCGTTGCAGACCCGCGCCATACCCGACGGCGATGACTATATCGTCAATGGTTCGAAGATCTGGACCACCATGGCGCAGCGCGCCGATATGATTTTCTGCCTGGTCCGCACTTCGACCGAGGGCAAGCGTCAGGAGGGCATTTCCTTCCTGCTGATCGACATGACCACGCCGGGCATCAAGGTGGAGCCCATTGTGCTGATGGACCAGACGGAAGCGCCGCACCAGGAGGTCAACCAGGTTTTCTTCCAGGATGTGCGCGTACCGCAAGCCAACCGCATCGGCAAGGAGAACGACGGCTGGACCGTGGCCAAATATCTGCTGGAGTTCGAGCGCGGCAATGCCTATGCCGGCGGCCTGCAGGGCGGTCTGGCGAAGATCCGCAATATCGCCGAGCAGGAGAGCGCGGACGGTGGCCGTCTGGTCGACGACCCGGCCTTCGCGGCCAAGCTGGCGCAGTTGGAAATCACCACGGAAGCGGTGCAGTTTACCGAGCTTAGAACCCTCAGCGCGCTCGGTGCCGGGCAGCGGGTTGGCGCCTCGTCCTCGATCCTGAAATGCCAGGGTTCCTCCATGGTGCAGGCGATCGGCGAATTGACGGTGGAGGCCACGGGCAACTACGCCTCGCCGTTTGACCGTGGCGTGCTTGATCCCGGCGCCAATGTGGAGTCCATCGGTCCCGACTACGCCCCCGCCGCCGCCGGGCGCTATTTCAATCAGCGCAAGGCCACGATCTATGGCGGCTCCAACGAGGTGCAGCACGAAATCGTCGCCAAGCGTATCCTGGGGATGTAGCGCCGCCCATCACGGTCTATTGGAGTAACCGCCATGACGGTCTATTTGCACGCCCTGCCGAAACGGCGCTTGGGCGCCAAGGCGCTCGCGCCCTGGGCCGGGGTCCGTAGTCCCATCGCCACCGACGCCCAGAACAAGGCCAACGCTCTGGACGCGGCCATCCGGCCCATCAAGGCTGGCTACCAGATGCTGGGCCAGGCCCTGACCGTGCGCGCCGTGGCGGGCGACATCACGCCCCTGCTGCATGCCCTGTCCGTGGCCAGGGCGGGGGATGTATTAATGGTTGACGCGGGCGGCTATGCCGACAATGCGGTCCTGGGCGGCAACATGACCAACGAAGCGGTGCGCCAGGGCATGGCCGGCCTGGTAATCGACGGCGCGATCCGCGATGTGGCGGAAATCCGCGACATGGATATTCCCTGCTTTACCCGCGCCGTGACCCCGGCGGGACCCAATTTCAGCCAGATCGGCGATGTCGGCGGGCCGATCTCCTGTGGCGGCGTACAGATCAAAACCGGCGATCTGGTGATCGGCGATGATGACGGCATCACCGTCGTGCCAAAGGCGCGCATGGCGGCGATCCTGGCCACTTGCCAGGAAACCCTGAAGGCGGAGGACGAATGGGACCGCCGCATCAACGCCGGCGATCGCTTCGCGGATATCCTGGATTTACCGCCAATGGAGCCGGCGCCGTAGGCCGATTGAAGGCTCAGCGGACGGTGGATTTGCCCGTTGGGATGATCCGCGTCACCACGTTGTTGGGCCGGTCGAGGTAGTCCGGTACCCTGGGCGCCATTTCGTTCTTCCAATAGTCGGATTCGTAAACCGCCTTGTACAACGCTTCCCGCTGTTCCTCGCTTTCGAAGCGGCGCAGCCAGACATAGACGCTGTCGTCGTCCTCGCCCTGAAAGCTGCCGCAGATCACCATGCCCTTCGAAACCTGAAAGGGGATGATCTCGTCCTCCATCACCTTGACCCATTCCTCGATCTTACCGGGGAGCACTTTGTACTGACGCAGTTCATAGAAGGCTGTCATGGCGTTACCTTTGCTTGCAAGAAGTCAGACCGCCACTGTAGCCGGATTTCCGGGCCCTGGATATTGTCGGTGGCATGGGCGGCAAAAAAATGAAGCCCCGGCCACTGGGACCGGGGCTTCGCTCGATGGCACTGGGCCTTGTGGCGTATGGCCGGCGTCAATAGGAGGCGCCGTCCTCGTTCAGAATGTTTTGATCGGATTTGGCATCTTCCATGGCGTTCAACACGGTCATGTCCCGGTTGACCCGAACGCCGACCTCGTCGAACAGTTTTTCCGTGCGTTCGGTGATCAGGCCGACCCGCACCATGGCCGGCATCATCAACTGTTTCAGCGAATGCACCTGGCCGGGGGGCAGTTCCATGGTGATGCCCAATTCGGCGGCTTCCGCCAGGCCGGCGAAGAAATCGTCGGGATCGATATCGCAGGTCTTCAAAACCTGCATGAAGCCCGGATCCATCCGGCTGGCCGCCGTGCCCTGGCCGCCGCCCTCGCGCTGGGACTGCACGATGACATTGATGGCATCAAAAGCAAATTGCGCCAGATCCTCGACATCGTCGGGATGCATTTTCTTGATCAGCGGCCCCAAATAGGTGTGGCCGAAGGAAACATGCCGCGCCTCGTCGCGCATCACGTTGAAGGTGATCTGTTTCAACAGGGGGCAGGTGGTCTGGCGGTACATATTGTTGAAGGCGCCCAACGCCAGGCCTTCGACGACCATGTTCATGCCGATCATGATTTTTTCAAAGCGGCCGGACTGCAGCGTCGCGTCGATCAAGGTTTTCAGCACCGGCGACATGGGATAGACGATGGCGATCTTGTCGACGTATTTGTTGTAGACCTCCACATGCCGGGCTTCGTCCATGGTTTGCGTCGCGGCGTACAGCTTGGCCGAGGCGTCCGGCACCGAGTGGGAGACCGCCGCCGCCGTCATCAACGCGCCCTGTTCCCCATGTAGGAACTGGGACAGCAACTGCGCCGTCGAATGGGCATTGAAGGTATCCTGCTGGCTTTTCGACAGCCGCTCGAAAAACGGCATGCGGCAATAGGTGCTTTGCGCCTCGTTCACCAGGGGGCGGGAGGGGTCGACCGTCTGGTCCCAATCCAACTGCTCATCCGAATCCCATTGGTTCTGCTTTGCCCGGCGATAGAGATCATCCAGTTTCTGGTCCGAAACGTCGTAGCTGAAATTCCACGCAATCTGCATGGCGTTCTCGTAATAGTCATCCGGCGTTGACGGCGCGGCCTTTACCGGCCCGGCATTCGCGGTGGCGTTCATGCACACTCTCCCATTTCAGCATTCACCGGGAAACAGTGGCACGGCATGGCGCGGCTGTATTTGATCCTGATCAATGGATTGACCGGCTCCCGCTGGCGTCCCGGCGCGCGGAAACGTAGTATTCGTGGGAACTTTCAGGGAGTCGAAACCACATGCCCAAGATGACCGGCGGACAAGCCATTGTAAGAAGCCTGCATGACCATGACGTCGATACCGTATTCGGTATTCCGGGCATTCAGCTCGACAATCTTTTCGACGCCTTTTACGAGAGCCGCAACAGCCTGCGTGTCATCCATACCCGTCACGAACAGGGCGCCGCCTTCATGGCCATGGGCTACGCCCAGGCCAGCGGCAAGCCCGGCGTCTTTGCCGTCGTGCCCGGGCCGGGACTGTTGAACAGCCTGACGGCGGTGGCGACGGCGGCTTCCGCCAATCTGCCCCTGTTGGGTCTGACGGGGCAAATCCCCTCGGACCAGATCGGCCAGAATTTCGGCATGGCCCATGAATTGAAGGATCAACGGGCCGTCGCCCGCGGCATCATTGACTGGGTTGAACGGGCCAATCACGCCTCCGCCGTGCCGGACCTGATGGCCGATGCCTTCCGCCACATGCGCTCGGGCCGGAACAGCCCGGCCATCCTGGAGATGGCGCCGGATATCCTGGGCGCCTCCGGTCAGGTGGAACCTCGGGAGGCCGATACGCCCCTGGCGCCGCCTGAGCCGGATGCGGAATTGCTGGCGGCGGCGGCGGAGAAGCTGCGGGCGGCCAAGCGCCCGGTCATTCTGATCGGCGGCGGCAGCGTCGGGGCGGAGGCACCGTTGCTGGCGGTGGCGGAAAAACTTGGCGCGCCGGTGATCATGTCGCCCAATGCCCTGGGCGCCGTCCCCGGCGATCATCCGCTGGCGTTCTCCATGCTGCCGGGGCAGGAATTGTGGGAGACGGCGGACGTCGCTCTCGCCGTCGGCACCCGCCATACCGTCATTGGCCTGGCCTGGGGCCGCCAGGACGAGGTGGAATTGATCCGCATCGATATCGACCCGACCCAGATCGTCAAGCCGGTACAGGCCGGCATCGCCATGGTGACCTCGGCCCAGCGGGGACTCGAGGCGCTGGACGATGCCCTTGGCGAACACCGGGCCGGACCGGATATCTGGCCGGACGCGGCGGGCATCCGCGACGATGCCAACGCCCGTCTGGCGGAGTTGGAGCCCTTGGCCGGCTATTGCCAGGCGGTGCGCGCCGCCCTGCCCAGGGACGCCATGATATTCGCCGATGTTACCCGCTTTACCGTTTTTGCCCGCTTCGCCATGCCGTTTTACCGGCCGCGCAGTTTCTTCATGCCCGGCTATCAGGCCACCCTGGGCTGGGCCTATCCCGCTGCCCTGGGCGCCAAGATCGCCCAGCCGGAGCGTAAGGTCGTCGCCTTGTGCGGCGACGGTGGCTTCATGTTCACGGTGCAGGAACTGGCGACGGCGGTGCATCATAAGATCCCCGTCGTGGTCATCGTCTTCGACAACAAGGCCTACGGCAACGTCAAGACCATCCAGGCCAACAACTACGGCGGCCGGCACATCGCGGTGGATTTGAGCAACCCCGATTTCGTTGCCATGGCGGAATCCTTCGGCATGATGGCCGACCGGGTAACCGAGCCCGGACAACTGGAGGCAGTCCTGCGCCGCCATCTTGAAGCGGACCAGCCAAGCCTGATCACCATTCCGATGGCGGAGGCACCGAACGTCTGGGCCCTGATCCGCCGCCCTGCCTCCCAAGGCAAACAGGCCGGTTAGGCGCGCGCCCGTGGCCGGTTGCGGTCGTCTTTCCGGGCGCCATATTTGAGGTTGACCTGATTGGTGAAGTAGCCGAGAACACAGCCGTCGGGGAGTGGCGCAGCCAGGTAGCGCATCTGCTTTGGGAGCAGAGGGTCGGAGGTTCGAATCCTCTCTCCCCGACCAGTTTTGTTCAAAATGAATTCGCGCCATTTCTGGTGGCGGCTTATGGTCCGGCCAGGGGTCGGACGCGATTAACCCAAAGAGGACTGAACCATGGCAGCAGGCGAAAACGGCGGTGGCGCGGGGCAACCGGCGGCGGCGGGAGAGGCACCAGCGGCGGGTGACGGACAGCAGATCCGGGCGAAAATTCTCAATCCCGGCGAGCCCCTGAATGAAATCTACGTCGACGGCGCGCTGAATTTGCAGGTCAACGAAGCCGTTGCCAAGTTCGAATTCTTCAATATCGCCGCCATCGATAGTGAGAACGGCGAACATTCCTGGCAGCGCACCCAGCGCCTGGTGATGCCGTTGACGGCCGCGCCGCGCCTGATGGCGATGTTGCAGCAAATGATGACCGAGATGCAGAAATCAGGCCGGATGCGTCCCGTGCCGCAAAATCAGGAAGCCGGCGGAGAGCCTGATAAGGCCTGAGCCGCTTTAGATCACCTTGCCCCGGGCGGCGACGGCCTCGACGGCGAAGACCTCGTCGCCATCCATGAGATAGACTTGGTCGACCATGTTGGAGACGACACAGGCATGGTTCGGCACCACCCGGATGCGGTCGCCGACCGCGAGGCTGCCCGCGGCCCGGCTGCAATCGAGCTGGCCATGTTCCTCGCTCAAACCCGCGACCGCAACCTCCGCATGGCCGATCACCGCGCCATGACCTTCCAGGCCGAATAGATCCGACGTCAGGACCTTGCTGCCGGCATCGATCACCGCGCGCTCCGGCGTCGGCGTGCTGATCACCGTCGCCAGGACGTGCAGGGCGCAATCCTCCAAGGCGCAGGCGCCGCGCGCGACCAGGGAGCGGTCATTGTAGATATAGGTGCCGACGCGATACTCATCGACGATGGGTGCCAGGTGAGCCTGGCGCAGATCGGGGCTGCCGCCGCTTGAGATCGTGGCGCAGTCGTAGCCGCCCTCGGCCAAAAGCGGTTTCGCCGCCGCCATGAAGGCCTGTACATCGGCCGTACCGCCAGGGGCGGGATAGGTCATCAGGCCGGCGAAGCGCAGGCCCATGCTCTGGCCGATCTGCTCCGCCAGCTCCAGCGCTGCCTGGGGCGACTGCACACCGCAACGCTGGCCGCCGGTGTCGCATTCGATCAAGACCGCCAGGGGCTGTTCCGCATCGGCGCAGGCTTCGGAAAGACCCTGAAGAACAATCGCGTTGTCGGCGGTCACCGATAGCTTGATCTCGTCATGCAGGGCCCGCAGCCGGGCCAGTTTGCCACCGCCGAGAATGTTGTAGGTCAACAGGATGTCCTTGATGCCGGCCGCCGCCATGACCTCCGCCTCGCCGATTTTCTGGCAGGTGATACCGGCGGCACCGGCGTCAATCTGCGCCTGCGCCAGGCGCGGCAGTTTGTGCGTCTTGATGTGCGGGCGCAGGGCGATGTTGTGTTGATCGCAATAGTCCTGGCAGTCCTGGATATTGCGTTCCGCGACATCGATATCGATCAATACCGCCGGCGTTTCGATCTGATCAAGATGCATGCTGCTAGCTGTTCCTTACGACCTGGCCGGCCCTTTCGGGACAAAGATTGCCCTGCAGCAGCGACAACGTGCCATTGACCAGCACATAGTCGATGCCGGCGGATTGCTGCAGCGGTTTCTCGAAGGTGGCCAGATCCTTGACCTTGGCCGGATCAAAGACAACAAGGTCCGCGAAGGTGCCCTCGCGCACCGTGCCGCGGTCCTTCAGACCGAACGTTTTCGCCGACAGGCCGGTCATCTTATGCACCGCCGTCTCCAGATCGAACAGGCCTTCATCGCGGCTGTAATGGCCCAGTACGCGCGGGAACGTGCCCCACAGGCGGGGGTGGGGGTGCTCGTCATGGGGCAGGCCGTCGGAGCCGATCATGGTTGGCGGATAGGCCAGAATGCGCTGGACATCGGCCTCGTCCATCTGAAAATAGATCGCGCCCGCCGGCAACAGTTTGACGGCGGCCTCCTTCAGGGAGCAGTCCCATTCGGCGGCGATATCGGACAGATCGCGGCCGCTGACTTCCGGATAGCGCTCGGACGTGGTGATCATGATGCGGATCTTGTCATGCACCCAATCGGGATCCAGCACGGTTGAGCCGGCGGCATAGGGATAGGCGTCCAGACCCATGGCGGTGGACTTCCGCGCCTCCTCGATAAAGGCCAAGGTTTCCGGGCTGCGGCCCCAGTTGGCCGGTTGGGAGCATTTGTGGTGCGAGACGACGACGGGAACACCGGCGCGTTGGGCCGTGGTCTGAGTTTCGGTCAACGAGTCGATGATATGGTTCGCTTCGTCGCGCATATGGGTCGTATAAATGCCGCCGGTTTCCGACATCACCTCGGCCAAGGCGATGACCTCTTCCATGTCGGCGGCGCCGGCGGTCTTATAGTACAGACCGGTACTCAATCCGATGGCGCCGGCGTCCAGGGAGGCAGCCAGTTTTTCCTTCATCACTTCGATTTCATCCGCCGTCGCGCCCCGGTCCAGACGATCCATGGCGCCGGCGCGCAAGGTGCTGTGGCCGACCAGGGCGGCGACATTGACGCTGGGTTTGGTCTCGGTCACCGCCGCCAGATATGCCGCCATGGTCTGGTATTGGAAGCGCTCGCGCCCGCCCAGCAGATTAAGCGGCGGCGGCGGCTCGATATCGGTGATCGGGGCCAGGGAAATGCCGCAGTTGCCGACGATTACCGTGGTTACGCCCTGGCTGATCTTTGCCGCCATGGCGGGATCGATCAAAACCGCGTTGTCATCGTGGGTGTGAACGTCGATGAAACCCGGCGCCAGCACTCTGTCCGAGGCGTCGATTTCCAGATCGCCCCACCAATGAGCGCTGTCTTCCGGCGCCGCGATGGCGGCGATCCGTTCGCCCATGACGGCGACATTCATCGCCCGCGCTGGGGTGCCGGTGCCGTCGATCAAGTGGCCATCGCGGATCACTACATCGAATTTTTCTGCTGCCCGTTCTTCGCCCGCCGTCTCGTTCATTGTTGTCCCATCACGGTTGTTTCCATTCGCCGGTGGAATGAAAGTGATCCAATTGTGCCAGATAGGGCCGGATGTCGAAACCGTTGTCGGCCAGCCATCGGTCATCGAAATAGGTGTCGAGATAGCGTTCGCCCGGGTCGCAGATCAGGGTAACCACCGCCCCGGTTTCGCCCCGGTCGCGCATGTCCGCTATAATCTGCGCCGCGCCATACAGGTTGGTGCCGGTGGAACCGCCGACCTTGCGGCCCAATAGCCGCTCCAAATAACGCAGCGCGGCATAGGTGGCGGCGTCGGGCACCTTGATCATGCGGTCGACGACCTGCGGTACGAAGGAGGCCTCCACCCGTGGCCGTCCGATCCCTTCCACCCGGCTGCCCTTGTCGTGTGTCAGATCGCAATCGCCGCCGTGATAGAAATCGCAAAACACCGAGTATTCCGGGTCGACCACGCAGACCTGGGTTTCGAAACGTCGATAGCGCGCATAGCGGCCGATCGTGGCCGAGGTGCCCCCGGTTCCCGCGCCACAGACGATCCAGCGCGGCTCTGGAAATGCTTCGCCCCGCATCTGCTCGAAAATGCTGTCGGCGATGTTGTTGTTGCCACGCCAATCCGTCACCCGCTCGGCGAAGGTGAACTGATCCATGTAGTGGCCGCCGCTCTCCTGGGCCAGGCGGCGGGATTCGCCGTAGATCTGGCCGGGATTGTCGACCTTGTGCAGTTTGCCGCCGTGAAATTCGATCTGCGCCAGTTTTTCAGGCGAGGTGGATTTAGGCACGACGGCGATGAATGGCAACCCCAGCAGCTTGGCGAAATAGGCCTCCGACACGGCGGTACTGCCCGATGAAGCCTCGACGATCGTGGTGCCTGGCCCGACCCAGCCGTTGCATAGGGCGTATAGAAACAGCGAGCGGGCCAGCCGGTGTTTCAGGCTGCCGGTGGGATGGGTGGATTCGTCCTTGAAATAGAGCGGGATACCCGGCGCGCCCGGCAATTCCAGGCGCAACAGATGGGTGTCGGCGGAACGATTGAAATCGGCGTCGATGCGCCGGATCGCCTCGTTCACCCAGTTGCGGTCCTGACCCATGGCAGTCTCCCATTGCATTTAGGGGCGGATATCGCGAAATCCGGCCCCCGCCCCCTTGATCCTTGTCATGGTTTCATCAATCAGTCGATCCGCCTAATATCGAGGACCTTTGATCTGACTGCAATCGATTAGGACTGCGTCATGCTAAGCCTGTTTCTGGCCAGCTTCTTGTTTTTCGCCATTCACGCCTTTATTTCCGGCACCCGGCTGCGCGCCGTGTTGGCCGGCAAGCTGGGGGAGGGGGTCTACATGGCGCTCTTCGCCACCGTTTCGGCGGGCGCGTTGTTTTGGGTCATTCTCTCCTACCGCGCCGCGCCCCAGGTGGTGTTGTGGGCCGATGTGAAGGGCCTGCAGCACCTTTCCCTGACGCTGATGCTGATCGCCATTGTGCTTGCGGTTTTGGCTTTTTCCACGCCGAACCCGACGGCCGCGGGCAGCGAAGGCGCTCTGGCGCGGAAACAGGCCGCCAGAGGCATTATCAAGGTGACCCGGCATCCGTTCCTTGTTGGTGTCAGCCTTTGGTCGGTCTCGCATATCCTGGCCAATGGCAATTTGGCCTCGTTGATCCTATTCGGGGGATTTCTCGCGTTATCGCTGATCGGCCCGCCGCAGATCGATGCCAAGCGGGCCGCCAAACACCCGGAAGACTGGGCCCGCTTTGCGGCCCAGACTTCGTGGTTGCCGTTCGCGGCCATTATTCAGGGCCGAACCAAGGTCACGCTGGCGGAAATTGGCTGGGGCCGCTTGGCCGCCGGTGTGGTGCTCTACCTTGTTGTCTTGATCTTTCTGCACAAATGGGTTTTTGGCGTGGCGCCTCATCCCTTTGCCTAAGGCCGCATCAGGCCCCAGGACAAATGGTCACAATCGGCTGATTTGAACGATTAAGGCTTGCAGTTGGCCGGTCGGCATGGAATGTGTTGGCGCAGGATCAATGGACGTGAGAACGATGGATTCCGCAATCCTGTTGAAATATGACCAGCGCGTGCCGCGCTATACTTCCTATCCGACCGCCGTGCAGTTCACGGACCAGGTCGGGCCGGAACGGCATGCCCAGTGGCTGGCGGAAGTGGGCCGGGATGAGCCGGTTTCCCTCTATGTTCATGTGCCGTTTTGTGAGGAACTGTGCTGGTATTGCGGCTGTAATACGCAAGTGGGCCGGCATCAGAATACGTTCGAGACCTATACCGATCTGGTCTGCCAGGAAATCGACCGGGTCGCGGCATGTCTGGACACCCGGCCGGCGGCGGCGGCGGTGCATTGGGGCGGCGGCACACCCAGCAGCATTGGCCCGGCCCGCATGGCCCGGATCATGGACAAGCTGCGGCAGTATTTTGATTTTCTGCCCGACGCCGAAATCGCGGTGGAGATGGACCCGCGCGTCATCTCGGGCGAGGACATCGTTACCCTGACCCGCGACATGGGCGTCAACCGCACCTCCATCGGGGTGCAGGATTTCGATGCCGGGGTACAGGCCGCCGTCAACCGGGTACAGCCCTATGAACTGGTGGCGGAAGCGGTGAGAAATCTCCGCGCCGGCGGCATCACCGATCTGAATTTGGATCTGATGTATGGCCTGCCGTTTCAACACCAGGACAGTTTCGGCCGCTCCGCCGATCTGGCCGTCGGCCTGGGGCCGGAGCGGATGACCCTGTTCGGCTATGCCCATGTGCCGTGGATGTTCTCGCACATGAAGTTGATCAAGGAGGCCGATCTGCCCAACGCCGAAGATCGCCTGAACCTGTTCAACGAGGCGCTGGAGCGGCTGCATGCCGCCGATTATGTGCACATCGGCCTGGATCATTTTTCCAAGGCGGGATCGGAAATGGATCTGGCACAGCGCGAAGGCCGTCTGCACCGGAATTTCCAGGGCTATACCACCGATACCGCCAAGACCCTTCTGGCTTTTGGCGCCTCGGCCATATCCACATTGCCCAGCGGCTTCATTCAGAACAGATCCGCCGCCAGGGATTACATGAATGCCGTCAAGGCGGGCGGTTTGCCAACGGCGCGCGGGGTTGGCCTGACGGATCAGGATCGCCTGCGCTCCCTTATTATTGAGCGTCTGATGTGCGATTTTCAGGTCGATCTGGACGCGATCTGTGACCAGCACGGCGTACCGGTTCAAAGCCTTGCGAGCGATATGGAGACGCTAAATCCCCTGATCGCCGATGATCTGGTTGCGGTGGACGGCTGGCGAGTGGATGTTCTGCCCCGTGGCCGCATGCTGGTGCGCATGGCCTGCGCCGCCTTTGATCAATACCACGCGCCCGATCCCGAAAAGCCGGCCCATGCCAGGGCGATCTAGCTGGCGGTATTTCATTGTTAATGGTGCGCCCGCATCATGGTGAAACTACTATTGCGGGCATGAACCTAGCATGCCATTTCTCCAACAGGGGGTCGCGGACCATGCGGTGGCTATCTGTTGCGGTGTCCGGCCTGTTGCTCGGGGCCTGTGTCACCGTCGGGCCGGTCGAGATGACATTGGATGGGGCCAGCATTCGGGCGCCGGTCAACGTCCTGGGCGACATTGCCGAAGACATTAACGGGACCTATTCCTACGCTGACCCAGGCGGCCTGGCGGCGCTGACCAAGAGTGTTCCGCCGGGCGTCAAGCTGCCGCTGGTCGTCTATTTTCACGGCTGCGCCGGCATGTACCCCTCCGGCATGAGCCATTTGAGCTGGTTGTCGAAGCTTGACGATTTCGCCGTGGTCGCGCCGGATTCTTTCGCCCGCGAGCGGCCGAATTACTGTTTCTCAAACCATACCGTCACCCTTGCTCTGTCCAGCCAGGTGATAGCCATGCGTCGGAACGAAATGCAATATGCCCTGAAACAGTTAGCCAAATTGTCTTGGGTGGATAAAGCCAACATCTTCCTGATGGGCCATTCCCAAGGCGGCGGCATGGCGGCCGCCTACGCTGGCCCGGTGAAGATCCGCGGCCGCATATTAGTCAACGGCGCTTGCTATGATGGCTGGGGCGATGGCATCGCGGATGATGAGGCGGTGCTGTCCTTTGATAGCGGCCGCGATCCATGGTTCTACAATAACTACAGATCCGATTGCCGCGCCTATGCGCTGCGCCATCCGAACGGGATATCCGTCTACGATGCCGAAAGCGCCAACCACAATCTGGTCGCAAGGCACTGGCCGGTGGTCAGGAAATTCCTAAAGGAAAACCGCCGCTAGTCCGGGTCAACCAGGATGCCGGGGTTGAGCACGGCCTTTGGGTCGAACCGCCGCTTCACCGCCTTGATGCCCTCGGCGAACAGATCCGGGCGTTCCTGGTCGTACCAGGGACGATGGTCCCGGCCCAGGGCATGGTGATGGGTGATGGTGCCGCCCGCATCGATCATCGCTTGCGAGGCCGCTGACTTTATCGCCCAGAACTGCTCCACCAGCGCCTCCCTGTTGCCCAGGGCATGCCAGGTGAAGTACGGCGCCGGCCCGTCGGGATATAGATGGGTAAAGCGCACCGTGCAGGTGCCCTCCCGTCCCGTGACCTCGCGGATCGCTTCCAGGGTTCGGCGTTTGACCTGGTCCTGGAAATCCAGATAGCGGTCCCAGGTGATGCAGCTTTCCACCGTGTCGCGCA
>CAZVYX010000042.1:0-48592 GCA_964631725.1 uncultured Rhodospirillaceae bacterium | reverse complement strand
GCGCCACAATCACAGCCAACGCCGACTTCTTCAACAAAATCGGCACAAAACAGACCCACACCGACGTTTCACTTTTGATGTATCAGACACAAACCGATTTCGAGGGAATAGACGAAATCGCGGCCCTTCGGTCATTACTGGTGGTTATTCCGTTCCTTTCGGTCCTTGAACCAGTATTCATCCTCGTCGAAGAATTCCAGCAGCCGGTTGCGATAGAGCCGAACCTCCTGTTTCGTGGGTATGTTGAATTCACTTTCCGTGGATGGCCGGCCAGCGATCACCATGCCATGCATCCCCATCGGCAGGTGCGGTAGGCAATGGTACTCGTAAGTACCGGGCACCGTGAACACATGCGACCATTCCTGGCCTTTCTTCGTAAGATCTTCACTGATGAAAGGTTTTGCCCCTTTTGGGTAGCCGTCCGGATAGGTCAGCATGTTATGAAATTCATTTGCTTGATTTACCCATGTGACTTTGTCGCCGGGCGCAATCGTCAACAGCTTCGGCTTAAAGTACATGCGCAGGTTTTCGTAGTCGCTGATGACCTGGACAATATGCTCCGCCGCCGCCGCCGGCATCGTCTGGAAGACCGCAAACAACAGCAAGGCGGCGATTTGCCCCAAGGCTTTACCCAAATTCATGAAACATGCCCTCGCCCAAGTGTCGGCGGTCGCCTATTTGACCGTAACCTTGATCTTCATTTTTGGGTGAATGGCGCAGCGGATCTTGACCTTGCCGGCCTTGGTAAATTTTTGCACGACGCTCTTGCCTGGTTTCTGAGCGCCCACATCAAAGGCATGGCCCTTGGTGGTGGAGTGAATATTGTGGGTTACATCGTCATCGTTGACGAATTTGATCGAACTGCCGACGCTGAGCGCAATCTTCTTTTCCGAGAACTTTCGACCTTTCTGTGTCACCACCACCTCGGCAGCTATGGCATTGGTAAGAAAGGCGAAAACGAAAACGGCAACAATAATTGGTAGTCTCATTGGTCCCTCCAACGAATTTTATGGCTCAATGCGGCCACGGTGTTGTTTCAGGAACACCGTGGCCGGACTGATAGTGCGGATTGCGGTTTACTTGCAGCGCCGCAGGTGTAGGCGCGCCGTTCGGCACTTCGCTGATTCCACCTCGCCGCCGGCGGCCGGGCTCAAGCGTTGCAACCAGGCACCCGGCACTTGATCGTTGGCGGGAAGAACGGGTGCGGCAACAACCTGATCGGCACCCTCCAAAGTCAACAGAAATGCCAAGAGGTCGGCCTTTTCGTCTTCGCTTAGATTCAATGGCTTCATCTCATCCGACAGGCTTTCGCGGCGCTTGAAGCCATCGTTGTAGTGGTCAATCACCTCTTTCAAGGTGGCAAGGGAGCCATCATGCATATAGGGCGCACGATGAACCACATTACGTAGCGTCGGCGTCTTGAAGGCATGCTGCATCTTGACCACGGTTTTCAGAACGCCGCCACGGCCAAGGTCATCATCGGGCAGGCCGATATCATGGAAGCCGCTATCGGAGAAGTTCCAGGTGGTATGACAGGCAGCGCAGTTTGCCTTGTTGTTGAACAAATCAAATCCGCGTTTGGCGGCTGCGGAAATCGCGGTTTCATCACCCGCGACCCAACGGTCAAAGGGGGCAATACCGCTGACGATCGTGCGCTCGTATGTGGCGATTGCCTTTGCGATGTTCTCGATGCTGATGCCTTCGCCGGGGAAGGTCACATTGAACAATGTCCGGTAGCCCGGGATCGCTTGCAATTCCTCGACGATGCCACTCAATTCCTGGTTCATCTCGGCTTCCGCGCCCATCGGGCCCAGGGCCTGCTCTTCCAGGCTTTCAAAGCGGCCGTCCCACATCATCAACTCACCCCAAGCGGAGTTCAGAATAGTCGGCGTGCGCCGGCCCAGCTTGGTCATCTTGTGGCCAAAACCCGTTGGCAGGCCATCGCCCCAGGAAAAGCTCGGATTATGACATGTGGCACAAGAGATGTAGTCCGATCCCGACAGCCGCGGGTCGAAGAACAATTTATGCCCCAGGTTGGCTTTTTCCGCCGTGTAGGGATTTTCTTCCGGGAATGGCACTTCCCCAGGCCGGACATATTCCCCTTTCCACGCGTCGCGGGTTTTGGCCTGTGCCTCCGCCGTCCAGAGCGCCGTCCCGATGGTCAGCAAGAATGACGCCGCGGCAAATGCACCGCAAAGCATTCTGGCTGATCTAGGCAGGTTGTAAGTATTCCAGGTCATGGTAGATCCTACTCTCCGTTTCGTTCCCCAAATTTTGCGTAAAACCGGCTTGAACCTTGCGGTTCATGCTGCACGTACGGCGCGCAGGAACTGCTGCACGTCTTCGCGCAATGCTGTTGCCTGCTCGTTCATATCGCTGGACGCGGCAAGCACACTTTCGGCGATGCTGCCCGTGGCCGATGAGGCCTGATCCAGTTCCTGAAAATCACTGGAAATCGCGGCTGTAGACTGCGCGGCCTGTTGCACGACTTCGGCAATTTCCCGTGTCGCGCCCGCCTGCTGATCTATGGTTTCGTTGATGGCGCCGACGATTTCGGCAAACCGATCGATTGTGCGCTGAATGGTCTCCACGCTGCTGACGGTATCCGACGTAGTGGCCTGCATGATCCCGATTTGGCTGGCGATTTCGTCCGTCGCCGAGGCAGTCTGATTGGCCAGCGCCTTGACCTCCGAGGCGACAACGGCGAAACCTTTGCCGGCCTCCCCCGCTCGGGCGGCCTCAATTGTCGCATTCAGGGCCAGTAGATTGGTTTGATTGGCAATTTCGTTGATGAGATCAATGACTTCGCCGATCTGATCGCCCGCTTGGCGCAGTTTTTCGGTATTGTTGGCGGCATTCACGGCTTCCTGAACGGCTTCCGACGATATCTCGCTCGAGGTGGTGACCTGCCGGCCAATCTCCTGGATCGAGGTATTCAATTGCTCCGCCGCGGCGGCCGCGTTTTGACTGCTTGCATTCGTTTGATTGGCGGTTTCGCTTGAATCAACGATCCGCTGATGGGAATCATGCGCCGTCGTCGATAGGGTGTCCGCATTCGCCTTAAGGTCTTGCGCCGCGGCCAGCACATTCTCAAGCCCCTTGCCCACCGAGCCTTCAAAGGCGCCGATCAATTGCTGGATTTGAGCCTGGCGCGCTTCTTCTCGGCGGGCGGCGGCATCCTTTTCCAACTGTTCGCGGCGTTGTTGTTCTTCAAGTTGTTGTTTTTGCTCGCCATGGTCCTTGAAAACCTGTACCGCGCGGGCCATTTCGCCAATTTCATCGCGACGGTGAACATCCGTGATCTCCACCTCAAGGTCGCCGTCGGCCAGCGCCGCCATGCGCGTGGTCATCCGCACAACCGGCTTGCTAATCATATGTCCCAGACCCATGGCAACCAGGAAACCAATGACTGCGGTGCCAATGATGGTGGCAATGATGAATTTGCGGGCGTCCGAAACGATGCCGTCGGCGGTCGCACGAAAATTGTAACCGTCCTCGCTGGCATATTCGACGATCAAGTCCAGATCCGCGTCAATGGATGCCGCCGTATCATTCAACTGGGAAAAAATATCGGCGGCCTCATCAGGATTTTCTCCTGCGGTCAGCCGTTGTGCCAAGACCCACCATTTTTCCGATGCGGCGAGGACATTCGCGAGCTTTTCCGCTATCCGGTCGTCGGAACTCCGTTCACCGATGACCTCCAGATCCTCCTGCAGCGTCTCGACCAGATCTTCCAGGGTTTCGGCAAAATCCTCGTCTTTCAACACGGACGGATCATGATTGGCAATTACCAGTTGCCGATCAAGCAAGAGGAAATCGTTCCGGGCCGCGCGCGCGAAATTTGTCGCCATCAATGGGCCATCATACATTTGTCCGGCCAATCGGCCGGTATGATCGACCCTGTTGAGCGACAATATGCCCTGAACAAGGGTGAAGGATATTACCGCAACGAAGCCGACCAAAAGTTTCGTTCGCAAATTCATGACTCACCGATAACAAGAATTATTACGATTCTAATGTCATGGTTGCACGGACATATTAAATTAGTACTAATTCAAACAGCATAGAAAAAGTCTATGGACTTGCTATTATTCAGGGTGTGGGGAATTTACTACAACGGCAGAACAATGTCTGGGTTTCAGGCCATTTTTAGCGGAATTCTGCGCTTTCAACGGAGGCAGCCGGCGAAGTTTCCCGGCACAGCAGCGCTTGGGTCATGTCGAGGTCGCGTGTTTGGATAGCGAAGATTAGCGACGTGCCGCCTCTCGGTCGTTATGCCCCCTGTAATACTAAAATCACATTACAATAGTGCATATGCCCTGCCTCGTCTTCGACCCCGGATCGCAGAATTGCCGCTGTAGATTCTTTGGAGGCTCTCACCCGCCGACATCCAGGTGCTATGCATTAGAAAATTCTAACAGTCCACACATGGGACATTGCAGACGGGGCGCGATGCCACAGGGAGGTTCCAGCTCACCGTAAGGCCCAATTGCGCTTGCCAGCATCACGGGAACAGTGGCGTCTGGATCTAACAAGGCCTCATTTGATTTGAACAGCCTTCCGAAAATTCATGGCAAATGTCCGTATGCTTCTTGACCGGCATGGGTTGCCGCCGTCGGGACCGTTTACGCAGGGCGCCGCGCCGGCCCGCGCCGCCTCTCGCGCAGGAAGACGTACAGGCCGGCGCCGATGATCAGCACGATGCCGGCCAGGACCTGGGCACTGGGCAGATAGTCCCACAGCAACCAGCCCCACAGCACCGCCAGGGGCATGGCGACATATTCGAACGGCGCCACCGTGGCGGGCTGGGCCAGGCGGTAGGCCTGGCTGATGGAATAGCCGATCACGCCGGACAATGCGCCCAATGCCAGGAACAACAAACCGTCGCCGCCATCCGGCCAGCGCCAGGCCCGCAGCAGGAACTGCAAACTTGCGTTATCGACGCCCTGGGCGTAGCGGCCATCGCCCGCGACAAACCAAAACCCGGCGCTGACCAGGATGAACGTACCTTGGATGTAGACGGCCATGGCGGATGCTTTTGTGAAGGCGCCTAGACGCCGGGCCATGATCTGGCACAGGGCATAGGTGAAGGCGGCCAGCAGGGGCAGCAGCAGCACAAGCCGTTGGCCCGTGTCGAGACTATCGGTCTCCCAGGGCCGCTGCATCACCAGGACGCCGATGAAACCGACCAGCACCGCGCCAATTCGGCGATAGCCGACCTTTTCTCCCAGAATAGGTATCGACAGCAAAGTGATGAACAGGGGCGCGACAAAGAACAGCGCGGTGGCGTCCGCCAGGGGCAGAACCGCCAACGCGGCAAAGAACGATAAATTGCAAACCACAAACAACAGCCCGCGCAACAGATGCAAAAACGGCCGGTCGGTGCGCAGGATCCTGAAGCCCCCTTCCATCTGTACCAGGGCAAGGCTGAAGACGATGCCGATGAGCGAGCGCAGAAAGACCATCTGATGCAGCGGATAGTCGCCCGATAGCAGCTTGATCAGCATGTCGTTGACGGTGATGGCGGTCATCCCCAAGACGATGAAAAAGATCCCCAAGGCGGGGCGGTTATGCTGGGAGACGGGCGCTTGGGGCATATTGGCGGGCTTTACCACTTCGGTTTCTGGGCTTTGTCTCGGGCAGCATCCTGGCAGATTTCAGCGCTTGCCTGAATGCTTCTTTATCGGCGCCGGGTGGTGTAATACCATGGCCGAAATAGAGACGCGTCTGTGCATGAGGAGTTGGTCGAGATGGACATGGAAATGACGGCGGCGGATGCGGCCTTTCGCGATGAGGTGCGGGCCTTTTTCGATGAAAAGCTGACGCCGGATATGCGCGAAGCGTCCAATCTGACCTCCGGCGTCTTCGCGGAATTCGATATCGGCCATCGCTGGCACAAGACGCTGCATGAAAAGGGTTGGATCGCGCCGGCCTGGCCGGAAGAACATGGCGGCACCGGCTGGACGCCCATGCAGCGCTATATCTACGATTCCGAGGCCGGGGCGGCGGGCGCGCCGCGCCTGTTCTCCATGGGTCTGCGCATGGTCGGCCCGGTGGTGATGAAGTTCGGCACCGACGAACAAAAGGACTTCTATCTGCCCCGCATCCGCGCCGGCGATGATGTCTGGTGTCAGGGCTATTCCGAACCGGGCTCGGGCTCCGACCTGGCATCGTTGCAATGCCGGGCGGTGGCCGACGGTGATCACTATGTGGTCAATGGCACCAAGATCTGGACCACCGGCGCGCAGCATGCGACGCGGATGTTCTGCCTGGTCCGTACTTCCGCCGAGGGCAAGCCCCAGGAAGGCATCTCGTTCATCCTAATCGATATGAACACCCCCGGCATCACGATCGAGCCGATTATCACCCTGGCTGGGGATCACGAGGTCAACCAGGTATTTTTGGACGATGTGCGCGTGCCGATCGCGAACCGGGTTGGTCCGGAAAACGACGGCTGGACCGTCGCCAAGTATTTGTTGGAGTTCGAGCGCGGCGGCGCCGCTTACGCCACCGTATTGGAAGCCGCCCTGGAAAAACTGCGCGCTATTGCCGAGGCTGAGCGCAAGGACGGCGGCCGTCTGATTGATGACGAGGCCTTTGCCTCGAAACTGGCCGCCCTGGAAGTGCGGCAAATGGCGGTGCAGGCCACGGAACACCGCATCATGTCCGACATCGCCCAGCGCGGGCGGCCCGGGCCGGCCAGCTCGATCATGAAAGTGCTGGGTTCGGAGAACAATCAGTTGATCTCGGAACTGGCGGTCGAGGCGACGCAATATTACGCCGCGCCCTATCAGCCCGAGGCCCGCGTGCCCGGCAATAATGTGCAGCCCATCGGGCCCGCCGGTTCCGTCCCGGTGATGCCGAAATACCTCAACTTCCGCGCCGCGACCATCTATGCCGGCTCGTCGGAAGTACAACGCAATATCATGGCCAAGCTGGTCCTGGGGCTTTAGCGCACGATCTCGCTATGTCCCGACTTCGACGGCACGCCCTTGTTGGGCGGCGCGGGCCAGGGCATGGTAAAGCTCGACGACCCGGCGGCCATCGGCACCAGTCAGCGCGAATTCGGCCGTTCGTCCTTTGAGAAAATCGATGAAATGCAGCGTTGATCGGCGGAACCCTTCACCAAAATCAGAGTTCAAGTTGTGCCAGGACCGCACCTCGCCATCGCTGTAAAGGGTTAGCGCCGGCTCGTCCAGCATCCGGCCCGAGGACCGGTGTACCGTGATGATGCCGCTTTCGCCTTGAATCTCGAAGCGTTCGTCGATGGCGTAGTAGTCCGTCCGCAGTTCCATCTTCAAGGCCAGGGCGTAGTCGCAGATGGCATGTACCGGCGGATCCCTGTGCCGCCAGACCAGCGTCGTTGGCGCATCCATTTCATAGCTTACCCCGGCGGTTTGCACTGGTGTGCTTTCCATGAAGGCGAAGCAATCGCGCACGTCGCCAAACAGCCACAGAATCGTCGCGAGCAGATGATGCCCGTGATCGAACACCAACGGTCCGCCCTGTCCCTGCCGATTGAGTTCGTGGCGCCAGGCATTGGTTTGCACCGGCACCTGCCAGGCACCGGCGCGGTCTCCGACCACGACCTTGGTCCTAATCTGCAGCGGCTTGCCGATGGCGCCGGCCAACAGCAGCTCCTTGGCTCTCACTAGCGGCGGATAGAATACGAAATTTTCAAAGACCTTCAGATGCTGGCCGCTGCGCGCGGACGCGGCAATCATTTCATCGCAACATTCAGTGGTCATCGCCATGGGCTTTTGCACACTGACATGGGCGCCGGCTTCAAGGGCGGCGATTGTCATCTCCTTGTGCAGGGGATGGGGCGTGAGGATCTCGATTAGGTCCAAATCCCGGTCAAGCAGATCCTCGAATTCGGTGGTGGCGGTGGCGTCGGGAAACAGCGGTTTTCGCTGTTCCAGCCAATTCCTGTCGATGTCACAGATCGACACCACTTCGGCATCGGCATTGTCCAGGTAGCCCGGGGCATGCAGATCAAAAATTCGTCCGGCACCGACGATGCCAACGCGCAGCTTGTCCGTCATGGCTGTCCTCCTCGAATTGGCAATGCAAGAAGGGTTCCTTGCAACCAAGCCTTTCGTCCTCTCACCAATATCAGAGTTCTAACGTGCTGTACCGCATTCCCAAGACCTGCTGGCCATGGGATCAACGGGGGAAATGGCGTAGTCTTCGTGATCATCCTGTCTCCTTGATGCGAAATATTGGAGCCGAAAATTCCATGACCCAACTCGCCACCCCGACGAAAATCCCGTCAACCACGGAACAGCGCGCGGCCTGGCTGAAAGGCGTTGGCGGCCTGGAGACGGCCATCGAGCAGGGACTCTTGAATAACGCCGTGACCATGCCGCTGGCGGAAGCGTTGGTTATGGGCCTTTTGCGGCAGGGCATAAGGAAGTACCTGGCTGTATTCGGACACGGCTCAACGGCGCTTGGCGAAATACTGCGGGTCTATGAGGCGCACGGTCTGGTCCGCTGTTGGCAGTTCCGCAACGAGGTTGAGATGGCCCATGCCGGCACGGCTCTGCGCTGGGTCCATGGCGAGACTTGCGCCGTGGTCACCTCGATCGGTCCCGGCGCTTTCCAGGCCATGGCCGGGTCCCTGGCCGCGGCGTCGAACGGTGTTGGCCTCTACCATATCTATGGCGACGAGACGACCCATGGTGAAGGCTACAACATGCAGCAGGTGCCGAAACCGGCACAGGGCCTGTTCGGCCAAATCACCGCCCTCATGGGGCAGTCCTATACGTTGCACAGTCCCGGCGCCCTGCGGGAGGCGCTGCGCAGGGGGGCGATGGCGGTATTCCATCCTTGGCGGGCGGCGCCCTTCTACCTGAACCTGCCCCTGAACACGCAGCCGGCGGACGTTAAGGTGCGGCTGGAGAGTTTGCCCACGGCACCCGTTTTCTCTCCCGCCGCGCCTGCTGATGACACGGGGCTTGAGCAGGCGGTGGAACTGATCGCCAACGCCGAACGAGTCGCGATCAAGGTTGGTGGCGGCGCCCGTGGCTGCGCCGATCAATTGCGCATTTGCGCCGAGCGATCCGGCGCGGCCGTCGTCCTTGGCCCGGGTTCGACGGGGGTGTTGCCCGATGACCATGCGCAGAACATGCATGTGGGCGGCTCGAAAGGCTCACTCAGCGGCAATTTCGCCATGGACATGGCCGATCTATTGATCGTTGTTGGCAGCCGAGCCGTCTGCCAGGCCGATTGTTCCGGTGTCGGTTGGCCTCGGGTGGGTGATGTCATCAACATCAACGCGGACCCTGGCGACGCGCAGCATTACAATCGGACGCTGGCCCTGGTTGGCGATGCAGGCGCTGTTCTGGAGCGTCTGAACCGCAGGCTGTCGCGGCGGGGAAACATCCTCGATAATAAGGGCGGCTGGCTTTCCCGCTGTTCCGAGAAGAAGGCGGAATGGACCGCCTTCAAAATGGCGCAGTGGGAAGCTGAAGCTCCTTTCGATCCGGTCTGGCAACGCACCGTGCTGACACAGCCCCAGGCAATCAAGATCGCCGCCGATTTCTATAAGGCGAAAGATATAGTCAAGTACTTCGATGCCGGCGATGTCCAGGCCAACGGCTTTCAGATCGTCGAGGATGACCGCCCCGGGGAGACGTTTACCGAAGCCGGCGCCTCATACATGGGCTTCGCGGTTTCCGCTCTTCTCGCCCATGCCCTTGCGGATACCGATCGACACGGCGCGGCATTCACCGGCGACGGCTCGTTCATGATGAATCCGCAGGTCTTGCTGGACGGCGTGGAGCACGGGGTTCGCGGTACGATCATTCTGTTCGACAACCGCCGCATGGCGGCGATCAGTCATCTACAGTTGGCGCAATATGGCGCCGATTTCCGAACCTCGGATGGCGTTGCCGTCGACTATGTGCGAATGGCGACCGCGTTCACGGGAGTATGCGCCCTGTTCGGTGGCTTCGACCAGTCCTCGCTAGATGCCGCCCTGGAAGAGGCTCATGCCCATCCAGGCCTTAGTCTGGTTCATGTGCCCGTTTATCACGGCGAGGATCCCCGCGGGGGCATGGGCGCTTATGGTCAGTGGAATGTAGGCAACTGGTGTGCCGATGTGCAGGATCAATACGTGGAAACGTCCATCTGAATCAGGGCCGGAAAAAAATCGCGCCCGCCAAGGCGGCACGGTAATTGTCCACGGGCCCTGGTATCCGAAGAATGCGAAATTCCCTGGACTCCCGCCGGTGCCAGGGCAAGACTGCTGAATTGATGGTTATAGCGCAGCCAAACATATCTGTTGCAGCCTTGTGGGAGTACCGCCAATGCATCTTGAGATGAGCGCCGAAGATCTGGCTTTCCGCGATGAGGTGCGGGCTTTTTTGGACGAGAAGCTGACGGATGACCTGCGCGATGCCACGCGCCTGAACTCCGGCGTCTTCGCGGAGTTCGATATCAGCCAGCGCTGGTACAAGATCCTGTACGAAAAGGGCTGGAGCGCGCCGACCTGGCCGGCTGAATACGGCGGCACCGGTTGGACGCCCATGCAACGCTATATCTATGATTCCGAGGCCGGCAGAGCGGGCACGCCAACGGTTTATCTCATGGGCTTGTCCCTGGTGGGACCCGTGGTGATGCAGTTCGGTACGGATGAACAAAAGGCGCATTATCTGCCCCGGATTGTGTCGGGCGAGGATATCTGGTGCCAAGGTTATTCCGAGCCGGGGTCGGGCTCCGACTTGGCGTCGCTGCAGACGCGGGCGGTCCGTGACGGCGATGAATACGTCATCAATGGTTCGAAAATCTGGACCACCGGGGCCCAGCACGCCGACCGCATATTCTGTCTGGTGCGCACGGCGGATACGGAGAAACGCCAGGAAGGTATCAGTTTTCTGCTGTTCGACATGGATGATCCGGGCATCACGGTGGAGCCGATTATCACCCTGGCCGGTGATCACGAGGTCAATCAGGTTTTCTTCGATGACGTGCGGGTGCCCGTGGCAAACCGTTTGGGCGAAGAGAATGACGGCTGGACCGTGGCCAAATATCTGCTGGAATTCGAACGCGGCGGCAGCGCCTATGCCGCCATGGTCGCCGCATCCCTAGGGAAACTGCGTGATATTGCCGATGCCGAACCGGCGGACGGCGGTGTCCTGAGCGACGATCCCGCGTTTTCGCTGAAACTGGCGGCGGCGGAGATCAAGCAGCAGGCGGCGGAATATACCGAGCACCGGACGATCGCCGAGATCGTGCAGCGGGGCCGGCCCGGCCCGGCCAGTTCGATCATGAAGGTCCTGGGTTCGGAGACAAATCAGTGGATGACGGAACTGATGGTCGAGGCGGTGCATTATTATGGCGCCGCCTATCAGCCCGAGGCCCGCGTGCCGGGCAACAATATCGAACCCGTAGGTCCAGCCCATGCGGTGCCGGCGGTGCCCAAGTTTCTTAATTTCCGTGCCTCGTCGATCTATGGCGGTTCCAACGAAATCCAGCGGAACATCGTCGCCAAGCAAGTGCTGGGCCTGTGATGCGGTCTTGAACGGCCTATGAACTGCGTTTGAATGCGGTGGCCCCACGCCCGCAAACCGTGTCATAATGGGCACAAATAGAAGACCGATGGGGCGGCATGAAACAAGACGTTGAACGAGCTGACCGGGTAACACCGGATCAGGAGGCATGGCGGGCGCCGGGGCAGGTGGCGAAGCCGCCCGCGACGGAAACCTATGTCCAACGCTTCACCATGCCGGTGGAATTTCCCGTCGTCTTCACGCAAGACCTGTTTGATCCCGCCAACCCGGCCTTGGCGGACGCGGCTTCGCGCCTCGAAGGCGACAAGCGCCATCGCCTGTTCGTGGTGCTGGATGACGGCGTTGCCAAGGCGACGCCGGATCTGGCCGACCGCGTGGCGGCCTATGTGAGCCATCATGATGACCGGTTGGAGCTGCTGGCGATCGATCTGGCACCGGGCGGCGAAGGCATCAAGAACCAGGACGGTGCCGTCGAGGGCCTGTTGCAGCGGATGTTGGAGCTCGCCGTCGACCGGCATTCCTATGTGGTCGCCATTGGCGGCGGCGCGCTGCTGGATCTGGTCGGCTATGCCGCCGCGATCTGTCATCGCGGCCTGCGGCTGATCAGGGTGCCGACGACGGTTTTGGCGCAGAACGATTCCGGTGTCGGCGTGAAGAACGGCGCCAATGCTTTCGGCGTGAAAAATTTCGTCGGTACCTTCGCGCCGCCGTTCGCGGTGCTGAATGACTTCGCCTTCATCGATAGTCTGGAATGGCGCGACAAGATCGCCGGCATGGCCGAGGCCGTGAAAGTCGCATTGATCCGCGACAGCGGCTTTTTCGGTTGGCTGGAGGCCAATGCCGCTGACTTGACGGCGTTCGAGCCCGATGCCATGCGCCATATGATCAAGCGCTGTGCCGAACTGCATCTGCAACATATCGGCACCAGCGGCGATCCGTTCGAACAAGGCAGCGCCCGGCCTCTGGACTATGGACATTGGTCGGCCCACAAGCTGGAAGGCTTGAGCGGCCACGAATTGCGCCATGGCGAGGCCGTGGCGATCGGCATGGCCCTGGACGCGCGCTATGCGGTGCTGGCCGGAATGTTGCCGGCGGCGGAGGGCGAGCGGATTTGCCGCCTGTTGGAAAACCTGGGCTTTACCCTGTGGCATCCCACTTTGGAGATGACGGCGGCAAATGGCGAGCTGGCGGTGCTCGACGGCCTGCGGGAATTTCAGGAGCACCTGGGCGGCGAGCTGACCATTACCCTGATCGCCGCCATTGGCCGGGGCGTCGAGGTCCACAGCATCGACAGCGGGCATATGCTGACGGCCCTGGATTGGCTACGCAATCGGGTGCCGCCGAGATGAGGCCGGGCCCGGACAACAGCGGCGCCCATCTGACCTATTGCACCAACATTCATCCCGGCGAAACCTGGGAGGAAGTCTCCCACGCCCTGAAAGTTCATCTGCCGGCGGTGAAGGCGCAACTGTGCCCCGATCAGGATTTCGGTGTCGGATTGCGCCTGTCCGCCGCCACCGTACGCGACCTGGCGGCGCCGGAGGCCTTCGCCGAGTTGCAGGATATTCTCGACGGCGGCGGCATGTACGTCTTCACCATCAACGGCTTCCCCTACGGCACCTTCCATGGTGCCCGGGTCAAGGAAGAGGTCTATCAGCCGGACTGGCGTACACACGACCGGCTGGCCTATTCCGACCAACTGGCCGACCTGCTGGCCCGGCTGCTGCCCGAAGACGGCGCGATCGAGGGCAGTATTTCCACCGTGCCCGGCGGTTTCAAGCCCGATGTGCAGGGCCCCGATACCATTCGGGCCATGACCGACAATGTGCTGCGCCATGTAGCCTATCTGGTGCATTTGCGCCGGGTTACCGGGCGCACCATCGCCCTGGCGCTGGAGCCTGAACCCTGTTGTGTTCTGGAAACCACGGAGGAAGCGGTCAACGCCTTCAAGCGGCATCTCTTCAATGGCGCCGCCGTCACCCAGATGGTCAAATACACCGGCGCCTCGCGCGCCGAGGCGGAGGCGGATTTACACCGCCATGTTGGCATCTGCCTGGACCTCTGCCACGCGGCGGTGGAATTCGAAGACCCGGACGAGGCCGTCGATGCCCTGCGGGCGGCCGGCATCGCGATCCCAAAGGTGCAGATCAGCGCCGGCCTGCGGCTGCCCAAGGTCAGCAAGGCCGATATTGCGCGCATCCGCCCGTTTGACGACGCGGTCTATCTGCATCAGGTGGTGGCCCGAACGGCGCGCGGGCTGGAGCGCTATCTGGATCTGGGCGATGCCATCAACACCTTCAAGGAAGCGGAAAATCCGGAATGGCGGGTGCATTTCCATGTACCGATCTTCCTCGGCGAACTGGACGGCTTCGCCACGACGCGGGACGCGGTGGAACAGTTTCTGGCGCGTCAGGTCAAGGACCCCGTGACCCGGCATTTGGAGGTCGAGACCTATACCTGGGACGTGCTGCCCGAGGAACACCGCGGCAACGATGTCGTAACCAATATCGTCAAGGAAATGCAGTGGGCGCGGGCGCAGCTAGACGGGCAGCCGGGGGGCGCATAGGACGATGAATTGGCAAACCGCCCTGCGCCTCGGCCGGGTCTCGAACCTGCCCACGGTATGGTCCAACAGTCTGGCCGGACTGGTGCTGGCCGGCAGCGGCCTGGCCCTGGACGTTGGCTTTGGCCTGATGGCGATCATGTCGTTGTTCTATGTGGGGGGCATGTATCTCAACGACGCCTTTGATCAGCATATCGATGCCGCGGAACGGCCGGAGCGGCCCATACCCTCGGGCCAGGTCAGCGCCATGACGGTCTATGTCAGCGGCTTCATCATGCTCGCCCTGGGCATCGCCGCCTTGTTCTGGTGGGCCGGCTGGCGTCCCGGCCTGACGGGCATCGCCCTGGCCGGCGCAATTGTCTACTACGATTGGCGGCATAAGACCGATCCCGTCGGCCCGGCCTGGATGGGTTTGTGCCGGGTTCTGGTCTATCTCGCCGCCGCCTTCCTGGTGACGGCCCAGCCGCCGGCGGTGCTGTACATGGGCGCCGGTGCGCTGTTCTGCTATCTGATCGGCCTGACCTATATCGCGAAACAGGAAAACCTCGGCGCCGTGGCCAATTTGTGGCCGCTGTTGTTTCTCGCCGTGCCCGCCGTGGCGGCGGTCTGGATCGCGGCTACGGACGGCGGCCTGGCGCTTATTCTGGCGGTTGTCTTCATTGTCTGGATGGTCAATGCCCTGCGCAATTTGTGGCGCCGCCAGCCCGGCGACATTCCCCGCGCCGTGGTCAGCCTGATCGCCGGCATGTCCCTTTTGGATGCGGTCTTCATCGCCCATATGGGGGCCGGGCAAATGGCCATCGCGGCGGCGGTCTGCTTCGTCGCCACCCTGGCCTTCCAGCGCTTTATTCCGGGTACGTAATTACGCCTGAAATATATGCTCCAGGACGATCTGTTTCACGTCCGTGGCGGCAACCTCGCCGTCCGGCAGCAGGTCCGCTTCCGAGCTGATGATCAGGGGGCCGTCCTCGGCCCGGTCGGTGATGCGGCCGTGGGAGCCCTTGACCAGGCTGGCGTCCAGGGGAATGACATCCATCAGGGTGCGGAAGCCCAGGGTCTTCTTCAACAGCCGCCAGCCGATGGCCAGGGCCGGGATCTTGATGCCTGGGTCCATGAACAGCTCGACCGGGTCAAAGCCCGGTTTGCGGTGGATTTCCACGGTGCGGGCATAGTCCACCGCCTTGGCGTCATCGAGCCAATAGTAATAGGTGAACCAGCGGTCGGCCCGGCTGATCGCGACCAGATCGCCGGCCCGGGGATGGTCCAGGCCATAGGCCCGCTTGCCCTCGTCATCGAGCACCACCTCGACACCGTCCAGACCTTCAAGCAGCGCCTTGACCTCGCCCCGGCGGCTGGGATCGGGGACATGAATATGGGCGATCTGATGATCGGCGATGGCAAAGGCCTGGGATGCCCCGGCATCCAACAACTCGCGGCCATGTTCTTCCTCGCGCACCTGGATCAGGCCGGCCTGGCGCAGGGCCCGGTTGATGTGCACCGGGCCCGAGACGTCGGTGATGCCGTATTCCGACAGTACCACGATACGGGTGCCGTCCTTGTCCGCCTGTTCGATCAACCGTCCGCAAAGCGCATCCACCGCCCGGACCTCCGGCGCCACCTCCGCCGCATTGGGTCCGAACTTCTGCAGGCAATAATCCAGGTGCGGCAGATAGACCATGGTCAGCGTCGGATCGCGGGTCTCGCGCACATGCAGGGCGGAACGGGTAATCCAGTCGGAGGCGACGAGGTCGGCGCCCGGGCCCCAAAAGCGGAACAAGGGAAACTGGCCCAGGGTGCTGTTGAGCTCGCCGCGCAGATCTTCCGGCTTGGCATGAATGTCGGGCAGTTTGCGGCCATCGGCGGGATACATGGGCCGCGGCGTTACGGCCCAGTCCACATCCGCGTACATGTTGTACCACCAGAACAGCTTGGCGCAGGTGAAGTCGGGGTCACGCTTCTTGGCCGCGTCCCAGATCTTTTCGCCGGCCACCAGCTTGTTGGACTGACGCCAGAACCAGATTTCCTGAAGATCGCGGAAATACCAGCCATTGCCGACGATGCCGGTCTCGGCTGGCGGCAGGCCGGTGACAAAGGTGGATTGCGCGGCGCAGGTCACCGCCGGCGTCACCGTGCGCAAGGGCTGCATGGCGCCGCGTTGGGCCAGTTTCGAAAGATTAGGGGTATTCGGCCCCATCAGGGATGGCGTCAGGCCAACCGCCAGAACAACAATGGTACGCTGCAAAACCGCCCCCTATGGTGACACCGTGTTTCCCGGCCCCGCCGTCCCGCCTATTCCGCCGGTTCGACCACCGCTTCCTGTCCGCGCAGAACTGAATTGCCTTCCCACAGTTCTGATTGATCGATACGCGGACGGCCGCCGTGCTCGCCCAGGTCCAGACGGTCGCTTTGGCCGAAGAAGGCGACGGGATTGTGCCAGACCACGGTCTCGATATCGCTATCGGCAATGCCCGCTTCGCGCATGGCGGCAACGGTCTTGGGCACCTTCAGGGGGTCGGAGACACCCCAGTCGGCGGCGCTGTTGATGGTGATCCGCTCGGTGCCGAATTGCTGCACCAGGGATGCCATGCGGGCCTCGTCCATCTTGGTATGCGGGTAGATTGAATGCCCGGCCCAGCAACCGCTGTCCAGGGTCATGGCCAGGGTTTCCTCGGTGTTGTGGTCAATCAGCACCCGGCCCGGTTCAATGCCCGAGGCCCTGACCAGATCAATCGTCCGCTCGGTGCCAACCAGCTTATCCCGGTGGGGCGTGTGGATCAGAACCGGCAGGTCATAGTCGATGGCCAGTTGCATCTGCGCCTCGAAATGTCTGGTTTCCTCCGCTGTCTGGTCGTCAAAGCCAATTTCGCCGACGCCGACGCAGCTTTCCTTCTCCAGATAGATCGGCAACAGCTCCATGACACCGTCGGCGACGTCGGGGTTATTTGCTTCCTTCGGGTTCAGGCCGATGGTGCAGAAATGATGGATGCCGAATTGCTTGGCGCGGAACCGCTCCCAACCGACCAGCGAGAGGAAATAATCCTCGAACGCGCCGACATGGGTGCGCGGCTGACCCAGCCAGAAAGCTGGCTCGATCAGGGCGACAATGCCCGCGTCCGCCATCGCCTGATAGTCATCCGTGGTGCGGGATGTCATGTGAATATGGTGGTCAAACATCTTCATGGGCTGTTCCTATCGCAGTAATGCCGGGCGCCTCATGCGGCGTCCAGGTTTACGATCAAATCAACATCATCGGGTACGGCGCGGCCGGCGGCCCGGCGTTCGGAGGCAAAGGCGACGACCATGCGCTTCAATTCCGGCGTGGCGCGATCGGCCAGATCGGCGATGCGTCCGACCAGCACGGCGAGGAAGATCGCCTTCAGGACCATTTGGTTGAAGTTGGCTTCCGGAAAATGCGCCGCCGGATAAGCGTTCTCGCAGGCAATCGCCTCGAACACGTCCAATACATTGGTGCGGCAGGCATCGATCGCCAGGTCGAGAAACTGCTCCGGCTGGGGCAGGAAAGACAGGCTGCGCAAGACCGCCGCCTGTTCACGAAAATCGCCGCGCAGATAGATTTGCCGGACGAAGGCGGCCTGTTCGTCCCCTGGCAGGGCGGCCAGAGCGCGCAGCAACAGCGCCGTGCGCGCCACATTGTCCAGCCGCCAGTCGCCGGCGCCGATCACGCCGGCATCCGTCAGGATCTTGATATCCTCCGCGGTTAGGGAATAGTCGCGCAGCCGCCGCGCCGCGCCGGCAAAGGCGGCGCGGAATTTCGTGCTGACCGGCGCCTCGTCCGCGCGCGGCCAGACCCGTTCGAGCCAGACCCGCGCCGGGCCGTCAATGCGGGCCCAAAGTATGTCGTTGAAACAATCGCTCATGGCATCGCCATCGGCTGTATTTCCAGTTTCATAGTTTAGCGCCAAATATTGCCGCCTTCTATTCCTTGTGAGGCCAGGCGACAATCTCGTCGCCGAAATGATGCAGATAGTCGCGGAACCATTCACTATAGCTATGTGGATCGGCCGCCACGTCCGCCAGCAGGGCATCGGGGTCGAGCCAGCGATAGGCCGAGGCCTCGGCCGCATTCGGCACGATGTCGCCATTATAGCGGCCAAAGAAAACATGCACGAATTCGTTCTCGATCAGGCCGCCACCCACATCGGCGCAATAGCTGTGCCGCCGGCCGGGGTGCAGATCGGTTTCGAAGCCCATCTCTTCACCAAGGCGCCGCCGCGCTGCTTCACCCGCGTCATCGCCCTCGCCCGGATGGCCGCAACAGGCATTGGCCCACAGACCCGGCGAATGATACTTTCCCGCCGCCCGCCGCTGCAGCAAGATCTGCCCGGCATCATTCTTGATGATGACCGAAAACGCCCGATGCAAAAGGCCCTGGCGGTGCGCCTCCAACTTTTCGCAAAGTCCGACCTGGCGATCTTGCTCGTCGACCAGGACGATGACCTTCAATGACACGCCGTTCTCATCAATATGGTTTGCTTCGCCGTTACTCATGATCGCCGCCCTAGTTGGTAAAACTCTTGCTCATGATATAGGCGGTCAGACTCTTGCGCTGTTTTTCATCATAGAGTTTCTTCCAGGGCGGCATGCCGCGAAAACCCTTGGTGATACGATTGTAGACGAACTTCGCCTTATACTTTTTTGGTTTTAGCTTTGGCGCCTTGCCCGGATATGCCTTGCGGCCATGACAGCGCGAACAATGCTTCCTGAAGATCTGCTTGCCGACGGCAATGTTGTCGGGGTCGTTCATGAATTCCTCGCTAAAGGTAACCCCGGCCAAGGCGGGTCCGCCCGACAAAAAAAGCGTCGATCCCGCCACCATGGCGACCAACAGCGGACCAAGAATTATGCGTAACAATTCGATCTCCTCAAACCAAAAGAAACCACGCCCTTTCCCCGGTGCCGGGGAAAGGGCCTGGATCGTGATACTATTGCCGTTCCTTGGTCATTCGGCGGATAACAACCGACGATCGACCAATGCTTAGGGAACGATCTTATAGATCTTGTCAATACCGCCGGCGGGGCCGCCCGGCACGGGACCGGTCAGCGTCGTGGCCATGACATAGATTTCGCCCGCGCTATCCTGACCGAAGGACAAGACGTAGGAATTGAAGGCCGGCATATTGGTGACCTTCACTTCTTCCATTTTCCAGTCATTGCCGGAGCGGTCGGCCACGAACAGGCGGCCTTCCTTGAAGACGAAGTTCCGCGACCAGTCACCGAAGAAATATTTGCCGTCCCAGGCTTTGTGCTTGCCGCGATAGACATAGCCGCCGGTGATGGAAATACCCTTGCACTCGTCGCCCTTCTTCGGGCTGGCCGTGAAGAAGCCGCAGTTGCGGTATTCAAGAACCGGCGCCATCATGCCTTTGTTCTCGCATGATTTCTTGTGATTTTGCGGCGCCTGATAGTCGAAGCAATGGTTGCCTTCCATCACCCGCCAGCCGTAGTTGCCACCCTTCTTGATGACGTCGACTTCTTCATAGGAATCCTGGCCCACATCGGCGCAGATCAGGTCATTGTTGCCGCCCATGTCGAACGAGCAGCGCCAGGCATTGCGGAAACCATAGGCCCAGATTTCATCCAGGGCATCGTCGTTGCCGACGAACGGATTGTCCTTGGGAATGGCGTAACCTTCGGCGCTGTTGACATCGATGCGCAGGATCTTGCCCAGCTTGCTGCTCAGATCCTGACCATTGCCGGTGACCGGATTGTGGCCCAGGCCATAGTCGTTGGCGAAACCGCCATCACCCGTGGTGGCGTAAAGCATGCCGTCGGGGCCAAAGCCGAGCCAATGGCCGTTATGGTTGAACTGCGGCCAATCGATAACGGAAATGACCCTGCTATAGCCGGGGTCGGCCACGTTCGGATCGGATTTGGAGACGCGGTGTTCGGCAATCACGTTCTTATGATTGAAGAACAGCAGGTTGCCCAAATTCGCCGTACCGTGGATCGGTACCGAATAGGAAATATAGAACAGTCCGTTGTTCTTGTAGTCGGGATGAAAAGCCAGGCCCAGCAGGCCACGCTCGTCAAATTCGGGAACCAACGGAATAATCTTTTCCTTGATGTCGAGGAATGTCGACATCTCGCCGTCCGGCTGCATCACCTTGATGGTGCCGATTTGTTCAATAATGAAGCGCCGGTCATCGCCCGGCGGCGAAACCAGCAGCAACGGATGCTGCAGGCCCGATGCGACCTCCTCCAGTTTCACATCCAGCGCCGACGTGGGGCCGGCGAACGATACGGCCATGGCAGCCGTCATGGCAGCCCCCATGGCGGCCTTGGCCAAGTTCTTAAGCATGAAGCCCTCTCCCTGATTCTTCTCTGTCAATTTTAAGATTTTCGTTCAAGGCCTTTCCGGCCTGAACGCAGGCAACGATACAAATGCACACAATAGTTTGTGACAAGGTATTCTCGTCTTGTCCTTGCCGCTACGTCAACCGCAATCTGCCATCATTGATGTGTGAAGCAGCGGTCAACCCGGGCAATGATTTCCTCCGGCAGTGGGCCGGCGCGCTCCGCCGCCACGCATTCCGCCAGTTCAGTGCGGTTCTTAACACCCAGCACCACCGTATCCACGCCCGTCATGCTCAGGGCATAGCGGTGGCCCAGGGTGGCGGCCGGGAGGCCCAGCTCCGCCGCCAGGGCGCGGTAGGCGCCGGCGAGATTGTAGTCGCGGACTTCGGCGTGATCAGGTGGCAGGTCACGGTCGATCGCGTCGGTCAGGGCGCCGGCCTGGACGGCGCGGATCCCCATGACGCCGACGCCGTTGGCCTGGGCCGCCGCGATCACCTCGCGCGGCCGGGCCGGTTCGTCATAGAACTTCAGGGCGCCGGGTGAATCCATGACGTTGGCGATGCATTGCACGACTGCGGGCGCCGGCCGGTCGCCAAGCAGATCGATAATGGCATCGGGATGGCCGATGCCGGTCAGGCCCCAGGCGCCGATCAAACCCTCCGCCACGAATGCTTCAAAGCATGGCCGCACGGTGGCAATGAAGTCGCTGTAAGCGGTCATGCGGGGGCCGGCATCGGGGTGCTGCTGCATCGGGTGGCCATCGGGCGCCACGTTGGAATGCAGGAAGAACAGATCCAGGCGTTCAAGGCGCAGGCGGGACAGGCTGTCGTGGAGCGACTGGCGCAAGCGGCCTTCAATCCGATCCGCCGGGGTATTGCCCAGAAGGCATTTCGAAGTAACACGCACGTCGTCCGGCGGGCGGCCCGCAAAGGCCTCGCCGAAGACTTCTTCGGCCTCGCCCTCGCCGTAGCGGTAGGCCAGGTCGATCAGATCAATGCCCGCGTCCACCGCCGCCCGCAGGGTGGCGACACACTCGCCCCGGTCGGTTCGGCCCCATAACTGGCCCAGGCCGCCGCCGCCCAGGGTCAGCCGGCTGACCGGTCCCAGGGCACCCAGGCTGGCCTTTTGCATTCGTTCGGGTCCCCTAGTTCTGCGCCGGCAGCATCTTGCCCGGATTCATGATGCCGCTAGGATCGATCGCCGCCTTGACGGCCCGCATGACCTTGATCGCATTGCCATGCTCGGCCCGCATATATTTTTGCTTGCCCAGGCCGACACCGTGCTCGCCGGTGCAGGTGCCGTCCATGGCCAGGGCCCGGGTAACCAGGCGTTCGTTCAGTTTCTCGGCCTCACGCATTTCTTCCGGCGCGTTCGGATCCAGGATAAAGGCCAAATGGAAATTGCCGTCACCCACATGGCCGCACAACGGTGCCGGGATTGAGGCGCCTTCCAGATCCTTGCGGGTTTCCGCGATGCATTCCGCCAGACGGGACAGGGGCACGCAAACATCCGTGGCCCAGATCTCGCAGCCCGGCCGCAGGGCCTTGCAGGCATAGGCAACGTCGTGGCGGGCCTGCCACAGGCGGTTGCGGTCCTCCAACTGATCGGACCACTGGAATTCGCCGGCGCCGAACTCCTCGCCAAACGCCTTCACCATCGCGATCTGTTCGGCGACGCCGGCATCGGTCCCGTGGAATTCCAGGAACAGCGTCGGTTTCACTGGATGATCCATTTTGGAATAATTGTTCAGGGCATCCATCTGCACATCGTCCAGCAACTCGATCCGGGCGATGGGAATGCCCGATTGAATGGTGCAGATCGTGGTATCGACGGCACCTTCCAGGGTATCGAATGGTACCACGGCGGAGGAGATATTCTCCGGAATGCCGTAGAGGCGCAGGGTAATCTCGGTAATGATGCCCAAGGTGCCTTCGGAGCCGACGAACAGACGCGTCAGATCGTAGCCGGCGGAGGATTTGCGCGAACGCCGCGCCGTGCGGATGACCTCACCATCGGGCAAAACCACGGTCAGGGACATGACATTTTCCCGCATGGTGCCATAACGCACCGCATTGGTGCCCGACGCCCTGGTCCCGGTCATGCCGCCGATCGAGGCATCGGCGCCCGGATCGATGGGGAAGAACAAACCGGTGTCACGCAGGTAATCGTTCAACTGTTTGCGCCGTACGCCGGGCTGTACCGTGCAATCAAGGTCCTCCGCATGGACCGCCAATATCTCGTTCATGCCGCCGACATCGACACAGATGCCGCCCTGGGTCGCCTGGATATGGCCTTCGACCGAGGTCCCCGCGCCATAGGGAATGATCGGCGTGCCCGCGGCATGGCAGATGCGCACGATTTGCGAAACTTCCTCGGTTGATTGCGCGAAGGCGACGGCGTCCGGCGCCTCTGTCGGATGCCAGCTTTCGTCATGGCCATGGGCATCGCGGACGGCATCCGCCGTCGACAGGCGGTCACCCAACAGGGTCCGCAGCTCTTCGATCACACCCAACGTCGCCTCACTTGTTGCCAAGCTCATGAGCCTGCCCTTCCGGATAATTCCTTGAATTTGCCGGACAGTATACAGCAGCCGGGAGGTTTTCAACATGCGTTGCTTCGCCCTGGCCGAGGAAGAAAGGACCACCGTTAGGACTCACTTGGCCTTGCAATGGCCGCTACCGCCAACTAGCCTTGCGGGCAGCCTGCGTATTGGGCGCGTTGTATATTTTGTAAAACTGAAAATACTCTGGGGAGGACAAGATATGAGACGAATTGCAATCGTTTTGATAGCTCTGCTTGGCTGTATCGCATTGAGCGGTCAGGCACCGGCGCAAGCGCAGGCGAAGAAAGAGAAGTCGCCGTGTTAAAAGGATTGGAAAAACTGTGCCGGCAAGCCGTGGGTTGACGGCAATGTCATGGAAACGCCGATGGGTTCGAAATGGTGGCCGAATGCCTTGTGGGGCAAGGGCGACCAGGCCGGTTCGACCAATTGGTACACCAAGGCCGAAGTGGTCAAACGGGGTTCCGACCTTATCAAAAGCGGCAAGGTCTACCGCCTGGGCCAAGAATATCACGCGGCAATGCCGATGTTCGGCGCCCGCAAATTCGTACTGCGGATTCCCGGCACGCCCACGGGCGGGCCATTCGGCTCGAACAAGATCGTCTACCATGATGAATTCCTGGCCACCGAAATCGGTCAGGCCGGTACGCAGTTTGACGGCCTTGGCCATGTCGGCGTGCAGATCGGCGGACCGGGCGACATGGACAACATGCGCTACTACAACGGTTTCACCGAGACCGAGATCGGCAGTTCCCTGGGTTTGAAGCAGCTCGGTGTCGAAAAACTGCATCCGATCTTCGGGCGTGGAGTTTTGATCGATATCGCCAGCGCACGTGGCGTTGAGTCAATGAAGGCGGGCGAATGCGCCAGCATGGCCGACGTCAAGAAGGCCTTGCAGATGCAGGGCATGGCCGATTTCGCGTTCAAGAACGGCGATGCCATCATGTTCCGCACCGGTTGGGAGATGCACTGGGATAATCCCAAGGCATACAACGCGGGTCAGCCTGGCATCTGCATGGATGTCGCCCGTTGGCTGGCCAATGATGTCAAGGCCGGCGTCACCGGCGGCGACAGTTGGGCCGCGACCGACCCGGTTCCCTATCCCAATGAACCGGCCTGTGCCTTCTGCGTGCACAACTACCTGCAGACCCGGCACGGTATCGTCAATCAGGAGAACCTGCGTCTGAAGCAACTGGCTGACGACAAGGCCTATGTCTTTGCATATGTCTTCGCCCCGGCACCGATCCGCGGCGGTACCGGTTCCAACGGCTCGCCACTGGCGATCCGCTAGGTAGTCGGAAGGGGACGTCTCTGACGCTCCGCAAGAACGGCAAGGGGGCGCGGGAGTCGCAACGACTCTCGCGCCCTTTCGCGTTTTGGAAGAGGGTGGCGAAGGTTATTTCTTCTTGCCATTCCCCAACATGAACGCGGGCACCAGGGCGCAGATGAACACCACCACGATCGCCATATAACCGTCCTTGAAGCCCAGGGCGTTGGCCTGGGCCTCCACCATGCGGCCGAGATAGTGAAGCGAGCCCGGACGCAGCAGCGTATCGGGCAACCCGCCCTGGGAAAGCAGTTCCATGACGCGGGCAAGCAGTTCCCGGCTGAAGGAATTCTCCGGCGTTTGCGTCACGGTCAGGGCCGAGGCATGCAGCTCCCGCCGCTGCTCCATGAAAACCACCAGCAGGTTGACGCCGAACGCGCCGCCCATCAGGCGGATAAAATTGATCGTGCCCGAGCCGTTGTTCAGTTGATCGGGGGGCAGGGCGCTAAGGGCGGAAACGTTGATCGCGGGCAACATGATGCTTTGTCCGATGCGTCCAACAATGACGTAGAAGGCCAGGACATAGAAGGCGGTGTTGACGCCGGTGGTATGCAGCAAGGCCGCGCCAAGGGCGAACAACAGCAGACCGACCATGGTCAGATAGCGGGCCGGAAAGGTATCGACCAGGCGGCCGGCGATGGGAAAGAATGCCATCACGACCAAACCGGCCGGCGCGGTCACCATGCCCGCCGCCGTCGGCGTAAAGTTCTGCACCGTCTGCACGAACACCGGAATAATGTAGGTCGAGGCAAAATTTCCCGCCCCGAAAACAAAGCCCAATGCTGCCGCTGCCGCGAATTGTTTACTGCGAAAAACCGCGAAATTGAGGATTGGCGCCGCGGCGCGCAGCTGTGAAATGACGAAAGCGGTGCCCAGGCCGATACCGGCGGTACCCAGAAACAGAATCTTGTTGGAAAACCAGCCATCGCGCTGGCCGTTGGCGATGGCGGTCATGGTGCAGATGATGGCGCCGACGATCAGGCCATAACCGACCCAATCGAAGGGCAGGCGGACCGTGTCCTTTTCCCGGGCCGGCATGAACAGGCTGCCCAGCATGACCGCAAGGCCGGCGATGGGCAGGGGGATGAAGAACAGGAAGCGCCAGCCCGCCGCATCAATGGTCACACCGCCGACAACCGGCCCCATGATCGGCGCCAGCATGATGCCCATGCCATAGATGGCGAGCGCCAGACCCCGTTGCTGGGCCGGGAAAACGCGGAATATGGTCACCATGGCAATGGGTTGGACGATGCCGGCGGCGACGCCCTGCAAGGTCCGCGCCAGGATCAGAATGTCGATGCTGGGCGCCCAGGCGCCAAGCAGGGAGCCGCAGAAAAACAGCCCCACCGCGCCAATGTAGCCGCCCCGGGGGCCGAACACCGAAATCGCCCAGGCGCCCAGCAATTGACTGGCCGTCATCGCGGACAGGAAGGCCGTCGACATCCACTGCGCGTCGCTTTGCCCAACGCCAAAGGTACCCATAATGGCGGGCACGGCCACGTTCACCATGGTCGACGACAAGATCATCGTCATGGCGGCGGTCATCCCTGTCAGGGTAACGATCCATCGATACGCGGGACCGTAACGCGCGAGCAGCGTCTCGGTGTTCTCGGTCGCCAATCCGAACCTTACTTTCAATGCATGGGCGATGCCGGCAACGCCCATTCTCAATCTTGGACAGGTGGAATCAGGTCAGTATGACACCTGCAACAGAGGAATTGAATACAGGCTAAATAACCTCCCGCTCCTCGAGGGATTTGATATCGGCCTCGCTATAGCCGAGCCCGGACAGGATTTCGCCATTATGCTCACCCAGCTTGGGCGCGATGCCGGGCTTGGCGGGGGTTTCCGAAAATTGCCAGGGCGAGCCGTGTACCTTGAGGGTTTCGCCGATTTCCGGATAGTCAACCTCGGCGATATAGCCGTTGGCCAGGACATCGGGGTCGTTCGACGCTTCCAGCAGGGTGTTGACCGGCGCCGAGACGATATCGGCGGCGCGCAGAACCTCGACCCAGCGCTCCCGGCTATCCGTGGCGAACAGCTCGGCCAAGGTGTTCAGGATCTTGTCTTTCATCTCATCCGAGACCAGGGCCAGCCCCAGATCGTCGGCGCCGCGTTCTTGCAGCGTCGGCAGGAAACCCAGCGCTTCCATGGCCCGCGTCCAGGCCCGGTGATCCAACTGAAACACCAGCGGCTTGCCGTCCCGGTCGTTGAATGTCGCGGCGATGCCCGGCCGCTCGCGGGTGCCATTGATGCGCGCGCCGGTAATCGGATTGGCATCACGCCACATCGTCGTCGTCATGGTCCAACCCATCAGGCGGACAATGCCGCCCACCAGCGAGGTTTCCACCTTCTGCCCAACGCCGGTGTTCTTGGCATGATACAGCGCCGCCAGAAGCCCGCCGAAGGTCAGAATGGCGCAGGATTCATCCGCCACCGAGACCACACCGGTGCGCATGGTTTCGCCCGGGCCCGCGTAGGCCTCGGCGACGCCGCCCAGCGCCTGGCCGACCGCATCCGTCCCCGGCAATGAGCCATGGGGTCCAAGCTGGCCGTAGCCGGAAATCGAGACGTATACCAAGGCTGGATTGATTCTTCTCAACTCGTCATAGCCGAAACCGTTCTTTTCCGCCGCGCCGGGACGGAAATTCTGTCCGAAAATATCGGCGTCTCTGACCAGTTCGTGCAGTATGGCCCGGCCTTCCTCTGACTTCAGGTTCAGGGTCAGGCTTTTCACACCCCGGTTGTTGGTCTCGAAAAATGAACTGATGCCGCCCTTCAATTCACCGGCGGTTCTGGAGCCGTCGCCAACGCCGGGAACCTCGATCTTGATGACCTCGGCGCCCAAATCCGCCATCAGCATATAGGGCACTGTCCCCGCCTGCGCGGTCGAGCAGGTTACGGCCTTGACCCCGGCTAGTGGTCCTGATTGCTCCGCCATGGCTCGTCTCCTCCCAACCTCGATGGCTCCGCCGTGACGGCGACCTACCGGCCATTGGCTATAGGGCAAAAGCCGGTTGCCGGCAAATTGACAATCCATCCCGCCTTGCTACTGTGAAAACCAGAACCGCGTAAGATATGGAGAGTGATCATGACCACCGCGAACTGCTTCGGCGACAAATTTGAGTATGACTTCGGCGGTATCGTCGACGGCCTGAACAGGTATCTTCGGCTAAAAGCGACGCCGATCGGCATGAAAAGGTTCAAGACCGTGGCGGACATGGAGGCGGTGCCGCGTATCCGCCGGCCGGATCCGAACGAGAAAATCGCCATGGATCAGGTCGTCGGCCAGACCCGCTGGATCGGCTACACTCTCGGCATCACAATGGACAATCTGATGGGCGCGCAATGCGGCGCCGTCGTCGGCCTGCATCCCCGGAGCGAGGAATGGCTGTCCGGTGACCGGATGAATGGCGTCTGGTACGGCACCCTGGAAGACGCCGGGGCGCATCAGGCCGCCATGACCTGCGCTCCTTACGGCGACTACGAGGCCCTGGCCACGTCGCCGCTGACCTCGGGCCGGATAGACAATCCCGATATCTGTCTGATCTATATGACGCCGGGGCAGATGATTACATTCATCAACGGTCTGCAGCACATAAACTACAAGAAGTACGAATTCTCTTGCGTCGGCGAAAGCGCCTGCGCCGATTCCTGGGGCAATGCCCTGGCCACCGGCGAACCGTCGGTCTCCATTCCCTGTTACGCGGAGCGGAAATTCGGCGGCGTCCAGGACGACGAGATGCTGGTGGCCTTGCCGCCCAGCTATCTGCCCAGCGTCGTCAAGGGGCTTGAGGAATTGAGCAAGGTTGGTCTGCGCTATCCAATTCCCAACCATGGTCTGCAGAAGTCGCCTTTGGACAGCATCTCGAAAAGCTACGGCTAGACCGCCGGAGGGAAAATCTTTTTCGCGATTGCTGTCCGATCAGCGATCGCCGAAATGGCGCCGCCAGATCGGGCCGACCACGGCGTGCGCCTTGACGCCGGTTTTCATGGCATCGAGACGGGGCGCCTCGATCTCGCCATGGAACCAGGAATACAGCATGGCGAAGTAGATATCGGCGACGCTCATTTGCGCGCCCAGCAGGAACGGCCCCGGCGCCACGGCATCGTCGAGCACGGCAAGGCCGTCTTTGAACCGAGCGTTGGCGGCGGTGCCCAGGGCGGCGTAGCCGTCGGGGTCGGTGGTGTAGCGGAACGGATAGCCGCGGCGCAGGACGGCCTCGTACAAATTCACGCTGGCAAACACCAGCCAGCGCAGGAAGCTGGCGTGGGCCGAGGTTCCTGGTGCCGGTCCCAGCTCTTTGTCTGGGAAACAGGCTGCCAGGTGGATCAGGATCGCCGCCGCCTCGGTCATTGTCGTGCCGTCAGGCAGGATCAAGGTCGGCAGCTGGCCCCAGGGATTGGTGGCGCGGAAGCTCTCGGGCATTGGCGTGCCCGGCTTGGACTCGAATTCCTGCAATTCAAACTCCGCGTCCGCCAGGCTCAGCGCCGCCTCGACCACGAAGCCGCCCGAACCGGGCCGGTTAAAAAGACGATATGTCATTCCGTCCTCACTTCCCTGACAGGGCTTTGTCGATCGCGGCGATGGCGTCTCGCAGGTTGTCCCGATGCGCTTCGTCCGTCACCGGCGCCTTGGCCAGCGAGGCGGCCCATTCTGTCAGGATATCCGCCAGCAGGTAGTGATGCAGATGCATTTCCGCCTCACGGCTGTCCTCGCCGCCGCGAAAAAGCTTGATGAATAGGCCGTCATTTTCAGCCCGCGCCTCGAATTTCGAGCCCCGCGAGAAAGAGCCCATATAGACCTTGTCCGGAAAATCAATGGCGACTTCGGCCTTGTCCTGTATGGGGTGCGTTGTTCTTTTCACCGTCTTGCCTTTCCGAAAAACAAAGGCGGCATGGCGCCAATTGAGCGATGGGAACCATAGTTCGATTATCCCCCGCCTTGCAACATGGCCGTTTATCGAGAAAGCAATGTTTATGGAGAACGTAGGGATCCCACGGCCACTTGCCGTCTCGTTCCGGACTGTTCGGCCTAGGCAGGCTGGCGAATTGCGCGATTAGCCCATTATGCGTTGGCGATGATCAATCGGCGCGCCTCAGGCCAGCTTCGCCAACATAGCCTGCAAATTCGAATGAAAATGGACGATCGCATTTTCATAATGGCCAAAGGTGAATTCGCTGTTGGCTCTGGTCTTCAGGCCGGCTTGAATTGCCCGCGCCGCATGGCGGTCTTCGTCCAGGCCGGTATCCTTGACGAACTGCGCGTCACGCTTGGCTTCGTTCAACTTTTCTTCCGCGCTTTCGCCTTTACCGCTGCGATTGCTCAGGCGGTAGAAAATCCACTTGCTCTGGCTCGGGCTGATGGGTTCCATGACGATGAACAGGCTGTGGCTTGACAGCACCGAGACATGGGCGTTGGGAAACAATTGATAGACGGAGGTCACCATACCGTCGATGCGGCGTTCCGCCGGTGGAACTTGGCGCAGTTTTTCAATGCGTCGAAACGGGAAAATGATTCTCGAGTTCGGGCCATAGGTTTCAACAATATTCAGGTTGTCGAAACCGTAGGGAAAGAAGGAGCGGTTGTGCAGCGCCTTGATGTGATATCCCTCCATGGAGGTTTCGCACAGCAGCTTCCAGTTGGCATCGTCGGAAAACTCCATGGTATCGAAGACCATTTGCTCCGGGTCGATAATCGGCGGCATCTCATCCATGGCGGCGGTTGAGATCGTTTCATCCTGGGTGACGAAGACGATCCCGTGCTTCTCTTCCGCCTTTACGGGCACCAGACCGTGATCCGCCTTGTCAAAATCAGGGAACCCGTCGGCGCCGGGAATAAACTTCAATTGCCCGTCCAGTCCATAGCTCCAGGCATGATAGGGGCAGTTGAAGGCCCGGGCACAACCGCTGCCTTCCGCCACGGGCATGCCGCGATGGCGGCAGGCGTTGCGGAAGGCGCGTACCGTGCCATCATCTCCGCGCACCACCAGCAACGGCGTCAACGCCGCCGTTCGGGCCACATAGGACCCCGCTTCCGGCAAGGCAGCGGAAGGACAAAAAGGTACAGGCAATCGACGGAGCAGTTCGATCTCCGCCTCGAACCGTTCCTGAGATAGATAATTTTCCACCGGCTCGCGCCAAACCTGTTCGCCGGCATCGGTGCTCTTGTTATCTATGTGGTGGAAAATGCGCTCGATAACTTCGGCGTCGCTTAGCAATTGAGACATGTAGACAATCTGGACCTTGGCTGAATTTGTTGCGCTGGAATTTATCCGGTCGTGGGCGCGCTGTCCATGCGGACCGGAGATTTTGGCCTGTCGGCTCAGCCCCGCCGTTTGGCGGTGGCTTCCCGATCAATCTGGCCGCCTTCGCCGATCACCACGCCGTAATCCCGTGCCGCGGCCTCCGCGCTGACCAGGCCCAGGCGCACGTCATCCGCCACGGCCTCGGGCTCCCGCGCCATGGGGTCGCCAAAGCCGCCGCCGCCGGGCATTTCGACGATCAGACGGCCTTGCGCCGGGATCGTCTGAAAGCCCTTGTTACGCAATTCCTCGCCGGAGCCAAGGCTGATCCGGCCGGTGGCGCCGGGGCCGCCGCCGTCGCGGCCGCGGGGCGGGAACAGGACGCGCTCAAAACTGGCGAAAATGCCGAACGGCGCATCCTCCCGGCTGGTGATTTCCATGGTTTGGCCCAGGCCGCCGCGCTGGGCGCCGATACCGCCCGAATCCAGGCGCAATTCCTTGCTCCAGACCACGATCGGCGTAATCGCCTCGCTGATCTCCACCGGCACGTTGCGTACACCGCTGGGATAGGGCGTCGCGGAAAGACCATCCTGCCTGGGCCGCGCGCCGGCGCCGCCCGAATGGAACGCCATCAACATAAAGGCCGTGGTCTCCTGCTCGGTGCGCTCGGTGATGCCGTGGCCGGCGCCCAGCTTCAGGTTCCAAAGGTTCGACGTGCCCTCCGCCGGGACCCGGTCGGGCATCGCCTGATGCAGGCAGCCGAAGATGACGTCGGGCAGCATATGGCCGATGGTGGAACGGGCGACAACGGCGCAGGGGTGCGGTGCGTTGACGATGGTGTTGTCGGGCGCGGAAACGGTGATGGCATCCAAGGTGCCAGCGTTGTTCGGGATCTCGGGCGCGACGACGCATTTGGCGCCAAAAGCGGTATAGGCCTCGGTGTAGCACATGGGACAATTGATGCCGAAATCCGATGTGCCGGAAGATCCGGTATAATCAACATGGATGATGCCGTTCGAAATGGTCAGTTCCGCCACCAGATCGATCGGCTCCTCGAAGCCGTCGATACGCATGGCGTGGCTCCAACTGCCTTGGGGCAACTCGTTAATGGCAGCGGTAATGGCGGTGCGGCTCTGTTCAATAATATGCGCGCCCAAGGCATCAAGGTCGTCCAAGCCATATTCGTCCATCATCTCGAACAGCCGCCGCCCACCGGTCTCGTTACAGGCGGCAAGGGCGTAGATATCGCCTTCCACCTGCACCGGTTCGCGGACATTGGCGCGGACCATGTTCAAAAGCCACTGGTTCATCTCGCCGGCCACGGCCAGGGGCATGATCGGCACGAACAAGCCCTCGTGATAGACCTGCCGTCCATCTGGCGACATGCCGACGCCGCCGATATCAACGACATGAGAGGTGCAGGCAAACAGCGCCACCATGCGGCCGTTGCGGAAGGTCGGCGTGACGACGGTGAAATCGTGCAGATGGCCGGTGCCCTTCCAGGGATCGTTGGTGATATAGACATCGCCATCCTGCATGCCGTCGGCCGGGAAAACGTTCAGGAAATGAACCACCGCGCGGGCCATTGAATTGATATGCCCCGGCGTGCCGGTCACCGCCTGGGCCAGCATCTGGCCCTTCAGATCGAAGACGCCGGCGGAAATATCGCCGGCTTCCCGGCTGGAGGTGCTGAACGCCGTGCGCACCAGGGTCTGGGCCTGTTCCTCGACAACCGAGAGCAGGCGGTCCCACATCACCTGATAGCGGATGCGATCCATCTCCGCGCCACTCATAGCTCTCTCCCTTCCCTGGTCATGACGATCTGGCCCAGCGGGTTGATCGTCGCGGCGAAACCGTTCGTCACCAGCGTCGTTGTCTCATCCTCGATAATCATCGCGGGGCCGGGAACCTCCGCCCCCGGGCGCAGATCGGCACGGGAATAGACGCCCGCCTCAACCCAGTCGCCGCTGGCCGGGTCGAACAACCGGCGCCGGCCCTCGGGCTCCGGCCGGTGGGCGGCTTCGATTTGCGGTGCGGTCTCGATGCCGGGCCGGGCCGTCGCCAGGGACAGGGTCCAGGTCAACACCTCCACGCCCAGATTGGGGATGGTGCGGCTGAAAAGGGTCTGATAGGCCGCCTCGAACCATTCCGCCAATGCCGCGCCATCATCAGCCCCAAATATCCTTTCGGGCACCGGCACCATGATTTCGTGACCCTGGCCGCGATAGCGCATGAACGCCCCCCGGGTCTCGACCAAGGGCTCATCCGGCGCGCCAAGGCGCACCACCGCCTCGGCCTCGGCCCGCATCTCGCCATAGATATCGTTGACCGTGCCGGCATCGAATTCGCTTAGGTCCATATACCGGGTACGCACCACTTCGTAGGAAATCTGGGCCCGCAGAAACCCGATGGCGGAGCCGACGCCGGCGCCCTGGGGCACCACCACCCTGTCGATGCCCAGTTTGTCCGCCAGCCGAACCGCGTGCAGCGGCGCCGCGCCGCCGAAGGCGACCAGGGCCCGTCCGACCATGTCCTTGCCGTTTTCGATGGCATGGACGCGGGCGGCATTGGCCATGTGTTCATCGACGATCTCCGACACGCCCGCGGCAGCGATATTGGTCTCCGCCAGCAAAGGACCGCCGATGTCGGCCGCGACCGCCGCCGCCGCCCGCTCCGGGTCCAGCGTCACCTGGCCGCCGGCGAAGCGCCCGGGATCGATCCGCCCCAGCACCGCATCGGCGTCGGTCACCGTCGGCGCCGTGCCGCCGTTGCCATAACAGGCCGGCCCGGGTACCGAGCCGGCGCTTTCCGGCCCAACGCGAATGCGCTGCATCCCATCCACATCGGCGATGGAACCGCCGCCGGCGCCGATTTCCACCATGTCGATCACCGGGATGCGCAGCGGCAGGCCGCTGCCCTTCAGAAAGCGGTACATCCGCGCCACCTCGAACGAGCGCGCGATGTGTGGTTGGAAATTATCGATCAGGGTGATCTTCGCGGTGGTGCCGCCCATGTCGAACGACAGGACGGAATCCAGGTCATTCTCCCGCGCGATATCGCGGGCCAGGATGGCGCCCCCCGCCGGGCCGGATTCGACCAGGCGGATTGGTAGCGAGGTAGCGGTTTCCACCGTGGTGACACCGCCGCTGGACATCATCAGCAGCAGGGGACAGGTTGCGCCGCCGGCGCGCAGGCCATCCTGCAGCCGGTTCAGATAACCCGCCATCATGGGCTGTACATAGGCGTTGGCGCAGGCCGTCGACATGCGGTCGTATTCACGGATCTCGGGGCAGACCTCCGACGACAGGGTAATGGCGACATCGGGCAGCGCCTCGGCCAGGATCGTCCCGGCGCGCCGTTCGTGATCGCCGTTCACATAGCTGTGCAGGAAGCAGACCGCGACGGCTTCAACCTTGATGTCGGCCAGTTTCACGGCCAGTTCACGCAGGGCCCCTTCGTCAAGCTCCAGCAGTACCGAGCCGTCCGCCGCGATCCTCTCCGGCACCGAAAAGCGCCAATCCCGCGCGACCAAAGGTTCCGGCCGTTCCATGTACAGATCGTACTGTTCAAAGCGATGTTCGTAGGCGATCTCGATGGAGTCGCGAAAACCGTCCGTGGTCACCAGGGCGGTGCGCGCGCCCTTGCGCTCGATCAGAGCATTTGTGGCGAGCGTTGTGCCATGAATGGCCAGGGTAACGTCGGAGGCGTTGACGCCGGTCCGCTGCAAAATCGTCTCCACGCCTTCCAGGACGGCGATTTCCGGTGCCTCCGGCGTGGTCAGCAGTTTCAATTGATCCAGACCGCCACCATGTTCCAAAACCACATCGGTGAACGTGCCGCCGATATCGACAGCCAGCCTCGCTCCGTCAGTCATCCGTACTCTACCCTTCGCTCAAAACCTTGATCCGCCTTCGTCCACTGGGCGAAACGAGACGCGGCATTATGGATGCCGCGCCTTGGAGCGTCAACGAAGCCAGGGTTTCAAATGGAAGATCGCCTATTCCGCGGCCCGCCGGCGACTGCCGCCGGCGGGCCGGAAATACGGGCCAATTGGGCTACGGCCTGTAGGCCATGAAGGCGTAGCCGAAAACCTCGAAACGGCGGGCGTTGGGCTCGCCATTGGCGCCGCCGAAGGTATCCACGGGCGGGCCCATCTGGGCGTCCCTAAATCCTGCGTCGAGCATCATCTTCTGCCAGCCTGCACACGGCATGCCACCAGCGATTCAAGCAGTCCATAGATCAATGTTGTTGACGGCGGCCTCCGGCACCGGCTGACCGTTCGCTATATCGGCGAATTGCAATACCCCGCCCGGCCGCAGAACACGCATGATCTCGGCAAAGACCTGGCGCTTGTCGGAACATAGGTTGATCACACCATTGGCAATCACCACGTCCGCCTGGCCGTCATCCACGGGCAGCTCTTCCAGCAAACCTTCGCGGAATTCGACTTGATCCAGTTCCATGGCCTGGGCCGTGGCGCGGGATTTGGCGAGCATTTCCGGCGTCATGTCGACACCGATGACATGCCCCTCGGCGCCGACCTTCTGGGCCGCGATGAAACAGTCAAAGCCGGCCCCCGAACCGAGGTCGACCACGCGCTCGCCCATCTTTAGCGGACGCAATGAAAACGGGTTGCCGACGCCGGCAAAGGATTCGACCGCCGTATCGGGCATCGCCTCGACCATCGCGTCGTCATAGCCCAGGCGTTTTGCCAGCGGACGGCCCGTATGGAAATGAAACTCTCCATGGGGGTCGAGCGCGACATCGCGGTATTTTTCCTTCACGTCTTCCCGCAAGGCGGCGGCATCGACGCGTATGTCTGTGTTCATGGGTTTTCCCCTTTGAAGTCAGGCAAGGTCTTGCCTGCGATGGCCCAACCTCCCATGGGCCAATTATCCCAGCGCTATGGCCGGGGGCATCAAGCGTTAAGAAACTGAGAGATATTGTCAAGGCTGGCGTGCCGGGCCAACCCCGCCCGACAGGTCCCGCAATGCGCCCGGAACCAGTTCACACGCCTGAAAGCGGCCACCTTCCACCGGTTTGGGTAGCGACAAACCGCTGGCCAAATCCGAGGCGAAACCAAAGGGTTGGTAGTACTCCGGATCGCCAATAACCAGAACAGCGCCATGGCCAAGGGCCTTGGCACGGGCCAGGCTGTGGCCGATCAGGATCTTGCCCAGGCCCCGGCCGCGCCAGGCCTGCCCTACCGCCAAGGGCCCCAACAGCAAGGCATCATGGCGGCCATCAATCGCCACTGGCCAGTAACGGATCGAGGCGCAGAGAAAGGCGGCGCCGCGCATCACGAAGCACAGCTCGGGCAGGGGCGGGACATCGCCGCGCAGGCAATAGGCGGTCAATTGCCGCCGCGTGGGACCGAAGGATTGATCCAATAATTTATCGATTGCAGGCCCGTCGCCGGGCTTTTCGAGGCTGACTTGAAACATTGCAGAGCATCCGGATTGGCGATGCGCTTGAAGCGCGTCTGCTGGTTCTATCTGCGCCGGGTCCGGATCGCCCGCGCTGGCCGGCCCTGATCGAGCCGGAGCTACGCGCGGCGTATCAGCCCGGCGCCCGCATTGTCTTGGGGGCGTCGGCTGCTACGTCGTCGTCGTTGCTCAACGACTGGAAATTTTGGCCAAATCCATTTTGTCATGCGCTTGCTATAGCAGGGGCGGCACGACAATGCTAGCGTTGAAGCCAGAAACAAGAGAAAACCAAGCGGAGGACGCAAGATGGGTATCATGGATGGCAAGGTTGCGCTGGTAACCGGCGGCGGGCGCGGCATCGGCCGCTCGGTCTCGATGAATTTGGCGGCCGCGGGTGCCAAGGTTGTGGTCAACGATGTCGGCGGTGATTTGTATGGCGGACCGACGGACGAGACGCCGGCGGATGATGTGGTGGCCGAGATCAAGGCCGCCGGCGGCGAGGCGGTGGCCAACCAAGGCTCGGTGGCCGAGACGGACGGCGCCGCCAGCATGGTACAGGCTGCCATCGACAGCTATGGTCAGATCGACGCCGTGGTCAACGTCGCCGGCATTTTGCGCGACGCCTATTTTCACAAGATGACGGCGGAGGAATGGCAGGCCGTCATCGATGTGCACCTGACCGGCACCTTCAACGTCTCGCGCGCCGCCATGGATCATTTCCGGCCGCAGAAATCGGGCGCCTTCGTGCATTTCACTTCGACTTCCGGCCTGGTGGGCAATGCCGGCCAGGCCAATTACGCCGCCGCCAAGCTGGGCATTGTTGCGCTGTCGCGGGTGATCGCCATGGAAGGTGCGCGGGCCAATGTCCGCTCAAACTGTGTTTCGCCCTTTGCCTGGACCCGGATGATCGAGGCGATCCCGGTATCCTCGGATGAAATGGCGGCAGCCTTTGACAAGATGCGCCAGAACGAAACCGCCGATCGCATCGCCCCGGTGGTCACCTATCTGTGCAGCGATGCGGCGAATGCGGTAACCGGAAATATCTTTGGCGTGCGCGCCAACGAGATCTATCTGATGAGCCAGCCCCGCCCGATCCGTACCCTGCACAAGGGCGACGGCTGGACGCCGGAGGACCTGGCCGCCACCTTGGAACCGGCCCTGCGCAACGATTTGTACGGCCTGGAAGGCAGCGCCGAATACTATTCCTGGGATGCAATTTAAAGGACCTTACCGAGCATGTATTTTGACCCCAAGGACGGCATGAAGCCGCCGCCGTTCAAACACACGGTTTATAACGCCCTGGTGGTGCCCCGGCCCATTGGCTGGATTTCCACCGTCGATCCGCAAGGTGTGATCAATCTCGCGCCCTACAGCTTTTTCAACGCCCTGTGCGGCGATCCGCCTTGCGTGATGTATTGCCCGAACGGCTACAAGACCGGCACGACGGAGCCCAAGGATTCCCTAACCAACGTGCGCGAGACCGGCGAGTTCGTCTTCAACATGGTCACCATGGATCTGTTGGAGCCCATGAATGCCACCTCAGTCCATGCGCCGGCGAGTTTTGATGAAATGGCCGAAGCCGGGTTGGAGGCGGCGCCATGCGAAAAGGTCAAGCCGCCGCGGGTGAAAGACTCTCCCATCGCCCTGGAATGCAAGGTGTTGCATATCATCGATCTGCCTGAAACCCGGACCGGTGTGCCCAATACCACGGTGATCGGTCAGGTCGTCGGCATACATATCGACGATGACGTGATTGTTGACGGCAAGATCGATTCCGCCAAGGTCCAGCCTCTGGCCCGCCTGGGCTATCTCGACTATGCGGCGATTACGCCTGACAGCATTTTCGCCGTACCCCGGCCGGACTAGACAAAGACATGGCCGGCGGCAGTCACGACTATCTGGACGATCCGCGCAATGGATCGATCCTGATCTCAATCAATGGGGAATTGTTCCCCCGGGATGAAGCCAAGGTTTCGGTTTTCGATTCCGGCTTCATGCTGGGCGATGGTGTCTGGGAGGGCATCCGCCTGCACAATGGAAAGCTGCTGTTTCTCGATGCCCATATGGAGCGTCTGTACGAAGGGGCCAAGGCCATCGACATGGATATCGGCCTGGATGCCGGGGAAATGGTTGCCCGGATGCAGGCGGTGCTGGACGGCAACGGCATGACGACGGATGTGCACATCCGCCTGATGGTTACGCGCGGCATTAAATCAACGCCCTACCAGCATCCCAAGGTAACGATCACGCCGCCGACTGTGGTGATCATTCCCGAATACAAGGTGGCGGTGGAAGGTGCGGGTCTGAAGCTGGCCACGGTGCATGTGCGCCGCGGCGCCCCGGACGTGCAGGACCCGGCCCTGAACACCCATAGCAAACTGAACTGCATCACCGCCTGCATCCAGGCCGACAAGATGGGTGCCGACGAGGCCCTCATGCTGGACCCCCACGGCTTTGTCGCGACCTGCAACTCGACGCATTTTTTCATTGTCCGGAAGGGCGAGGTCTGGACCTCGTCGGGGCGCTATTGTCTGGCCGGTATTACCCGGGCCAACGTGCTGGATCTGGCGCGGCGCAATGCCATCCCGGCCCTGGAAAAAGATTTCAGTCTTACGGATGTCTATAACGCGGACGAGGCTTTCGTCACCGGCACTTTCGCGGGCCTGATCCCGGTCAATGAAATCGACGGCAGGGCGATCAGTTCGGGGAAAGGCCCGGTGACGGCGCGCCTGCAGGGCCTGTACCGGGATTTGTGTGAACGGGAAGCCCGGAGATGAACAGGTGACGGCTCAGGCGGTGCGCATCGCCATGTGGTCGGGGCCGCGCAATATTTCCACCGCCATGATGCGGGCCTTTGAAAACCGGGGCGATGCAGTGGTATGGGACGAACCGTTCTATGGCCACTATCTCGCCGAAACCGGCCTGGACCATCCGATGGCGGCGGAGATCATCGCGGCCTACGAGAACGATTGGCGAAAGGTCGCGGAACGGGCCACGGGACCGCTACCGGATGGCAGGGCGGTGTTCTACCAAAAACACATGACCCATCATCTGTTGCCCCACATGGGCATTGACTGGCTGGATGGCCTGACCAACGCCTTTCTGATCCGCGATCCCGCGCGGGTTCTGGCCTCGTACATCGAGAAACGGGCCGAGGTTACGTTGGAGGATCTTGGCCTGCCGCAACAGCAGCGAATTTTTGATTGGGCCTGCCAACGCCGGGGCGAGGTTCCGCCGGTGTTGGAGTCCGACGACGTCCTGGCCAACCCCGAGGGGATGCTGCGGGCCCTGTGCCAAGCCGCCGGTATCCCATTTGATCCCGCCATGCTGTCCTGGCCGGCGGGGAAGCGGGACAGTGACGGCCTGTGGGGCGCGCATTGGTACGGCGCGGTGGAGAAATCCACCGGTTTCGTGGCCTCGGCCCGAAGCGCCGTGCAAGTGCCGGATCATCTGCAGGCGCTGTTAGCGGCGGCCCAGCCCTATTACGAGGCTTTGCGCCCGCACCGTCTGGCGCCGATTTCGGACTAATCGCCATGCGCCTTCTGCTTTTGATCTTCACGCTTTTGGCAGCGGTCCCGGCTTTCGCGGATACGCCAAGGGTGGTCGTGACCTTGAAACCGATACATGGTCTGGTCGCCGGCGTCATGGCCGGCCTGGGCGCGCCGCATTTGCTGCTATCCAAGGGCGCCGACCCCCATAACCACGCCCTGCGCCCGTCCGAGGCGCGGGCCCTGGCAAAGGCTGGGGCGGTGTTTTGGATTGGCCAGTCCCTGGAAGGCTATCTGCAAAAACCCCTAGCCAGCCTGGCCTCCGGCGCCAAGGTGGTGGCCCTGTCCCAGGCGCCCGGTCTGCGCCTGCTGCCGGCACGTGAAGGCGGCCTTTGGCAAAATCAGGCGGACCATGATCATGACCATGATCATGATCCTCATATCTGGCTGGATCCGCGCAACGCCCAGGCCATGGTACGGCGCGTGGTCACGGTGCTGAGCGAACTTGATGCCGCCAATGGCGCCCACTATCGCCGCAATGGCGACCAGGTAATCGCGGCGTTGCGACTGCTGGAGCTTGAAATCCACCAGTTGCTGGCGCCGGTGCGGCCCTTGGCCTATTTGGTGCTGCACGATGCCTATCAGTATTTCGAAGCCCGCTTCGGTACCAACGTCCAGGGTGCCATCGCCATTGCGCCGGACCGCAAGCCGGGCGCCCGTCGCATCTCGGCCATCCGCAAGCGCCTGGCCGGGGGCCGGGGTGGCGGCAGAATACGCTGCCTGTTCGGCGAGGCGCGCTTTCCAGCCAAACTGTTGGCGACCCTGACCGCCGGCCTGGATGTGCGGACCGCCAGCCTCGACCCCATCGGTATCGCCATCGCCCCCGGACCGGACGCCTATGGGCAGGTATTGCGGCAATTGGCGGGACGCATCGAGAATTGTCTGAGTTATAGTATCGGCCCGTAAGGCGTCGGTCGAGAGCCCATTGGGAGCCCATTAGGAGATTGCGACTTGTCGGAACAGGACCTGATTTTGACGCGGCGGGAAGACGGCATCGGCTTTCTGACATTCAACCGCCCCAACAAGATGAACGCCTTCAACAATCAACTGATGCAGGACGCCATGGCGGCCATGGATGGCTTTGCCCGGGACGACGATGTGCATGTGGTCGTGGTCAGCGGCGCCGGGCGGACGTTTTCCGCCGGCTTTGACCTCATGGCCTCGGGCGAGCGCAAACTGGACAGCATCGACAAGGTGCGGGCGCAGATGGAATTGCAGTTCGATTTCATCATCAAGTTCTGGGACTGCCCGAAACCGACCATCGCTGCCGTGCACGGCTATTGCCTGGCCGGCGCGTTCGAAGCCTCCCTGGCCTGCGATATCACCATTGCGGCCGATGATGCGGTCTTTGGCGAGCCGGAGGTACGCTTCGGCACCGGTGCCGTGGCCATGCTGTTGCCCTGGATCACCGGCCCGAAACAGGCCAAGGAGCTGATGCTGACCGGCGAGGACCGCCTGTCAGCCCAGGACGCCCTGCGCATGGGTTTGGTCAACCGCCTGGTCCCGCAGGATGAATTGCAGGCCCGGGCATGCGCCATGGCGATCAAGATTGCGCGCTCCGCCTCCGTTTCGGTACGGCTCAGCAAACAGGCGATCAACCGCAGCTATGAGATCATGGGCATGCGCCAGGCGCTGTTATCCGGCCTCGATATCGATGTGGAGATCAATGCCACGCCGTCCTGGGAAAAGCAGGAATTCGCCCGCATCCGCAAGGAACAAGGCGTCAACGCCGCCATCGCTTGGCGCGATGCCCGCTTCGCCGAGGGCGCTTAGACCGGCTTCGATGGTCATCGAAACCAATCTAAGCCTTGTCGTTCACGCCAGCGCGTCATGACGCGCGGCTCCACTGGGGCGGCGCATGGGCGCCGGGCCGCCGCCGCGGCCTGGGTCAAAAGTTCAAGATTTGAAATTGATCCAGCCGGACGTCGAGCGCATTGATTGTCCAAATCGATGCGTTCAAGGACACGCGCCATTGCGGCGCGCGGCCCCAGAGCATGTTCCTTCTAAACATGCTCGGACTCTTAAGAAATGAGCAATTGAACCAATCACTTGGATCGCCAAGGCGAATCCATTTGATTGAAAATTGCCCTAGTGGCGCTTGAACGACCCTAAAGACTATACCGCAGGCTCAGGCTGAGGGCGGTGGCGGAGACGTCGGCGTCGGAGGTGCCGACATAGCGGGCGTCGAGCCCCAGGCTCCAGGTCCGGCTGTATTCATAGGCGACGCCGACCATGACCTGAAAACCCAGCTCCGTGGCGTCCTTTGCCGTCGCGGTCAGGGCGCCGATCGTCACGGCGTTACTCTCTATTTGCGCCACGCCGATACCGGCGCCAATGTACGGCACAAACGAAGACCCCGAATGCACATCGTAGTAAAGATTGCCCATGGCGGTGGCGATCATGATATCACCGGCCGGCGTGACCGTGGTGCCGGCGGCGGAGGCCTGATCGTAGTCGGCTATGCGATAGGCGACTTCGCCTTCCACGCGGAAATTCTGGTCAATATAGGCGCCCACGGCGCCGTGGGCCGCGAAGCCCGGATCAAACTCGATGCTATAGTTGGTGGCCGTGTTGGTGCTGCCGTCCAGATCGCTTTGCGCGCTGAGGCCGCCGCCGGCGGTGATGTAAAAGCGGTTGAACCATCCGTCCATCACGCCATCACCAAAGAAGCGGTAGGGCTCAGACGTGCTGCCCGTGGTGCTTGCCTGGGCGACGGGTTTGGGGGGCGGGGTGTAGCGCAGGGTCGGCGAGGGCGGCGCGATGGGTGGCATGACCCGGGCCGGCGGCAAGGTCGTGGGCGCCCGGGCGTAGCTCGGAGAGGCGAAAGGATGCCCTTCGTTGATCATGGCGCGCATGTCGTACAGGCCGCCCTTGGTTCCCGCATTTGCCGGCGTTGCCGCCATCAGAACCGCCAGGGCCGCACAGACCCCCATGCCAAACCACGCTTTACCGGACACCATCGCCGCTGCCTCCCAAAGAATCATCTGTGCGGAGAATAACCCTTCAGCGGCATCCGTACAGCCGGAAATCCATGTTATTTCGCTATGCCACGTTCCTATGCCACATCTTGGCGCCGCTCCCGCTCCGCCGCGATCAGGGCCGCCTTGCGCTCCAACCCCCAACGATAGCCGCCCAGACCGCCGTCGCCGCGCACCACGCGGTGGCAGGGAATAACCAGGGATACCGGGTTTGTCGCACAGCCCCGGGCCACGGCGCGCCGGGCCGAAGCCTTGCCGCTGATCTGTTCGGCCAATTCGCTGTAGGTACGCGTGACGCCGGCCGGTATCTGCATCAATTCCTGCCAGACCCGGCGTTGAAAGGCGGTGCCTTGCACATCCAGGGGCAGATTGGGATGGGGAATGGCGCCTTCCAGATAATCCACCACCGTTCGCACCCACTCACCCAAAACGATCTCGTCCGCGACGATCTCCGCCAGGGGATATTCCCGGTGCAGTTCGGCGATTAGATGCGCGTCCTCGCCCAGGGACAGAAAACAAACGCCCTGTTCGGTGGCCGCAACCATCAGGCGGCCCAGGGGCGATGGGGTAATGGCATAGCCCATGCGCGCGCCCTTGCCGCCCTTGGCATAGCTGGCCGGGGTCATGCCTAACTGGCCATTGGAGCGTTCGTACAGACGGGAGGCGGCGCCATAACCTGCGTCGTACATGGCGTTGGTTACGCTTTCGCCGCCTTTCAGGCCCTGCTTCAAATGGGCCAGGCGGCGGGCGTCGCTGTATTGCGCCGGTGTCACGCCCATCAGGCGCTTGAACGTACGCTGCAAATGATGCGGACTGCCGCCGACCGCCTTGGCGATGGCGGCCAGACTGGGGCTGCCGTCGGCGCCATTCTCCAGTTCCCGGTCGATGAAGCGGCAGATATCCCTGACCTTTTGTACGGTCGCGTCCGGGCTGGCGCTTTCCGTCGGCTTGCAGCGTTTGCAGGGGCGGAAGCCTTCCTGCTCGGCCGCTTCCGGCAGATCGAAAAAACGCACATTGCGGCGCAGCGGCCGGCGCGAGGCGCAGGTCGGCCGGCAATAGATACCGGTGGATGTCACGGCGTAGACGAAGCGGCCATCGGCGGCGCCATCGCGCCCTTGTACGGCCTGCCAGCGGCTTTGATCGGTCATGGTGCTGTTTCCATTTGTTGTCGTCGGGTTCGTCATCAACACCCCCGTTTTAAGAAGTCCGGCCGATCGCCGCTATCCGCTGCTTGCGGCCAATATTATAGTCGATCCCGAAGCCGCGCGGTATGATGTTGCGACGGCGGCGGCCGATGTTGGCCGGGCGGAGTGGAGGCGATGTTATGAGTGAAATGGTCAAGATCAAGGATGAAAACCGGGTCCGTCTGCTGACCCTGAACCGGCCCGAGGCGCTGAATTCCTTCAACGACGATGTCTATGATGGGGCCAGAACGGCCTTGGAGGAAGCGGCCGCCGACCCGGAATTGGCGGTGGTGGTGATTACCGGCCAGGACCGGGCGTTTTCCGCCGGCCAGGATTTGGGCGAGATGGGCAACCCACGCATCCACAACGACGGTTTGCGCCATGGCTTCCAGCCTTTCATCGAAACGGTGGAAGCCTTTACCAAGCCCCTGATCGCCGCCGTCAACGGCATCGGCGTGGGCATTGGCCTGACGCTGCTGCCCCATTGCGACCTGGTGCTGATGGCGGATGACGCCCGACTAAAGGCGCCCTTCGTGGATCTTGGCGTCACCACGGAAGCCGGCAGCAGTTTCCTTCTACCCGCCATGATCGGCTGGGCGGCGACGGCGCATATTCTCTATACGGCGCCCTGGATCGACGCGGATTATGCGGTGGAGATCGGTCTGGCCTGGAAAAAGGTGCCGAATGCCCAGCTTATGGCCGAGACCATGGATTTGGCGGAAGCCATCGCGCAAAAACCCATTCCGTCCCTGGTTGCCACCAAACGGATCCTGCTGGCGGCGCGCCTGGACGCGACCCGGCATGCACGCGAGCGCGAGTCGGAGGCTTTTTCGCATCTGATTGGGGCACCCGCGAACCGCGAGGCCATCGCCGCCTTCAAGGAAAAGCGACCCGCCGATTTCACCAATCTGCCGGCGGAATAGGGACGGTCCCCTGACTGAGGTTGACGCTGAGCGGTTGAAGGAAAATTAGGAAAAAGCCGCGTTGATTTGATCGAGCCACAGGTTGGCTTCCTGGGCGGCGGCGACATCCCTTGCCGACCGGGCCAATTGATCGGCTTCATCGGTCCGCCCCAACGCGCCCGATAGTTCCGCGCGTGCCAGCAGCAGTGGCGCGCGCGCCTGCAACTCGCCGGTCGCCATGACCCGTGCGTCATATTTGTCGAGCAGCCGTGCCGCCGCATCATAATCGCCCTGCTTGACCAGGCAACGTGCTTCCAACGCGGCAAAAATAGGCTGCCAGGCGGCGAACCCGGTGGCGTCCCATTTGGCGGCACCCTCGGCCATCAAGGGTAAGCCGGCATCCGCCTGCGTCTTTTGGCAAGCCACCCAGCCACGGCAGAACTTGGACATTGCGGCGAATTCCGGGAAGCCCTGATTTTCCGCAAACGCCAGGCTTTGCTCGCTATAGCGGTCCGCGGTCTCCACATCGCCGCGCAGCATCGCCGGCGCGAAATTGGCCAGCAGACTGAATCCGAATGCGTGCGGCCGCTGGACGATTTCCGCCACTTTCATGGCTTCCGCGGCGCGCTGGGCGCCGACATCCAAATTGCCGAGAACGGTTTCCGTCAGGTCGAGATAGAAAAAGCCGAAGACGCCGAATTCCTTCAAGAACAGATTGTACAGATCGCGATGAATGGCCGGGTCGTATCGCTCCACCGTTGCCGTAAGGCTGCTTCGCGCCAGGCTGTTCTTCCCCTGATGCCAGGCTATCAGACCCTGCATCGTGTTTGCCGCCAAATAGGCGCTGTCGCTCGGCTCTTGATGGTTTATCGCCATCAGTTCCCGCGCAGTGTTCTCGGCCCGTTCGAGATTCGCCCTTGCCCACTCGTGCAGGGCAGTGTTGTAGACGATGGGCACGATGTTTTCTCGGCTATTCAATCGGTCCATCAGCTCTCGGACCTTGACCAAGGTCGCGCCGAAATCAGGGTTGCCTGGGCCGCGCGTAACCATTTGCGTTGGCGCCTGAATGGTGCGCAGTTGCAGCTCGAACCCGTCCCGCTCTTTGCCATCCGGCATTTCGGATATGGTGTTCAGGCCATCTTCCAGGTGCGCCAGGGCCTCGCCGGCATTGCGCGCGCCGGCCGCCGTAATCGCGGCGCTCAGGAATTTTTCCGCGGCTTCGCCAAGTCTTCCGGCCCGGAGCAAATGATCGGCGATGATTTCCTCGCCAATCGAGCCTGCTTCGCCCCGCAACGTCAGATGCGCGGCGATCTTGGAATGCATCTCTTGCCGGGGCCGACGGCCCATCGAGGCGTAGACGGCGTCGCGGACTAATGCATGGGTGAAGGAATAGGTCGTGCGGCCCGCTTCCCTGCGGTCCGATACGGCCAGTTTTCTTTCGACCAATAGTCTGGCGGAAGCCGCTACCGAATCGTCATCCAAGGCGGAGACATTCTTTACAACCTCGACATCGAATGTCCGTCCCAAGGCAGAGGCGGTTTGAACGAACCGCCGCGCATCAGCGTCCAGAAGGTCGAGTTTCCCCTGGATGAGATTATTCATGGTCAATGGAATGGCCTCGATATCCAGCCCCCTGCCCCTGGAGGTAGCATCGGCGGCCATGTCGAGATACTCTTCGATGAACAGGGGGACGCCTTCGGATTTCTCCAAAAGGGCATGAATCGCTTCGTCCGAAAGCGCCGCATCGGGCGCGGTCAACCGCGCGAGTTCGGCGCTGTCGCCGCCATCAAGCGGCGGCAAGCACATTTGGTCCTCAACGGGCACCGTATCGGCCACGAACGGGCATTCCAGACGGCTGGCGATCAATATGAAAACGCGCTGCCCGCGGCCAAGCCGCACCATGTGCGAGAGGAACTCCGCTGTGCTCGGATCAATCCAATGGGAATCCTCGACGACAAGAACGAGGGCGCTGCTGCTTGAACCAAGCTTGAAGACGATTTCGCACAAGGCTTCGAACATCATGCGCCGGCGCAGCGGCACCGAAATTTGCTCGTCCGGCGCAGTGCCCGAACCCATCGGCGAGAGCAGATCCAATAGCAGGGAGAGCTGATCGTCGTTGGCGCGCCAAACCGCCGTGAAAAGCCGCTTAAGCTTTTCATGGCTGGCGGTTGCGCCGTCGGTGGAAGATACGCCCGCGACCCAATCCAGATAGGATTTCAATGGGTGAAGCGCCGTGCTGCTGTGTTCCGGCGAACATTGCAGCACGAAAACGCGGCAATTCTCCATATCTTCGTGCTGTCGAAACGTACTCAGCAATTTCGACTTACCCATTCCCGCATCGGCGGTGATGGCCAGTTGCTGTCCCGCGCCCGCCCGGGCTTTGTCCACCCGTGCCAGCAAGGTAGCCATTTCATCCTGACGTCCGATCAGCGGGGTATCGCTATTGCCGCGCAGGGCCTCGAAGCGATAGGCCACGCCGGTCTTGCGGCCGCGCAGCCGGTAGACCTTTTCATGCTCGTCGAAACCCTTCAGCGCCTGCGGTTCGAGATCGGAAAACTCGAACAGATCGCCGACCAGCTTTCGCGTATCGGCGCAAATCAAGGCCGCGTTTTCATGCGCCATGGCCTCCAGCCGCGCCGCCCTATTCAGACAGGTGCCGACGGCTTTCTCGCCAAAATGCTGGAAATCAACGCCGATGATGACCTGACCGGTGGAGATGCCAATCCGCGTCGCCAGCTTGTCATTCGGGAATCGGGCCTGCGCAATTCTCAGTCCACGCATGATATTCAATGCCGCCGAAACCGCATGCGCCGCATCGTCTTCCGATGCATGCGGGAAGCCGAAATAGCAAATGATGCCATCACCCTGATATTGCGCGACCATGCCACCGCCCTCGCGGACCGCATCGGTGCAAACCCCGTGATACGCACTTAGAAACTCGGAGTAATCCTCGGGCCCAAGACGCTCCATGAGGCCGGTCGAACCGACCAGATCAGCAAACAGGACGGTAAGTTGGCGCCGTTCCGACGCCTCGGACGGAGCGGGGTCGCCGTCGCCCGATTGCTGGTGGTATCCGGTTTGTCTATCCTCAATGGACATCGAATTTATCGTGGACGTAGATGGCTTTGCCGCTCGCGGCGTTGAAGGCGCTAAGCGCGAACTGGACGACCCAGTCATAGTCGAGCGCCTGCACACCGCCTGATTTGTTGAGCGACATGGGTTCCTGGCCCGAGCGGTTTTGAAACCATTCGGCCCATTCCGGGGAGCCGGGGTCGTACAAGAGAAATTGCTGCCCGTCGGGCGGGAAGCTCTTATTGGGCGAGGGGTACAGGTTGGTGGTGAATGGATACTCCGACGCGCCGTGGCAACTTATGCAGGACGAGGCGCGCAGGTGATTGGCGCCCTGAAACCTTTTCCCGCTAGGGGTCACGACATTGTGCCGCGTCGCGACATCCACGGGTCCGGCCAGTCTGCCGCCCCATCCCAATGTATCCATAACGAATCCCGGCGCATTTCGATTGACCCAGGTTTCCTTCAGCGGCGCGGTGCCGCTTGGGCCGCGGCCGGAGGGAGAATTAGCCAGTTCCGGATCGTTCCCCCATTGCACGCCAAGGGGAACAAACCGATCCCAGGGCGTCGCACCCTGGGCATTTGTGTCGTAGACGAAGGCGAGGAAAACCCATCCGGTATGTGGTGCGGCAATAGCGTCCTTGATGGCGATGCTTAATACCAGGGCGCGTAGTTCCAGGACTCGCGGTCCCATATCTATGTTGGAGCAACCCGTCGTCTTGGTTCCCGCGCCACATTCCTGCGCCTCCACCGTGGGCCGGTAGACATTCCAGATAGCGCTGTTCGCGACCACCGGCCACTGCTCCGGGGTTGTGGTTGCGGCTTCACCCTTGACGACAATGGAACCTTCCGGAAACTTGACCGCACTGGTGTCGGGGTCGTAGAGGTTGTGCCATAACCTGCCCAGCATCGCCGCCGCCGTGGCGTTGTAATAGATCACCGCGTGGTTCTGTAGATCGACC
>CAZVYX010000041.1:0-50312 GCA_964631725.1 uncultured Rhodospirillaceae bacterium | reverse complement strand
CCAGGCCAAATCCGCCCTCTTCGGCAATGCGCGAATTCATCCGCTCTTGCAGGTGCAACAGCCCGTCCAGATTGTCCTGAACTTCCTGGATCGCGACCAGATCGCAAGCGGCGCAAAACCGCGCCATGAATTCGATTTCCTTTTTGCGGCCCCGGTTACTGCTCAACTTGCGGATATTGAACGAGCCAAGGACAAGGGATTTTTCCCGGCCGCCCTCCGGCATGCCATATTTGCCGGGAGCATTGTCCAGCTCTTTCTCAATCTTGCCCCACTCAGCAACGGTGAAATGGCCAGCCATTTTGCCCTCCAAGTCATATCTTCAAGACCCATGGATACTATAGCGGGTATCGAAGAACGAATACATCCAATAGGGGAGCTGCGGAGCCGTTTCCGCAACGGCTTGAGCAATTCAGCGCGGGTGTTATCATATGGCCAGGGGCCGGACCTGAATTAGAAGAGGGACCGGGAACAAGAAAATTGGTATGGGGGGAATCCGCTATGGCGAAGGCACCGATCTCGGCTGATTCACACATCACCGAGCCGCCAAATTGCTACATCGACTATATCGATCCCGAATTCCGTGACCGCGCACCGCATATCGCCCGCGATGAACGCTATGGCGATGTCTACATAATCGAGGGCATGGAAAGGACCATTCCCATGGGTTTGGTCGCCGCCGCCGGGCGCGATCCCAAAGAGCTGAAGATGAGCGGCAGCAAGTTCGCCGATCTCTACCCCAGCGGATGGGACCCCGCATACCGTCTGGCGGATCAGGACAGGGACGGCGTTTGTGCCGAGATAATTTATCCCACCGTTGGCATGGTGCTCTGCAACCATCCTGATTTTGATTACAAGCGCGCCTGTTTCACCGCCTATAACCGCTGGCTGCGGGAATATTGCGCCGCCGCGCCGGAGCGGCTGTACGGCATGGCCCAGATCACCATGGCCTCGGTCGATGAGGGCATTGAGGAGCTGCGCCGGGCCGTGGAAATGGGTTTTCGCGGCGTCATGATGCCGGGCAATCCCCAGCATGAGGATTACGATCACCCCGACTACGACCCGTTTTACGAGGCGGCGGTGGCTATGAAGATGCCGTTGTCATTCCATATTCTGACATCGAGCGCGGATCAGCTTGGCATCCAGCGCGGCCCTAAGATCGGCGGTTTTTGCGCCATCATCCGGGGCTGCCAGGATATCATCTCGATGTTCATCTTCGGCGGTGTCTTCCAGCGGCACCCTGATCTAAGGCTGGTTTGTGTCGAGGCGGACGCGGGCTGGGCGCCCCATTACATGTACCGCATGGATCACGCCTATAAGCGGCACCGCTATTGGCTGAAATGCGAGAAGCTGGAGCGGCTGCCCAGCGCGTATTTCAAGGATAATGTCTATATGACGTTCCAGGACGACTGGACCGCGTTTCGGTTCCGCGATGCCTGCAATGTCCGCCGCCTGATGTGGGCCAATGACTTCCCGCATTCCGACGCCACCTGGCCCTGGAGCCAGGAAATGTTGGCCGAGCACACGGCGGACATGACAGAGCAGGAGCGGGACTGGGTGCTGCACGACAATGTGGCCGAATTATATGGACTGACGATCAGTTAAGCAGGGGTAGGGGATAGAACAATGTACGATCTAAAAATCAGCAACGGCAGCATCATCGACGGCACCGGCGCGGCGGCCATGCATGGCGATCTGGGTATCAAGGACGGCAAGGTCGTCGCCATGGGCGAGGCGCCGGATGCGGCGGCCAGGGAGATTGATGCCGATGGCCAGGTGGTCTGTCCCGGCTTCGTCGATCTGCACACCCATTATGATGCCCAGGTGCTGTGGGACCGCAATCTTACCGTCTCGCCCTGGCATGGGGTGACCACGGCGGTCATCGGCAACTGCGGCTTCGGTGTCGCGCCGACCAAGGCGGATCATCGGGAGTTGATCATGCGCACCCTGGAAAAGGTCGAGGGCATGAGCGTTGATGCCCTGAAGGCCGGCCTGGGCGAAGAGTGGCCGTTTGAGACCTTTCCGGAATATCTCGATGTCATTGACCGCCTGGGCCCATCGATCAATGTCGGCGTTCTGATGGGCCATACGCCATTGCGCCTTTACGTCATGGGGGAGGCGGCGACGGAACGCTCCGCCACTCGGGAAGAACTGGCGCGGATGTGCGATCTGTTGCGCCAGGGCATCAAGGCCGGCGCCCTGGGCTTCGCCACCTCCAAGGCCAGCACCCATGTCGGCTACGAAGGCCGTCCGGTACCCAGCCGGGCAGCGGCGGCGGAAGAGATCAATGCCCTTTGCGATGTCCTGGGCGGACTGGACAAGGGCATCATCCAGGTCACCGTGGGCCGGGAATTGTTCCTCGACGAGTTCGAGCAGATTGCCCAGCGCACCGGCCGTCCCATCACCTGGACGGCATTGTTGGCCGGGCTGTCCCTGGGCCGGGGCGGCCACGAGGAACAACTGGTGCAATCCGAGGAACTGGCGGCGCGTGGCCTCAACATCACGCCACAGGTCACGCCGCGGCCGTTGAATTTCGAATATCAGTTCAAGGAGCCGTTCCCGTTCGAGGCGATCTCCATGTTCAAGCCGGTCTCGGCGGCGGATTTCGACGGCAAGTGCCGCATCTACCGCGATCCCGAGTTCCGCGCCGCCTTCAAGGAACGCATGAATAATACCCGCCCTTCGTTCCAAAGTTCCTTCGCCTTGACGGTGATCTCCCAATTTCTGCCGGAACCGGAACTGGCGGAGCGGCGGCTGTTCGAGGTGGCGGCGGAACGCAATGCCGATCCCGTCGACCTGGCCCTGGACTTGGCCCTGGCGTCGGATTTACAGGCACGCTTCCGCATGCCCGTCGCGAACCATAATGAGGACGAAGTTGAACCGCTGTTGAAAAGCGATTGCACGGTGTTGGGACTGTCCGATGCCGGCGCCCATGCCAGCCAGCTTTGTGATGCCTGTTTACCGACCTATTTCCTGGGCCGGTGGGTGCGGGAAAAGCAGGCGTTTACGTTGGAGGAGGCGGTCCGCATGCTGACGTCGCGCACGGCGGACGTCATGGGCATCACCGACCGGGGCCGTCTGGCGCTGGGCAAGCCGGCCGATGTGGTGATATTCAATCCCGCCACCGTCGGCGATCAACCGCTGCAGCGGGTATACGATTTCCCCGCCGGCGCCGACCGCCTGATCTCGGAGGCCACGGGCATATCCAACGTCATCGTCAACGGCACGGTTATCCGGGAGCAGGGCGCCGATGCCGTTATCGACGGCGCGGCCCTGCCTGGGCAGTTGTTGCGCGGTGGCGCGGCCGCCTAGGATTTAGGTGCCTGCCCACTGGGCAGGCCACTGGATAAGGTTGTTCGGCCGGTGCTAGGCTGAATGCCGGTTTTCACGTGCAGAGAGGAATCTGGCATGAGCACGGCGCTTGACGGCATCCGCGTTATTGACATGACACATAATCAGGCCGGTCCGGCCTGCGCGCAGATCCTCGGCTTTCTGGGCGCCGATGTGATCAAGCTGGAGGAGCCGAAGGCCGGCGACGTGGCGCGGCGGAATATGGCCGACAGTGACGATGACAGCCTGTTCTTTTTGATCCTGAACGCCAACAAGCGCAGCCTGACCCTGGATCTGAAGTCGGACGAGGGCAAAGCGTTGTTCAAGAAATTGGTCGCCGAGTCGGATGTTCTGACCGAGAACTTTTCGCCCGGCGCCCTGGACCGCCTGGGCCTGGGCTACGATGTGCTAAAGGAGATCAATCCGGGGCTGATCTATGCCACCATCAAGGGTTTTGGCACCTACGGTCCCTACGCTGACTTCAAGAGCTTCGAACCCATCGCCCAGGCCATGGGCGGCGCCATGGCCGTGACCGGTGTTCCGGACGGCCCGCCGACCTATGTCTGGCCCTCGATCGGCGATTCCGGCACCGGCATGCATCTGGCGATCGGTATTCTGGCGGCCCTGCAACAGCGCCACGGCAACGGCCTGGGGCAACACGTTGAAGTGTCCATGCAGGACGCCGTGGTTAATCTCTGTCGGGTCAGCCTGCGCGATCACCAGCGTTTCCGCCATGTCCCGCCGCGCACGGGCAACCAGCTCGGCCGCAATGTTCCCGGCACCACCTATCCCTGCCATCCGGGCGGGCCGAACGACTATGTCTTCATCTTTGCCCAGCCGCAGATGTGGGCAAATTTTCTGGGCGTGATCGGCATGCCCGAACTGGCCGAGGATGAGCGCTTTGCAACACTCGAGGCACGCTGGGAAAACCGCGAGGCCCTGAATGAGACTATTGCCCAATGGACGGCGCAGCGCGACAAGCACGAAATCATGCGGACCATGGGCGAAGCCGGCGTCCCTTGCGGTGCGACGCAGGATACCGGCGAAGTGCTGGCGGATCCCCACCTCAAGGCACGGGAGATGATTGTCGATTTGGAATATGGCCAGCGCGGCGCCTACAAGACAGTCGGCTGCCCAATCAAGCTTTCCGGATCGGATGTGGAAATTACCCGCCCGCCGCAACTTGGCGAACATACCGACGATGTCCTGCGCGATATATTGCAGCTCGACGACGGTGCCATCGCCCGTCTGCGCGAGGACAAGATCGTCTAGGAAGACCGCCTAACCGTCGGCCAGCCAGCCAAGAACGCCACCGGGGATGAAACCGGCCACCGTGGTGCCTATCAGGGTGTCATGGATGACCCGTTTCAGGCTGCGTTCCCGTTCGCTGTCGATTGTCACCGTGACCGTCATGCCGGCGCGCAGGTTCTTGCGCCCCTCGTCATCGGTGATGCGCAATCTAACCGGGATCCGCTGCACCACCTTGACCCAGTTGCCGGACGCGTTTTGCGGCGGCAACAGAGCGAATTCGGCCCCGGTCGCCGGCGAAATACTTTCGACAACCGCGCTATGGGTATTGTCGGGGTAGGCATCCGCCACGATGGTCGCGCTTTGCCCCAGCTTGACATGGGTAAGCTGGGTCTCCTTCAAATTGGCTTCGATCCAGGTATCGCCGTTTTCGACCATGGCAAAAACCGGCGTGCCGGAGCGTACATATTCGCCAAGGCGCAGCTTTACGTTCGAGGCGGTGCCGTCCGTCGGCGCCATGATCACGGTCCGCTCCAGATCCAGCTGGGCCATGCCGTAGTCGGCCACCAGTTTCTGATATTTCGGATCGTCCTCGGCCGGGCGCTTCGGGTTGCCGCCCAATTCCGCCAGAACCATCTGGTTGTTCTCCTGGCTGGATTTCAGGCGTTGTTTGGCCATTTCAAGATCGTGGCGCGCCGCATCCTGTTTCGCGGTCGTCCCCACGCCGCGCTTGGTCAGCTCCGAGGCACGCCCATATTCCTGCTCCATGTAGCGGACATTTTCCCGGTATTCCTCAACCGTTTGCAGCCCGGCGCGGTAGGCCATGCGTTTGGCTTGAATATCAAGGCGTACATCGTCCAATTGTGCCAGGACGGCATTGACTTCCAGTTGGAAGGGGTGGGGATCGATACGGAACAGGACATCGCCGCGCTTAATAGCCTGGTTGTCGTGCGCATTGATTTCGACAACACGTCCCGATACGTCGGCACTGACGGCCACGACATGGGATTTCACGTAGGCGTTTTCGGTGCCGATATAGCGCAGGCTTTCGGCCCACAAACCGGCCCCGTACAAGATGCCGGCGATCGGCACCACCAGCATCAGAACAAACCGTATCAGCCCCTGTAACCAGCGCCGCCGCCGCCGTGGCGCGGAGCTTGGCAATTCGGAAACCGTCGCGCCCGTGTTATCGGCCCCGGCAGTCTCATTCCCGGCAGGTTTCCCCGCCGCTTCGTTTTCATCCTGCACTGCGGGCTCAGCCATTGTGGCGATCCTTCACGTCCGTGTTGCCGTTTTCCACCATGGTGGAGAGATTGCTCTTAATTTTTATCAGGGTGGAGATGAACCTCTCCTGCTCATCTTCCGGCAAATTTGCCAGGGCCTCCAACCGCAATTCCGCCGCCACCGAGCGCATGGTCTTCAACAGCGGGTCAACGGCGCCATCGAGGTAGACCAGCTTCACCCGGCGGTCCTCTTCCAGCGACCGCCGCTCAATCCAACCCTTCGCCTCCAGCCGGTCCAACAGGCGGCCCAGGGTTGCCCGTTCAATTTCAAGAATTTCCGACAGGCTGGTCTGCGACAAACCCTCATTGAAATAGAGATGGTTGAGAACCCACCATTGCGAGCGGGTCAGCCCCAAATCACGCATGCGGCGGTCGAACAGTGTCCGCATCTGCCGCGCCGTATCGTTCAACAGGAATCCGACGTTCCGGTCCGCGGTTTCGTGTGGTTCGAAATCCGCAAGAGTGCTTTGCGGCTCAATTTGCTTGGGTTTATGGCGATGGTGTTCCATGGCATATTTAGTCGTTATGGCGAATTCGTTGTCTAGCATACAATAAGCCATATTATTGCAGTCTTGCCAACAATCTCATTGACCGGGATCAAAAGGGAAATCGCCAATGTCTCTAAGGAATGCCATCGATTTGACCGGGCGGAGTATCCTTCTTACCGGTGCGACGGGCGCGATCGGCGCCGCCACGGCGCGGGCCTGCGCCAGCCTGGGTGCAAGCAAGCTGGTGCTGGCGGATGTCGGCCCACAGGAAGATCTGGATGGGTTGGCCGAGGAATTGCGGGCACAGGGCGTGGATGCTTCAGGTCATCAATGCGATGTCAGCCGGCGCCAGGATAACGCGAATTTGGTTGCCGCCGCCGGCGATGTGGATGCCGCCGTGGCCTGTGCCGGGATCTGCCCGTTGGAGGAAGACTGGGCCGACGATCCGGACTGGGACGAGGTTTTTCACCGTGTCATGGACGTCAACCTGTTGGGGCCGATCCATCTGGCGCGGGAGCTTATCCCACGCATGGCGGCACGGGGCGGGGGACAGATCGTCATGATTGGCTCCATCGGCGGCCGCATGGGCGGAACCTCGCCCATCGTTCAACCCCACTACATCGCATCCAAGGGCGGCGTGCATGCCCTGATCTGGTGGCTGGCCCAGCGCGCCGCGCCCCAGGGCGTTCTGGTCAATGGTATTGCGCCGGGGCCGATTGCCACGCCGATGACGGCGACAACGCCCTATCCCAAGGACCGCTACCCCCTCGGCCGTATTGGCGAGCCGGAGGAGATCGCCTGGCCCGCCGCCTTTCTGTGCTCGCCGGCGGCAAGTTATTTTTCAGGCTCTATCCTCGACGTCAATGGCGGGTTATTTGTAGGCTGAATTGAAGAGCGTCTCGAGGATTTCAGGCATGAGAATTTCCGGCAAGCATTACCGCACCATTTGGCTTGGCGACGACGGCTGGTCCGTCGAAGTCATCGATCAGACGCTGTTGCCCCATGTGTTCGAAATCCTGCGTCTAACCAATGTGGCCGAAGCCGCGTCGGCGATTTCCACCATGGTGGTGCGCGGCGCGCCGTTGATCGGCGCCACGGCGGCCTATGGCATGGCCTTGGCGGCTTATGCCGATCCAACCGATCAGGCACTGAATGGCGCCTACGATGTCCTGCTGGCGACCCGGCCCACGGCGGTAAATCTGCGCTGGGCCCTGGATGACATGCGCGGCCACCTGCTGGCCGTGGCGCCGGACGAACGGCGGAAGCTGGCATATGCTCGGGCGGCGGAGATTTGCGATGACGACGTGGCGACCTGCCAGGGCATCGGCCGGCACGGCAGCGCCCTGATTGCCGAGGTCCATGAACGAAACGGCAATGGGGCGCCGGTCAATGTGCTGACCCACTGCAACGCCGGCTGGTTGGCGACGGTGGACTGGGGCACCGCCCTGGCGCCGATCTATACCGCCCATGATGCCGGCATTCCGGTGCATGTCTGGGTTGACGAGACCCGGCCCCGCAATCAGGGCGCCGCCCTGACGGCGTACGAGCTGGGCAGCCATGGCGTGCCGCACACAGTAATCGTCGACAATGCCGGCGGCCATCTGATGCAGCATGGCATGGTCGATCTCTGTATCACCGGGACCGACCGAACGACCGCCCATGGCGATGTCTGCAACAAGATCGGGACCTACCTGAAGGCGCTGGCGGCGCATGACAACGGTGTGCCGTTCTATGTCGGCCTGCCGCACAGTACGATTGACTGGACCCTGGGCGACGGCGTCGCCGGTATACCCATCGAACAACGTGACGGCGGCGAGGTATCACATATTCATGGCGCCACGGAAGCGGGGCAGGGGGCCACGGTCCGCTTGATCCCGGAAGGCTCGCCGGTGGGCAATTATGCCTTTGATGTTACGCCGGCCCGTCTGGTGACCGGCCTGATCACCGAACGCGGCGTCTGCCCGGCCAGCCGCGATGGTCTGACCGCGCTATACCCGGAGCATGCCGTCGACGCGGCGCCCTGAGATGGAGAACCTATGGTCCGATAAGGCGGCGCAAGCCTGCATTAGGCAGTGCGATGATGCCGGCATTGGCGAGGAACTGGCCTTGCGCCTGTATAGCGCCAGATTGCTCGGCGGCGATCGCGATTTGGTCCTGCACGGTGGCGGCAACGCTTCGCTTAAGGCGGATATCACGGATTCCCTGGGCGATGCGTTCCCGGTCCTGTTCATCAAGGGCAGCGGCTGGGACATGGCAACGCTGGAGGCGCCGGGCCTGCCGGCGGTCCGGCTGGAGCCCCTGCGCCGGTTGCGGACGCTGGAGAGCCTGGATGATCTCGCCATGGTGAACATGCTGCGGGGCAATCTTATTGAGGCCCAGGCCGCCGATCCGTCCGTGGAAACCTTGCTGCATGCCTTCCTGCCCCATGCTTACGTGGACCATACCCATGCCTCGGCCATATTGGCCCTGTCGGACCAGCCCGACGGCGACAGGATTTGCGGCGAGGTTTTCGCGGGCAAAGCCGCCGTTGCGCCGTATCGCATGTCCGGCCTTGCCCTGGCCAAGGCGGCGGCCCAGGCCTACGAGGCCGAACCGGATTGCCGCGGGTTGATCCTGTCCAAGCATGGCGTCGTCAGTTTCGGTGAGAGTGCGGCAGAGGCCTATGACGCCATGATCGAACTGGTCAATCTGGCGGAGGATCATCTGCACTGGGGCCGGCCTAAGGTCTTTCCCGCCATCGCGCTGCCCAGCGCCGTGCCGACGGCGTCACGGATTGGCCCGATCCTGCGCGCCGCTTTGTCACGGCTCGACCAGAGCATGCCGGGCGGTCATCGCCGGGTCGTGCTGGACCATCGCGGCGGTGAGACGGTGTTGAATTTCGTCAACGGCCAGGAACTCAGCCGCTATGGCCAGGCGGGCGTGGTCACGCCCGATCACGCGATCCGAACCAAGGGCCAGCCGTTGATCCTGCCAGCCCCCGATAGTGATGACCTGGAAAGCTTCGCCGAAACAGCGGTTGCGGCCGCGGCGGACTACGTCACCGCCTACGAAGACTATTTTGGGCGCCATGCAGGACCCGATACGGTCATGGCGAACCCGCTGCCCAAGGTTATTCTGGTGCCCGGCGTCGGCCTGTTTGCGGCCGATCGGACGGCGCGCGATGCAGCTATCGTGGCGGATATAGCCGAGAATGCGGTTGCGGTGATTGCTGCCGGGGAAGCGCATGGCAGCTTTGAGAGTATCGGCGAGAAAGATCTGTTCGATATCGAATATTGGTCCTTGGAGCAGGCTAAGCTGAAGCGAATGGCGGAGCCAGCCCTGGCCGGGCATGTGGTCGCGGTCACCGGGGGCGCGGGCGCGATCGGTGCGGCCACGGCGGCGGCTTTCGCGGCGGAAGGCGCGGCGGTCGTGGTACTAGATCTCGACGCCGGACAGGCGGCTGCTACGGCGGCGCAATTTGGCGGCCTGGGACTGGGCTGCGATGTCACCGATGCCGGTGCGGTGGCGGAAACCTTTGATTGCATCTGTGCCGCCCATGGCGGCATTGATATCGTCGTTTCCAACGCCGGGGCGGCCTGGCAGGGCAAGATCGGCGAAGTCGACGATGCCTTGCTGCGCCGCAGTTTCGAACTGAATTTCTTTGCCCATCAACTGGTGGCGAAAAGCGCCGTGGCGGTGATGTTGCAACAGGGCACCGGCGGGGTGTTGTTGTTCAACGCCTCGAAGCAGGCGGTCAATCCCGGGCCGGACTTCGGCCCCTACGGGCTGCCCAAAGCGGCGACGATGTTCCTGATGCGGCAATACGCGGTGGACTATGGCGAAGTGGGCATCCGCTCCAACGCCATCAACGCCGACCGCATCCGTAGCGGCCTTTTGACCGATGACATGGTCGCGGCGCGGTCAACGGCACGGGGGGTGAGCGAGGCCGACTATATGGCCGGGAACCTGCTGCGCCGGGAAGTCACGGCCGAAGATGTAGCCCAGGCTTTCGTCAATCTGGCAAAGTCGGAGAAAACCACCGGCGCCGCGCTGACCGTCGACGGCGGCAATATCGCCGCCGCACTGCGCTAGAGTTCCGAAACAGTAATTTCGCTCTGGCGCGCCTCTATTGCCCCATGCGCCGGCACGCCGTCCTGAGCGCCGGGTTTCAAGCAGGCCAATCCGCCTGCCACGCTGGCCCAGCGCAGACAGTCGTCCAGCGCCATATCCGCGCCCATTGCCGCGACAAACGCCCCGACAAAGGCATCGCCGGCGCCGACCGTATCCAACGCCTGGATCGGCAGGGCGCTGGCCCGCAGGGTTCGCTCCGGGGCGAAGAGCACCGCGCCATCGGCGCCCAGGGTCAGCACCACCGTCACGTCAAAGCGCCGTAGCACCTCGCCACAAACGCCCATGAGATCGCCGCTGTCCAGGCCGAGATCATCGGCCAGCATTTCCGCTTCAACCTCGTTGACGATCAGCAGGTCCAGTTTCGCCAACGTGTCCGTTGGGATCGGCTGGAAGGGTGCGGCATTGAGAATATTCCTGGCACCCCGCTGATGCGCCAGATCAACACCGGCGCAGATCTCGGGCAGGGGGATTTCCATTTGCTGCAGTACCAGATCGCCCGGCGACAATTCCCGTGGGCCCGATTGGAGTTGGCCCGCCACGGTTTCCAGATTGGCGCCGGAGGAGACCACGATCTGATTTTCCCCGTCTTGGGCGACGGAAATCGTGGCGCAGGCCGTTGGCCGTTTGCGCCGCGCCACCTGGCTTAGATCAACGCCGGCCTGGTCCAGGTTGGCCAGGGCGCGGTGGCCAAAATCATCATCGCCGACTGAAGCAACGAAGCTAGCGGTGCCGCCGGCGCGGGCCGCTGCAAGAGCCTGATTGGCCCCCTTGCCGCCGGGCAGCATGACGTAGTCCGCAGTCAATACCGTCTCACCAGGGCGCGGCAGGCATATGACCGATTGGACGATATCCAATCCGATCGAGCCGAAGACGACAATCAAGGGGTTACTTACCGGGCGCGCCGGCCAAATCCATTGATGAGCCGCGGGCCAAGGGGGTGGACGTTGTCGCCATCGACCGATTTGGCCTTCTTGTTGGCGATTTCGTTGCTCTTGTGGCGATTGCGCAGATTTTTCAGCAACCTGTCCTGCTCTGCTTCATCCAGGCTGCGGAGGCGTTGTTGCAGATATGGGCTCGTCATGGCGGCAAAACTCACTTGGAATTAATCATCAACCTAAGACCATCGGCATTTTGCCGAACCGGCCGATTACTTCAGCCCAGCGCAGGACGTATATTGGCCACGATAATTTCCCGTGTCATCAGGGAATCGCGGCGGCAAATTTCGCCAGGAAATGTGCGACGTTGTGTTCTCTTGTGTTGCGGGGCCACGCGCACTAGGATTCCGCCAAATTTGCCAATATGAAAACAGGTGATGCGTAATGGATTTGGCTTTCAGTGATGACGATCTTGCCTTCCGGGAAGAAGTTCGGGCCTTTATCGCGGAGAAATTACCGGCGGATATTGCCGAATCGGTTCAGCAGGGCCGGCCCATCGACAAGCAGGATATCCAGCGCTGGCAGCGCATATTGTTCGACCAAGGCTGGGCCGCGCCCGGCTGGCCGGTGGAATTTGGCGGCACGGGTTGGGACGCCACGAAACGCTATATCTTTGACGAGGTGATGTCGGAATTCGATACGCCGGAAACCGTTCCCTTCGGCCTGCTGATGGTGGGCCCGCTGATCTATACCTTTGGCACCGAGGCGCAAAAGCAACGTTTCCTGCCGAAAATCCTGACCGGCGAGGAATGGTGGTGTCAGGGCTATTCCGAGCCGGGATCGGGCTCTGATCTGGCCTCGCTGCAGACCAAGGCGGTACTGGACGGTGATCATTACGTGGTCAACGGCACCAAGACCTGGAATTCCATGGCCCATCTGGCTGATTGGACCTTCACACTTGTCCGTACCTCGAACGAAGGCAAGCAGCAGGAGGGTATCTCGTTCCTGTTGATCGACATGGAAACCCCCGGCATCGATCCCCAGCCGATTATCGCCATCGACGGCGCCCATCATTTCAACATGACCTACTACACCGATGTCCGGGTGCCGGTTGAAAACCGCATCGGCGAGGAGAACAAGGGCTGGACCTATGCCAAATATCTGTTGGGGCATGAGCGGCAGTCGATCTCCGAAGTCGGGGCGTCGAAACAGCGCCTGCGCCGCCTGAAACAGATCGCCGGCGAGGAACGTTCGGACGGCGAGAGCCTGATGGATGACAAATCCTTCGCCAACAAGGTGGCCGACGTTGAAGTCAAGCTGACCTCGCATGAATACCTCAACCTCCGCTTCCTGGCGGAGGAGGCGGCCGGGCGCCCGATCGGCGCGGAAGTGTCGTTGTTGAAGATCCGCGGCACTGAAATCCGCCAGGAATTGACCGAATTGACCATCGAAGCGCTTGGCTACTACGCCTCGCCATTCGAATTGGAACAATTGAGCGACGGCTGGAATGAACCGTCGATCGGGCCGGACTATGCGGCGGCGCAAATGCCGCAATACCTGTTCAGCCGGGCTGCGACCATTTACGGCGGCAGCAACGAGATCCAGCGCAATATCATCGCCAAAATGGTTCTGGGGCTTTAAGGCGGCCATACCAGGGAGTCCCACGGATGGACATGCAATTTCGCGGCGAGGATCTGGCGTTCCAGATCGAGGTGCGCCAGTTTATCGCCGAAAATCTACCCACCGATCTGCGTGAAAAGGTGCAGCGGGGCCTGCATCTGGACAAGGAAGATTTTGTCTTCTGGCAGAAAAAGCTGAACGAGCGCGGCTGGTTCGCACCTCATTGGCCGGTCGGGCTGGGCGGTGTGGAATGGCGCCCGACGCAGCATTATTTGTTCCAGAACGAGCAGGTCGAGGGCTATTGCCCGCCGGTCATTCCGTTCGGCGTGCGCATGGTGGCGCCGGTCATCTTCACATTCGGCAGCGACGAGCAGAAACAGCGCTTTCTGCCCGATATCCTCGACAGTACCGCATGGTGGTGTCAGGGCTATTCCGAACCGGGCTCGGGCTCTGACCTGGCTTCGCTGCAGACCAAGGCGGTCCGCGACGGCGACGACTATATCGTCAACGGTACCAAGACCTGGACCACCCTGGCGCAATTTGCCGATTGGATCTTTTGCCTGGTCCGCACCTCCAGCGATGGTAAGCCGCAGGAGGGTATTTCGTTCCTGCTGATCGACATGAAAAGTCCCGGCATTGAGGTTACGCCGATCATCACCATCGATGGTTCGCACGAGGTCAACAGCGTCTTTTTCACCGATGTACGGGTGCCAGCCGACAATCTGATCGGCGTCGAGAACGAAGGCTGGACCTACGCCAAATTTCTGCTGCTGTTCGAACGTTCCAACAGCCTGACCGGCGGCCTGAAGCAGCAATTGCACCGCCTGCGCACGATCGCCGACCAGGAATGCGCCAACGGTGCGCCGTTGAGCAGCGATCCTTCGTTCCAGGCGCAATTGGCCGACTATGAGGTGCAGTTGCGGACCTACGAGTTTCTGGAACTGCGCACCCTGGGCAACAGCAACCCCGGCGCCGAGGCATCGTATCTGAAAATCATCGGCACCGATTTGCAGCAATTGGCCTCAGAGCTGACCCTGCGGGCCGTCGGCCATTACGGCAATCCCTATATCCGCGATGCCCTGGTACATGGCTATAACCAGCCGTCCGTGGGCCCCGATTATGCCGCGCCGGCGGCGCCGCAATACTTCAATTATCGCAAGACGGCGATTTACGCCGGGTCCAACGAGATCCAGCGCAACATACTTTCCAAGGCGGTGTTGGGAATGTAGGGCCCAATTTCGTACGCGCGGCATAACGGTACTTTTCCGCATGGGCGGATCGTGTTAGTTGATAGATAGAAAATTTTGGTAGGAGAGCGTCATGGATTTTTCCCTCAGCGAAGAACAACAACTGCTGAAGGACAGCGTACAGCGGTTCGTACGGGACGAATACGAACTGGAATCGAGGCGGAAACTGGTCGCCTCGGACATTGGCTACAGCGAAGATAATTGGGCCAAGATGGCCGAATTGGGCTGGCTGGCGCTGCCCTTGCCGGAGGAATATGGCGGCATCGGCGGCGGTTCCGTCGAAACCATGGTGTTGATGGAAGAATTCGGCCGCGGTCTGGTGGTGGAGCCCTATATGTCCTCCATCGTGATTGGCGGCGGCTTCCTAATGGCCGGCGGCAGCAAGGAACAAAAGACCGAACTGTTGCCGAAGCTGGCGGCGGGCGAGTTGAAGTTGGCCTTTGCCTATGCCGAGCGGCAATCGCGCTTCGATCTGAACGATGTGGAATGCAAGGCTGAAAAAAGCGGCGACGGCTATAGCATTTCCGGCCACAAGGGCGTGGTCTTCCATGCCGCTACGGCGGACAAGATTATCGTTTCGGCCCGCACCTCGGGCGGCAGCCGGGATGCCGACGGCATCACGCTTTTCCTGATCGACAACAACTCCAGCGGTTTGAGCCGCCGGGACTATCCCACCGTCGACGGCCTGCGCGCCTCGGAATTGGAGATGGACGGTGTTGCCGGCACGGTTCTGGGCGAGGTCGGCGGCGGTGCCGCATTGATGGATGAAGTGGTCGGCCAGGCCATTGCCGCCATTTGCGCCGAAGCCGTGGGCTGCATGGATGTGTTGCAGGAAACCACCAACGAATACCTCAAAACCCGGGTTCAGTTCGGCGTGCCTCTGTCGAAATTCCAGGTCCTACAGCATCGCATGGTCGATATGTTCATGGAATGCGAGCAGGCCCGCTCCATGTGCTACATGGTCAACCTGAAAGTTGGCGACGAGGATGCGACCGAACGCGCCAAGGCGGTTTCCGCGGCCAAGGTGCAGATCGGCAATTCAGGCCGCTACGTGGGCCAGCAGTCGGTGCAATTGCACGGCGGCATGGGCATGACGGACGAATTGCATGTGGGCCATTATTTCAAGCGCCTGACCATGATCGACACCATGTTCGGCAACAAGGATCATCACCTGAAACGCTACGCTGACCTGTAGTTAGGTAGATCTTCTGAAATCAGGGCCGGTCCCATAACCTGGGGCCGGCCCTATATCATACCCGCAGTCCGGCCCGGAAATGTCGCGACAGAGGTGCAGAATAGTTAATCTTAATTCTAAATAATAACGTATAATAAATTGATATTATTAAGATTTTTTCATCATTAAATTTGTCGTTTCATCGATCAATTAGTGCCTAGTCCTCAATCTCGCACCACACTGGTGTGTGATCAGACGGGCGCTCTTTACCGCGCGGCGTGCGGTCGATTTCCACATCGCCCAAGCGGTCCGCAGCCTGCGGGCTCAGCAATAGATGATCGATGCGCACGCCGTTATCTTTTTGCCAGGCGCCAGCCTGGTAGTCCCAATAGCTGTACGCATTGAGATCCGGATGCCGGGCCCGGAAAGCCTCCGTTAGGCCCAGGTACAGCAATTGCCGCCATCTGGCCCGGCTTTCGGGCAGGCACAGGGCATCGGCGGCGAAGCCGGGTGGATCGTAACAATCCCGGTCCTCGGGAATGATGTTGTAATCGCCGCCCAGCACCAGGGCCTCCTCATGCGTCAACAATTCACGGGCATGGGCGACAAGACGATCCATCCAAGCCAGTTTGTAAGGGTATTTCTCGCTATCCGTGGGATTGCCGTTGGGCAGGTAGATCGAGGCAACGCGCACCGTATCCACCACTGCCTCGATATAGCGGGCCTGATCGTCATCCTCGTCGCCGGGCAGGCCGCGTTGGATATCCTCGATCGGCCGCTTGGAAAGAATGGCCACGCCGTTATAGGTTTTTTGCCCATGCACGGCGGTGTTGTAGCCAAGATCCTCAATCGGCTCGTAAGGGAAGGCTTCGTCCGTGACCTTCAATTCCTGCAACAGAGCCACATCGGGCTTGGCCTGTTCCAGCCATTCCAGGACACGGGGCAGGCGCGCCTTGATCGAATTCACATTCCAGGTGGCAATCTTCATGGCAGCCATACAGGCATGGCCGCCACCTTCATGGCAAGCGTCATTACCGCGTTATATGGCGAAAGAGGTGCCGCAGCCGCAGGCCGAAGAAGCGTTGGGATTGTCGATGCGGAAGGATGCCGCCATCAGATCCTCGACATAGTCGATCTTGGCGCCGCCGAGGAATTGCAGCGAGGTCTCGTCGATCAGCACCACCGCGTCCTCATGCTCGATCACCAGATCATCGTCGTTGATCTGATGATCGAAGCGGAAACCGTAGCTGAAGCCGGAACAGCCGCCGCCCTGAACCTCGATGCGCAGCTTGGCATCCTCGCCTTCCTGCTGCATCAGAAAGGCGATGCGCTTGGCGGCGTCCCCCGTGACGGTCACGCCACTGCTTGCCGCATCATTTTGCGTAATCTCGGTCATTAACCCACCGTATCCCCATTTGGTTAACTGAATGTAAGATTGGCGCCGCAAAAGTCAATCACCCAGTGCAGGTTCCAACAATCCGCAAATGGCGTTAGGTTGCCGGCAATGACCGAGCCAGGAACCAACCCAGGAGCCCTTGCACCCTATGCCACCGATCCGGCGAAAAGCCGGGGACGGCTGTTTGACGAGCCCGAAAGCGCCACCAGAACCGCTTTCCAGCGTGACCGGGACCGGATCATTCATTCCGCCGCCTTTCGCCGCCTGCAATACAAAACCCAGGTGTTCGTTTATCACGAGGGCGACCATTACCGCACGCGGCTGACCCATTCCCTGGAAGTGGCGCAAATCGCCCGCTCCATTTGCCGCGCCCTGGGCCTGAACGAGGATCTGGCCGAAGCCCTGGCCCTGGCGCATGATTTAGGGCACACGCCGTTCGGCCATGCCGGCGAGGACGTCCTGGACGAGCTGATGCAGCCCCACGGCGGTTTCGATCACAATGCCCAGGCCCTGCGCGTCATTACCTTGCTGGAACACCGCTATGCGGATTTTCCAGGCCTCAATCTGACCTGGGAAACCCTGGAAGGCACGGTCAAACACAACGGCCCCGTGCTGGATGATCCGCTGCCCCTGGCGACGGCGGAATATATGGCCGGCCATGATCTGGAATTGGCCACCTATGCCGGGCCGGAGGCGCAGGTCGCGGCCCTGGCGGACGATATCGCCTATGACAATCACGATATCGACGACGGCCTCAGGGCGGAACTGTTCGCCGCCGAGGCGCTGGCCCAGGTACCCCAGGTGGCGCCGGTATTGGCGGAGTTGCAGGGACGCTATCGGGATCTGAGCCGGGAACAGTTGGCCCATGAAACCGTGCGCCGCCTGATCGGGGTCATGGTTGATGACGTGATCGATGAAAGCCGGGCCAGATTGTCCCGCGCCGATGCCCGGTCGGTGGAGGATATCCGGGCCTTGCCGGGCCCGGTCATTGCCTTTTCCCAAGACATGACGGCGGCGCAGGCGGACATGAAACAGTTTCTTTTCGACCAGATGTACCGCCACCCGAAAGTCAACCGCATGACCGAACAGGCCGGGCGGGTTGTCAGGGAATTGTTCGGGCTGTATACGGCGCAACCGGAGCATCTGCCCCGGCATCGCGGCCCGCATCAGCCGGATACGCCGCGCCGGGTCGCGGATTTCATCGCCGGCATGACCGACCGCTTTGCCCTGGAAGAACACCGCCGTCATTTCGGCGATACGACCTAAAGGACTGTATCGAGCACAATGAACCCTTACGCCTATATTCGCGAACAGGTGATCGCCATGGTCGGCGCCCTGGCTGACGACGGTGTCCTGCCTGCCGGCATGGACTTCGCCAATCTGGCCGTCGAAGCGCCGCGCGATCCCAGCCATGGCGACGTGGCGACCAATGCCGCCCTGGTGCTGACGAAACAGGCGGCGATGAAGCCCCGCGACATCGCCACGCCGTTGGCCGCGCGCCTGGCCGGGCTGGATGTGGTGGAGGCGGCCGATATCGCCGGGCCCGGTTTCATCAACCTGCGCCTGTCGGACGATTTCTGGCGCGCCCGCCTGGGCGATGTCCTGCGCGCCGGCACGGCCTATGGCGATTCAGAGGCCGCGGCGGGGGAGAAGATCAACGTCGAGTACGTCTCCGCCAATCCCACCGGCCCATTGCACATCGGCCATGTGCGCGGCGCGGTTTATGGCGATGCCCTGGCCAACCTGTTGGCCAAGGTCGGCCATGACGTCTGCAAGGAATATTACATCAACGATGCCGGCGCCCAGGTCGATGTCCTGGCCCGGTCGGTGCATCTGCGTTATCGCGAAGCCCTGGGCGAGGCGGTCGGGGAAATCCCCGAGGGCATGTACCCCGGCGACTATCTGGTCCCGGTGGGACAGGCCATGGCCAAGCGCGACGGCGACAAATGGCGGGATCTGGACGAAGCGGAATGGTTGGGTGAATTCCGCCGCTTCGCGGTCGATGCCATGATGGATCTGGTGCGCGCCGATCTGGCCAGCCTGGGGATTGAGCAGGAGGTGTTTTTCTCGGAGGAAAGCCTGCACCGCGACGGCGGTATCGACAGCGCCCTGGCGGCGCTGGAGGACAAGGACCTGATCTACACCGGCGTGCTGGAGCCGCCGAAAGGCAAGACGCCCGAGGATTGGGAGCCCAGGCCGCAGACCCTGTTCAAGTCCAGCCAGTTCGGCGACGACGTGGACCGGCCATTGCGTAAATCGGATGGCGCCTGGACCTACTTCGCCGCCGATATTGCTTATCATCACGACAAGGTGGAACGGGGCTTCAAGCAGATGGTCGACGTCTGGGGCGCTGATCATGGCGGCTATATCAAGCGGATGAATGCCGTCGTGCGCGCCCTGAGCAACGACGAGGGCCGACTGGACGTGCGTCTATGCCAGATGGTGCGCCTGCTGCGTGGCGGAGAGGTGGTTCGGATGTCCAAGCGCGCCGGCAACTTCATCACCCTGCGGGAATTGGTGGAGGAAGTGGGGCGCGATGTGGTGCGGTTCATGATGCTGACCCGCAAGAATGACGCGCCGCTGGATTTCGACTTTGAATTGGCCATGGAGCAATCAAGGGACAATCCGGTTTTCTATGTACAATACGCCCATGCCCGCATCCATTCGGTGCTGCGGCGGGTGCTGGATGAGATGCCGGACTTGGCCGTGGATCCCGAAACCCTGGCGCATGCGGACCTGGCGGGCCTGACTGATTCGGCGGAATTGGACCTGATCAAACAAATGGCGACCTGGCCCCGGGCCGTGGAGATCGCGGCCCAGGCCCGGGAGCCACACAGAATAGCCTTTTATTTGAATGAGTTAGCGTCGGCTTTTCATGCACTGTGGAACAAGGGTAACGCCGAACCGAAACTGCGCTTTATCATGGCGGGGGATGCTGGGACGACCCAGGCGCGTCTGGCCTTGATCCAGGGTGTCGCGTTCGTGCTGGCTTCCGGACTGGCGATCATGGGGGTTGAACCGGTCGAAAAGATGTAGCGGCGTATTTGCGGCGTAGCTGGGGCGCTTTGAGCTTTGATCGAAAGGGTGGACCCCATGTCGGCTGTTGAGCCAGACGGTAATTTGCCGGACGAAGACGGCGCCACGGAAATTCACTGGGGCCGCTTGGGCGGCATAGGGGCCGCACTTGGCATGTCGGCGGTATTTGCCGTTGCGGCCTGGTACGCTCTGCAGCGCAGCGATATGCAGCCACCGGCGGCGGCCGAGGTGCCCTTGGTCAAGGCGGAGCCGGGCCCGGTCAAGGAGAAACCGGAAGATCCCGGCGGCCTGAAGATTCCCAATCAGGACAAGCTGGTCTACGAACGCATTACGCCGAAACCGCAGGCGCCCAAGACCGAGAAACTTGCACCCGCCCCGGAAGAACCCATCGTCAAGACGGCGGAGGCGGCCAAGCCCGCCGCTCCGGCGGCTCCAGTCATCGCAACCCCAACCAGCGGACCCGAGGCCGCGGCAAAGGCGGCGGCGACCCAGACGGAGGCTGCAAAGCCGCCGGCCAAGGCCAAGGAAGAGCCCGCCGCCGCCAAGACCCATGCGGCCCCGCCGGCCATAACAAGCAAGGCGGAAAAGACCGAAAGCCTGCTGCCGGCGGCTGAAACAAAGCCCAAGGCCGCGGCAACGCCCGCCGCCAAGCCGGCGGCCGTGAAAGTGCCGGCAAAGACCGTCGCGGTGTCTGAAAAGCCGGCGGCGAAACCACCGGCAAAACCGGCTCCCGCCAAAAAGGTTGTCGCGGCGAAACCAACCGCACCCAAAGCCGCACCGGCGAAAACGGTAACAAGCTACCGCATCCAGTTGGCCTCCTACCGCAGCGCGGCCCTGGCCCAGAAGATGTGGAAAAAACTGCAAAAGACCCATGCCGGTATTCTGGGTAGCCTCGCCGCCGGTACGGCACGCGCCGATCTGGGCAAGCGCGGGGTCTATTTCCGGCTTCAGGCCGGCGCCTTCGAAAGTGAGGCCAAGGCCAGGGCCGTCTGCCGCCAATTGAAGGCAAGGAAGCAGGACTGCATCATTGTACCGCCGAAAAGATAGCACCGTGCCGGCATGACGGCATCCGCTTCATCGGGATTGATTGCGGCGGTGTTCGGTTGCGCCGGTCCGGCCCTGTTGCCGGACGAGGCGGCATTCTTCCGCGACTGTGATCCCCTGGGCTTCATTCTGTTTGCCCGCAATTGCGAGAGCCCGGCGCAAATCCGCCGTCTTACCAATGATCTGCGTGCCGCCATTGGCCGCGATGACGCGCCGGTCTTGATGGACCACGAAGGCGGACGGGTGCAGCGCCTGGCGCCGCCGCAATGGCGCAAGGTACCCTCGGCCGCGGCGCTTGGCCGCTTGGCCGCGGATGATCCCATGGCCGCGACGGAGGCGGCGGCCTTGAACGGCCAGTTGATGGCGTTGGAATTGTCGGCCCTGGGTGTCGACGTCAATTGCGTGCCCTGTCTCGATGTCGGTGATCCCGCCGGCCACAAGGTGATCGGCGACCGGGCCTTCGCCGCCGATGCGGAAATCGTGGCCCGTCTGGGCCGGGCCCAGGCCGAAGGGCTGGGGCAGGGCGGGGTGCTGCCGGTGATCAAACATATGCCGGGTCATGGCCGGGCCACGGTGGACAGCCACCTGGAACTGCCGATCGTCGCCGCCAGCCGGGACGATTTGTCGAACCGGGATTTTCCGCCCTTTGCCGCCCTGGCCGATCTGCCCCTCGGCATGACGGCGCACGTGCTTTACCCGGCCCTGGACCCCGATAACCCGGCGACCCTGTCGGAAACCGTCATCGAAGATGTGATCCGGGGCCACATTGGCTTCGACGGGCTGTTGTTCACCGATGATTTGTCCATGCAGGCCATGGGCGGCGATATTGGCCAGCGTGCCGCGAAAGCATTGGCGGCGGGCTGCGATGTGGCGCTGCATTGCAACGGCAAAATGGATGAAATGCAGGCCGTGGCCGCCGCCTGCGGGCGGCTTTCGGAGGTTGGGCAAAGACGCTGGCAACGGGCGCGTTCCTGGTGCAAGCCGGTGCAATTGGACGGCTTTGACGAAATTCTGGGGCAATTCATGGCGCGGTTGGGCATCGGATAAATTGTATCTATCTTGCGGTGTTGGCAAAGTTGCCCACAAGATATTGCGTTAATCAGCTTGGCCAGAGGCGCGGATGGGGTATAATCATGCCATGAGTCAAAGCAACGATCCAAAAGCGGACAGTAGCGCGACGGTGGAGCCTTTTGAAGGCCCGCCGCCGAACCCGGACCTGGCGGCCGGCCGTTCCCGGGGAAGCAGCGATTTCCTCGTCTCTCTGGACGGCTATGAAGGGCCGCTGGATGTGCTACTGACCCTGTCGCGGCAACATAAACTGGACCTGACGGGCATCTCGATCCTGGATCTGGCGGAGCAGTATTTGACTTTCATCGCCGAGGCCCGGCGCCTGCGCCTGGAAGTGGCGGCGGATTATCTCGTCATGGCGGCCTGGCTGGCCTATTTGAAGTCGCGCCTGCTGTTGCCGCCCCAGCCGGGTGATGAGGAACCCACGGGTGAGGAATTGGCCGCCCGCCTGCAGCATCAGTTGCAGCGCCTGGAAGCCATGCGGGAGGCGGCGGATACGCTGATGCAACGGGAGCGCCTGGGCGTCGATATATTCCCCCGTGGCGCGCCGGAAGGCGTCACCGTGATCCGTAAATCCCATTACGAATGCAGCCTGTATGACCTGCTGATGGCCTATGTGGGACAGGTCGACCGCTCGGTCATGGAGTCGGTAACGCTGCGGCCGCCGGCAATTCTTTCAATCGAGGAAGCGGTGCGCCGGCTGTCGCTATTTCTGGGCAACATGCCTGACTGGGCCAGCCTGGAGGCCTTCCTGCCCACGGAATTGAAAGTCGGCCTGGAGTTGCGCTCGGCCCTGGCCTCGACATTTACAGCCTCGTTGGAACTCGCCAAGCAGGGCCGCCTGCACCTGCGGCAAGGCCAGTCGTTTGGCCCCATCTACATCAAGGAGACCGATGCCTCATGACGGCGGATAACGCACCCGAGGAGAACGTATCCGGAGCAAACCCGGTGGATGAGCCCGAAGCGGGCTATCTGCGCATGGTTGAGGCCCTGTTGTTCGCGGCCACCGAACCGTTGGATGAGGCCAGCATGTCGGCCCGCCTGCCGGAGGGCGCCGATGTGCCGGAATTGCTCAGTCAACTGCGTGACCACTACGCCTCGCGCGGTGTCAATCTGGTGCAGGTGGCGGGGAAATGGGCCATGCGTACGGCCCCGGACCTGCATTTCCTGTTGCAGGAACACCGCCAGCAAATGCGTAAGCTCTCCCGCGCCGGTTTGGAAACCCTGGCGATCACCGCCTATCACCAGCCGGTCACCCGGGCCGAAATCGAAGAGGTGCGCGGCGTCACCCTGTCGAAAGGCACCCTGGATCTGTTGATGGAATTGGGCTGGGTCCGCATTCGCGGCCGCCGCCGCACACCGGGCCGGCCCGTAACCTACGGCACCACCGACGGCTTTCTTGAGCATTTCGGCTTTCAAAGTGTCAAGGATCTGCCCGGTCTGGACGAATTGAAGGCGGCGGGACTGTTGGAAGGGCAGGCGCGGACGGATCTGCTGCCCCTTTCGCACCGGGAACCCGAAGACCCGCTGGAAGACGGCGACGACGGCAGCCAGGCGACCCTGCCCGAGCAGGGCCAGTTGGAAAACAAATCCGCACCCGCGCATTCGGCGGAAATCATCGATATTCAAGGCTGAAGCCCAGGCAACAGCGCGATTTTACTCGACGTAGGGCGGCCCAGGGGCCATATGTCGCCTACATTGCGTCGGCGCGGTGCTTCTGCCATATTGCCGGCGATTTTGGCGGGCGTGAATGGGCGCCCCAACAGACGGAGTTACACTCATGGGCTTGAGTTTTTGGCAAATCGCGATCGTCGTTCTGCTGGTCGTACTATTGTTCGGGCGCGGTAAATTGTCGGCGCTGATGGGCGACATGGCAAAGGGCATCAAGAGCTTCAAGGCCGGCATGGCCGAGGAGGATAAGATCGCCTCCGCCCCGCGCGAGACCGCCGATGGCGACGACGCCAAACCGGTACAGGCAAGTGCCGCCGAGGACGAGACCGCGAAGAGTTAGGATGACCGTATCGCGCTGCCCGAGGCGAGGGATGCCCAGGGCAGCGGGACGGGAACTAGCGCCATGCTGGACATAGGTTGGAGCGAAATGCTGATGATCGCCATTGTGGCGATCGTGGTGATTGGACCCAAGGATCTGCCGCGCGCATTGCGGTCGATTGGCCAATGGATTGCCAAGGCGCGCGCCATGACCCGTGACCTGCAAAACAGCGTCAATGACATGATTGCCGAGACCGAGATCGAAGAACTGCGCGAGGCTGGCAAGAGCATTGGTGATTTTGGTTCTTCCGACGTCATGAATCTTGATTTTAAGGGAGACGATTTGACGCTGCCGGAAAATTCCGAGAGCACGGATAATGACTATCCCACACCGCCGCCGACGCCGATGAAATGGCCCCCCGACGACGAGATCGATGCCTCCGATGAGGAACTCGCCGAATATGAGGCGGAACAGGCCGAACGCAAGGAGCTTGCCTCTGCCGCAGCGGCGATCGAAGAGGCCGAAGACGATAGCAAACCCAAAAGCGCGGACGGCTGACCGTGACCCAGGAGCAAATCGACCTGGATCCGGAGCGCGAAGACGAAGCTCTTGAAGAGGACGAAGTCGAATCCGAAAAGATGCCCCTGATCCAGCATCTGGTGGAACTGCGCAATCGTCTGCTCTGGTCCATCGGTGCTTTGGTGATCGGTTTCGTGCTTTGCTATCTGGTCTCGGAAGAGATCTACGCCTTCCTGGTGCAACCACTGGCGGACGTGATGGAGGGACAGCCGAACCGGCGTCTGATCTACACCGGCCTGCACGAAGCCTTCTTCACCTACTTGAAGGTGGCCTTTTTCGGCTCGGTCTGTATCACCTTTCCCATTGTCGCCGGACAGCTTTGGGCCTTTGTCGCGCCGGGGCTTTATAAACACGAGCGCCGGGCCTTCCTGCCGTTTCTGCTCGCCACGCCTGTATTGTTCATCCTCGGCGCCTCGCTGGTCTACTACCTGATTTTCCCATTGGCGTGGAAATTCTTTATCAGTTTTGAAAGCACCGGCGGTGCCGGCATGCTGGCCATTCAGATGGAGCCGAAGGTCAACGAATACCTATCGTTGGTGATGAAGCTGATCTTTGCCTTCGGCCTGTCATTTCAGCTTCCGGTGGTCCTGATGCTGATGGCGCGGGCCGGCATGGTGACGTCCAAGGGCCTGGCGGCAAAACGCAAATACGCCGTGGTCATCACCTTCGCCGCCGCCGCCCTGTTGACGCCGCCCGACGTGATCAGCCAGATCGGCCTGGGCGTACCAATCCTGCTGCTCTACGAGATCTCCATCCTTGGCGCCCGCATGGTCGAGAAGAAACGCGCCGAACGGGACGCCGCCGAAGAGATATAGTGCCAGCCTAGCGTTCCTTGATCCCGTGCGCGTCGCGGGTCGGGCAACGAATTTCAAGGCAACGAAGAGATCCGGCAGCAATACCTGGGCCTGTAATTGTCGCCTCCCTGACCGCCGATCTGCTATAAGCGGTGGCTGCACTATCGGTAGCCAAATTATTCAAGGAGTTGGGCCATGTCGGACGGTGAGATCAAATTGAAATTGCGCAGCCAGCGCTGGTTCAACAATCCGAACCACCCGGAAATGTCGGCGTTGTATCTGGAACGCTATCTCAATTTCGGCCTGACGCCCGAGGAACTGCGTTCGGGCCGGCCCATTATTGGCATCGCCCAGACTGGCAGCGATCTCTCCCCCTGCAACCGCCATCATATGGATCTGGCCAACCGGGTACGTGACGGCATCCGTACCGCCGGCGGTGTACCCATCGAATTTCCCGTCCATCCGATCCAGGAATCCGGCAAGCGGCCGACCGCCGCCCTGGACCGGAACCTGCAGTATTTGTCCCTGGTCGAGGTTTTGCACGGCTATCCCATTGATGGCGTCGTGCTGACCATTGGCTGTGACAAAACCGTGCCGGCCATGTTGATGGGCGCGGCGACGGTCAATATCCCGGCCATCGCCCTGCCGGGGGGGCCGATGCTGAACGGCCATCACCAGGGCCAGCGTACCGGCTCGGGCACCATCGTCTGGGACGCCAGGCGGCAGCTCGCCGCCGGTGAGATCGACATCGAGAAATTTACCGAGTTAGTGGCGTCATCGGCGCAAAGCGTCGGCCATTGCAATACCATGGGCACGGCCACCTCGATGAACTCTCTGGCCGAGGCCCTGGGCATGACCCTGCCGGGCGGTGCGGCGATTCCCGGGCCTTATCGGGAGCGGGGACAAATGGCCTATCGTACCGGCCTGCGCATTGTCGACATGGTGCACGAAAATCTGCGGCCCTCGGACGTGATGACCCGTGATGCCTTCCTGAACGCCATCGTGACGTCATCGGCCATTGGCGGCTCGTCGAACTGCCCCATTCACCTGGCGGCGATTTCCCGCCATATGGGCGTGGAGTTGTCTCTGGACGATTGGCAGACCCATGGCCACGATATTCCCCTGCTGGTCAATCTGCAGCCCGCCGGCGAATACCTGGGCGAGGACTATTACCGGGCCGGCGGCGTGCCCAGGGTAATGCTGGAGTTGAAGGGCGCCGGTAAACTGAACAACGACGCCATGACCGTTACCGGCAAGACCATTGGCGAAAACCTGGAAGCCGAGGACGCCGCCAACCCTTATGTCAACAGGGACGTCATCAAGGCCTACGATCAACCGATGATGACGAAGGCCGGCTACGTCGTGCTGTCGGGCAATCTGTTCGATAGCGCGGTGATGAAGACCTCCGTCATCGACGATGCGTTCCGCGGCCGCTATCTCTCCAACCCCGGTGACGAGGACGCGTTCGAGGCCCGCGCCATCGTCTTCGAGGGACCGGAGGATTATCATGCCCGCATCAATGAACCATCCCTGGAAATCGATGCCCAAAGCATTCTGGTGATCCGGGGCAATGGCCCGGTGGGGTATCCCGGCTCGGCCGAGGTCGTCAACATGACACCGCCCGATGCTCTGGCCGCCCAGGGCATCGAGGATCTGGCCTGCATGGGCGATGGCCGGCAAAGCGGCACCTCGGGCAGCCCATCCATTCTAAACGTCTCGCCGGAAAGTGCCGTGGGCGGCGGCCTGGCGATCCTGGAGACCGGCGACCGGGTGCGGGTCGATTTGAACAAGCGCACGGTCGATGTGATGCTGCCGGCGGAGGAGATTCAAAAACGCAAGGATGCCTGGACCGCCGAATTCCCCGGATCGCAAACGCCGTGGGAGGAAATTTACCGCTCCATGGTTGGACAAATGGAAACCGGCGCCTGTCTGGAGCCGGCAACCATGTTCGTCAATGTGATCGAGGAACGGGGCGAATCCCGCGATAGTCATTAGTAGGGGGCTTCAGGATGGTTAGCTGTGTACACGACCATAACCGCTGGGGCGTGGGTGATCAGCTCGGCGCCGCCAACCAGCTAACGCCGGAAAGCACGCTTGCCGCGCTGGCCATGGCAAAGAGCGGGCAAATCCTTGATTTGAGCTTCGTTATCGAGAACGGCGCGCCCTACATGGGGCCGAACCAAACGCCGTACGTGATCCATTCCGGCGCCACGGCCCGGAACAGCATGAAGGTGCGGGCCGAACTGGGCGCCACCAACGAGGTTGGGGCCAATCTGGAACGGGTCGGCATGACCATGCACGTGGGCACCCATATCGATGCCCTGGGCCACTTCAGTATCGGCGAGCATCTCTACGGCGGCCATAACATCGAAGACAGCGTCGGCGATTTCGGTCTGAAGGATCTGGGTATTGAAAACATCCCACCGATGATTACCCGCGGCCTTTGCCTCGATGTCTCGAAGCTTGATGACGGCGACCACCTTGCGGCGGGCCGCCCGGTCACGGCGGACGATCTGAAACGGGTCTGCGAAGCGCGCGACGTGGCGCCCCAGGCCGGCGATGTGGTGATGCTCAATACCGGCTGGGGCCGCTATTTCATGACCGACAACGAAACCTATCTGGAAGGTGAACCGGGCATTGACGAAAGTGCCGCCAGATGGCTGACCGAACAGGGCGTCGTCGCCATTGGCGCTGACAACATGGCCCTGGAGGTCTTGCCTGGCACCCAACATCCCGAAGTCATGATGCCCGTACACCAACACTGCCTGGTCGAGGCCGGCGTTCACATCATAGAAAATATGGCCCTGGCCGAACTGGCGGCGATGGACGTTGATACATTCTGCTTCGTCATCCTGCCCGTGAAGTTCAAGGGCGCGACGGGCTGCCCCGTACGGCCGGTCGCTATTCTGTAGGAGGACCCGAATGGGACGGCCAATCCGGCGCGTGGTCACCGGCCACGATAAAGATGGCGTCGCGACGGTTATCATGGACGGTCCCGCCGAATGCATTTTGCAACGGCCCAACCGCCCCGGCGTAACCTTGACCAATCTGTGGCAAGTGGACACTACGCCGGCGAAAATGGAACGGCACGACGACCCTGTCACGGGGCCATTGATCTTACAGCCGCCCAGGAACGGCTCCATTTTTCGTATCGTGCAGTTCGATCCCGAAGACCGCGAAGTTCTGGCCAAGCTCGACGGCAAGGCCGCCTTTGCCGAGATGGGGGCCGGTGCCAATGTAGTGGAGGGCGCGCGCCATCCCTTCATGCACCGCACCGACAGCGTCGACTATGCCGTGATCCTGACCGGCGAAATCTACATGATGATGGATGAGGATGAATATCTGTTGCGGGCGGGCGATACGGTGGTGCAACAGGGTACCAATCATGCCTGGTCAAACCGGGGAACGGAACCGTGCCAGATCGCCTTTATCCTGGTGGATGCTGTTAAGGAATAACCCGGCCCTTGGCAGCGCTCAGGTTTTGTCCTTTTTGGGATAACCATGCTCCCAGTGGGAGCCGGGCAGGTGGGGCAGGCCATCATCGAACTTCAACCAGGGCAGCATGCCGTCGGACCAGATGTGGTCATCAGGGGTGACTTCGGTCGGGTCATCCAGGCTGCCGGCGGAGATATCCAACTCGTCATCGTAGCCATCGGCGGCATAGCCCAGAGTAGTGCCGCATTGGCCGCAGAACGCGCGCCGAACAATGTCGGATGACCGATAGATGGCGGGGGCGCCTTGGGTATAGGCGAAGTCGTCCGGCGCCAAGGTGATCCAGGTAATGAACGGCGCCCCGGTGGCCTTTCGGCAGGTGTTGCAATGGCAATGGCTGACCGCCTTGGGCTCGCCGGTGATTTCATAGCGGATGGCGCCGCACAGGCAGCCGCCGGTCAGTTTGGCCATTACCAGACTCCAAAGAAGAAGCCGCGCTTCTTGGACGTGCCCGTGCGTTGTTCGATGGCCGCATGGGGCATCACGCCCCGGCGTCGGTTGCGCAGCCAATGGAACAGCTTTTCGTGCAGTTCCGCCCGCTGCCCTGCGTAGTCCGGATCTTCGCCCAGATCATTCTGCTCCATCGGGTCTTCGGCCAAATGGAACAATTGCGGGCGGAAGCCTTCGTAGAAGACATATTTCCAATCCGCCGTACGGACCATGTAGATCCGTGTTTGATCCGGCGCCAGACCCAGGGCATGGCGGGCCGGGTGGAAGGCGTAGTCGGTCTCCGAGAACACCGCATCGCGCCACTCGTCCACCTCGCCATCGCCCCGCAGCAAGGGCAGCAGGGAGCGTCCCTCCAGACGATGGGTATGCAGATCGCCGCCCTGGCTGTCCAGGAATGTGGGCAGCAGGTCGATTGCCTCCACCAGGCGGTCATCGACGCTGCCGCGCCGCGCATCGGCTTCGGCGTCCGGGTCGTAGATGATCATGGGGATGCGGGCGACTTCTTCGTGGAGCAGATCTTTCTCGCCCAAGCCGTGATCGCCCAGGTAATCGCCGTGGTCCGAGGTCAGCACGATCATCGTGTCGTCCAGGCGGCCCCGTTCCTCCAGAAACGCCATCAGCCGGCCCAGTTGATCGTCGCATTGGGTGATCAGGCCCATATAGGTAGGGATCACCGTTTGCCGGACCTCTTCGCGGCGGAAATTCTCGCTGCCCTCGTGCCCTTGAAAGGCGCCCACGACCGGGTGCGGATTGTCCACCTCAGCCTGGCTCATATTGGCCGGCAGGATCTGGTTGGGGCCGTACATATCGTGATAGGGCGCGGGCGCCACATAGGGCCAGTGGGGCTTGATCAGAGAGAAATGCAGGCACCAGGGATCATCCCCCGCCTGATCAATGAACTCCATGGCCCGGTCGGTCATGTACGGCGTTTCGGAATCTTCCTCAGCTATCCTGGCCGGCAGGCGGGCATAGCGCATGTGCCAGCCACTCAGGATCTCGCCGTCCGGCCCCTCCGCCGAGTTGGCATAGTCATGCCAGGGGTTGTCGCTGTCATAGCCCTTGGCGCGCAGATAATTGTTGTAGGCCAGCATGGGGTCGACGAATTGATTCGGGTGCAGCCCGTCATCGCGCTCGAACGGCTCGAAACCACACTGGGAGGTCCAAAGTCCCAGTTCGGAAACAGGATCGATTTGCAATCGCTTCATGCCCGACTGATCGGGCACCATGTGGGTTTTCCCCACCAGGATCGAGCGCATGCCGACCTCGCGCAGGTAATCCCCCATGGTCCATTGATCGACCGAGAACGGTGCGTTGTTATAGCCGGCGCCGTGACTGGACATGTAACGCCCGGTATAGAACGAGACCCGGGAAGGCCCGCAAACCGGCGCCTGGGAATAGGCCCGGTTGAAGCGCACGCCGCGCGCCGCCAGGGCATCCATGTGCGGCGTCTTGATGGTGGGATGGCCTTCACAGCCCAGATAGTCGGCCCGCAACTGGTCGTACATAATGAACAGAATGTTTTTGACTTTACCCATGACCTAACTCACTGCTGTTCCGCTTTTGCCCGCACCGCGGCCATTTTTTTCCGGTCGGTGATACCGGCGGGATTGGCGCGGGTTGGAATGAATGCCTTGTAGGACGCGAAGGCGCCCTGGCCAACCTTGAAGACCCGGGCCAGTTCGGCCGGCGCATCCGGATGATCGTCGACGCGGACATCCCAGTCGGGATAATCCTCGGTCGTGTAGATCTTCAGGGCGGCGGCCTGTTTGCCACGCTTGTCGCCGCCCGCCGCATCACCTGCCAGTAGACTCGCCAGCAAGCGCTCGGCAAAGGGCAGGGCGGCCTCGTCATTGTAGGTATCCAGGCTGGCTTGCAGAACCTCTCGGCCCACAAGCATGTTACCGGCCACGGACAGATCCGTCCCGCCCATGTCGCCGCACCAATCGACGCAGTCCCTGCCCGTATGGGCGGCGCGCTTGCCGTGACGGTCGAGAACATGGACCTGGCGCACGGCGCCGCCGTCGTCTTCGCCCCAAGCGTTGTCCAGAGCGGACTGTACATCCGCACCAGCTTCCAGACGATCCAGGATCGCCGGGCCCAGGGTGGGGTTCGCCATCGCCTGACTGGCCACGGCGCCGACGCCGCTTCTGATCCAGGGCACAATGGCGCCGACGGCGAAGAAGCGCGAGGCCACGGCAATGCCGAGCGCGCCGTTCGCCCTGTCGTGGGCAATAACCGACCAGGTCATGCAATTTCCCCCCAAACACCGTTGCCGTGCCGCCACTGTCATGCAAAATGAAGCTCCCGTCCAGATTGGGAACGCACGAGATGACAATTTTGCTTGGCTGTATCGCCGATGATTTCACCGGCGCCACGGATTTGGCCAACACTTTGGTGCGCCAGGGTATGCGCACGGTGCAGTTCTTTGGCCCGCCATCCACTAATATAGCGGTTCCGGAGGCCGAGGCGGTGGTCATCGCCCTGAAATCGCGCACCAATCCCGTGGACGAGGCGATCGCGCAATCACTCGACGCCCTGCGCTGGTTACGGGATGCGGGGGCGGAGCAGTTCTTTTTCAAATACTGCTCCACATTCGATTCGACACCGGAAGGCAATATCGGCCCGGTGGCCGAGGCCCTGCTGGATGCCCTGGATCAGGACTTCACCATCGCCTGCCCGGCCTTTCCCGAAAATGGCCGCACCATTTGTTACGGCTATCTGTTCGTGGGCGAACAGCTACTGTCGGAATCGGGCATGCAGAACCATCCCCTGACACCGATGACGGACTCGTCCCTGGTCCGCGTGCTGGCGGCGCAATGCCGTCATCCCGTCGGCCTCGTCGATCACCGAACAGTGGTGGCGGGTGCTGAGCAGGTGCGCACCGCCTTCGATGCCCTGCGTGGAGATGGCGCGCATCATGCCATTGTCGATGCCTTGAGCGACGACGATCTGCTGACCATTGGCACCGCCTGCGCCGATCTGAAACTGATCACGGGCGGGTCCGGCGTCGCGCTGGGCCTGCCCGGGAACTTTCGCCGGGCCGGCAAACTGTCGAGCGATACCGTGGCCGATCAACTGCCGACCGTACCAGGACCGGGAGCGGTGCTATCGGGCTCCTGCTCCGAAGCCACCTTGGCCCAAGTGGCGGCCATGCAGCGTAGCCGGCCGTCATTTCAGATCGACCCCTTGAAACTGGCCGCCGGCGAGGATCAGGTGGGCGAGGCCCTGGCCTGGGCAATGGCGCAACTAACGGACGGACCGCCGTTGATCTATGCCTCCGCCACGCCGGATAACGTGCGGGCTGCGCAGGACAAGCTGGGCCGGGCCGAGGCGGGTGAATTGATCGAGAAAGCCATGGCGAAAATCGCAACTGGATTGGTGGCCGCTGGTGTTCGCCGCCTGGTCGTGGCGGGGGGCGAGACCGCCGGCGCCGTGGTCCAGGCCTTGGGCGTGGACGGCATCCGCATCGGGCCACAGATAGATCCCGGCGTGCCCTGGACGACAACCTTGGGAGAGCCCGAATTGGCCCTGGCCCTGAAGTCGGGCAATTTCGGCGTCGAGGACTTCTTCCTCAAAGCCCTGGATTGCGCGCCATGAACGAAAACCGGCTGCGCCAGGAAATCTGTGATGTGGGCGCCTCGATCCATGGCCGCGGCCTGACCCACGGCGCCACGGGCAATATTTCCGTGCGTCTGGACGATGGCTGGCTGTTGACACCCACGGGTTCGAACCTGGGCAATCTCGGTCCCGACCGGCTTTCGCGCCTGGATGGCGACGGCAATCATGTCGCGGGCGATAAACCGACCAAGGAAAGCTTCCTGCATCTCGCCGTCTATGATCAGCGCCCGGGCAGCGGCGCGGTGGTGCATTTGCATGCCACCCATTCCGTCGCGGTCTCGGTCCTGGCTGATCTGGACCCCGCCGATCTGTTGCCGCCCATCACCGCCTATTATGTGATGCGGGTGGGAAAACTGCCCCTGGTGCCGTTCTATGCGCCGGGCGATATGAATCTGGCGCAGGCGGTGCGGGAAACCGCCGCCGCCCACCACGCCATGCTGCTGGCCAACCATGGCCCGGTGGTTGCGGGCACGGATCTTAGCGCGGCCCTGGACGCGGCGGAGGAATTGGAGGAAACGGCGCGTCTGTTCATGCTTTTACAAGGGCAGCGAACGCGGTACCTTACGGAAGGGCAGGTCGCGGCATTGCGCAAGGCATTTCCGAACAAGGCCTAACAATGGGGAGAAATCATGGGCTATTCACTGGAACAATTCTGTCAGGACACCCGCGCGGCGTTGACCGCCAATCCGGGCTACAAAGGCCGGGACATGGCGCGGGCGAATTTGGAAAAACTATTGGTCGATCCTGATTTTCAGGCAACCACGCTGGGCGACGGCCAGAAACCGGGCGTCGAAACCATTTACGAAGATCCCGATCTGAATTTCTGTGTCCTGGCCTATCTTGCCGGCGCCGATCGCACCTCGCCGCCCCATGATCATGGCGTCTCCTGGGCCGTTTACGGCCAGGCGGAAAAACACACCGACATGCAGATGTACAAGCGCGTCGACGATGGCCAGGGCGCCGGTGAGGCGAAGTTGGAACTGATCAAGGAGTTCCGCCTTAATCCCGGCCAGGCCGGCCTGTTCGACGTGGGCGAAATCCACGCTATCGACCACCCCAAGGGCGCCCGTTTCGTCCGCGTTACCGGCGAGGATCTGAACCATGTGGAGCGCCTGCGCTTCGATGCGGAAGCCGGCACGGCGGAGGTCATCGAAGACCAGGGTGTCCCGCACCCCGACAAGGCTTAAGGTTTAGCGGCTGCCCACCGCTTCCAGACGGGCCAGGACGAATTTGTGCCAGGGTGTGTAGGCAAAATCGTCACGGTCCTCGACGGCGGTCAGTTCGTTTGGTGAAATGCCGGTGACGACTTCGTTGCCCTGGGCGTCCGGGTATGAGAGGCCAAAGCCGTTGGGCAACGAAATAGTGCCCGGCAGCATGCGTTTGTCGACCTCGACCACAACCTCGACCGAATCCCGTGCCGTGGTTAGGCGCGCTGTGCCACCGTCGTTGATGCCGAGATCGGCGGCATCGGTCGGGTTAACGGAAAGGGTCAGTGCGTTATTTGACTTGGCCCAGGCCGGATCACGCACCACCGTATTGGCGGTGTAGGAGCGCCGCTCGCCCGCCGACAGCACCAGGGGAAATTCCTCAGTGGTTTCGGCACCGTCGTAGTCCGCCAGTTCCCGGACCTTGTCCAGCATCTCGGGCAGGTGCAGGTTGACCATACCGCCCGCCAGGCGGTTGCGGCGCAGGCTATCCTCCGGCTCATCGACTGAAAAGACCAGGCCAGATTGTGCCGTGACCAGCGCCTCGAACAGCTTGTTACCGGCCTGCGGGGGGGCGCCATCAAAGCCGGCCCGGGCCAGGGATGACGCCTCGGTCGCCGCGAACATCTGTGCCACGCCCCAAAGGGCGGCGGCCTCCGCCATGTCGTCGGGCAGGCTGGGGCCGAGGGTGCGGTAGAGGACGTAGGCACCATAATTGTTGATCTTCGGATTGGCCTTGGCCGCCGCGGCAAAAGCCATGGCAAAGGCTTCCAAGCCTTCCTCCGCCGCCGCGCGCAGGGGTTCCAACTCGTCAGCATCGAATGGGTCAATCGCCTCGAGCAGACGGGCATGGATCTCCGGTTCGGACAGAGTACCGGGCAGGGGCGACATCAGCGGTGCGCGCAACTGGGCGCAGTTTTCCGGAAACTCGAAATTGAAGAAGGTCATCTCCGGCTTTTCATACTGGCTCGACGCCGGCAGCACATAATCGGCTGCTTTCGCCGTCTCGGTCATGGCAACGTCGATCACCACCACCAGATCCAACGCGGCCAGCGCTTCACGCATGCGCTTGGCATCAGCCAGGGAATGCACCGGATTGGCGCTCTCGATCAGCATGGCGCGAAAGCGGTCGGGATGATCGTTGAGAATCTCGTCGGGCAGCATGTTGCAGGGGATCAGACCCGAAATGATCCGCGATCGGGTCACCGGCGTGGTCTTGTAGCCTATTTCATGGCCGCGCTCGTCCCGCGTCTCGCTGATCTTGTCCGGCGTAAACAAGCTGACCAACTGCGCCGGCAGATTGACCGCCCCGGCCTTGGCGAAGTTGCCGGTCAGCAGGAACAACAGAACACAGTGGTAGCTGTTGACCGTTGAGTTGGGCGCCATTTCGATACCCAGATCCTCCAGCACGGATAGGCTCTCGGTGCGGCCCAGAATTTCCGCTACTTCTTCAATTAGGGGCATCTCGATGCCGGCAAAGGCAGCATACTGGGCGACTGGGATTACGGACAGGGCCTCAATTACTGCTTCGTGGCCCTGGGCATGTTCGGATAGCCAATCGTGATCAATCAGGTCCGCTTGCACCAATTGCCCCAGAATGGCCGCCAGCAGCCAGGCATCCCGGCCCGGTTTGACGCGTAGGTGGATATCCGCCAACTCGGCGGTTTCCGTGACCCGCGGGTCGATCACGATCAGCTTGCGTAGGGGATCCTTCGCCATCTGCCGCAAGACCACACGGGCGCGGGGAAAGCCGTTCGATTGCCAGGGGTTCTTGCCGACCAGCAGGGCGGTTTCGCAATGTTCGAAATCGCCGTGATAGAAACCGCCGACCATGCGGTCGAAGACCCAGGACAGGCCGGTCTTTTCCTGCGCCAGGGCATTGCCGCGATAACGGCTGCCCAGGGCCCGGCGCAGGGGCGGGGAATAGCCGCCGCCCAGATGATTGCCTTGTCCGCCGCCGCCGTAATAGACAATCTTATCGCCACCAAATTCATCACGGATCGCGACCAGCTTTTCCGCGATCTCGGCGATGGCGGTGTCCCAGTCAATCTCGTCGAAACCGCCGTCATCGCGCCGGCGCAGGGGCGAGGTCAAGCGTCCCCGGGCGGATTGGTAGTAATTCAACTGCAAGGCCTTGTTGCAGGTGTATCCCCTGGTGCCGGGATGTTCCTTGTCGCCCCGGATACGGACAATTTCCCGGCCATCCCCGCCGCCCAGTTGCACCAAAACGCCACAGTTGCTGCCGCACAGAATGCAGGCCGTCTTTTTCCACGCCGCCGTTTTGCCTTCGGCCATGAATTTACCCTTCCAGGTCGCTCTTCAGGTCCTGATACATTTGCAGAGCATTGTCCGGGCTTTCATTGCGGTGGACTACGGCACCGACCGCCTGGATCATCGCCACGGGGCTGTCGGACTGGAAGATGTTGCGGCCCATGTCGACACCGGACGCGCCCTGATCGACGGCCCGGTAGGCCATGTCCAGGGCTTCGCCTTCGGGCAATTTTTTGCCGCCGGCGATGACGATGGGCACGGGGCAGCCGGCCACGACTTTTTCGAAACCGTCTTCGATGAAGTAGCTTTTCACATAGTGGGCGCCGATCTCCGCCGCGATACGGGTGGCCAGGCCAAAATAGCGTGCATCGCGGGCCATATCGGCGCCGACGCCCGTCACCGCCAGGGTCGGAATGCCGTACCGGCTGCCGGTATCGATCAATTTCACCACGTTGGCGATGGACTGATGCTCGTATTCCGCACCGATATAGATCTGCGCCGTGATGGCGGCGGCGTTGAGGCGGATGGCGTCCTCGATATCGACCGCGACCAGCTCGTTCGACAGTTCGGTCAGGATACTTTGCCCGGCGGAGGAGCGCAGCACGATCGGCTTGGTCGAGGTGGGCGAGATGCAGCTACGCAGGGCGCCGCGGGTACACATCAGGACATCGGCATGGGGGATCAGAGGCGGTATGGCCAGATCCATGCGCTCGATGCCCGTCGTCGGTCCCTGAAAATAGCCGTGATCAAAGGCCAGCATGACGGTGCGGCCGGATTCGGGATTGAAGATCCTGGAAAGGCGGTTCTGCATGCCCCAATCCAGGGCGTTGGAACCCTTCAGGAAGAACGGTTCATTCCGGGCCGGGGTGTCCAAGCCGAAATCCTTGCCTTCCTTGATGTCGTCTAGATCCGCCATATGCCGTGTTCCCTTTTTTGAAAGCTTACTGATTGTAGAGCGTTGCGCGCTCTGGACAGTAGCGATTTCTGCCCATCCACGCGTTGACGCACGTCCACTGCCGGCCGGCGCGGGTTATCCGAATTCGCTTATTGTTTCTAACCTGAAATCAGGCGACGCGGAAGCTTTCGCCGCAGCCGCAACGGTCGGACTCGTTGGGATTGTTGAAGACGAATGATGATTGGAATTTGTCCGTGACGAAGTCCATCTCAGCGCCGATCAGGAACATGATGGCGGTGGGATCGATGAAGATCTTGACGCCGTCGGTTTCCACTTCCTCCTCGAATTTCTTCTTCTCGCGGGCGTATTCCACCTCGTACATCAGGCCGGAACAGCCGCCTTTCTTCACGCCCACCCGCAGGGCCAACACTTCACCCTCGCTGCGCGCCATCAATTCCTTGGCCCGCGTGACGGCGGTGTCCGTCATGGTCAGTAGCGGTGGTCTTTCCATTGTCATACTTCCTGTTCCCCAAACAGACCCGGTTTCCCCAAACCAGGTGTACCTATCTTGCCATAATCCTAAAACATATCCAATTCGACCCGCGCGGCCTCCGACATCATCGACATATCCCACGGCGGATCCCAGACCAGTTCGACGACGACCTCGCCCACGCCCTCGGCTTCCGAGACGGTGCGCGCCAGATGGCCGGGCAGGATGCCCGCCACCGGGCAGCCGGGCGCGGTCAGGGTCATCTGGATTTCCACGTTGCCGGTCGGGTCGACCTTGTAGTCATAAATCAGACCCAGATCGAAAATATTGACCGGAATTTCCGGATCGTAAACTTCACGCATGGCATCGATCACGGCGGATTCGGAGGCGGCGGTGACGCCTTCCGCCAGCGCCTCGCCGGCGCGGGCCTTGCCGTCCTCGTCCAATTCCGGCCCATGTAAGTGGCCAAAGGGATTGAACATCCCATGCGGATCCATATCCGACATATCCATCCTGTTTGCTCCTAATCCGCCGCCGCGGCCGAACCGACGGCCCGCTGGCTTAATTTCTGCATATGTTTCAACATCGCCATCATCCCCACTTGGCGTTGCATGGTCAGCGCGCCCAAATTCAGGCCGCGCACGTGGTCCAATGTGATCTCCGCCAGCTCCTCGCCGGTCAGGCCGCTGAACGACCCGGTCATCATAGAGACCAAACCCTTAACGATTATGGCATCGCTCTGACCGCGAAAATGATGCGCGGCGCCTTCGGTTTCATGAATGATCCAGACCTTGGACATACAGCCGTGCATCAAATGCGCATCATCCATGCACTCGGCCGGGAAGGGGGTCCTGTCGGCCCGCTTGCCAATATCGATGATGTATTCAAAGCGGCTCTCTTCATCGAGCAGATCCAGCGCTTCGACATATTCGTCGTATTGGGCCAGTTTTTCCGGTGCGATGGCCATTATCCAAACAAGCTCCGGGCACGTTCCAGGGCCGTAATCATTGTGTCGATCTCGCCGGTCGTGTTGTACATGGCCAACGAGGCGCGCACGGTGCCGTCAACGCCCAGGCGCGCCATCAAGGGTTCGGCGCAATGTTGCCCCACCCGCGCCGCCACACCGGCCCGGTCCAGGGTGGCCGCCGTGTCGAAGGGATGGATGCCGTCCTGCACGAATGACAATATTGCCGCCTTTTCCGGCGCGCTGCCGAACAGCCGGATATCGGGCATGGCGCTCAGCCGTTCCGTGGCATAGGCCAGTAATGCCTGTTCATGGGCCGCGATTTTGTCCATGCCGATAGCCGTAACATAATCGATGGCGGCGCCAAGACCGATGGCCTCGACTATGGGCGGGGTGCCGGCCTCGAAGCGATAAGGCGGTTCCTGATAGGTGGTCTTCTCGTAGGTTACCGTGGCGATCATGTCGCCGCCGCCTTGATAGGGCGGCATCCGCGCCAGCAGCTCCGCTTTGCCGTACAGGACGCCAATGGCTGTCGGGCCGTACAGTTTATGTCCGGTGAAGACATAGAAATCCGCGTCCAGGTCCTGGACATCCACCTTGCTGTGAACCACCGCCTGGCTGCCGTCCAGCAACACTGGAATACCCCGGTCATGGGCCAGACGAACGACTTCCTTGCCCGGCACTATGGTGCCCAGAACGTTGGAGCAATGGGTCATGGAAACCAGTTTGGTGTTGCTGTCCAACAGGGCGGCATAGGCATCCATGTCCAGAACGCCACGGTCGTCTATCGGTGCGACCTTCAATTCAATGCCGATCTCGTCGCGCAGCAATTGCCAGGGCACGATGTTGGCGTGATGCTCCATATCGGAAATCACCACACCATCGCCCTTGGCGAGGAACTTCCGGCCATAGGTGGCGGCAACGAGATTTATGGCCTCGGTGGTATTGCGGGTGATGACGATTTCGTTTTCCGAACCGGCATTGAGGAAACGGGCGATGGTCTCGCGCACGCTTTCATAGCGGTCGGTCAGGGTCTGGCTCAGATAGTGGGCGCCACGGTGGACGTTGGTGTACTGCGCCTCCAGCACCTCCGTCATGGCGTCGATCACGGCGTGGGGTTTCTGTGCCGAGGCGCCGCTATCGAAATAGACCAAGGGTTTGCCATGCACCTGGCGGCTCAGGATCGGGAAATCCCGGCGGATCAGGTCGACGTCGAAGCCGCCTTCCACGTTGTGGCCCGCGGGAGCGGTGTTTTGCGCCAAGTCGTTCATGCCGTCATCCAATCGCCAACCAGGCGTTCCATGATGCCGCGCACGGCGTCGCTCTCGATTTTCGCCAGGGTTTCCGAGATAAAGGCGGTCATCAGCAACTGCCGGGCCTCGTCTTCCGGAATGCCGCGGGAGCGGAGATAGAACAGCCCCGTCTCGTCCAACTCGCCGGCGGTGGCGCCGTGGCTGCACTTCACATCGTCGGCAAGAATTTGCAATTCCGGCTTGCTGTCGATTTCCGCTTCGTCCGACAACAACAGAGTCTTGTTCAGTTGATGGCCTTCAATGCCCTGGGCATCGGGACGCACGGTGATCTTGCCCTGGAAGACCCCATGTGATCGGTCGTCGAGGATACCGCGATAGTCCTGCCGGCTATTGGTGGCGCCGACCGCATGATCCATGTGAATGGCGTTGTCGCAATGCTGTTCGCCGCGCAACAGATAGATGCCGTTCAAATCCGCTTCCGCGCCTTCGCCCTGCAAGGCCATATGGATTTCACTGCGGACCAGCCGGCCGCCCAGGTTCAGGTCAAAATTCTCGAACCGGGCGCCGTCTTCCAATTGTCCGGCCAGGGTCGCGATATGGTTCGCTGCGGCAGCGTCCTGTTGAACCTTGTAGCGTTGCAACCGCGCGCCCGTCGCCGCATGAACCTCCGTCACGCTATTGACGAAATAGTCGGCCTCGCCCTGACCGAGATAGTGTTCGATCACCGTGGCCTCGGCCCCGGCGCCGGCCAGGATCAGATTGCGGGGATAGCTGGCGCCGGCATCGGAGAGGAACAGAACCTCGATCGGCCGCGCCACGGTGATGCCTGGATCAATCACCAGAACATATCCATCCCGGCTCAAGGCCTGATTAAGCGCCGGCAGGGGCAGATCCTGTCCCGGCGAAAGCTGTCCCATTTGGCCCGCCAGCACTTCTGGGTTTTTGCTCAGGGTCTCGCTCATACCCAACAGCCGCACACCGGCAGGCAAATCATCCGGTCCGGTCCGCAATACGCCATTGCTGAAGACCAGCCGGTGACTGTCTGGCAACAGGGCCGGCGGCGTATCACCCGTCGCAATGCTGTCGAGCGCGAACAGTTGTTCCTGAACCGGCTTCAGGTTGGTATAGCGCCATTCTTCAACCTTGCGGTCCGGCAATCCCGCCTCGGTAAAACGCGCCGCCGCCGCCTGGCGCAGATCGGCCAGCCAGGCCGGGCCGTCGCCCGGCAAATGGTCGGCGAATTGCACCTGATAGGCTTCCATTGCCATGGCCTAGGCCGCCTCCGTCCCGGAAATGAATTCGCCGTAGCCTTTTTCTTCCAGCTCCAGCGCCAGCTCCTTGCCGCCCGACCGCGCGATCCGGCCATCGGCGAGGACATGCACATAATCGGGCACAATGTAGTCCAAGAGGCGCTGGTAATGGGTGATCACCAGCATGGAGCGCTTCGGTCCGCGCAGGGCGTTGACGCCCTCGGCCACGACTTTCAGGGCATCGATATCCAGGCCGCTGTCGGTTTCGTCCAGCACCGCGAAGTGGGGCTCCAGCAAGGCCATTTGCAGGATCTCGTTGCGCTTCTTTTCGCCGCCGGAAAAGCCCACATTGACGCCGCGGCGCAGCATATCGTCGGAGATGTTCAATTCGGCGGTATGTTTGCGCAGGCGTTTCATGAACTGCACCGCATCCAGTTCTTCCTGTCCACGATGGCGGCGCACCGCGTTGAGAGCAGTTTTAAGGAAAGTGGTGGAGGAGACGCCCGGCAGTTCGACTGGATATTGAAAGCCCAGAAAAATGCCCTCCGCCGCCCGTTCCTCGATCGACAGTTCGCTCAAATCCCGGCCCCGGTAGGTGATGGAACCGGAGGTGACGTCATAGCCGTCGCGCCCCGAAAGCACATAGGACAGGGTGCTCTTGCCCGAGCCGTTGGGGCCCATGATGGCATGCACTTCGCCTTCGCCAATGGTCAAGTCGATGCCCTTGAGGATTTCCTTGCCGTCCACATCCGCGTGCAGGCCACTAATTTTAAGCATTTCAAGCATATTCGTCATGTCCTAGCCCACGCTGCCTTCCAATGAGATACCAACCAGTTTCTGCGCTTCCACGGCGAACTCCATGGGCAGTTCCTGCAAGACCTGTTTGCAGAAGCCGTTGACGATCATCGACAGCGCCTCTTCATCCGAGAGGCCGCGCTGGCGGCAATAAAATAGCTGATCCTCGGAGATTTTCGCCGTCGTCGCCTCGTGCTCGATCTGGGCCGTGCGGTTGCGGTTTTCGATATAGGGCACCGTATGGGCGCCGCATTTGTCGCCGATCAACAGGCTGTCGCACTGGGTGTAATTGCGCCCGCCCTTGGCGCCGGGCTGCATGCGCACCAGGCCGCGATAGGTGCTCTGGCTGCGTCCGGCGGAGATGCCCTTGGCGATGATGGTTGAGGATGTGTTCTCGCCGATGTGGATCATCTTGGTGCCCGTATCGGCCTGCTGCAGGTTGTTGGTGATGGCGACGGAATAGAATTCGCCCACCGAATTGTCGCCTTGGAGAATACAGCTTGGATATTTCCAGGTGACGGCGGAGCCGGTTTCGACCTGGGTCCAGGAAACCTTGGAATTGCGGCCCCGGCACGCCGCCCGCTTGGTCACGAAATTATAGATGCCGCCCTTGCCGTTCTCGTCGCCGGGATACCAGTTCTGCACCGTCGAATATTTGATCTCCGCATCGTCCATCAGGACCAGTTCGACGACGGCGGCATGCAACTGGTTCTCGTCACGCTGCGGCGCGGTGCAGCCCTCGAGATACGAGACATAGCTGCCTTCGTCGGCGATGATCAGGGTGCGTTCGAACTGTCCCGTGTTGGCCTGATTGATACGGAAGTAGGTGGACAGTTCCATGGGGCAGCGCACACCCTTGGGGATGTACACAAACGACCCATCGGTGAAGACGGCGGAATTCAGCGTCGCATAGAAATTATCGGAATAGGGCACGACGGAGCCGAGATATTTCTGCACCAGCTCCGGATGGTCGCGCACCGCTTCCGAGATCGGGCAGAAAATCACCCCGGCCTTGGCCAGCTCCTTGCGAAACGTCGTGGCCACGGAAACGCTATCGAACACCGCATCGACGGCGACGCCGGCCAGCATCTGCTGTTCATGCAACGGAATGCCCAGCTTCTCGTAAGTGCGCAGCAGCTCCGGATCCACCTCATCCAGGCTTTTCGGCCCGTCCTCCTTGGATTTCGGCGCGGCGTAGTAGTAGGCGTCCTGGAAATCGATCTCCGGGTATTCGACCTGGGCCCAGGTCGGCTCTTCCATTTGCAACCAGCGCTGATAGGCGCGCAGACGCCATTCCAACAGCCACTCCGGCTCCTTCTTCTTGGCGGAAATGAAACGGATGATATCTTCGTTCAGGCCCTTGGGCGCCAGTTCGGTCTCGATATCCGTGACGAAGCCGTATTTATACTTGTCCCCGGCAATCGAGGAGACGTGGTCCGCTGTTTCACTCGTGTAGCTCATTTGGCGCGTTCTTCCGGCGTCGGTTCGAAGGCAAATGGCCGCGGCATCATTTCCGCCAGGCTGACACTTTCCAGGGCACCCTGAATGGCCTGATTGACCTGGTTCCAGTTGCCGCTCATGGAACAGAGCGTCATGGAGCCGCAGGTGGTATCGGAGCCGTCGACGCAGGCGGTCAGGGCGATCGGCCCTTCCAGCGCGGTGACAATTTCAGCCACGGTGACATCGCCCGCCGGCCGGTCCAGGCTATAGCCGCCGCCGGCGCCCCGGTGCGAGGTCAGTATGCCGGCCTTGCTCAACTGTTTCATGAGTTTCGATACCGAGGGCAGGGGTACGCCGGAATCCTGCGCCATCTGCACGGCGGTCACGACCTTGGTATCATTCATGCCGTCGTGTCCGGCCATGTGGCTCAGCATAACGACAGCATAATCGGTCATCTTATTAAGGCGGATCATGGGTCACCCCCAATCAAGACTAATCAGGACTAATTTGGTACTGTTTACATAGCGGAATGCGCAATGATGTCAAGCGGCAAGCTGCCGCAGCCCAATGAGCCCTGCGGCATCATCACGTCTTTGCTATTGGCGGTCCTTTGTTGCTAGAAGGTTAGCGATCCACCGCTGTATCGGAATCCTATCAATGTCGCATCGCTTCTCCCTTCGGCTGTTTGCCGTCGTTGCTCCATGCCTCCTTTTTTGCCTGCCTGCTTCGGCGGCGGAAAAACCCCTGTTTGAACTGGGGGTCGCGGGCGGCGCTGGCTATTTGCCCGACTACCCTGGGGCGGGGCAGAATCACTTCAATGGCATCGCCCTGCCGTTTCCGATTTATCGCGGTGAATTCTTCCGCTCGGACAGCAAGGGGCTGCTGCGCGGGCGCCTGGTTCACAGCAGCGATTTCGAGTTGGATATCTCGCTCTCGGGTTCGCTTGATGCCGATTCCGATGACAACGATGCCCGCCAGGGCATGCCCGACCTCGACTATCTGGCGGAACTGGGGCCGCGGCTGCAATGGACCTTCGCCAGGGCCGCGCGCTGGGCCAAGATGGATCTGGAATTGCCGGTACGGGCTGTTTTTTCCACCGATCTCTCGGATGTTGAGCACCGCGGGTTCCTCCTCGAGCCGCAACTGGCCTACCAGCATGGCAATTTCCTTGGCAACGGCACCAAGCTGAAGCTGGGCCTGTCCGCCGCGTTTACCGACGAGGATTTGCAGGATTACTTCTACGAAGTGACAACGCCTTTCGTAGCCGCAGGCCGGCGGGCCTACGACGGGCAGGGGGGCTATTTGGGCAGCAAGCTTCGTCTTGTTGTCCAGCATCCCCTGGGCAAACGTCTGCGCTTTTTCCTGGCCGGTGATCTCAACTCCCACCACGGCGCCGCCAACGAGGACAGCCCGCTGTTGCGCGAAGAGCTGACCTTCGGTGCCGGACTGGGCTTGATCTGGTCGTTTTATCAATCCGACCGCACGGTCAACGAATAGTTCGAGTAACCGGCGCCGTCCTGCTCACCGGCTTGCCTGTGGCGGTTCATTAACCGGCCCGGTTCTTCCAAAAATAGACCACTTTAATATTGACATAATGTTGGCAGTCGATCATATTTCGGTCGGTCGACCGAACTAATTAATTCCACGACACGGAAAATCCAATTGGCATCGATGGATATGGGTGATGAACCAAGCACAAGCATCTGAAATTACGGAACATATTGATGTTGGTGGGCAGCGCGCGAAAGCTGTCCAGACACGCCGGGCCCTGCTGGCGGCAGCGGAACAATGCCTGGCGGAGGATGGTTTCGCGGCACTTTCGACGCGACACGTGGCCGAGCGGGCAGAAGTGCCCCTGAGTCAAATCCACTATCACTTCGGCTCCAAGCAAGGCCTCCTGCTGGCCCTGTACGAGCATCTGAACCTCGGACTCCTGGAGCGGCAGCGGGCCATGTTTGCGTCTGATTTGCCGCTCTCCAGACAATGGGATATGGCCTGCGACTATCTCGATGAAGACATGGCGTCGGGGTACGTCCGGGTGCTGAATGAATTGACCGCCGCCGGCTGGTCGAACCCAAAAATCGCCGAAGCGGTACGTCGCAACATGCGGGGCTGGTTCGAATTATTGACAGAGGTGGCGGAACAGGCATCCGCGCGCCTGGGCGGGCTGGGACCCTTCACGGCGTCGGGCCTGGCCAATCTGGTTGGATCTTTGTTCATGGGCGTGGAGGCCAGACTGCTACTTGGCGCTGAAGATGCCGCCGCGATCCTGCAATCCCTGCGCGCCGTTGGCGATGTCATCAAACAACTGGAAGACCGTCAATAACAAGCTTGCCGTAAGGGGAGGTGCTTCATGCGAGCCAAGTATCCGGATGTGGAAGGCAAGATCGAACGCGACGGAGTCAATGTCCACTACGAAGTCTACGGCGAAGGTGAGCAGAGCATCTTGTTTCTGCCAGCCTTTCCCATGGGCCATTGCCGCAAATGGAAGGCGCAACTGCCCTATTTCAGCCAGCGCTACCGCTGCATCGCCTATGACCCCGTCGGCAATGGCAAGTCCGACCGCCCGCAAGACGTGGCGGCCTACCATCCCGATCTTATCGTCGCCGACGCCATGGCCATTCTTGATGCCCTGGAGATCGAAAAAGCCACCATCGTCGGCGTCTCCATGGGTGGCTTCCTGGGTGCCATTCTGGCCGCTCATCATCCCGAACGGGTGGCGGCGGCGGTGTTGATCAACGGCAACCATCCGGTTCAACCGGACTACGGCTTTGTCACACACGAGAATTTCAAGGCAAATTTCGACCAGCCGGAAGGTTGGCAGAAATACAATCTGCACTATTGGCACACAAATTATCCCGATTTCGTGGATTTTTTCGCCGGCAAGATGTTTAGCGATCCACATTCCAGCAAACAATTCGAAGATGCGGTCGCCTGGGGCCTGGAGACAGACGGCGATACCCTGGCCAAGACAGTGCTGGCCAGGCTGGAACCCTCAACGCTCTTTGATATCGGCCCGGATATGTATAAGCGCATTGAATGTCCGCTGCTGTTGATCCATGGTGAGGATGACCAGATCCAGCCGGCCGAGAAGAGCAAAGTGGTGGCCGAGCTTACCGGAGCGGAGCTGGTGCTGCTGCCGCGCGTCGGTCACTTGCCCCATGGCCGGCTGCCGGCCAAGATCAATGTGCTGATCCGTGATTTCCTCGAGCGTATCCTGGCGCCGGCCACAAGTCGCAAGAGCAACGGCAGCGGCAAGGGCAACGGCGACAAACGTGTATTGTATCTGTCCTCGCCCATCGGTCTGGGCCATGCGCGGCGGGACCTGGCGATCGCCCGGGAATTGCGCCAATTGCATCCTGGTACGCAGGTCGACTGGCTGGCGCAGGACCCGGTGACACGGTTTCTGAGCGCGGCGGAAGAAACCCTGCATCCGGCATCCGCCCTGCTGGCCAATGAATCGCAACACATCGAGGAAGAGGCGGGGGAGCATGACCTGAACGCCTTTCAGGCGATCCGCAACATGGATGAAATCCTGATCGCCAACTTCATGGTCTTTCAGGAGGTGTTGGAGCAGCAGCACTACGATCTGGTGATCGCCGACGAGGCCTGGGACGTGGACCATTTCTGGCACGAGCATCCGGAATTGAAGCAGACCCAATTGGCCTGGTTCACGGATTTCGTCGGCTATCTGCCCATGACGGAAGGCGGTGCGCACGAGGCCTATCTGACCGCCGACTACAACGCCGAGATGATCGAACATATCGAACGCGCGCCCGGCCTGCGCGACCGGGCCATATTCGTCGGCAATCCCGACGATATCGTACCCGGCACGTTCGGTCGGGACCTGCCGGACATTCGCGGCTGGACCGAAAACCATTTCGATTTCTGCGGCTACATCACCGGTTATGACCCGGCCAATTGGGGCAGCAAGGCCGATCTGCGACAGCAGCTTGGCTATAAGTCCGGCGAGAAAGTCTGCATTGTCACCGTCGGCGGCTCCGGCGTCGGCTTGCCGCTCTTGCGCCGGATCATCGAGGCTTATGGACCGGCCAAGGCCAGGGTGCCCGAGCTGCGCATGATCGTCGTCACGGGCCCGCGTATTGATCCGGCAAGCTTAGCGGTAACGGCGGGTGTGGAAACCCACGCCTTCGTGCCCGATTTGAACCGGCACCTGGCTGCCTGCGATCTGGCCCTTGTCCAGGGCGGCCTGACCACCTGCATGGAACTGACGGCGGCCAAGACGCCGTTCATCTATTTTCCCCTGCGCAATCATTTTGAGCAGAACTTCCACGTCCACCAGCGCCTACGGCGCTATAACGCCGGCCGCCGCATGGATTACGCCACCGCCGATCCCGACAGCATCGCCGCAGCCATGGTCGAAACCCTCTCTCAAACTGCGGCCGCGCAGGCTGGATTTCGCGATGTGGAAACCAACGGCGCCCAAATCGCCGCCAAAATGCTGGCGGATTTGCTGTAGGCCTTCCCTCAGGCCGCGTCGTCGAGCACCATTTCGGCACCTTTTTCGCCGATCATCAGGCAGGCCGCGTTGGTGTTGCCCGAGACCAAGGTCGGCATGATCGAGGCGTCGACCACGCGCAGGCCGTCAATGCCGTGGACGCGCAGGCGTTCATCGACCACGTTACGGTCGGCGGAGCCCATGCGGCAGGTGCCCGTGGGGTGATAGGTGGTCTCGGCCGTGCGGCGGATCCAATCCAGCATCGCTTCATCGCCCTGGACTTCCTCGCCCGGCGCTTCCTCGGCCCCGCGATAGGCGTCCAGGGCGGCGGCATTGATGAAATCGCGGACCTTTTGCGTGCCGTCGAGAAGGCAGCGGCGGTCGGTCTCCGCAGCGAGGAAATTGAAGTTGATCGCCGGGGCATCCATGGGATTGGCTGACGTGGCATGGATATGGCCCATGCTGTCGGGGCGGCATTGATAGACCGTCGCGATCATGCCCGGTTCCTTGCCCAGATAGCGCTTGTTGGGATCGTCATAGCGGAAGGGCACCAGATGGAGCTGGATATCGGGGGTTTCCAATTCATCCCGGGTGCGCATGAAGGCCAGCATCGGCGCCGACGGCATGCCGACGAAGCCGCGCCGGTTGAAGGCATAGCGCAGGGCCTGCCAGCCCAGGCCCAGGCCATTGACCTTGCCGTTGTAGGTGACATTTTGCTGCGTCACCTTCCATTTCATGCGGGGGGCGATATGGTCGCGCAGGCTTTCCCCCACACCCCACAGATCGTGGTGCACCTCGATGCCGAGGTCACGCAGGCGCTGGCCCTGGCCAATACCCGAGAGTTCCAGGATTTGCGGTGATTTGACGGCGCCGGCCGATAGAATGACCTCGCGCCCGGCCCGGGCCTGCACCACCCGACCCTTGGAGAGATACTGCACACCGACGGCGCGCTTGCCATCCAGCAGCACCTTTTCGACCATGACCTCCGTCTCGACCACCAAATTGGCCCGGCTCATGGCCGGTTTCAGATAGCCGACGGCGGCGGAGGCGCGCTTGCCATTGCGGATCGTCGTCTGGGTCTTGCACAGGCCTTCCTGGGTGGCGCCGTTATAGTCATTGTTGAACGGCACGCCGATCTCGGCCCCGGCGGCGATCCAGGCATCGTACAGCGGCGTTTCATCCTTGCATTCGGAAACATGAATGGGCCCGCCTTCGCCGCGAATGCCGTCATCGCCACGCTCGAAATCCTCCAACTTGCGGAAATAGGTCTTTACCGTGTCGAAATCCCAGCCCCGGTTGCCCTGCTGGGCCCAGGTGTCATAGTCCAATGGCTGTCCGCGCACATAGACCAGTCCGTTGATGGCGGACGAGCCGCCCAGGACCTTGCCGCGGGGCACGGGAATGGGACGGTTGGCGGTGCCTTCCTCGGGCGCGGAGCGGAAACGCCAGTTGGCTTTCGGATCGTCCAGCAGCAGGGCGAAGCTGATGGGGAACTGGGTCCAGAAATTGCTTTTCTTACCGGCTTCCAGGACCAACACCTTGTAGCGCCCATTGGCGCTCAAACGGTTGGCCAGGACACAGCCGGCGGACCCGGCCCCCACAACGATATAGTCGAAATCCATGACGCTCTCTCTCCGGCATTTCTCTGTTGCATTTTTTTGCCAGAGTACGACGGGAGCAGCCAGGGGTCCATGCCCCCAGGCCGGATTCCCAATGCGAAGCGCCGTTGTTAGAGCGAAATGACCTGCATCGCCTTGTCCAGGGACACCGGCGCGTCCTCGAGCAACAGATCGGTACTGGCCTTTTCAAAATTGCCGGCACGGACCGAAAGCGGGTCCTGAGACCGCATGCGATAGTCCAACACCATGCGCGACATGATCAAACGCCGGGCATCGCCACCCGCCGCGCCCAGTTTCGAGCCTTCGGTCGCCAGCAGGGTCGCGCTGGCGGCATTGTAAAGGGCCGTCGAGGCCTTGCGGGCCAGGGTTTGATTGTTGCTCTTGCCGATCTCATCGGCCAGCTCAATCGCCATGGTGATGGTATTCTTCATCTCGCCCTTGTACTGACCGGGCATGTCATCGGCCTTGTCCAGCTTGTCCTGCAGTTCGTCTTCAAGATCCCGGTGCGCGTTGACCTTGGCCACCGCGCGGGTGGTGATATCCAGCGAGTTGATGTTGGAGGTACCCTCCCACAGGACGCCCAGGTGGGCATCGCGGACCAGCTTCGCGTTGACGAAGTCCTCGATATAGCCGTTACCGCCACGCACTTCCATGGAGCCGGTGGCGACGCGGATGTTGTCGCGGCAGGAGCGGTACTTGTGCGCCGGGGTCAGAATACGCGTGACCTTTCCGGCATGCTCGTCACCGGCTTCGGCGCGGGTGATCTGCTGGCCCAGATACATGGTCATGGACAGGGATTGCTCGGTCGGCAGCATGATCTTCATCAACTGCC
>CAZVYX010000040.1:0-50928 GCA_964631725.1 uncultured Rhodospirillaceae bacterium | reverse complement strand
GTTAAGTCTCGGGATTTTAAGTCCCGTGCGTCTGCCAATTCCGCCAAGGGGGCACATCAAGGAAAAGCTGTTGACGGGGCGCAACATGCCGTGCCCGTGGCTGGGGGGCAAGGGGCTTTATTGACCTACCATTCGCGCAGGGCGCGCCAGTCATCATCGGTGCCCAGGACCGCCTTTTCCGCGTCATAGCTGAACAGCCAGATCTGCTGCGGCGTCAGGCCGCTGTCGCTGTTCTTCCCGTGCGCCGCCAGGCGGGCGTTGCGGTGGGCGACCTCGTCGGCGTCGTCCAGATGGTACCAGCGTTCGGCATTGCGGGAATGCAGTTGCAGGCGCTGGGCCCGGTCCTTGCGCAGATCCTGGTAGCGCAACAGTGCCGCGCCGGGGTCGGGATCGGAATTTTCGGCCGCCATTTGCAGGCAGCGGGCCAGCACCCAGGCGTCCTCGATACTCTGCACCGCGCCCTGGGCGTGATAGGGCAGCATGGCGTGGGCCGCGTCCCCCATCAGGGCGATGCGGCCGTCAACCCAGGTGGGCAGCGGCTCGCGGTCATGCAGGGCGGTGGCGAAAAGCTGCTCCGTCCCCTCGATCAAATGGCGCGGGATGTCGTACCAGCCGCTGAAGCTTGCACGGATATCGTCCAGGCTGGCGGTTTGCGACCAGCTTTCCCGCAGGGCATCGTCGCCGGCGCCGATGGCGACCCAGTTGAGGTTGGCGCCGCCCGAAACATAGTAGAAGACGATGGACAGACGCGGCCCCATGACGGCGACCGATTGCCGCTCGATACCCAAATGCGCCAGCCTCTCCGCCGGCAACATGCCGCGCCAGGCGACATAGCCCGACGGGCGCGGCGGCTCGGGGTTGAAGACCTGGTTGCGGACCAGGGAATGGATGCCGTCGGCGCCGATCAGCACATCGCCGCTCTCCCGGGCGCCGTCCGCCATTGTCGCGGTGACCCCGCCGCCATCCTGGCTGACCGCGACCACTTCGGCGTTCAGGCGCAGACGCGCCGGGTTCAGACGCGCCGCCAGGGCCCCGATCACATCGGCCCGGTGGGCATGGTAATAGGGCGCGCCAAAACGCTCCCTAACCAGGGCGCGCAGGGGCGTTTCCAGGACTATTTCGCCGCTCCGCCAGTCCTTCAACTGATGCGCGCCGGGCTCGACACAGAATTCCGCCAGGGCATCGCCCAGGCCCAGCCAATCGAGAATACGCACGCCGTTGGGGCTAAGCTGAATGCCGGCGCCAACCTCCGTCAGGGCAGGGGCCTGCTCCAGCAGCAGGTAATCCATGCCCGCCTGTTCCAGGGCCAGGGCCAGGACGGAGCCGCCAATGCCGGCCCCCGTGACGATGACGCGCATGGCCGGGCGCGCCTATTTCAGGGCCGCGGTATGGCTGATGCCCAACTGGACATACTCCTCGACCATTTCCACATGCATGGCGATTTCCTCCGGCCGCAGGTCGCGCATGAATTTGGCCGGGCTGCCGCCCCAAAGCTGGCCCGAGGGGATGCGCTTGCCCGGTGTCAAGACGGCGCCGGCGGCCAGCATGGCCTGGCCCTCGATCACCGCATGGTCCAACACCACCGAACCCATGCCGACAAAGGCGCGGTCTTCCAGGCGGCAGCCGTGCAACAGGCACATATGGCCGATCAACACGTTGTCGCCGATCCAGGTATCGGCGATGCCTTTCGAGGTGTGGACGGTGGAGCCGTCCTGGATGTTGGTGCGGGCACCGATGTGGATCGGTTCTTCGTCACCGCGAACGACGCAATTGTACCAGAGCGAAGATTGCGCCCCCATCGTGACCGTACCGATGACGTGGGCCCCCGGCGCCACGAAGGCCGTGGGGTCGATGTCGGGCGTGACACCCTCGAAAGTCATGACGTTGCCTTGGCTCATTATCTTCGTACTCCAAATAGTCGTTCTTGGTTTTGTAATGCTACGCGATCAGGCAACCGGCATCAGGGAAATAGGGCTTCCTGTTCCAGACCCGTGGTTTCGGGCAGGCCGTACATCACGTTCATGTTCTGCACCGCCTGGCCCGATGACCCCTTAACCAGATTGTCGATCACCGAAACGACGATGGCCCGGCCCGGCAAACGGTCCGCGAAAACCCCGATCAGGCAATGGTTCGAGCCGCGCACATGCCGGGTCGCCGGTGCAATGCCCTCGCCCACGACCCGCACGAAGGGTTCGTCGAGGTAACGTTCCATCAGGCAATCGCGCAGGTCGTCGACCGACGTCTCGCCCGTCAGCCGGACATAGCTGGTGGCCAGGATGCCCCGGTTCATGGGCGCCAGATGCGGCGTAAAGTTAACTATTAAATTATCTCCGTAAGCCTTTGATAATTCTTGTTCAATCTCCGGCCCGTGACGGTGGGATGCGATGCCGTAGGCGTGCAAGCCCTCGGATACTTCCGAGAACAGATTGGCCGCCTTGGCGCCGCGCCCGGCGCCGGTAATGCCGGATTTGGCATCGATGATAATGTCCTCCGCCGCGATTTTGCCGGCCGACAGCAAAGGCGCCAGCGGCAGGATTGCCACCGTGGGATAGCAGCCGGGACATGCCACCAACCGGGCCTCGGGCAGCCTATCGCGGGCATACTCGGTCAGGCCGTAGACCGCTTCGGGCTGCAGGTGCGGCGCGTAATGTTCATGGCCGTACCATTCGGCATAGGTATCGGTGCTGTCGAGGCGGAAATCCGCCGACAGGTCGATCACCCGCGGCGTGCCCTGAATGGCGGCGGCGGCATCGCCCCGGCCTTCACGCATCACCTCGTCGATCACACTGTGCTGGGTATCGTGCAGCAGGCCGGCGATGATTTCCTGGGTCGTGCCGTGGGGCAGGCCGCAGAACACCACATCGACCTCGACGCCGGCCCATTCCACTTCCTCGACCTTGACCAGGCCCGGCAGATCCAGGCCACCCAGATGGGGGTAGACCTGCTCGTAAGGCTCGCCGGCATGGCTGTCGGCGGTCATGATGACGATCTCGGCATTGGGATGGCGGGCCAGGAGGCGCACCGCTTCCGCCCCGGTGTAGCCCGATGCCCCAAGTATGCCAATTCTGATCTTTCTAGCCAAAGCCGCCGTCATTGTTCGTCTCCATGTCCGTAGCGTCTGTATATAGCACCTGATGTGCCAAAAAAAATGGCTTGCAGCGAATACTGCAAGCCATTCTTGTAAGGTTGCGTATTCGCGTTAGCGTTTCGAGAACTGGAAGCTTCGTCGGGCTTTCGCCTTGCCGTACTTCTTACGTTCAACGACGCGGCTATCGCGGGTCAGGAAACCGCCGGCTTTCAGAACGCCGCGCAGGTCCGGTTCGTAATTCAACAGGGCGCGGGAGATGCCGTGACGCACCGCGCCGGCCTGGCCCGAAAGACCGCCGCCGACGACGGTGCAAACGACATCGTATTGGTCCTTGCGCTGAGCCGTCTCGAACGGCTGATTGATGATCATGCGCAGGACGGGGCGGGCGAAATAGGTCTCGAATTCCCGGCCATTGACCGTGATCCGGCCCGCGCCTGGCTTCACCCAGACCCGGGCGATGGCATTTTTCCGCTTACCGGTGGCATAGGCCCGGCCCAGATCATCGATCTTGGGCTCAACCGTTGCCGCCTCTTCACCGCCGACCGCCGCCGGGGCGGGCGCTGCCGCGTCATCGCTATCGCTACCGGCCGCCGCCGCGCCTTCGACCATTTGCTTCAAATCGGCCAGGGTGCCCGTGGTCTTCGGGGCGGTACCGGTCTCGATTGGGTCGTCGCCTGTGTTTTCATCGGCCATGATCAGGCGCTCCTCTTGTTCTTGTCGTTCATCGCGGCAACGTCCAGCACTTCGGGCTGTTGCGCCTCGTGGGGGTGATCGGCGCCGGCATAGACCTTCAGCTTGGTCAAAACCTGGCGGCCCAGGGGCCCCTTGGGGATCATCCGCTGCACGGCCTTTTCGACCACCCGTTCGGGATGCTTGCCTTCCAGAATCTTGCCGGCGGTGATGCTTTTGATGCCGCCGGGATAACCGGTGTGGCGGTAATAGGTCTTGTCGGCCAGCTTATTGCCGGTCAACTGCACTTTGCCGGCATTGATCACCACGATATGGTCGCCGCAGTCCATGTGTGGCGTGAACATGGGCTTGTGCTTGCCCCGAAGCCGGCTCGCGACGATGGAGGCCAAACGGCCCAGAACCACGCCCTCGGCATCGATCACGAACCATTTTCGTTCGATGTCTCCGGGCTTCGCGGAATAGGTTTTCATAATTCTTCCTCAAATCGTATCCGGGCGCGGCATCCAGGCAATTGGGCAAAGGTCCGCCCCCGGTTCAGCGGCGCGCAGTATGTCAGGAAAAAATGCCGGGTCAAGTGCAAATATCGTAATATTTTCAGTTCATTAGATATACGGTACTATAGTAGCGTATACCATGACACGGAACGCCGCAGCCGTTGCGGCGGCGGGGTAAAGCGACTAAGTTCTAGCGCGTTCAGTCTGTCTTGGTAAGGAGTTATCCGGTGCCGCTCTATCACCCCCCGCAGAATGTATTGTCCTCGCGCCAGGCCACGATCGGGGCACTGTTTCATGCCCGCGTTGCCGCCAACCAAAACCGGCGGGCGGTGGTCGAAGGGGACCGGGTCCTGACTTTCAGCGAACTGGAGGACCGTTCCAACCGCCTGGCCAACGGCCTGCTGGCCCTGGGCCTGAACCGTGGCGACCGTGTTGGCCTTTTGGCCCGCAATTGCCTGGAATATGTCGAAATCGAACTGGCCGCTGCCAAGGCCGGCTTGATCCTGGCCTGTCTGAATTGGCGCCTTGGTGATCGGGAATTGCAGCATTGCATCAACTTGGTCGAGCCCGAAGTGGTGATCGTACAGGCCGATCTGATGGCGACCCTTGACCGCCTGGATTTGTCGCCGCACCGCAGGATCCCCATCGGCCCGGAATACGAGGATTTCATGGCCGGTGCGCCGGATATCTACCCGGACCTGGATATCGACCCCGAGGACGGCCTGGTCATCCTTTATACCTCCGGCACCACGGGGCTGCCCAAGGGGGCGCTGGTCAGCCACCGGGCCATGGTGGCGCGGGGGATGTGCTTTACCTCCGAGTTTCAGGTGCCCATCGGCGACAATTTTTGCGCCTGGCCGCCGTTCTATCACATGGCCTCCACCGACCAGGTCCTTGGAACCCTGGTGCGCGGCGGCACGGTGCATGTGATCGACGGTTACGAGCCGGACAAGCTGATTGAAATCCTGCAAACGGAGGTCATGCACGTCTTCATTCTGATGCCCGGCATGGTCGGACCGTTCGCGGCCATCCTGGAAGAGCGAAAAGTGAAGGTGAAAGGTGTCAGCATTTGCGGCGCCATGGCGGATCTGGTACCGCGCGAGGATATTGCCGCCGCGACGCGGGCTTTGGACGCGCCTTACAACAACAGTTTTGGCGCCACCGAAACAGGGATGCCGCCGGCATCCTCCAACCTGATCCCCGTCGGCGTGGCGCCGACCAATCTGGCCAAGCGGCAGTCGGCGTTTTGCGAATTGCGTTTGGTGGACGCCGACGACAATGAGGTTCCTATCGGCACGCCGGGGGAAGTGGCCCTGCGCGGTCCGACGTTGTTCAGCGGCTATTGGAACGCCGAGGAGACCAATGCCGAGGATTTCCGCAACGGCTGGTTCCACATGGGCGATGTGCTGCGCCGCAACGAGGACGGCACCCTGGATTACGTGGACCGGGTGAAATACATGATCAAGTCGGGCGGCGAGAACATCTACCCGGCCGAGATCGAACAGGTGATGCTGGCCGATGCCCGGGTGCATGAGGCCGTTGTCGTGCGCCGCCCGGACCGAAAATGGAGCGAGGTGCCCGTGGCCTTCGTGGTGCCGGCTGATCCGGGCTTGCGCGCCGACGATCTGATGGATCTGTGCAAGGCAAACCTGTCCTCCTACAAACGGCCAAAGGACATTTTCTTCGTGGCCGAGGAAGAATTGCCCCGCTCCACCACCGGCAAGGTGCAACGCCACGAACTGGAAGCAAGGTTGCCCGCCGAATAGATCGAATTATCGGGAGAACGCACGATGTCTTGGGAAGATGAGGTCCGGGAGTTGGAGGCGCGGCGCGCCATGGCGGCGGAGATGGGCGGGCCTGAAGGCGTCGCCCGCCAGCGCAAGCGCGGCAAGCTGACGGTCCGCGAGCGTATCGACGCCATTTCCGATCCTGGGTCTTTCCGCGAGTTCATGGGGCTGACCGGCACCGGCACATACGAAAACAACAAACTCAGCCACTTCATGCCGCGCGGCCTGGTCGAAGGCATCGCCAAGCTGGATGGCCGCAAGGTGATACTCACCGCCGGCGATTTCACGGTGCGGGGCGGTTCGGGGGGCAGCCGCGGCGGCATGGGCCAGGAATTGCGCGCCGCCGAACGCGCGTTGGAATGGCGCCTGCCGTACGTGCGTCTGCTGGATGCGGCGGGGGGCAGCGTCCGCTCCTTCGAAGAGATGGGCCGGACCTATCTGCCTGACGGTAATGCCTGGGTGCAGCACGAAGTGAGCCTTCTATCCGCCGTTCCCGTGGTCTCGGCTGTCTTGGGCTCCGTCGCCGGGCTGCCGGCGGTGCAGGCGCCGCTGTCGCATTTTTCGTTGATGGTCGAGGGCATGAGCCAGATTTTCCCCGGCGGCCCGCCGGTGGTGAAGGCGGCCCTGGGCTACGACATCACCAAGGAGGATCTGGGCGGCGATCACATCCATGTCCGGGAGAGCGGCTGCGTCGATAATCTGGCCAGGGATGAGGCGGATGCCTACGCCCAGATCCGCGCCTTCCTGAGTTATCTGCCCTCCTCCGTGCACGAGATGGCGCCAAGGGGCGATACCACGGATGATTCGGACCGCTGCGAGGATATGCTGCTCTCCGCCATGCCCAAGGAGAGGCGCAAGGTCTACAACGCCCGGAAAATTCTGCGGGCGATCGTCGATGGGGATTCCTTCTTCGAGATCGCGCCGCTGTATGGCCGGGCCCGGATTACCGGCCTGGCGCGGCTGAACGGCTATCCCGTGGGCATCATGATCAACAATCCCCACTTCAACGGCTCCTCCACGGACGTGGCGGCGGGCAGCAAGGTCATGCGCCTGATGCAGCTCTGCGATACCTTTCATATTCCGCTGATATCCCTGGCTGATGAGCCTGGCTTCATGGTCGGCCTGGAGTCCGAGAAACAAGGCATCGAACGGGCCGGCGCCCGCATGGTCGCCATGGTTTGCAACAGCCGCATGCCGTGGGCCACCGTTGTTCTGGGCCGTGTCTATGGCGTCGCGGGGCAATGCCATCACCGGCCCAGCGGCATGTTCCGGCGCTATTGCTGGCCCTCGTCCAATTGGGGTTCGATGCATATCTCAGGCGGTGCCTCGGCCGCCTACCGGGCCGAGATCGAGGCCGCCGATGATCCCGACGCCAAGCGGCGGGAGATCGAAGCCCGCCTGCAGGCCCTGGCCTCGCCCTTCCTGACGGCGGAAACCACTGGCCAGGACATTATCGATCCGCGCGAAACCCGGCCCCTGCTGTGCGAATTCGTCGAGGATGCCCAGCGCATCTTGCATTCGCAACTGGGCCCGCCGCATAGTCCCTACCTACCTTAGGGTCTGTTGACAGCTAGCACGCCACCGTGGCGGGAGCGATTTTTCACCCACGGTAGGAGCGGCCCGCGCCATGTGGCAGGCCCCACATAAGCTGGTCGCGACGCCGCGTGGGCGAAAAAGCGTCCCGTCCCGAAGGGATCCGGCCCAATTGACCCATGGCCACGTCGCTCGTCGTTGAATATGCTAGGCATGTCCATCCTCCTCGCTCCTTGCCACGGGCCAATTTGGCTCGGACCACGGCGGTGTGATAACTGTCAACAGACCCTAGACCGAGAAAGAAAAAAGAAATGCCATCGTTGTTCGAGCCTATGTCCTTCACCCGTGGCCCCGCCATGAAGAACCGCTTCATGCTGGCGCCCCTGACCAATACGCAAAGCCATGAAGATGGCACCTTGTCCAATATCGAATTGAACTGGATCGAAATGCGCGCCAGGGGCGGCTTTGGCTCCACCATGTCCGCCGCCGCCCATGTCCAGGCCAATGGCCAGGGCTTTCCCGGCCAGCTTGGCATATTCTCGGACGATCATATCCCGGGGCTGACCCGCATGGCCGATCTGATAAAGAAACACAACAGCGTTGCCATCGTGCAGTTGCATCATGGCGGCAACCGCGCCAACGCCGAAGTGATCGGCACCACGCCGGTCTGCCCCTCGGATGATCCGGAAACCGGTGCCCGCGCATTGACAACGGAGGAAGTGGAAGAGCTGACGGAAGCTTTCATCCTGGCCGCCAAGCGGGCCGAGGCGGCGGGTTTCGACGGCGTCGAGGTCCATGGCGCCCATGGCTATATCGTCAGCCAATTCCTGAGCCCCGAGATCAACAAGCGGACGGATCGTTACGGTGGCAGTCTGGAAAACCGCAGCCGGATCATATTCGACATCATCAACGGCATCCGGTCCCGCTGCCGGCCGGACTTCAATGTCTCCATCCGGCTGTCGCCTGAGCGGTTCGGCCTGCGATTGGCCGAGGTGATCGAGGTGGCGCAGCGGCTGATGAACGAAGGCGCCATCGATTTTCTCGACATGTCCCTGTGGGATTGTTTCAAGGAGCCCGTGGAAGAGGCATACCAGGGCCGCAGCCTGCTCTCGTACTTTGCCGAACTGGACCGGAATGAAGTGAAACTGGGCGTGGCCGGCAAAATCAATTCCACCAAGGCGGCGCAAGCCTGCCTGGATCAAGGCGTTGATTTTATCCTGTTGGGCCGGGCCGCCATACTGCATCATGATTTTCCATTGCAAGCGGAAAAGGACCCTGATTTTGTAGCAGTAGCACTGCCGGTCTCGGCGGACTATCTGCGTAACGAGGGCCTGGGCGAGAACTTCCTGGTCTATATGTCGTCGTGGAAAGGTTTCATCGCGGCCTGATGCCCACCGGCACTTGGGGGAATATTAGGGGAAAGGATCACAGGGCATGTTTCAATTCGATACCGCCAAGATCGAATGGACTCATTTCGAGGGTAGTCCCCGCTTCGACTACCCCATCGACTACGCCGTTGCGGTGCTGGGCGCGCAGCCCGATATCGGCGCCATCGATTTGCTGATCAAATGGGCCCCGAACGCCTATTGCCACTATCACCGCCACCTCGCCGCCACGACGACGCTGGTGCTGGAGGGGGAACAGAACCTTTACGAGGTCAGCGATACCGGCGAGACCATCCACAAGATCCGCAAGGCCGGTGACTACGCCCATAGTCCCGGCGGTGATCTGCACATGGAACGTGCCGGCCCGGACGGTGCCTTGATCTTTTTCGGCTTCGTCTCGCCGGACGGCCGCCTGTTCGAGACCCTGGACAAGGATCACAACGTCCTGGCCACCGCCACCGTGGAAGACTGGGCCGCCGGCAACATCGAAGGCGGGCGCCGCACCAGCATCGGTTAGCGCATGGTCGACAGGGCCTGTTCCGAAAGGTCCAGCGATTGACCGACGCGCATGCGCAGATTGTCCATGTCAACGCCTTCGGCGCTCTTCTTGCCGGCGCAATAGCGGGCATAGACGCCGTGGACGATGCAGGCGCTTTTCCACCAGTTGAAGCCGATGTAGTAGTTCAGCAACGACAGATCGCGGCCCGAGCGCTGGGCATAGCGTTCCGCCAGCTCGGCCCGTGTCGGAAAGCCCGGCAGCATGGTGGGCGCGCCCTCGCGGTCGTCGCCCGGTTCGGCCCACTGGTTCAGGGCATAGCCGAGATCGGCCAGGGGGTCGCCCAGGGTGGAAATTTCCCAATCGACCACGGCGGCGACATGGGCATCGGCGCCGATCAGGCAGTTGTGCAGGCCATAATCCCCATGCACCACCCGGGCCGGACCCTGGTCGGGAATGTTATTGGCCAGAAAGTCGCGCAGGTCATGGGCCCGGGGGTCGTCGTATTCGGCATCGTCCATCGACGAGGTCCAGGACCGGAACCAGGTGCGCAGTTGCCGGCCGACATAGTCTTCCTTTTTGCCCAGATCGCCCAGGCCGATTTCGTCGGGGTCGAGGCTATGCAGATCAGCCAGGACATCGATGAAGGACCAGGCCAGGGCCCGGCGATTTTCCTCCGCCACCAGTTCTTCGGCGTCTTCCGCGCTATACAGCGGACGGCCATCGATCAGACCCATGACATAGAACCAGGCGCCGGTGACATCGGGGCTTTCGCAAAAGCCCATGGCCGGCGCGACCGGCACGGCGGTCGGGCCCAGGGCTGAAATGATCGCCCATTCACGGCTCATATCGTGGGCCTTGGGCAGCAACTCGCCCTGGGGTGGCCGGCGGATAACGGCGGGGCGGCCCTGGCTGTCGTCGATACGATAGGTCAGATTGGAGTGCCCGCCCTGCAGGCGGGTCCAGGTAAAGGGCGGTGTCAAGCCCTCCACGTTTTCGGCAATCCATGCTTCGACGGCTTCGACTTTATAGCCCTCGGGTTCGGTTTCCTGGTGCTGCATTGCTGAACGCGCCTCTGTCGAGAATACAAGGACGGCATTGTCGGAGATTTTTGCCATCCGCGCCATCTGCAATTTGCCGATGATCGCTGATACAATCGGAAAATGCGTGCAGTTTTCATGCACCGAAGAGCCGTTCCCTTTGCTGTTTTCTGGAGCTGAAATGCCTGACGAACCCGTTGATGTCTTGATTGTCGGCGCCGGCGCATCCGGGGCGGCGGTGGCGTGGAGCCTGGCCGAGACGCGCATGCGGATCGTCTGCCTGGAACAGGGCGAAATGATGAACCCGGCGCAATATCCCTCCACCGGTCGCGACTGGGAGGGGCGCGGGCAAGGCGACTTCTCGATTAGCCCCAATCAGCGCCGCCTGAAGGCCGATTATCCCATTAACGAGGATGAGTCCCCCATCAAGGTGGCCAATTTCAATGGCGTGGGCGGCGGCACCGTCCTCTATGCGGGCCATTTTCCCCGGTTTCACCCTTCCGATTTCCGGGTCAAGAGCCTCGATGGCGTGGCCGACGATTGGCCCATCGACTATGCCGCGCTGGCGCCGCACTACGCCGAAAATGACCGCATCATGGGCGTCGCCAGCCTGGCCGGCGATCCTGCTTATCCCGGCGACAACGTCCAGCGTATGGCGCCCCTGCCGCTGGGCAAATCGGGCGAAGTCTTGGCCAAGGGTTTTAACAAGCTGAACTGGCATTGGTGGCCCTCGGACACCGCCATCGCTACCCAGGCTTACGACGGCCGCGACAAGTGCATCAACCTTGGCACCTGTCTGCTCGGCTGCGCCCAGGGCGCCAAGGCCAGCACCGACATCACCTACTGGCCCCATGCCGTTCGCGCCGGTGTGGAGTTGCGCACCCAATGCCGGGTGCGGGAGATCACCGTGGACGGAAGCGGCATGGCCACGGGCGTGATCTATTATGACGCCGAGGGCACGGAGCATGAATTGCGGGCGCATGTGGTGGTGCTGGCCTGCAACGGCGTTGGCACGCCGCGCATATTGCTCAACTCAAAGTCCACGGCCTATCCCGACGGCCTGGCCAACAGCTCCGGTCTGGTTGGTAAGAACCTGATGTTTCATCCCTACGCCGCCATCATGGGCGTCTTCGATGAAGCGATGGATGGTTATCGGGGTCCGCACAAGATATTCCGCAGCCAGGAGTTTTACGAAACCGACGCGGCGCGGGATTTCGTCCGCGGCTATACCTTTGAGATTCATCGCGGCTACGGGCCGGTGGCGACCGCATTGAACGGGTTGCAAAGTGGCAGGATACCCTGGGGTGCCGGCCATCATGCCGCCTATCGCAAGCTGTTCAACCGTATCGCCGGCATGGTGGCGATCTGCGAGGACTTGCCCGAAGAGCATAACCAGGTGACGCTGGATGCGGAGCTGACGGATGGCGACGGCATTCCGGCGCCGAAGATCAGCTATACCTTGAGTGACAACAGCCGCCGCATGATGGATCACGCCATCGCCAAGGGCAGCGAAGTACTGCGCGCGGCGGGGGCGCAGGACATCATCACCCAGGCACCCATCAGCTTCGGCGGCTGGCACCTGATGGGCACGGCGCGCATGGGGACGGACCCAGCCCGTTCCGTGGTCAATGAATGGGGCCGCAGCCACGATGTGAAGAACCTGTTCGTGGTCGATGGCAGCATTTTCGTCACCTCCGCCGGGGTCAACCCCACCCGCACCATTCAGGCGCTGGCGCTTTATATCGCCGAGCAGATGAAGCAGCGGCTGGCCAGCCTGTTCGATTGAGGATTTCCCATGACGACAACGGAAACACAGTTCACCGATGACCAAATAGGGGCCTTGGGCCTTGTCGTGGATATGATTATCCCGGCCAGTGCGGAGTATGCTCTGCCTGGCGCTAACGACCCTGTCATTTTCGCCGACATACTCGCGACGGCTGATACTCGGCATGGCCCGGTGCAGGGCGCGCTATCGGCTCTGGATGCCCTGGCGCGGGAACACCATGGTGATGGTTTCACGGCCCTTGAAGCGGTAGCGAGAGACGGCGTCGTCGAGGCGTTTCGCCGCCTGCATCCGGGTGAGGCGGAGATTTTGGCCGTCCTCGCCGCGCAATGCTATTACCGCGATGCCCGGGTCATGGGCTCGTTGGAAATGCAGGCCAGACCGCCGTTTCCGGAAGGGTTCGACGTGGACCAGGGCGATTGGTCGCTGCTGGATCCGATCAAGGAACGCCCGGAATTCTACCGGAAAACGCCATAGGGGTTCCGGAATGCCCGCACTTGCGGAAAAAAATTGGAGGAGATGACATGAAACCGGATCTGCGCATTGGAGTGGTCTATGATTTTCGCAATCCACCGGATTCAGGTGTCGATAATCAAAGCTTTTATGCCGAAATTCTCGATCAGGCGGTTTGGCTGGAAGGGCTTGGCATTGATCTGATCTGGTTTACCGAGCATCATTTCGTCGATGACGGCTATCTGCCGTCATGGATACCTGTTGCCGCCGCCATGGCGGCGCGGACGAAAAAAGTCTGCTTTTCCTCCGACATATCGATCCTGCCGCTGTACCAGCCGGTGCGGCTGGCCGAAGATCTGGCCGTGCTGGATAATCTCAGCGGCGGCCGGGTCGAAATCGGCGTTGGCCTCGGCTATGTGCCTCAGGATTTCAACGGCTATGGTCTGCCCGTGCGCCAGCGGGTTTCGCGCACCGACGAAGGCCTGGAAATTCTCAGCCGCTGCTTCAGCGGTGAACGGTTCAGTTTCAAGGGCAAGCGCTACACAGCCGAGGACGTGATCATCAAGCCTGATTATATCCAACCGGGCGGCCCGCCCCTCTGGGTCGCGGCTTCGTCCGAACAGGGCGCCCAGCGCGCGGCCCGCTTCAATGCCAATCTGTTGCCCCAGGGGCCGTACGAAACGACCATCCAGGTCTGGCTGGATGAGTTGAAATCCGCCGGCCGGGACCCGGATGACTACCGCGTTGGCATCATCAAACCCTGTTTCGTGACCGATGATAAGGAAGGCGAGTGGCCGTCGGTGCGGGCCGCCGAACGGTTCCGTATGGAGTATTACGCCCGTGCATTCGAGGCGGCGGGCCGGGGCGCCCCGCCAAACCAGGACCGCGAGCGCATCTCCCAGAACTGGGTGGTTGGCGACGTCGATCACTGTGTCGCGGAGTTAAGCGCCTTCATCCGCGACAACCGCGTCACCGATCTGGTGACCTGGGCCGTGCCGCCGGGCATGCGCCCGGACGATATGCGGGAAACATTGGAAAAATTCGCCACCGAGGTCGCTCCCCGCCTGAAGGAGGCCGCCGGTAATAGCACTTAGCAGATTGCTTCTTGCAATATTGAGAGTGGCGATTACGGACGATGGGCCCGATCAAACATCGCCGGGGATGGCATAGGTCAGGGTCGCGTGGGCCACCGGGTGATCGGCGGCCTCGCTGCCGTCGTCGGAATAGATCATCACATCACCCACCGCCAGGCGGCGGCCCAGCTTTAGCAGCCGCGCCTCGGCAATCAGGTCGGCGGGATCGGGGCGCTTCAGGAAATTGATGTTCAGATTGGTGGTCACGGCCCCTTCGCCCCGGCCCAGGGTGGCGATGATCGCCAGGTAGGTCACGCAATCGGCCAGGGCCATCATGGTCGGCCCGGCAATGGTGCCGCCGGGGCGCAGATTCTTTTCCGACGTCACCACCCGGGCCCGCAGATAGCGCGGGCGGACGTCCTCGATCCGCAGGTTCAGGCTGTCCATCTGCGGAAAAGTTTCCGCCAGGAAGGCTTCAAGCTGCGCGGCGGTCATCTTGGGCATGGGAATTCTACTTGTTGCCAAGTCTATTGGTTGCCGGCGCGCCTATCGGCTGAGACAGGCGGCGGCACAGGCGTTCAGGATGGCATCACTGTCGATGCCGTGCAGGCGGTACAGATCTTCTATATCACCTGACTGGCCAAACTTTTCAACGCCCAGGCTATAGACCCGCCGCCGCGAGGCGGAACCCAGCCACGACAGGGTCGCGGGATGGCCATCGATTACCGTGACCAGGGCGGCATCGGCGGCCAGGGGGTCCAGCAGGCGGCCAATGTGGCTGCGCGCCTCGTACCGGCCCGAAGCCCGGTGCCGCCAGGCATGGTTCCAATCCCGGTAGGCCAGATCAGGGGAAGTTACCACCAGCAGGCCGGCGCCAGGGACATCCTCCAATATCTCCTCGTGCGCCGCCATGGCCTCGGCCGTCACGGCGCCGCAACAGACAATGGCCAATTCGGCGCCGGATTGCGGCGCGCGCAGCCAGTAGGCACCCGCCATGATCTGCTGCCGCAGCTCCGCCGTCATCTCCCGGGCCGGCTGCGCCATGGTGCGGGTCGTCAGGCGCAGGTAGACCGAACCGCCGTCATCGGCCTGCATATGCTGAAAACCCCAATGCATGATTTCCGTCAGCTCATCGACAAAGGCCGGCTCGAACGCGCTCAAACCATCCTGGGCCAGGCCGATCAGCGGCGTGCCGATGGATTGATGGGCGCCGCCCTCGGGCGCCAGGGTGATACCCGACGGTGTGCCGATCAGCATGAAACGGGCATCCTGATAACAGGCATAATTCAGGGCATCCAGGCCACGGCTGACGAAGGGGTCATACAGCGTCCCGATCGGCAAAAGACGTTCGCCAAACAGTGAATAGGACAGTCCCAGGGAGGCCAGGGTCAGGAACAGGTTGTTCTCGGCTATGCCCAGTTCGATATGCTGGCCGTCGGGATGCATGGCCCAGCGTTGCGCCGAAACGACTTTTTCTTCGCGGAAGATGTCTTCGCGCCGATGGCGGTCGAAAATACCCCGGCGATTGACCCAGCCGCCCAAATTGGTCGATACCGTCACATCCGGCGAGGTGGTCACGATGCGCCGGGCGAACTCATCATCCGTCGCGGCGATGTCAAACAGGATACGGCCGAATGCTTCCTGGGTAGAGATGGGCTTGTCGGTTTCCGGCTTCGGCAGGGCGTCGGGAACCGCAACCGCGGGTGCCATCAGGCGGCGGCTGGGGCCTTGGGCGAATGGCACCTGCTCCAGAAATTGCCGCAGCCTGCCGTTGTCGATATCCAGGCCGGCCATGGGTTCCCATTCCTCGCCCTCGGGGATCGCCATGCGGGTCTGAAATTCCGCCATTTGTTCCGGGCTCATCAGGCCGGCGTGGTTGTCCTTGTGACCGGCAAGCGGCAGTTCCTTGCCCTTCACGGTGTAGGCGATGAAGCAGGTCGGGTCATCGCCCTCGATATTCTGAAAACAATCCAGCACCGTCGCCATGTCGTGGCCGGCTAGGTTGGTCATCAGATCATGCAGATCACGGTCCTCGTAGTCTTCGATAATCGGGCGCAGGCCGGATACCCCGCCCAGATCCTTGCGCAAGTGTTCCCGCCAGCCGGGCCCGCCCTTGTATGTCAGCGCCGAATAAAGTGAGTTCGGGCAATCATCGATCCATTGGCGCAGGGCCTCGCCATCGGCGGTTTCGAAGACAGCTTGCAGCTGGGCGCCATATTTCAGGGTCACAACGCGCCAGCCGGTGGTGCGGAATATATCGTCCACCCGTCCGAACAGACGGTCGGTGATGACCGAATCGAGGCTTTGTCGGTTATAGTCGACGATCCACCAGGCATTGCGCACGTCGTGCTTCCAGCCTTCCAGCATGGCCTCGAAGACATTGCCCTCGTCCAGCTCCGCATCGCCCATCAGGGCAACCATGCGTCCCGTCCGGGCCGGTTCGTCGCGCCAGTTCTTCATGGCGACATAGTCCTGCACCAGGGCCGCGAAGGCGGTCATGGCGACGCCGAGGCCGACGGAACCGGTGGAGAAGTCCACTTCGTCCAGGTCCTTGGTGCGGGAGGGATAGGATTGCGCGCCGCCCAGGGCGCGGAAATCGATCAGCTTCTCCCGGCTCTGCCGCCCCAACAGATATTGAATGGCATGGAACACCGGGCTGGCATGGGGCTTTACCGCGACCCGGTCCTCGGGCCGGAGAATGTTGAAATACAGCGCTGTCATCAGGGTGGTCAGCGAGGCGGAAGAGGCCTGGTGCCCACCCACTTTCAAGCCGTCCCGATTGGCACGCAGATGGTTGGCGTTGTGGATCATCCAGCTCGAAAGCCACAAGACCTTTCGCTCCAGGGCACAAAGCAGATCCAGGTCTTGGACGCGGTTGGATCCTGTCTCGGTCCTGCTCTCGTTCGCTGATTTGGCCATGGGCGCCCGCCTGCAATGGGATGGGTGCCTGATCATAGAGCATTTTGTCCGGACACAAAAATGCCGCGTGGCAGAACATGCCGCCCGCGGCAGGAAATAGGTCCGGTTTTGGCCGCCGCCCCGTCTTGGAGCGCGCCGTCGGTATCAGGTCGGCTGGTACATGTTCGAGAACACGTCCGCCGCCAGAATGCGCTGGTCGCCTTGATCGTCCAGACCCGGCGTTGAAACCCGGAACAATACATGCCGGATACCGTGCGGACCCGTGGTGACGCCTTTGACGCGCGCGGTTTCGACCAGGTCATAGGCCACGCGGCGCTGGAATGTGTCACCCTCGGTCAGGGCGTCTTGTGTTTCAGATCGACGAAAAAACATGCCGAATTTCCTAGTATCAAAAGTGCAATCGGTGGTTATCAGCGCTACGTTAACCAACCTGTCGTAAAGAAATAGTTAACAAACGGGCTGTGAATATTAATTATGCGATTCGATTTGCTAAGCGTTTGATCTAAAAGAGGCCACGCAAAGTTATCCACTGACTGTCTTGCCGCTGGCAAGGTCCGCCGATACAGCCCTTGGGTTGCGCTTCTCGGGCGGGCCATAACCGCCGCCGCCCGCCGTTTGGACGCAAAGTCTGTCGCCCGGGTAAAGCACGGTTACTTGCTTCGATGGTATTGCCTCCTCGCCCCCCGCGGCGCGGTGGATAACGGCCGAGGCGCGGGCGCCGGGTTCGCCGCCCATACTGCCCTGGGCGGCATGATCATGACGTTCGCCCCGGTAGGTGACGGTGACTTCGCCCGTCATGATTTCATATTCCCGGCGGCAGCCAAGGCCGCCGCGATACTGCCCCCCGCCGCCCGAGCCCGGGGCCAGGGCAAAATGGCGCACCCGAATTGGCGCATCGAGTTCCAGGGCCTCCACCGGCAGGTTCATGCAATTGGTCGCGTCCGTTTCGATCATATCGACGCCGTCGCCCAAGCCGGAGGCGCCGCTGCCCGAGGCGATCAAATCGCCGACAACGAAGGTCGTGCCGTCTTCGCGCTGGCCGCCGAAAGACAGGATCAACAGCTCGCCCCCCGAATCCGCCGGGATGCGGTCGGGCAGAACATCCTTCAATGCGCCCAGTATGCAGCCCGTGATCCGCTTGATCGTGGCGGTGCGCGAATTGACCGGCGCGGGAGGCTTTGGATTGACCAGGCTGCCTTCGGGCAGAACCAGGCTGACGGGACGGAAACAGCCGCCGTTGGTGGGGATCTCCGCATCGGTGATGGCCCGGACGGCAAACAGCGCCGCCGCCGCCGTGCCCGAGGGTACGCAGTTGAAGGGCCCGCGTACCTGATCGGCGGTACCTTCAAAGCTGCAGCTCAATTGGCCGTCCCGCACGCGCACCAGGACTTCTATGGGGATCGGTCTGTCCAACTCGATACCGTCGTTGTCGAGATAGTCCCTGTAGCTGTATTCGCCGTCCGGAATGGTGCGTAGCGAGGCCCGGGTCATCTGTTCCGATCTGTTCAGAAGTTCTTCGAACACATCCAGCAGTAAGTCGGCGCCGTATGCCTCCGCCACCGTGTCCAGGCGCCGGGCGCCCACGGTGCAGGCCGCGATTTGCGCGTTCAGATCGCCCATGAACGCATCGGGCATGCGCACGTTTTGCCGCATCATGGCCACGAACGTCTCGTTCATCACCCCGGCGTCGCGCAGCTTCAGGGGCGGAATGCGTACGCCTTCCTGAAAGATTTCCGTCGCGTTGGTGGGGACGGAGCCGGGCGCCATGCCGCCCACGTCCTGGTGGTGGGTCATGGCGGCGGCAAGCGCAATGGGCCGGCCCCGGTGCATCACCGGCATGGCGACCGCGATGTCCGGCAGATGGGTGCCGCCCAGATAGGGATCGTTCATCACCAGCAGATCGCCCTCGCCAAGGGTATCGAGGGGAAAACGGTCCAGAAAAGTCTCGATCACCGGGATCAAGGTCGCCAGATGAATAGGAATGGAAATGGACTGTGACAGGGTTTCGCCCTGAATCGAGAACAGGCAGGCGGAAGCATCCAGGCCCTCCTTGACGATTGGCGAAAACGAGCTGCGCAGCAGGGTTGACTGCATCTCGTTGGCGATGCCGTCCAGCTTGTTGCGCAGGACCTCCAGTGTCACCGGGTCAATCGTCGGCATGGCCATCCCCATCTTGTTCAAGGATCAGGGTCATGGATGGCGCGACACGGGCGGACCAGCCAATCGTCAGCAAGGTCGTTGTGTCGGCCTGTTCGATGATCGCCGGGCCCGCGACGACATGCTCCGGCGCCATGGCGGCGCGGTCCAGCACGGGAATTTCGGCGGCGGCGCTGCTGCCGGGCAAATGGACCTGACGCCGTGATTTTTCCAGTTTGCCGCCGCTTGCCGCCTGTGTCTTGGCCGTATCCGGGCCGCCGCCGGCCCGATGTACGGTGCGCAGATTGATGATCCTGGCCGGCGCCTCGAAACGATGGCCGTTGATGCGGTCGTGGGTCTCGAGGAACGCTTCATAGGTGGCCGCCATGGGGTCGCTGCCGTCGAGATCGACGGGCACGCTCAGGTAATACGATTGGCCGACGAAACAGATATCGGCCAGGTGCTGTACCCGACAGTTATCCCCATTCAGGCCCTCCCGCTGCATGATCGCCCGCGCCTGGGCATCTATCTCGCCGTAGGCCCGGTGCAGATCGGAGAGGGTCAAGCTGGCCAGATCATGGCCAAATGCCATGGTCACCTCATGTTCCACGCCGGCATCCAACAGGCCCTGGGCCGACAGCACGCCGGGGTGCGGCGGCACAAGCACCCGCCGAATGCCCAATTCCTCGGCCAGGGCAATGGCGTGCAGCGGTCCCGCGCCACCCAAGGCGACCAGGGAAAAACCGCGTGGATCATGGCCCCGGCGCACGCTGATGGCGCGAATACCTTCAGCCATCTGGGCATTCAGTACCCGATGAATGCCCAGGGCCGCCTCGGCCACGCCGAGACCCAGCGCTTCGGCGATGCCGTTTGCAACGGCGCCGTGGGCAAGGTCCCTATCGAGGACAAGGCTGCCGGCGGCGAAATAATCAGGATCCAGATAACCCAGCAGCAGCGAGGCATCGGTGACCGTGGCCGCTTCACCGCCCTTGCCATAGCAGGCCGGGCCCGGCTCCGACCCCGCCGAGCGCGGCCCGACCCGCAGGCCGCCCGCCCCATCCAGCCAGGCGATGGAGCCGCCGCCGGCGCCGATGGGATTAATATCGATCATCGAAACCCGTACCGGATAGCCGTCAATAGCCCCTTCCGAACGAACGGTTGGCGCGCCTTTTTCGATCAGGGCGATGTCGCAAGTCGTGCCGCCGATATCGATACTGATCAGATCGCCGTTCCCGTCCTCCGCACCGCCGATGGTGCAGGCCCCCATGACACCGGCGGCGGGGCCCGAAAGGAACATCCGTACCGGCCGCTCCCTGGCCACATCCGTGCCCGCGAGGCCGCCGCGGGATTGCATGACCTGCAGTGGCGCGGTGACGCCGGCCTGGCTCAAGCCGCCCTGCAGGCGGTCCAGATAGCCATCGACGACCGGCTTGATGTAGGCATCGAACGCGGTTACCGCCGTGCGTTCGTATTCGCGGAAGGCCGGGTCCACATCGGACGACAGCGAAATTGCGATACCGGGATGGCGTTGGCGCAGCAAATCCGCGGCCCGCCGTTCATGGTCCGGGTTCAGGAAGGAGAACAGAAATACGATGGCGATGGCTTCGGCACCCATCTCCATCAGAGCATCCGCTGCCTGCAACAGCGCCGCTTCGTCCAACGGCAGGACGACTTGGCCCTTGGCGTCGATCCGTTCCGGCACCTCGCGGCGAAACGTCCGTGGCGCCAGAAACCCCGGCGTTTCCGGCGTCAGGCGTACTTCATAGAGGGCTTGACGGAACTGCCTGCCGATTTCCAGGACATCGCGAAAGCCCTCGGTGGTCAGCAGGCCGACCCGGGCACCCTTGCGTTCCAGCACCGCGTTGGTGGCCACCGTGGTGCCGTGGACGAAACGGTTGACCCGTCCGCCGCGAAGGGCCCCCATCTCGTCCAGGCGGTGGACGGCGTCCAGGACCGCCAGGCCCGGATCGTCGCGTGTAGTCGGCAGTTTCAGAATGTGGTTCGGCTGATCGGGGCGCCGGCAAACCACATCGGTAAAGGTTCCGCCGATATCGACGCCGATTTCGACTTCGACTGGATCTTGCGCTTCAGGCGGCATGTTGCTTCAGAAAGTCGCCAATCTGGGCAATGGCATCGCGGCCTTCGGAAAGCATGGGCGCGTACAAATGCCAAACGTGGAACATCCCGTCCCAGCAGGCATAGTCGACCGTTGCGCCGGCCTCCGCCGCGCGCGCCGCCAAGCGCGCGGCGTCATCCAGCAGAACCTCCTCGCTGCCGACCTGGATCAGTATCGGCGGCAGGCCGGACAGATCGCCATGCAGGGGCGAGGCCAGAGGGTCGGTCCGATCACCGCCATCGCCAAGGTACCATTGGGCACAACGTTCCAGGCTGGCGCGCTGGACCATGGGGTCGGTATCGGCCTTGGTATTGATGGAGGCGCCGGACATGGTCAGATCGGTCCAGGGCGAGAGGCAGGCAATCGCGCCGGGCAGGGGCTGCCCGAGCTGTTGCAGGCGCAGCACGGTCGCAACCGTCAGGCCGCCGCCGGCGGAATCGCCCGCCACGGCGATCCGTTCGGCGGGGTGGTTTTTCCCGCGCAGCCATCCGTATGCGGCGACGGCGTCCTCAAGCGCGGCTGGATAGGGATGTTCCGGGGCCAGGCGGTAGTCGGGCAACAGGCAAGGCATGCCCGTCGTCGCCGACAGATTATAGGCCAGAAGCCGGTGCGTGCCGGGTCCGCAAAATGCGTAACCGCCGCCGTGAAGGTACAGGATTGCGCCGTTGGGATCGGCCTGGCCGGCGGCGCCGGGCGCGCGGACCAGCTCCGCCGGAACGCCGCCCGCGTCAACGCTTTCAACTTGGGCATCATCGGGTACGGGCAGGGCCTTTTCCAGATAGGCAAGGTTGCTCCGTATTTCCGCCAAACTCAAATCGCTCGATGGGGGCAGCGTACGAAAATTCTCAACGAGTTTTTCCAGCTCCTGGGTGGTCAAATTCCGGGTCTCCTATGGTGAAGCACGGTTGCGGCGGTCATTCTTGCCTGAATTACCAGATTTTCAGGAAGTGCCAAAAGCTACGCGTTTCCTGGGGTTGCGATTTGGCCGGGGATTGAGACTTGGACTGCAGCACCGGATTGCCATACTTGTCCCGCACGACCTCGCCTGGCATCCGCTCGGGTTCCAGCAATCGTTTTCCCAAATAGTCGTCACGCAGCAGCGGATCGCCGCCACAGGCCGATAGGCCGGCGAGAAGAATAGAGAGCAGCAGCAGGCACCGCGTGAATTTCATGGCTGATATGCTTACCCCCGCGCGTCCGCCGGATCAAGACGGCAGGCCGGCAAAAAAAGGGGCCACCGCTTGCCATGATTGAGGCGGTGGCCCGGAGGTTAGGTATTCATGGTTGGTAAACGGGCGGCCAATATGGGTGATTGGCCACCCGTGTACTTACGCTACTACTTACTCTACTCAGGTACGCTACAACTCACTGAAACAATGACGGATCACTCGGCGGCTTCGGCCGGCGTGGCCTGAAACTGCTCGGATTCGGTGGAGCCGGTCAGCGCCGTGGTCGACGAAGTGCCGCCCATGATGGTCTGGTTGACCGTGTCGAAGTAACCGGTGCCGACCTCGCGCTGATGACGGGTGGCGCTGTAGCCGGTGGCCTCGGAGGCGAACTCGGCATTCTGCAGCTCGGAATAAGCCGCCATGCCGCGGTCCCGGTAGCCCTGGGCCAATTCGAACATGGAATGGTTCAGGCTGTGGAAACCGGCCAGGGTGATGAACTGGTACTTGTAGCCCATGGCGCCGATCTCGCGCTGGAAGCGGGCGATATCGTCCTTGTCCAACGCCGCGCCCCAGTTGAACGAGGGGGAGCAGTTGTAGGACAGCAACTGGTTCGGGTATTCCTTGCGGATCGCCTCGGCAAAGGTCCGGGCCTGTTGCAGGTTCGGGGTCGAGGTCTCCATCCACAGCAGATCCGAATAAGGCGCATAAGCCAGGCCGCGGGCGATGGAGCGGCGCATGCCCTCGTCTTCGCCCTCTTTGTGCTTGTAGAAGCCTTCCGCGGTGCGCTCGCCGGTGATGAAGTCGCGGTCGCGGGGGTCCACGTCCGAGGTCAGCAGCTTGGCGCTATCGGCATCGGTGCGGGCCAGGATGATCGTCGGCACGCCCATGACGTCGGCCGCCAGGCGGGCCGCCTTCAGATTGGCGATATGCTGTTGCGTCGGGATCAGAACCTTGCCGCCCATGTGGCCGCATTTCTTTTCCGAAGCCAGTTGGTCCTCGAAATGCACGCCGGCGGCGCCCGCTTCGATGTAGGCCTTCATGATCTCGAACGCGTTCAGCACGCCGCCGAAACCGGCTTCGGCATCGGCGATGATCGGCGCGAACCAGTCGACATTGCCTTCGCCTTCCATGGTCTGGATCTGATCGGCGCGCTGCAGGGTCTTGTTGATGCGCTTGGCCAGTGCGGGTCCGCTATCGGCGGGATAGAGGCTTTGATCCGGATACATCGCGCCGGCATTGTTACTGTCGGCGGCAACCTGCCAGCCGGAGAGATAAATCGCCTTCAGCCCGGCACGGATCATCTGCATCGCCTGGTTGCCCGTCATGGCGCCAAGCGAATGCACGTAATCTTCGGTCTGCAGCAGTTTCCACAGTTTCTCGGCGCCGTTGCGGGCCAGCGTGTGCTCTACCTTGACAGAACCCTGAAGCTTTTTCACATCTTCAACACTGTAGTCGCGCTGAATGTCGTCAAAGCGGTCTTGGGGGGCGGAAACGAGTTGGGTAAAGGTCTCTGTCATGGTCTGGCTCCTGCTACTTAAATTACGCCGGGTGGGCGTTAACAAGGGTTTTGGCGGTATCGCCTTGCCCTTGGAAGGTCGTATGCCGGCTTGCGCGGTCAAAGGCAAATAGAAAAGTGTCATTTGGAAAATTTTGCAAATTTTACACTTGTAATTTAGTAAAGATTGTAAATAATTGTAGCCAGGATGAAACCTTGGAGAGGCCGATGTCGGTTGAGAAAAAGGCCATGCTGGGCCACAAGGTGCGGCGCTACCGTCAGGAACAAAATCTCAGCCAGACCGAGATGGCCGAGATGCTGGAAATCTCGCCCAGCTATCTGAATTTGATCGAACATAATCAGCGGCCCGTGACGGTGCCGCTGCTGTTCCGCCTGGGCCAGGTCTTTCCCATTGATCTACGAGAATTTGCCCAGGACGAATCCGCCGCCCTGGCCGCCGGCCTGCGGGAAGTGTTTTCGGACCCGTTGTTCGAGGGCCTGAAGGTGCGGGAGCAGGAGATCCGCGAAGTGGCGGAAGTCTCGCCGGCGGCGACCCAGGCGGTGATGAATTTGTACAAGGCCTACGCTGAAATGCGCGAGGATACCCAGGCCTTGGTGGAGCGCATGGCGGATCCCAGCAAACTGCAGGGGATCGATAGCCAGGTCTTCCCGATCGAGGAAGTGCGGGATTTTCAGCAGTCACAATCGAATCATTTTCCCGAACTGGAAACCGCCGCCGAGGCCCTCTGGCGCGACGCCGAGCTGGATAGCGGTGATCTCTATCAGGGACTGGCCCGGCATCTGCTGGCCGCCCACGACATCGGCGCCAAGGTTATGCCGGTCGATATCATGGGTGAAACCTTGCGCCGCTATGACTTTCATCGCCGCCGGGTATTGTTGTCGGAAATGCTGCCAGCCTCGGGGCGTTGTTTTCAACTGGCGGTGCAATTGGCGCTATCGGGGCAGGGGGATCTGCTTGACCGCCTGGTCGACAAGGCGGATTTGTCATCGCCGGACGCGGTCAAATTGTTCCGTATCGGCCTGGCCGGCTATTTCGCCGGCGCCGTACTGATGCCCTATGACGCCTTCCTCAACTCCGCCAAGGAACTGCGCTATGACCTGGAGATATTGCAGAACCGTTTCGGTGTCAGTTTCGAACAGGTCTGCCACCGTCTGAGCACCATGCAGCGCCAGGGCGCGCGCGGCGTGCCGTTTTTCTTTATCCGCATCGACCATGCGGGCAATATATCGAAGCGCCTCAGCGGCGCCGGTTTCAACTTTGCCCGCTTTGGCGGTACCTGTCCCCGCTGGGTGATCCACGATGCTTTCCGCGCGCCGGGTACGATCCATACCCAGCAGGCCCGCCTGCCGGACGGCGGCGCCTTCTTGACCGTGGCCCGAACCGTCGATCCGATTCTCGGCGGCCATCGCGGCCGGCAGCCGCGCCTGGCCGTGGCGGTGGGCTGTGACATGGGCCAGGCCAAGCACGTGGTTTATGGCGACACCATGGATTTGAAAAGCAAGGAAGCGGCGACCGAAGTCGGGGTTTCCTGCCGGGTTTGCGAGCGCCTGGACTGCAGCCAGCGGGCCCACCCGCCGTTGAACCACCGCTTGCGCCTGGACGAGAATGTGCGCCGTATCGCCCCCTTCGCAATCGCCCCCAGTTGACGATATTGGCGCACCGATTATGCGACGAATCGTCGCGATTTGTGCCTTTTGCTTCAAATCATGAATTTTTTTCTATTCATCTGGCATAAGATAGTTATAATAACAGCAACAATAACATATATGTTACAAATATAGTGTAAGTAGTGTTTGTGCTTATTTTTAAGTTATAGTTAGTTTTTTGCAAGTTTAGAGTTGCGTGGCGTAAATAAGCAAACTGTAATGAGTTGTTGAGTTTGAGTAGAGCGTAATCAGTAAGCGTGTCGAGTACCTAGTAGAGCGTATACAGTAAAGCGTACCTAGTAATGCGTATGTTGGCCTAGTATGAGGCCACCGCCGGCGCCGGCCGCGTATTTGGCCGGCGCCGGCATTTTTTTGCCCGCCGGAATCCCAAAACCATAAATTTTCATGCCACACTTGCGCTTCCGTGCCGGGGCCTTTGACGACTTGGCCGATCCGGAGCATCATTGCAGGATCATGGTGCATCCCAACCGCGTGACCTGACGCCCCAGACAAGGATCGCAAGACATGGCAAATCATCGTCGTATCAATGTTGGTTCCGGCCGGCCGCTGGAGCCGCTGGCCAATTACTCCCGCGCCCTGCGTGTCGGTGACATGGTGCTGCAATCGGGCACCACGGCGATCGACACGGAAGGCAACGTGATCGGCGAAGGCGACATCGCCCGCCAGGTCGATGCCATCATGGATATCGCGCAAGGCACCATGGCGCAGGCCGGCGGCCGCCTCGACGATGTGGTCCGGGCCCGCGTCTATGTCACTGACATCGCCCTGGCGGATCAGGCGGGCCGCGCCATGGCGAAATATTTCCAGGATGTGCGTCCGGCGGCGACGCTGGTTCAGGTCAGCCGCCTGGCCCGGCCGACGCAACTGATCGAGATCGAGCTCGACGCCGTCGATGGCGCCAGGGAGACGGCGCAACGCATCTCGTCGGGCCGCCCTACGGAGGAGCTATATGCCTATTCCCGCGCCGTGCGGGTCGGCGAGCGGGTCTTTATCTCCGGCACCACCAGCCTTGACGACCAGGGCAACGTTGCGCATGCCGGCGACATGGGGGGCCAGTCGCGGCGGGTCTACGAGACGATACTTGAGGCCTTGGACCAAGCTGGCGCCACGCCCGGCGATCTGGTCTACACGAAATCATTCGTCACTGACCTCTCAGCCGCCGCCGCGCAGAGCGAGGCGCGCTTGGCCGCCCTGGGGAACGTGCGGCCGACGGCGACCTTGCTGGGTATCCCGGCCCTGATCGCGCCTGAAATGCTGGTGGAGATAGAAGGGGAGGCGATCATCGGCGCCGCGGCAGCCCGCCAGGATATCTACAGCGACAATCCGAACGAGGTCGCGCGCGGCTATGCCCGCGCCGTGGCGGTGGGTGATGTGATCCATGTCAGTGGATGCACCTCTCTGGCGGCGGATGGCAGTGTTGCCGCGCCGGGGGATTGGGCCGGGCAGTATGATATCTGTCATGAAAAGGTCGCCGCCGCCCTGGCCCAGGCCGGCGCCAGCCTGGATGACGTGGTCCGCCGCCGTATGTTCACCATCGCCGAAGCCGAGCAGAACCGCCCCTATGGCGAGGGCACGGCCTGGTTCAAGGACAGCCGCCCGGTCTCCATGGGCTGCCGTATTTCGGGCCTGGCAAAGCCGGAAATGCTGATCGAAATGGACGCCTGGGCCGTTAAGGGCGCCCACAAGGATATCGAATGGCTGGGGCCGGAGGATGCCGGCTAGGCGGTGGTGCCGGTCAACGAAACTGGACATCAACAACGCGGGGCATTTGGCATATGAAGATCACGCTACTGGGTACGGGTACGCCGGCGCCGTCGTTGACGCGGCAAAGCGCCAGCTACCTGATAGAGATCGGCAATGACGTTATCGTCATGGACCATGGTCCCGGGGCGCAGCACCGCCTTCTCGAGGCCGGCAGCCATCCGACCAAGGTGAGCCACGCCTTCCTCACGCACATGCATTACGACCATATGATGGACTATGCGCAACTGGTGCTGCGGCGCTGGGACATGGGTGCGGGAAAATTGCCCGAGCTCAAGGCCTATGGGCCGCAGCCCTTGCGCCGCATCAGCGACCGGCTGATTGGCGAGGATGGCGCCTTTGGCCTGGATATCGAATCCCGTGTGAGCTTTCAGGCCAGCAAGGACGTCTATGAATCGCGCGGCGGTGTGTTGCCGCGGGCAAAACCGGCGCCCGAGGTCACCGAAGTCGTGCCGGGCGATGTCATCGAAGGGGATGAATGGAAAATCACCGTCGGCGAGGCGGTGCACTTCCAGCCGTTCCTGGACTGTGTCGCCTACCGCATGGAGAGCGAGGCCGGCACCCTGGTTTACTCCGGCGACAGTGGTGGTGTGCCAGAGAGCATGATCGACCTGGCCAGGGACTGCGATGTGCTCATTCACATGTGCCATTTCGCCAGTGGGATGGAGCCGAGCAAGGTCTACCGGGAGACCTGCGGCAGCCACATGGACATCGCCGAGCTTGCCCGCCGGGCCAATGCCAAATGCGTCGTGCTGACCCATTTCATACCCATGCTGGACGCCCCGGGAGTGATCGAAAGGTTGGTCGGCGAAATGCGCACCGTCTACGACGGCGACATCATCGCCGGCCGCGATCTCATGGAGATCGCCATGAAAGTGAATTATCCGCACCGGGTCGACTAGCGATAGCGGTGAGGGTTGCCGTCAGTCACCGGGCAGCGTCACCTTTTCATCCTTTTCATGGGCGTTTGGTGGGCGCAGCACAAACGCTGGCCGCCGCCCATCAGCGCAGGAAGATTGCGTTGAAGATGCCGCCAAGATGGGTAAAGACCCAAACCACGATGAAGGTGCGGCCATATGCTTTATGATGCCGGTTGAAATGGCTGCTGAACCTGTTCCGACCCGCCATCAATCTGCCGGCCACCAGACAGGTCGCGCCAATCAGCGGCACCAGCCCCAATGACCCGTGCAATGCCATCCAGGGAATGTACGCCCTTGGGATTGACACGGGGTCGCCGCCATATCGTTGTACGAATATGTAGTTGATAACGAAGATCCAGGCGCCAACGGTCAACAGGATCATGATGTTCCTGTGCGCCACTATTCTGCCCGTGCGCACCAGCCGCCAGGCCACGATCAGCAGCGCCAGCGCGACAACCGCCCAAGCCGTTGAAATGATATGGAACATCGACATCGCGGCCATCCTAGCGTCTTAACATGCGGCGGATAAAGTGTCGCGAGGCGCCGGTTTGGCCGCGCGGAAGCGTCAGGTGTGCTCTGTCAAAAATGTTTTGATTGCCTCGCTGGCGGACGCCTGGTGTTCCGGTTCCTTCCAATTTTCGATGAGCGTCGCGCGCGGTGCCAATTCGGCAATGCGCCGGGAAGTTACTTCCGGATGATAGATATCCGTGCCCATCAACACCAGCAGGGGTATGGGGCATTTGGCGGCCGCGTCCTCCGAGACGTTGAAAAGAAAATCGCCGCCAAACATCGTGGTCCTGAAGGCGGCCCAGTCGTCTTCGCGGACGGAGGGATGCTTCGGTTTCAAATCTTCCGACCAGCCATCGAATAATTCAGCGAAGGTTTGGCGGTTGTCATCAAACCCGATCGGCTGCAGCATGACGGCCGAGACGATCCGATCGGGTACGGCCCCGACCAAGCCCATGATGAATGATCCGCCGATGCACATGCCGGCGGCATGGAATTTATCAACGCCGAGGTGATCGAGCAGGGCAATCTGATCGTCGGTATAATCCCGCCAGCCGTCGGTCGCGGCGATCGGGGCGGTCGACTGGCCGGCGTTGCGCTGGTCCATTGCGATGACCTGAAAATGCGGCGCCAATTGTTTGATGGGGTTATAGGGTACATTTTCCCAGATGGGGATGGATGAGCGCATGCCACCCGGGGCGAGCAGTAGAACAGGAAATCCTTCGCCATGAACCTCGTAGTAAATTCGAATGTTGTCGCGTTCAAAGACGGGCACGGTGAAATCTCCTCAGTTCCGGTGACGTTTCCTAACTAGAGCAGGGCTTGGGTGGAGTCTTGTGATTTCCTGATGCGAAAGCGGCCCTAATGGTAACCTGTCACCGATATCTGGACACAGCCTAATCGACCGACTGCGCCAGGGTCATGGAAATCTGGCACAGGGGCAGGCCGCTTTCTTCGGCCAGGGCGTTGAAGACCTCCTGCACCTTGGCCCGCTCCCGCTTGCCCTTGCCCGTACCGTCATACAGCTCCCAATGTTTCAGGGCGCTCAACACGTAGGGCGTCAGGTTGAAGCTGTCCTTGCCGACCATGCGCAGGAAATACGGACCTGAGTTGCCGCCCAGTTGGCTGAAACGTTTTTGCAACTGGTCCCACAATTCCACGGTCTGTTCCGGCTTCCAGGCGGCAAGCCAGGCGCCCATGCCGCCCGCTTCCTCGGCGATCTCACAAATCGCGGCGGCGTTGGCACGCACGGATTTGATCTTGCCCCAGTGGCGGATAATGCGCGTCTCCCCCATCAGGGCTTCCAGATCCTCATCGGCCATGGCGCGAACCTTGCGGGGTTCGAAGCCATGAAAGATCTCTTCGAAGGCCGGCCATTTGCCCAGCACCATGGAATGCTTCAGCCCGGCGCTGAATACGCGCAAGGACATTTGCGAAAGGTAGCGGTCATCGCGCACGGCCGTCAGGGCCCGGTTGGTTTTCGCCTGCGGCAGTTTCTTCTTCAGGGCCGCCGCGCCGCCGTTGCGTTCCATGGCCGCCGCCTGAATTTTGTTGAAGCTAGTCATGGCATCAGTTTAGCGTGACGGCGGCGCTTGGGTAGATCAAAATGGCGCGAGATATTTCTTCAAGGAGACCGCCATGGCCCCGCCGCCCTTTCGTGCCGAACATGTGGGCAGCCTGCTGCGCCCCAAGGAACTGACCACCGCCTTTCGCCAGCATGGCGCCGGCGAGATCGACGATGCCGCCTTTGCCGAGATCCAGGACCGGGCGATCCGAGATGTGGTGGCCTTGCAACAGGACGCCGGGCTGGGCGTGGTAACGGACGGGGAATTCCGCCGGGGCTCGTACTGGGGTCATGTGATCGGGCCGGTGTCGGGCCTGTCGGTGCGCGAGGCGGAGTTCAAATTCCATGACGATCATGGCCACGAACAAACGTTCATCGCGGCGCATGTGGACGGCAAGGTACGCCGCGATAGGGGCTTTTCCACCCACGAATTCGGGTTTCTGCAATCCGTGGCCAGCGCGACGGCGAAGATCACCATGCCGTCCCTGCCGACGTTTCATTTCTATCGCCCCGTGAATGGCATCGATCCCTCGGTCTATGCCACGCCGCGCGATTTCTTCCGGGATTTCGCCGAAGCCTTCCGCCAGGAAATCGCCGAACTGGCCGGCATGGGCGCGACCTACATCCAGATGGACGAGGTGCCGCTGGCCATGCTGTGCGACCCGGATGTCCGGGCCCAGGTCAAGGCCGGCGGCGCCGACCCGGACGATCTGATCGATGTCTATATCGATGCCATCAATGATGCGGTCGGCAGCCGCCCGGACGGCATGACCTGCGGCCTGCATCTGTGCCGGGGCAATTTCAAGGGCAAGTATCTCTCCCAGGGCGGTTACGAGCCGGTAGCCGAGCGCCTGTTCAATGACTTGAAGGTGGATGCGTTCTTTTTGGAGTACGACACGGACCGGGCCGGTGATTTCGCGCCCCTGCGCCTGGTGCCCGAGGACAAACACATCGTCCTGGGCCTGGTCAGCTCCAAGCTGACGGAAATGGAAAGCGTCGGGGCCTTGGCGGGGCGCATCGACGAAGCGGCGCAGTACGTGCCGTTGGAGCGGCTGTCATTGTCGCCGCAATGCGGCTTCGCCTCCGCCGTGTCCGGCAATCCCATCACGGAAGATGTGGAAAAGGCCAAGCTGGCGCTCATCGTCGAAACCGCAGGGGCGGTTTGGGGCGAAGTCTAAAACGTGGGTGCCATATGGCCGTTTAGGCGTTGAACTCCCTATATTCAAACGCCGGGATGCCGGGGATCAGGATCTCCTCCTCGCCCTCGGCCGGATATCCGTCGTCCACGGTCTCAAGGCAGGTAACCCTATCGACCTGCCGCCATGGATTGCTGCAGCCTTCTTCACCCGGCAAGTAGCGCGCAATTGTGCCGAAGGCCGCAGTCGCCAGTTGCCGCGCCCGCTCTTCGCTTTCGGCCCGAACGGTGACGACGCCGCGAAATACGCTCAATGCCCAATCACGATGGCTGGGATCCGCCGGTACAAGTCTTAAAATTTTCATGCCGACCTCCTAATTGAAGAATCGAATCATGATTTAAGGCTAGCAGGTGCCGCTGATTCGCAACACAGAATTGCGCCGGCCCCGCAAAAACGTGAAGCGGCGGCATCCGCTCCAATCCTACCCTATGTTCCGAGCCGGGTTTCCGATTGGTACCGGCGTCTCGCCTCGCCGGTGGCCTCAAGCTCCGCCTGGTTCTCCGGACCCACATGGTTGTAACCGGTGCGCCAGGCGTTTTCGCCGGGCCAGACATCCGGGGCTTGCACAGTGGTGCGGGGTGCCGATGCCTCTTCCAACAGATCCAGGGCGGCGGCGGCGATCCTGGCCTGGACCTCCCGCTGCCACGGCGGGCCGCAGGGATTGCCCAGGGGAAAGTCGGTATAGAGATAGCGCGGCACGCCGCAATGCTCGACGATATCAAGGGCGGAGCCGACGACGACGGTGGCAATGCCCCGGTTTTCCAATTCTCTTGCGACCAAACCCACGGTCTGGTGGCAGACCGGTCACAACGGCACCAGCAAGGCTACGTCGCTACCCTCCGCCTGGCAGCGGCGGGCGATCTCCGGTGCGTCCTGTTCAAGGGTCTGGCGCTGGCTGTATGTGGTCGGGACGCCGTGAAAGCTCTCGGTCAGGTCGCCGATGCGTCCCGCCGCCACCAGATCCTGCAGGGCCAGAACGGGCAGATAGCTTTCCCGGTCCCTGGTATGGGTCGCCTCCTTGTCCCAGGCGCTGTGTTCGGTACTCAGGTCCGACGGGGCGCGGTCGAAGCGATCGCTCCATACCGTTTTCAGGCGTGGATTGCCTTGCGGCGGGCCCTCGGGCGGGCTGGCGGTGGTGATGACCGTCAGTTTGCTTTCCGCCAGGGGTTTCTTCAACGCCGCGAACGGCACCTCGTCATAATGCGACCAGCGATAGTCGTTGCTATAACCCAGGGCGCGGTAATAGCGCCGTGTCCGCTCCATATAGCCAACCGGCATTGCATCGGTGTCCATTGACTGGCTCCCTGACCCTTACGCTGGTGCCATCTTCGACCAGACTTGATGGCGCGTCCAGTTATTACCGCAAAACGAGCTCCAACCGAAGTGTGGTGAAGCGCCAGCACGCCATACGCAGGCGAAGGGCCGGACCATTCAGGATCGAGGTCCTGTTGGCGGCGCTTGACTAGCCGAACAGCGAGAGAATGGCTTGCGGCGAGGAATTGGCGATGCTCAGCGCTTGCACGCCAAGCTGTTGTTGGATCTGTTGCGCCTGAAGTTTGGCACTTTCCACGGCCAAGTCCGCATCGACCAGATTGCCTACGCCCGCGACCTGGATATCAGTCAGTTTGGTGGTGAATTCGGCCTGGACCTCTATGCGCCGTGCCACGGAGCCAAGTGCGGCCAGGGAGTTCGAGACCGAGACAATCGCGGAATCAATCAGACCCAATGTCTGCGAGGCATTCGATGAGGTGTAAAGATTAGCGTATGCCTGTCCAAACTGCAGATAGACCGCTGACATGTCCTGCGCCGAGACCGCGATGGTGCTGCCATCAACAGTGCTCAGCACCGTGGTGCCCGAGGCGCCGTTTTCCAGCAGATTTATGTCGTTGAATTCGGCCGTGGCGACAACCGTGTCGATTTGATCCCGCAGAGCATAGAAATCATTGGTCAACGCCGTGCGCGAGGCGGCGTCAAGGCCCGCCTGATTGGCCTGCACGGTCTTCGCCTTCAACTCGACCAAAAGATCCGCGATCGACTTTCCGGCTTCCATGGCGACATTTACAACGGCGGTGCCATTGGCCAATGCCGTCTTGACCGCACGCATGCCGGCGATGTCGCCGCGCATGTTTTGCGCGATGGCGTAGGTTGAGGCATCGTCCTTGGGTCCGCTGACCCTTAACCCGGTGGTAATTCTCAGGCTCGTGGTTTCCAAGTTCTTGTTCGTGGCGTTCAGGCTTTGCAAGGCCAGCATCGCACTGTTATTGGTTAGCACGGACAGGGACACTTTAAATTTCCTTTCAGGCAAGGCCGGACCACGGTTCACCATCCCTAGCCAAGCAATATTCGTGCCAATAATTCTCGCTGAATTCGGCCATAATTTGTGCCGCGTATGTCGCAGGGCCCAATACACCCGGCAAATTTTGCCGCATTGCGGACTTCCTGCGGCGGAATCTGCCATTCCGCATGAACCAAGGAATGAGCGGGCTGGGCCGCCAATCGGGAAATGACGGTCGGGATCGATCCGAGTGGTTTTGGATCGGACGCATGGTCCCGGTTTCGTTTTCGCGCCACCAATCGAAGCTTGGCTGCCTCAGCAATTTCTGTTTCTTACGGATTGCCCTACGTCTAATTCACCTGTTTCTCATGGCCTTCCCAATAGGGTTTGCGCAATTCGTTCTTGAGAATCTTGCCGGCCCCGGAAAGGGGCAATGGCTCGGTCTCGAACGTCACGCTGCGGGGGCATTTGTAGTTGGCGATCCATTCGTGGCAATGGGCGATGACGCCGGCCTCGTCCAAGTCCCCGCCTTCGGCCAGGCGGACGATGGCATGCACCTGTTCGCCCCATTTCTCGTGCGGGACGCCGATCACGGCGCATTCGACGACGGCATCATGTTGATAGATGGCGTTTTCCACTTCCGCCGAATAGACGTTTTCGCCGCCGGAGATGATCATGTCCTTAACCCGGTCGACGACATAGACAAAGCCTTCCTCGTCCATGCGGCCGCCGTCGCCGGTATGCAGCCAGCCGTTGCGCAGGGTCTCCGCCGTCAGTTCCGGCAGGTTCCAATAACCCAGCATGACGTTCTCGCCCCGGCCGCAGATCTCGCCTACGGTACCGCGTGGCACCTCATTGTCATCCTCATCGACGATCTTCAACTCGACACCGGGAATGGCGACGCCGGCCGATTTGATCTTGCCGGCCAGGGGGCCTTCCTCGACCATGCGGCTGGGCGGCAGCGCGGTTAACACCGGGCCGGCCTCGGTCTGGCCATAGACGTGATGGAATTGGGCATTCGGGATCACCTGCAGGGCCGTCTTCAAGACCGCCTCGGGCATCGGCGAGGCGCCAAAGAGGACATGGCGAATGCTGCTAAGATCATAGTCCCCGACATCCGGATGATTGACCGCCATATTGATCATGGTCGGCACCATCAGGGCGAGGTCGATCTTGTTGTCCTGTATGGCCTTCAAGGTCGCGACCGGTTCAAAGCCGGGAATAATCGTCGAAGCGCCGGCCATGGATGTGATGGCGAACATCGCCGCGCCGTTGGCCAGATGGAACATGGGCGCGGCGTGCAGATAGTGGGACTCGGCGGTGAAGCCGGTTTCGCCGACGATCTGCAAGGAATTCAACAGCAGGTTCCGGTGGCTCAGCATCACGCCCTTGGACCGCCCCGTGGTGCCGCCGGTATAGAACAGCCCCGCCATCTCGTCGCCGCCGGAATCCAGCGGCGCCATTTCGCCCGCACCTTCGATCAGCCCCTCGAACGACAGCATGCCGTCGGGTGCCGGGCCGTCGCCCACATGAACAACGGTCTTCAGACTTTCCAATTGGCCTTGAATCTGGGGCAGCATGGCGGTGAAATTGTCGTCGACCAACAGCACCGACGAGCCGGAATCGTTCATCCAATGCACCACCTCCGGCGGCGCCAGACGGGTATTGATGGGCACGAAAACCCCGCCGGCCCAGGGCACGGCGAAGAAATATTCCAGATAGCGGTCGCTGTTCAGGGCCAGCATCGCGACCCGGTCGCCGACACCGACGCCGATACCCTGCAGCCCCGCCGCCAGACGCGAGACGCGGGAGGCGAACTGGCCCCAGTTCTGCTGCCGGTCCTGAAAGTTGGAGGCCAGACCGCCTCCGTTCATCTGTGCCGCCCGATTGACGATAGAGCTGATGCGCATGGCCCCGATAACCTCCCGATCAATACATGTTGTTGGCCGGATTATTCGCTATCAATTGCCTGGCATCAACCCTCGTCGTCCCAGCCCTCGGGCAGTTCGTGGGCCAGTCCCTTGTGGCAGGCGATGCAGGTCATGCCCTTGTTGCGCGCCTTGTTGTGGCGTTTTTGCGAGCGCCGTTCCTGCTTGGTCAGATCCATGAACTCGAAGCTGTGGCAATTCCGGCATTCCCGTGAATCCGTCGCTTCCATCGTCGCCCAGACATTCTTGGCCAGTTCCAGACGCTTGGCCTCGAACTTCTCGCGGGTATCGATGGTGCCCATGACCTTGTGATACAGCTCGTTCGTGGCCTGTACCTTGCGGATCACCTTGTGGATCCATTCCTTCGGCACATGGCAATCCGGGCAGGTCGCGCGCACCCCGGTTCGGTTGTTGTAGTGGATGGTTTCCTTGTATTCCTTGTACACGTTGTCGCGCATTTCATGGCAGGAAACGCAGAAGGTTTCACTATTGGTCAATTCCATGGACCAGTTGAAACCACCCCAACCGATAACGCCCATGCCGATGCCGATAATGAGCAGGGCGCCAAGGGACATGGTTCGGCTGGGAGAGGTAAATATCCGCCACAGATTTCGTTTTTCCCGGATCTGATCCATCGTTTGGACTCATCTTTCAAATAGCATTAGGTACCGCTCATAAGACTGGCCGGCACCCCGGTCGTCAAGAAGGTGCCGGCCAGGCCATGACCCAAGTTACTGGGTGCAGGCTATTTCGTGCCCTTGAATGTGTTGGCGACCAGCGGTTTCGCGTCCGTCTGGGCGACGTGGCATTGGGTGCAGAAGTAGCGGCCCTTATTGATCTTCTTGGCTTCCTTGCCGTTGTAATGGCTGGCACCGATCACCGGTGCTTCCTCTTCCTTGTAGTTGGCCTTGCCGTGGCATTTGACACAGCGGTTGGCCTTCAGATTGATCTTGTACTTCGCCACCTTGTGGGGAATCAGCGGCGGCTGGGTCTTGAAGTTGCGGTCAAACTTTTCCTGATCCAGTTTCAGTTTGTACACCGGCGGCGGAGATGTCTCTTTCTCCAGCGCCAATGACCCGCGCAACGAGGACACGGTATCGGCGGTGGCGGTGCCCAGGGGGGCGAAGGCAAGCAGGGCGATGACCGCTGCCGCCGGGATCAACCTTGGCAGAATGGTGAATAGACGTTTCATGGCAAATCCTCCTAAGTGATAACGCGAAGTGGGATGTCTCATTTCAAGCTCCATTTGTCTGGCTCCGCCTTTCATGCGGCCGTTTTCAGATTGCTGTCGGCCGGTGGTCGGCGGGCGGGGAAGGCTGGTCCGGCAAAGCGCGAACCGAATTCGAAAACGCTCAGGGCGCAGACATCGATGCAGCGCCCGCAGTTGGTACAGGCGCCGGCGTCGATGACCGGGCCGGTACCGTGTTTCGCCCCCTTCAGGGCGACTGGAATGACTTGTTGTTCCGGACAGACCGCGTAGCAGTCCATACAATCATCGCAGTCATCGCGGTAGACGGCGCGGACCCGGAACACGGCGAGCCGGCCCAAGGTTGCGTAAAATGCACCGACCGGACAAAGGTGGCCGCACCAGCCCCGTTCGCTGATCAAGAGATCGAACAGGAACAGCGCCAGGGCCGCACCCCAGGCCCAGCCCAGGCCAAAGATCAGGCCGCGATAGATCAGGGTGACCGGGTTGACCAGTTCCCAGGCCACGACGCCGGTCAGGAACGCGACGAGCAGCGTCATGCCCAGCATCCAATAGCGCACGGACCTGGTAAACTTCAGTCCGCCCTGGATGCCAAGCCGGAGGCGCAACCAATGGGCCGCGTCGGTGATGATATTGATCGGGCAGACCCAGGCGCAGTAGACCCGCCCGCCGACCACCAGATAGACCGCCAACACAATCAGGGCGCCGACCAGGGCGGTCATTTCCGGGACATGCCCGGCGGCCAGGGTTTGCAGCAGAATATAGGGGTCGGTCAGGGGCAGGGTATCGAAGGTCAGGCTGGAGGCGATGGAGCCCTTGACCAGGTAATAGCCGCTTAACGGGCCGGCCATGAACAGGCCGAGGAAACCGACCTGCGACAGGCGCCGAACGATTAGCCAACGATGTGCGGCGAACCAGCCCTTGGCCTTCACCGCGTCGCGGCCGGGGTAAGATTTCGTGCTCATGGCCTGGCCCTCCCGGCACGATCGGGTGTTTGTTGGGGCATGCGGTCGGGCAGGTCGGTGACGCCCTTGACCAGGGCTTCGCCCTTCCGCTCCTTCTCTTGCCAGCCCAGCCGGTAGTGTTCGCCAAGCTTGCCCTTGGCGATCTTGCCGGGCAGCACCTTGATGGCGGCTTCTTCCAGGACACAGGCATGTTCGCATTTGCCACAGCCCGTGCAGGCATTGCTGTGCACCGTCGGGATCAGGGCGGCATGCTTGCCGGTCCGCCTGTTGGGCCGGTATTCCAGGGTTATGGCCTTGCCCATCAGCGGGCAGACCCGGTAGCAGACATCGCAACGCAGGCCGAGGAAATTCAAACAGGTCTCTTCATCCGCCAGAACCGCCAGGCCCATGCGGGCGTCGTCGATATTGTTGAGGCGTTTGTCCAGCGCGCCGGTCGGGCAAGCCGCGACGCAGGGGATGTCCTCGCACATTTCGCAAGGATAGTCCCGGGCCACGAAATAGGGCGTGCCGACGGCGACATCGTCTTCGATCCGCGCCAGTTTGAGGGTCGGATAGGGGCAATCGTTGACGCAAAGCCCGCAACGGACACAGGCGGACAGGAACCTGTCGTCCGTTCCGGCGCCGGGCGGGCGCACGGCGTCGGCGGGCCGCGACCGTGCCGCCTGGACCAGATGCACCAGGGCCAGGCCGGCGATGCCGACGCCGCAGGCGGTCCTGGCCGTGTCAGCCAGAAACTTTCTGCGATTACGCGCGCCGCCGTCTATGGTGCCCTGCGGTTTCACTTGGGCTCATCCTTGAAAACAGTCTTGAGGTCTGTTCCGGAGGCCGGCGGCCAATCGCCGGCCTCCCGAACAATCGGCGCCTAGGCCTTGACCACCCGGCAGGCGCACTTCTTGAAATCCGTCTCTTTCGAAAGCGGATCGGTGGCGTCCAGGGTCAGCTTGTTGACCAGTTGCGAGGCATCAAACCAGGGCATGAAAATCAGGCCCATGGGCGGTTTGTTGCGGCCGCGGGTCTCGACCCGTGTCAGCACCTCGCCACGCCGCGTCTGCACCTTGACCTCCTGTCCCCGTTTCAGGCCGCGCTTGCTGGCATCATCGGGGTGCATGTAGATCTTGGCGTTGGGGAAGGCGCGGTACAGCTCGGGCACCCGGCGGGTCATCGAGCCCGAATGCCAATGCTCCAGCACACGGCCCGTGGACAGCCACAGATCATACTCCTTGTCCGGACTTTCGGCGGCGGGCTCATAAGGCGCGAAGATGATATTCGCCTTGCCGTCGGGCTTGCCGTAGAACTTCACGCCGGCACCCTTCGGCACATGCGCGTCATAGCCTTCGCGGAACCGCCACAAGGTTTCCTTGCCGTCCAATACCGGCCAACGCAGGCCGCGGGAATTGTGGTAGGTATCGAAGTCGGCCATTTCGTGGCCCTTCTTCGGACCTTCGAACTGGAAGCGGCGGTATTCCTCGAAAATGCCCTTTTGCAGATAGAAGCCGAAATCGGCCGCTTCGTCGTTGTCATAGACATTGCCGGCCGCGTCCTTGACCGGGTCGGCCGGGAATTGATCGACCTGGCCATTGGCGTACAGCACTTCGTAAAGGGACTTGTCCGCCGGATAGCCGCTTTTCGCGATCACCGCCTTGGACCAGACGTCGGACAGTTTGAAGCGTTTGGCGAATTCCACCACCTGCCACAAATCCGACTTCGAGGCGCCCGGTCCCTTGACCTGTTGCCGCCAGAACTGGGTGCGGCGTTCGGCGTTGCCATAGGCGCCTTCCTTTTCCATCCACATCGACGTGGGCAGAACCAGGTCGGCGGCTTGTGCAGTGACCGTGAAGTAGGGGTCCGAGACGACGATGAAGTTCTTCGGGTTGCGATAACCCGGCAGCCCTTCCTCGTTCATGTTCGGCGCGGCCTGCATGTTGTTGGTGCACATCACCCAATAGGCATTCAGCTTGCCGTCCTTGAGCATGCGGTTCTGCAGCACCGCGTGGTAGCCGGGCTTCGGCGGGATCACGCCTTCTGGAATTTTCCAGATCTTTTCGGCCGCGGCCCGGTGCCCTGCCTTTTTGACCACCAGATCGGCGGGCAGGCGATGGGCGAACGTACCGACTTCGCGCGCCGTGCCGCAGGCGGACGGCTGACCGGTTAGCGAGAACGGGCTGTTGCCGGGTTCCGAGATCTTGCCCATCAGCAGATGCACGTTATAGAGCAGGCCGTTGACCCAGACACCACGGGTATGCTGGTTGAAACCCATGGTCCAATAGGACGCGACCTTCTTCTTGGGATCGGCATACAGTTTGGCCAGCTTCAACAGCTTGTCCTTGGGCACGCCGGACAGCTCGGAGGTATAATCGAGCGTGTATTTGCTGACAGCCTTGGCATATTCCTCGAACGCGATCTTGGTCAGTTTGCCGCCCTTGCCGGTTTTCTTCTTCTCCAGCGGATGTTCGGGGCGCAGGCCGTAGCCGATGTCGGTCACGGTCTTGGTGATGTTGACGTGCTTGTCGAGGAAGTCCTTATCGTAGGCCTTGGTCTCGATGATGTAGTTGGCGATGTAGTTGAGGATCGCCAGATCGGTCTGCGGCGTGAAGACCATGCCGTTGTCCGCCAATTCAAAGCAGCGATGCTCGAAAGTGGACAGGACATGCACTTCCGAACCCGGCTTGGTCAGGCGGGTGTTGGTCAGCCGCGACCATAGGATCGGGTGCATCTCGGCCATGTTGGCGCCCCAAAGGACGAAGGCGTCGGCATGCTCCAGATCATCGTAGCAGCCCATGGGCTCGTCGATACCAAAGGCCCGCATGAAGGCGCCCACGGCGGATGCCATGCAATGGCGGGCATTGGGATCGATATTATTGGAACGCAAGCCGGCCTTCATCAGCTTGGCGGCGGCATAGCCTTCCCACACGGTCCATTGGCCGGAGCCGAACATGCCGACCTTGGTGGCGCCTTTCGGATCCTCGGGGTCGATTGCCGCTTTCCATTTCTCGGCCATGATGTCGAAGGCCTGATCCCAGGAAATTTCCGAGAACTGGTCGGAGCTCTTGTCGAATTTTCCGCCCGTGCCGCGCAACAGCGGTTTGGTCATGCGGTCCTTGCCGTACATGATCTTGGACAGGAAATAGCCCTTGATGCAGTTCAGGCCCTTGTTGACCGGCGCATCGGGGTCACCTTGGGTGGCAACAACACGGCCATCCTTGGTGCCCACCAGCACGCCGCAGCCGGTGCCGCAGAAGCGGCAGACGCCCTTGTCCCAGCGGATACCGTCATTAGCGGCTTTCGCTTCCTTCATCGTGGCCGGCAGGCTCATGCCGGCGGCCACGGCGGTCGCGGCGGCGGCATTGGTTTTAACGAAATCTCGTCTGTTCATCTTCATGATGTCATTTCCTCCAACATTTTGGATTCGCTATCGCAATGGTGATAAACCAGGGATGCCGAAAGCACCCCGTTGACCGAACGCAGATCCGTCAGCGTTTCACTGGCGTATTTGTCCGGCGTGTCTTCGATGGTGACGACCAGGCGGCCGTCATCAGCGGTTTGATGAATGTCGATGCCCGGCGTCGCGGCCAGGGTACGGGCCACCGCTTCCAGGCGGCTCGGCGTGGTCTGTACGAACACGCCGCAGATATTGAATTCCGATTGTGCTTCCATAATCACTGAGACCTAGTTTGCTGACCGTCTTGGCGACGGGGTGATAGGGTGATGGCCCCGGCCGGGCAGTAGGCGACGCAGGCGCCGCAGCCGCTGCAGGCATTGGGATCGACGATGGGCTTGCCGTGGGCCGCCGGATGTCTAAAGCGGATGGCGCGGGCATCGCAGGTCTCGGGACAGACGCGGCAGACCACGCCCTTTACCGAGAGACAGCTATCGGAGATCTTTAGGCGCAGGCTCCAGGGCCGGCGGGTCCCGCCGTCCTTGGCACGCACCGGGCCCAGGACATCGGTGGTACAGGCCGCGACGCATTCGGCACAGAAGGTGCATTCGCCGCCTGAGAACGAGATCTCGGGAAAACCGCCCCGGCCCTCGAATATGATCTTTTCCGGGCAGGCTTCGGCGCAGGCCATGTCGCGGCTGCAATGTTCGGTGAAATGGGCTTCGCGGGTTGCCCAGGGCGGACGGATAACGTCGCCTTCGGCGTTAAAACGCCCCCTCAAAAACCCCGCTCTGGAAATGGCCGTAACCATGATACTCGACCTAACGAACGAACCATGGGGGCAATATGCGCCTTTGCCCCATGCCCTGCCTTGACGGTTGTCAAGAATTTTCTAATCAAGTGATGACTAATTAAAAAAAATTCGCGCGCACGCTGTTTAAGCCACGCACCAGGGCGGTTTTGACGTCAGTCCGATCGTTACGGTTTCTTAACCAATTGTGGATAACTTGCACGATGCGGACACGTGTACGTGTTCGTAACGGCAAACCGCCGGTAACGGCGGGACGCAAAGCTACCGGTCCTAACGTCAATCCCGGCGTTCGGATAGCGGAGCTGCCGAAAGGAGTGCAGAATGGAACTCAACCTTTCGCCGTCGTCGACAACTGTCGCCGACAAACTTCGACCGGTTGACGTGGAAGCTTCCCGTCCGGTCGAAAAAACCGATGAAAGCGGTGGTGAGAAAGCCTCGCTCGAGGCGGAATCCTTGAAAGTGGCTGTGGCCGCCAAGGATGGTGATGAGGAGCAGCCAAGAAAGTCGGCTGTGGATTCGGATACGGGTCGAAACATCGATCTTTCCGTCTGATCAACGCGATCCTTCGCCCTGGATTCCGCTCCTTTATGGCGCGACAAGTGCGCCGATGAAAGGTAGGGTCCGGGGCGATGCGCGCGCTTATTATGTTTTTCATTGCAATGGCCTTCGCCTTACCGGTCCAAATGACGGACGCGGCCGGGGCCGAGTCGAAACCGCCCACCGCCCGTACTTCGGGCGGTTCCTGGCAGCTGCTCAGCGGGCAGGATTATCTGGAACTGGCGGAGTATGACCGCGAGGTCTATATCACCGGCATCAATGATGCCTATAACTGGAGCTACGTCGCCGGCTTTGAGCGAATGAAGTGGCTGGTGCCTTGTGTCTACGGGCGCAAGGCGCAGCAACTATCCGCGATGTTTTCCAAATGGCTGCAGGCAAATCCCGAACGCTGGCACGAGCCGGCGGCGAAACTGTTTCCCTTTGCCATGTTTGAAACCTGCCGAAAGCCGAAGAAAGAAAAGGACAAGGAAAAAAAGCCGAAAAGCTGAATTGCCGCTCGGTTGAAGCGCGCCTTTGACATTGTCATGGCCGGCGTTTCCGCCAACCGCGTCAATAGGCCGAAAGTGGCGCCATACACCGCTTGACACTGGGGCCAGCGGGGCGGTACATGGTGCCCGCTTCGTTGGGGGTGTAGCTCAGCTGGTTAGAGCGCTGGCCTGTCACGCCAGAGGTCGCGGGTTCGAGTCCCGTCACTCCCGCCACGAAGCCTCTTCCAAGATACCTGTTCGATCGCGCGCGAGGCCTGAGCGTGGGGCCTGCGGCGTTTTGTCCCGGCCTTGTCATTTCCACGATTTGCAGCAGAAATCCCCTTCGCGCCATTGCAGCGGCGGAGAGAAGCCGTTATAGGATTGGGTGCCTCGCGGCAACAGTATGGCCGGAGACGCTTGGGAGGCTTTCTGCCGTGGATGATCTTTTAAGAGAATACCTGCCGATCCTGATTTTTTTCGCCGTGGCCGTCGGTCTCGCGGCGGTTATTGTCATCGCCTCGATGGTGGTTGTGCCCAGCCATCCGGACCCGGAAAAGCTTTCGGCCTACGAGTGCGGCTTTGAGGCCTTCGACGATGCCCGCGGCCGTTTCGATGTTCGGTTTTATCTGGTTGCGATCCTTTTCATTATCTTTGATCTGGAGGTCGCCTTCCTGTTTCCCTGGGCGGTTTCGCTGGGCAAGATCGGCATGCTGGGCTTTTGGTCCATGATGATCTTTCTCGGCATCCTGACCATCGGCTTCATCTATGAATGGAAAAAGGGCGCGCTGGAATGGGAATAAACGAATCTGGTGCGGCCTCCTCCCAGACGGGTCTGGTGGTCGAAGGGCAGAACGCTTCGTTTGCGGAATTTTCCGACGAACTGGCTGACAGAGGTTTCGTCACGGCGCAATTGGACAAGGTGGTGAACTGGGCCCGCACGGGTTCGCTCTGGCCCATGACATTTGGCCTCGCCTGCTGCGCGGTCGAGATGATTCACGCCTACATGCCCCGCTATGACCTGGACCGCATGGGTGTGGTGCCCCGCGCTTCGCCCCGGCAGTCGGACGTGATTATCGTCGCCGGTACCCTGACCAACAAGATGGCGCCGGCCCTGCGCAAGGTCTACGACCAGATGCCGGAGCCGCGCTACGTCATCTCCATGGGCAGCTGCGCCAACGGCGGGGGCTATTACCACTATTCCTATTCCGTGGTGCGTGGCTGTGACCGGATCATACCGGTTGACATCTATGTTCCCGGTTGCCCGCCGACGGCGGAGGCGCTGGTCTATGGCATTCTGCAATTGCAGAAGAGAATCCGCCGTACCGGCACCTTCCTGCGATAACGGCCTGCGATAACCGGCCTGCAAAAGACGGACAGCAACAGACAACAGCGACAGACGACTGGGACGAGAGCGGAAAAAGATATGGCGGACGACGGCGCGTTGCAGGAATTGGGGCAGCATATTGCTGCTGTATTGGCGGATCAGGTGGTCGCCACGTCCGTCGTGCACGGCGAATTGATGGTCACGGCCCGGGCCGAACAGATCGTCAAGGTGGTGTCTTTCCTGCGCGATGATCCGCAGTGCCTGTTCAAGGTGTTGGTCGATATCTGCGGCGCCGACTTCCCCGAGCGGCCGAAGCGTTTCGACGTCGTCTACAATCTGTTGAGCCTGGTGCACAACCAGCGCGTCCGGGTCAAGGTTGAGGCCGATGACCTGACGCCCGTGCCCTCGGTCGTTGGCGTGCATAACTCGGCCAATTGGTTCGAGCGCGAAACCTGGGACATGTACGGCATCATGTTCGACGGCCACCCGGATCTGCGCCGCCTGCTGACCGACTATGGTTTCGAGGGGCATCCCCTGCGCAAGGATTTTCCCCTGACCGGCTTTGTCGAGGTGCGTTACGACGATGAACGCAAGCGGGTGGTCTACGATCCGGTCAAACTGCCCCAGGAATTCCGCAAATTTGATTTCCTTTCGCCGTGGGAGGGCGCGGCCGCCGTGCCGCCGGCATTGCCCGGCGATGAAAAGGCAGAAGGGCAGGAGCCGGGGTAATGGCTGAAGTCGATATCAAGAACATGACCCTGAACTTCGGGCCCCAGCATCCGGCGGCCCACGGGGTGCTGCGCCTGGTGATGGAACTGGATGGCGAGGTCATTGACCGCTGCGATCCGCACATCGGCCTGTTGCACCGCGGCACGGAAAAGCTGATCGAATACAAGACCTACCAGCAGGCCTTACCCTATTTCGACCGTCTGGACTATGTCTCGCCCATGTCGATGGAGCATGCCTATGTGCTGGCCATCGAAAAGCTGATGGGGCTTGAGGTGCCGGCCAGGGGCCAGGCTGTCAGGGTCCTGTTCTCGGAGATCACCCGCATTCTGAACCATCTGCTGAACATCACCTCCCACGCCATGGATGTGGGCGCGGTGACGCCGGCGCTGTGGGGGTATGAAGAGCGCGAAAGGCTGATGGAGTTTTACGAGGGCGTTTGCGGTGCCCGGCTGCATGCCAACTATTTCCGGGTCGGCGGCGTGCATCAGGACATGCCGGCGGGCATGGCGGAGGCCATCGGCGAATACATCGACAGCTTCGGCAACTACATCGACGATTTGGAAACCCTGCTAACGGAAAACCGCATTTTCAAGCAACGCAACGTGGACATTTCCGTGATCGGCCCGGAAGAGGCCATGAACTGGGGCTTTTCCGGCGTCATGCTGCGCTGTACCGGACTGCCGTGGGACCTGCGCAAATCGCAACCCTATGACGGCTACGAGAAATATGATTTCGACATCCCGGTCGGCAAGAACGGTGATTGCTACGACCGTTACCTCTGCCGGGTCGAGGAAATGCGCCAATCAGTGCGGATCATCAAGCAGGTTCTGGCAAGCCTGCCCGAAGGACCGGTGGCCAGCACCGACCGCAAGGTTGTTGCCCCGTCCCGATCGGAGGTGGAGCAATCGATGGAAGCCTTGATCCATCATTTCAAGCTTTATACCGAAGGCTTCAAGGTTCCCGCCGGCGAAACCTATACCGCGATCGAGGCGCCCAAGGGCGAATTTGGCGTCTATCTGGTCGCCGATGGCACCAACATGCCCTATCGCTGCAAGATCCGTTCGCCTGGCTACGTCCATCTGGCGGCCCTGGATCATCTATGCAAAGGTCATTTGCTGGCTGATTCCGTGGCCGTTATCGGCAGCCTAGATATTGTGTTTGGTGAGATTGACCGATGAAGCGCGTACCCGCACCCCCCGAACAGCAGCCCGACAACTTCGCCTTCACGCCGGAAAATCTGGAGAAGGCCAAGCAGCATATCGCCAAGTATCCGCCCCGGCGGCAGGCCTCGGCCGTGATGCCCTTGTTGGATCTGGCCCAGCGCCAACACCGGAATTGGCTGCCCCGCGCCGCCATGGACATGGTAGCGGACATGCTGGATATGCCGCGTATCCGGGTTTACGAGGTGGCGACGTTCTACACCATGTACAATCTGGCGCCGGTGGGCGAGCATTTCGTGCAGGTCTGCACCACGACGCCGTGCTGGCTGCGTGGTTCCGATGATGTGGTCTCCGCCTGCAAGTCCAAGCTGGGGGTAGAGCTGGGCGAAACCACGGCGGACGGCAAATTCACCGTGATCGAGGTGGAATGCCTGGGCGCCTGCGCCAACGCGCCGATGATGCAAATCAACGACGACTATTACGAGGATCTGACGGCCGAGAGCACCGAGGCGGTGCTGGATGCCCTGGCCAAGGGCGAAAAACCAAAGCCGGGACCACAGAGCGGCCGACGTGGCTCGGAACCGGCCGGCGGGCCGACCACCCTGCAAGAGTTCACCCAGCAGGATTCGAGGGGGGACGGCTGATGCTGCGCGACGAAGATCGAATTTTCACCAATCTTTACGGCTTTCAGGATTGGCGCCTTGACGGCGCGCGCAAGCGCGGCGATTGGGACAACACCAAGGCCATTCTGGACAAGGGCCCCGATGCCATCGTCGACGAGATCAAGGATTCCGGTCTTCGGGGTCGAGGCGGCGCGGGTTTCCCCACCGGCCTGAAATGGTCCTTCATGCCCAAGGAATCCGATGGCAAGCCGACCTATCTGGTGGTCAACGCGGACGAGGGCGAGCCCGGCACCTGCAAGGACCGGGAGATGATGCGCCACGATCCCCACAAATTGGTGGAAGGTTGCCTGGTTGCCGGTTTCGCCATGCGCGCCTCGGCGGCCTACATCTATATCCGCGGCGAATTCTTTCTCGAAGCCAATAATCTCGAGGCGGCGGTGCAGGAGGCCTATGACGCCGGCCTGATCGGCCCCAATGCCTGCGGTTCGGGCTATGCCTTCGATGTTTTCGTGCATCGTGGCGCCGGCGCCTATATCTGCGGCGAGGAAACCGCCCTGATCGAAAGCCTTGAAGGCAAGAAGGGCCAGCCGCGACTGAAGCCGCCATTCCCGGCCGGTGTCGGCGTCTGGGGCCGGCCGACGACCGTGAATAACGTGGAATCCATCGCCGTCTCGCCCACCATCATGCGGCGCGGGGCCGATTGGTTTGCCGGTCTGGGCCGGGAAAACAATACCGGCACCAAGGTCTTCTCCATCTCCGGCCATGTGGAGAACCCCTGCAATGTCGAAGAAGAGATGTCCATTCCACTGAAGGAGCTGATCGAGAAGCATGCCGGTGGCGTGCGCGGCGGCTGGGACAATCTGCTGGCGATCATCCCCGGCGGCTCTTCGGTGCGGATGCTGCCGAAGTCGATCTGCGACACGGTGTTGATGGATTTCGACTCCCTGATGGCGGAAAAATCCGGTCTGGGTACGGCGGCGGTGATCGTGATGGACAAATCCACCGATCTGGTTCGCGCCATTGCCCGGCTGTCCAAGTTCTATGCCCATGAATCCTGCGGCCAGTGCACGCCATGCCGGGAAGGTACGGGCTGGATGTGGCGGGTCATGGAGCGTCTGGCCACGGGCGAGGCGGATGTATCGGAGATCGACATGCTGCTGGAAGTCAGCACCCAGATCGAAGGGCACACCATCTGTGCCCTGGGCGATGCGGCGGCATGGCCCATTCAGGGCCTGATGCGCCATTTCCGCCCCATGGTCGAGGAACGGATCATGGAACGTAAGAACAAACAGCCGGCTGCGGCCTAGCGGAAGCGATAGGTAAGGATCTCAAGAATATGCCCACGCTGACCATCGACGGCCAGGAAATCACGGTCGAAGCCAACACCACGGTGCTCCAGGCGGCCGAGGAATTGGGAATTGAAATCCCGCGCTTTTGCTATCACGACCGCCTGTCCATTGCCGGCAATTGCCGCATGTGCCTTGTCGAGATGGAGAAGGCACCGAAGCCCATCGCGTCCTGCGCCATGCCCGTGGGCGAAGGCATGGTGATCCACACCAATTCGCCGGTGGCGGAAAAGGCCCGCAAGGGTGCCATGGAATTCCTGTTGATCAATCATCCCCTGGACTGCCCGGTCTGCGATCAGGGCGGGGAATGCGATTTGCAGGATCAGGCCGTGGCCTATGGCCAGAACGATAGCCGCTTTGTCGAAAACAAACGGCTGGTGAAGGATAAATACCTTGGCCCCTTGATCGCCACCACCATGACCCGCTGCATCACCTGCACGCGCTGTGTCCGTTTCGCCACGGAAATTGCCGGTGTCGAGGAACTGGGCGCGACCTTCCGCGGCGAAGAGACCGAAATCGGCACCTATATCGAGGAAGCGCTGACGTCGGAATTGTCAGGCAATCTGGCCGATGTCTGCCCGGTCGGCGCCCTGACCCATCAGGCCTATGTCTTCAGTGCCCGGCCGTGGGAACTGCGCAAGACCGAGAGCGTGGACGTCCACGACGCCGTCGGCTGCAATATTCGTATCGACTGCCGGGGCACGGAAGTCATGCGCATTCTGCCCCGCCTGCACGAAGACATTAACGAGGAGTGGTTGTCCGACCGCTCCCGCTACGCCTCCGACGGCCTGGCCTTGCAGCGCCTGGACCAGCCCTATGTGCGGATCGACGGCAAGCTGACACCGGCCAGTTGGGATGATGCCTTCGCGGCCATCAAGGCGAAGCTGGACGGCCTTGGCGAGGACGCTGGTGGCCGCATCGCCGCCGTTGCCGGCGACATGGCGGATGTGGAAGCCATGCTGGCGCTGAAGGAATTTTTCACTGCCCTTGGCTCGGCCAATCTGGATTGCCGTCAGGACGGCGCCAAGATCGAAGGGCGCCATCGCGGCGGCTATCTCTTCAACAGCTCTATCGCCGGCATTGAGGATGCGGATGCCTTGTTGCTGGTGGGCTGTAACCCGCGCATGGAAGCAACCCTGGTCAACGCCCGCATCCGCAAGCGCTGGCTGGCCGGCGGATTTCCGGTCGGTGTCATTGGCGGCGTCAGCGGCCCGGGCACTGATCTGACCTACAAATATGATTACCTGGGCGCCGGCCCGGCGACGTTGGCCGAGATTGCCGATGGCAGCCATGCCTTTGCCAGGGTTCTGGCGGATGCCGAACGCCCCGTGATCATCGTGGGCAGCGGTGCGGTGGCCCGTGATGACGGCGCGGCGGTGCTGGATCTGGCCCGCAAGGTGGCCGAAGGCACTGGTATGATTGGGGGCATGATCGGCGCCGAATGGAACGGCTTCAACGTTCTGCATCGGGCGGCCTCCCGCGTCGGTGGCCTGGACCTGGGCTTCCTGCCTGGTGAAGACGGCCGCGATGTCGCCGGTATCGTCGATGGCGCGGGCAAGGGCGAGATCGATCTGGTCTGGCTGCTGGGCGCCGACGAGATCGACATGGCGGCATTGGGCAACGCCTTCGTGGTCTATCAGGGCCATCACGGCGATGCGGGCGCCCATCGGGCCGATGTTATTCTGCCGGGCGCGGCCTATAGCGAAAAAGACGCGACCTGGGTCAATACCGAGGGCCGGGTGCAACAGGGCCGGCGGGCCGCTTACCCGCCGGGCGAGGCGCGGGAAGACTGGGCAATTTTGCGAGCTTTCTCCGCCGTTATGGAGCAGCCCTTGCCCTATGACAATCTGGCGCAACTGCGCGATCACATGGTCGAGGCGGTGCCGGGCCTGGGCGCCGTTGACGAAGTCAGCCCGGGCGAAATGGGCAGTTTCGGCAAGGCCGGTGACCTGGGCGCGGACGGCTTCGCCTGTCCGGTTGACGATTATTATATGGCCAACGCAATTTGCCGGGCATCGGCCGTGATGGCGGAATGCAGCCGGCTCTATTCTGGCGCGGGCGGCACGGGAGAGGCGACGGGTACCGATGGCTGAATTCTGGTCCATATATCTGCTGCCGGGCATTATCATCCTGGCGCAAATCCTGGCGATCATTGTGCCGCTGCTGTTGTGCGTCGCGATGGTGACCTACTACGAACGCAAGATCATGGCGGCGATGCAACTGCGCATGGGCCCCAACGTGGTTGGCCCGTTCGGCCTGCTGCAGGCCTTCGCCGACGGTGCCAAGCTGTTCTTCAAGGAAACCATCCTGCCCACATCGGCTAACAAGATCATCTTTCTGATCGCGCCGATGATAACCTTCCTGCTCTCCCTAGTGGCCTGGGCGGTGATCCCGTTCGATGACGGCATGGTCGTCTCCGATATCAACGTCGGCATTTTGTACCTGTTCGCGATTTCGTCCCTGGGTGTCTATGGCATCGTCATGGCGGGCTGGGCCTCGAACTCGAAATACCCGTTCCTCTCGGCCCTGCGTTCGGCGGCGCAGATGGTCAGCTATGAAGTTTCCATCGGCTTTGTGATCATCACGGTGCTGTTGTGCGTCGGTTCGTTGAACGTCTCGGACGTCGTCCGGGCCCAGGCGGAAGGGGTTTGGTTCTTCATTCCCCTGTTCCCGATGTTCGTGATCTTTTTCATCTCGGCCCTGGCCGAGACCAATCGCCACCCCTTCGATTTGCCGGAGGCGGAGGCGGAGCTGGTGGCCGGCTATCAGGTGGAATATTCCTCCATGGCCTTCGCCCTGTTCTTCCTGGGCGAATATGCCAACATGATCCTGATGTCCGGCCTGACCGCGATCCTGTTCCTGGGC
>CAZVYX010000039.1:0-54411 GCA_964631725.1 uncultured Rhodospirillaceae bacterium | reverse complement strand
GTTTGGTGGAAACGATGCGTTGATTGGCGCGCCGGCTTTGCTATATTCCGCGCGTTCCCCTGGAAGGCGCGGCTAAGATCATTGGCGTGCTGTTCCCCGTACAATTTTGGTGCGATAGCAATCCCGTTCCGCGATTGATGCGGATTGAAGAATTGGGAAGTGAATATGAAGATTGCCGTAATGAAGGAACGGCGGGCTGACGAACGGCGGGTGGCGGCAACGCCCGAAACCGTGAAGAAGTTCGTTGGTCTTGGCGTCGATGTCGTGGTTGAAGCCGGTGCGGGTGCCGCCGCCCATATCGCGGACAGTGAATTTCAAGAGGCCGGCGCGACAGTCGCCGCTGATGCCGCCGCTACGCTGGACGGCGCGGATGTGGTCTTGAAGGTGCGCCGCCCGATCATGGATGACGAGGACGAGGGGCCGAACGAATTGGTCCAGATGGCCAAGGGCCAGATGTTGATCGCCATGCTCAATCCTCTGATCCGCCGTTCCGACTGCGATGCCTATGCCGCTGCCGGGATCGACACATACGCCATGGAACTGATGCCGCGGATTACGCGGGCGCAGAGCATGGATGTATTGTCCTCTCAGGCCAACCTTGCCGGCTACAAATCGGTGCTGGATGCCACTGAGGAATATGACCGCGCGCTGCCCATGATGATGACACCGGCGGGCACCATCGCGCCAGCCAAGGTATTCGTCATGGGAGCCGGCGTGGCCGGATTGCAGGCCATTGCCACCGCGCGGCGGCTGGGTGCCGTGGTCTCGGCCACGGACGTCCGTCCCGTGGCCAAGGAGCAGGTGGAGAGCCTGGGCGCCAATTTCGTCATGGTCGAGGATGAGGAGACCGCCGAGGCGGAAACCGCCGCCGGCTATGCCAAGGAGATGAGCGAGGAATACCAGAAGAAACAGGCCGCGCTTATCGCCGAAACCATTGCCAAGCAGGATATCGTTATCTGCACCGCACTTATTCCCGGGCGCGCCGCGCCGACCCTGGTTGACGAGGCCATGGTGGCGTCCATGAAGCCCGGCTCGGTCATTGTCGATCTGGCGGTGGAGAACGGCGGCAATTGCTCGCTGTCGAAAATGGGTGAGGTGGTCGAGGCCAATGGCGTGAAAATCGTCGGCCATTCGAACTTTCCCGCCCGTTTGGCGGTGGATGCCTCCAACCTGTATGCCCGCAACCTGTTCAATTTTCTGTCGCCCCATATCGATGGCGAAAATGGCAACCTGTCCTTTGATTTCGAGGATGAAACCGTGTCCGGCGTCTGCCTGACCCGCGATGGCGCCATTGTCCATCCGATGCTGAGCGAGAAGGAGTCCTAAGCAATGGATGTGGCGAATAGCATCGATCCATTCATCTATCGTCTGGCGATTTTCGTGCTGGCGATTTTTGTCGGTTACTACGTGGTCTGGTCCGTGACGGCGGCGTTGCATACCCCGCTTATGTCGGTCACCAACGCGATTTCCTCGGTCATCATCGTCGGCGCCTTGATCGCGGCGGGACCGGTCGAGATGTCCTTGTCCAAGGTTCTGGGCGCCGTCGCCATCGGCCTGGCGGCGGTGAACATATTTGGCGGCTTTCTCGTTACCCAGCGCATGCTGGCCATGTACAAGAAAAAGCAGTAGGGGCCCAAGATTATGTCGGCAAACCTGACGGCCCTGGCCTATTTGATCGCCTCGGTCCTTTTCATCATGGCCCTGCGCGGCCTTTCTTCACCCGAAACCGCCCGCGGCGGCAACGTCTATGGCATGATCGGCATGGCCATCGCGGTGATCACCACGGTGATCAATCCCGAGGTGGTCTCCTATAGCTGGATCCTGACCGCCATGGTGATCGGCGGCGCCATCGGCGCCTTTATCGCCCGGCGCATCGCGATGACCGATATGCCGCAGTTGGTGGCGGCATTCCATTCATTGGTGGGTTTGGCAGCCGTTCTGGTCGCCGCCGCCGCCTTCTATAATCCCGCCGCCTATGGCATCGCGGATGCGGACGGCGCCTTGAAACTGGCCAGCCGGATCGAAATGGGCATCGGCGTCGTGGTCGGCGCCATTACCTTCTCGGGCTCGATCATCGCGTTTGGCAAGCTGCAGGGCATTGTTACCGGCAACCCGATTGTCTTCCCCGGCCAACATGCGCTGAACGCCCTGATGGGGGCGGTCATCGTCCTTCTCGTGGTGCTGTTCGCCATCGGGCCCGAGGCGGAATGGTTCTGGGGCATGACGTTGCTGGCTTTCGTCCTGGGCTTTTTGCTGATCATCCCAATTGGCGGCGCCGATATGCCGGTGATCGTCTCCATGTTGAACAGCTATTCCGGCTGGGCCGCCGCGGGCATCGGCTTCACCCTGGAGAACACGGCGCTGATCATTACCGGCGCCCTGGTGGGTTCCTCGGGCGCCATTCTGTCTTACATCATGTGCAAGGCCATGAACCGTTCCTTCATCTCGGTTCTCTTGGGCGGCTTCGGCGGCGACACCGCCGTCTCGGCCACGCGCAGCGACAAGCCGGTGAAATCGGGCAGTGCCGATGATGCCGCCTTCATTATGAAGAACGCCTCATCCGTGATCATCGTGCCCGGCTATGGCATGGCCGTGGCCCAGGCTCAGCATTCGATCCGTGAAATGGGCGATCTGCTGAAAGGGTATGGTGTCAAGGTGACCTACGCCATTCATCCGGTGGCGGGCCGCATGCCGGGCCATATGAACGTGCTGTTGGCCGAGGCCAATGTCTCCTATGACGAAGTGTTCGAGTTGGAGGAGATCAATTCCGATTTCTCCAACACTGACGTGGCTTTCGTCATTGGTGCCAACGACGTCACGAACCCGGCGGCGCACGAGCCCGGCAGCCCGATCGCGGGCATGCCGATCCTGGACGTGGACCGGGCACGCACCTGCCTGTTCGTCAAACGGAGCCTGTCGCCGGGCTATGCCGGCATCGATAACGAGTTGTTCTATGCCGACAACACGATGATGCTGTTCGCCGACGCCAAGAAGATGGTCGAGGATATCGTCAAGTCGCTTTGACGGGATCGATCACTAGAGCAACCCGCATTCAATTGAATGCGGATAAGGTGCTCTATTTTAAAGGTTTTAGCGCATGGGTTCGGGTTTAATTAAGCCCGACATGCGCTAGGCGTCTTGGTGTATGGCGTCGGCGATGCCGTTCAAAATCCCAAGGCTTGGTTCGTTGATGACGAGCACGAAATTCTGCGCCAGAATTTCGTCCGGGTGAAATATTTCCTCGCTGATGTTTTGCCCGACGACCGCCTTGTATTTTTCCTCCAGCCCGGCGCTGTCACTCGGTACGACAATGGGCTCGCCATCGCTGTCTAGACGCAGTTGCCAGCCCGCCGCCGTCTCGTCAAGCACGAGGAATACCCAATCAAGATGGTCGAAGAAAATCCCGCTCTCGTAACTTTCCTTCGCCAATAGAACCGGCATCAGCGGTGTCACCTCGCCAGGCTGCGCGTCCGGCAGTTCCATCTCAATCACGACATTCAGAACCGGCGTATCCGGATTGGTGATCTTCATCGTCGCCAGGGTTTCGCCCCGCCACGGGGTCTCTGGCAGCGCAATCGGTTGATCAAATTGCCGATAGCCGATTTGGCCGTACAGGCCGTGCCGCAGGTCCGGGTTATTCTTGCTGATCAGGTGGAAAAATTCGTGAATATAAATGTCCTCCAACGCGCCGAGATTCGGCTGCGGATGGAGGGCATCGCCGCCGGCCCCGGGATTGATCAGCGCGACCTTGGTTTCGGACATGACGATGGTGTCATCGCGCCGGGTATAGGCCGAGAAGCCTTCCTCCTGGCCGCTGGTCTTTATCAGGTGGACGGTATCCGGCAGGTGAACCCGGAGTCCGGCGAACTTAGCGTCAATTGATTTGAACATCGTGGTGAGCGCATCAATTTCTCCCGCCGACCAGGGGCGCACCTGGGTCTTCAGGAACGTCAGGTAGTCATCCTCGCTCACCGTGTGCGAGCGGCTGGGCAGCCGCAAGCGCGACTGCCGATCGAACTTGCTTTGATTCTTGATGAAGTCATCATGGAAGGTAATCAGGCGCCGCGCGTCATCTAGTCCGACCGCGACCACTTTGGTATTTCCAAGGACCGTGCCGACCTTCGTATTCTTACTCATGTGGTGCCCCCTATTGCAAATCGGGAAGGCCGGGACCGCATGGGTAATTTGGAACGGCGGGCGTGAAGCCATGGGCCTCAATCATGCCACCGTTCCGTCTGAACTTGTACCTATCCCCAAATCATCAAGCGCCCACGTGCCAGGGCCTTCCCCATCGGGGCATTGTCGGCGAAGAAACTGGCGTTGTAAACAATTACGACAACCCAAGGGTGCCGTATATGCACGGCCTCTTGTCGGTTATCCCGTCATAAGCGGCGGTCGAACTGGCTACGAAGTGGTGCCGGCTCAGCGTACGTTGAGAACCGAGGTCGTGGCCTTCGCCATCACCTGATAGGCGACCGAGCCGCCAAATATGGCGCGCGCATGCGCCTGTTTATGATGCGATACGCCGATGACTGAATAGTCACGTCCCATGTGCACGATCTGATCGACCGGTTTGCCGATGCCGATTTGGCTACCGCTGACCGGTATATCGTGTTCTTGCAAAAGGTCGTTGGCATTCCGCAGGGCATCCTCCGCCGGCTTCTGAAGATCAACACTGGGCGCCACCGAGAACAAGGTGATCGGTTGTTTGCAATGATGCGCCAATATCGCATGGCGCAACACCGCATCCAGCGAGGAAGCCGAGCCGTCGGTGGTGATGAAATGGCCGCTTGGCTTCGGATCGCCGCGCACCACCATGACCGAACATGGCGCCATCATGATCACCCGTTGTGCCGGACCCGCGCCGATGAAGGTCCCCAACCGGCTGGCCCAATGGCTCGGCGCGCCCAGCACCATCAGATTGTAGGGGCCAAGTTCGTATTGATCGAGGATGCCGCTGGCCGAATCCGGTGCCGTTTTCAGCTTCAGGACCACGGTCTTGTCGAATTGATTGCGATGGATGACTTTGTTGTCGCCCAGGGGATCGCCCTCGACATCGACATGAGTGGAGGAAATCAACCAATCGTCGGGATTGTAGACGTCCTTCTTGACCTCGGTGAGGGTATCCAGCCCCTGTTGCAATATTTGCGGGCCCGGCAGCGACAGGCCCCATTCCAGCATATTTTCCCTGGCCAGGCGGATCTGCAGCCCGCCCGTCCGCAGACCCTGATCGATCGGGCGGACGAAAAGCATGATAATGTCGACATCATTGGTGTGACTGATCTGTCCGGCATGGCGTACGCCGGCATAGGCCTCGTCCGAGCCGTCAAGACAGACCAAAATACGGAACCGGTTCCTGCGCCGTTCGATTTCGGCCAGTTCGTCTTCCGTAAAGTCTTCCAACGACATCGGCGGAACCCTTCGCTTCAAACCACGCTGTTCTCAATCCCCAATCAGGGGCCAATAAACCCAGGCGGCTGACAGCATGACGATGATCGACATCACCGCCATTCGCCAGCCGACGTTTAGAAAGTCAGTTGTTTTCAAATACCCCGATGCATAGACAATCGTGCACGCCGGCGTGCCGACAACGGTCAGATAGGCAAAGGCGGACGAGATCGCGGTAATGAAGCCGATGATGATGGGGCTTTCACCGGCGACGGTTGCCATTTTCAGCACGATCGGGCCCAGCACCGCCACCGCCGCGCCGTTCGACATGGTGTTCGTGACCACGGTGGTCAGCGCGGATACCGAAACCCATAGGCCGAACCCCTGATCGGCGCCAACGGGCGCCAACATGGCAAGGAAGCTTTGCGCCACCCATTCCGCCGCACCGGTGACTTTCATCTGAAAGCCCAGGGATATCGCCGCCGCATACAGAAGCACGACGCCCCAGTTGACGCCATTGTTGACATCTTCCCAGCGCACGAGGCCGGCGATCAGGAACATAGCCGCGCCCATCACCGCGATCGTGCCCATCCCGATGCCGGAGGAAAAGAAAATCCAGCCGATCAATATCAGGAGGAAGAACGTGATGGCGACATAGTCGCTCGGTTTCAGCGGCCCTTCCTGGCGCACCTGCCGGCGCAATTTCATGCAGGCCCGGGACAGATCCTTGTATTCGGGCCGGAAGGTTAGAAACAGGATCACGGTCACCAGCGGCAATTGCAGCAGGAACATCGGATAGGCGTAAGCCATCCATGTCATGTAGTCGATCAGGAAGCGTTGGGTCTCGGGATTGGTTGGATCAAAAAAGAACTCCTTCCAATAGCCGATCATGATCGCGTTGCGGGCGCCGCCCGACGGTGTACCGATCCCGGCGACCGAACAGCCGTAGGAAATCGAGAACAGCAGCACCGCGGCCAGGCCCTTGACCTTGGTCCGGTCATCCGAGGTCAACGAGATCAAGGTGATGCCCACCGGCAGCATCATCGCCGCCACCGTATGTTCGCCCACGAAGGAGGCCAGCACGCCGGAAACCACTGAAATGCCAAAGCAGATGCGTGACGTCCTGGTGCCGGTAACACGGACGATCAGCCAGGCGATCCGCTTATCCAGCTTTTGCTTGATGATCGCCACCGCCAGCATCAGCGAACCCATGATGAACAGTACGCTATCGGTCATCAGGCTGCGCGCGACGGTGGTTGAATCGATACCAAGCAGCAATACCTGACCGACCACGATAATCAACGCCACGGTGGGAAGCGGCACCGGCTCGGTCACGAAAAGAATGGTCGCCACCACCGACATCACCAGCACGATTTGCCCTTCGCGGCTTAGCCCCTCCGGGGTGGGCAGCGTGAACAAGATTATGCCGATCGCGACCGCGATGAAAAACCAGCGCTTTTCCCAAAAATAATAGAGGTTCAGATGGCGGATGATCGATTGTACACGGCGTAAACCGGACATCCGGATACGCGCGCGCCAATCGACGCGGGGCTCGTAGGCCCGAAGGCTCATGGTGACCAGCGCCGGTGCGGACGACGTCATGCGGATACCCCTCGGCCCACTCTGCGACTCAATTGGTCACATTATAGCAAATCGTCCGCCCGGCTGTTAATGCCCAACGATAGAGAACCTGCAAAAAATGTGTTGCCAGTCCGGCGCCGCTGGCGCGAAGTGATAGGATCGGTTGCCACTCCAACCGCGACGCCATATCGTTGCCATGATGAACGCGTAATAACTCTTGGGGCATCAAGCCCGTGGAAAATGGAGCAAACTGGTGAGCAAACGAAACTATCGGATCGCGCTGATCCCCGGCGATGGAATTGGCCACGAGGTGGTGCCGGCGGCGGCCCAGGTACTGGAAAAGGCCGGCGGACGGTTTGGGTTTTCGTTTGATTGGGCGGAATTCGATTGGAGTTGCGAGCTCTACAGCAAATCCGGTCAGATGATGCCGGACGACGGCGTTGACCAATTGCGCGCCTTCGACGGTATTTTTCTGGGCGCCGTCGGCTATCCCGGCGTTGCCGACCACATTTCGTTGTGGGGCCTTCTGATCCCCATTCGGCGCGCTTTCGATCAGTATGCCAATGTGCGGCCGCTGAAGTTGTTCGAAGGGGTCGAAAGCCCGCTTTCCGGCCGGGGCGCCGGCGACATCGACATGGTCATTGTGCGCGAGAACGCCGAGGGTGAGTATTCGGAAATGGGCGGACGCATCTATGCCGGTACCGACCGGGAAACCGTGATCCAGGAGAGCGTATTCACCCGCCAGGGCGTCGACCGTATCCTCCGCCATGCCTTTGAATTGGCCAAACGGCGAGCCGCCGAGGGCGGACGGACCGGCCGGGTCACATCGGCGACCAAATCGAACGGCATTATCCACACCATGCCGTACTGGGACGAGCGTTTCGAACTGATGGCGGCGAACTATCCCGAGATCGAGACGGACAAGTTTCATATCGATATTCTCTCGGCCCATTTCGTCCAGCATCCGGACTGGTTTGATGTGGTCGTTGGCTCCAACCTGTTTGGCGATATTCTTTCGGATCTGGGCGCTGCCGTGGTTGGCGGCATGGGCCTGGCGCCGGCGGCCAATCTGAACCCCGAAAGCACACATCCTTCGATGTTCGAACCGGTACACGGCTCCGCCCCCGATATTATGGGCAAGGGCATCGCCAACCCGGTGGCGCAGATCTGGACCGGTGCCATGATGCTGGACCACCTGGGCGAGGGTGAGGCCGCCCGCGCCATCGAGGCGGCCATCGCCGCGGTATTGGCGGATGGTTCGGTCCGGACGCCGGATCTGGGCGGCCAGGCCGATACCGACACCTTGGCCCAAGCCATCGCGGACGCGCTGTAGGCGGCCCTGGGCGGTCATTTTCTTGGTATTGCCGAGGAAATCTGGCTAGTTTGTGATCAGATGTGAAATAGAGTTCAATATTGGATATCCGGGTAATGAATTCCAACAGTGACGGCGGATCGCCGCTGCGTGAACCTACCGACTTTGGCGATGGCGAATACCTGAGCGCGCTGGTCAATGTCACGAACGCCTGCAACCTGGATTGCAGCCATTGCTTTGTCTTCCGGGCCGATAATCCCAACAATACCCGTGACAAGATGGATGACCGCACCATGCTGCATCAGTTGGAGGTGCTGCGGGACAAACACAGCATCCGTTCCATGCTGTTCATGGGCGGTGAGCCGATGATCAGAAAGGATCTGGTCATGGAGGCAGCGAAGCTGTTCGACAATCCTTCCATCGTTACCAATGGCACCTATGGTGTCCCCAGTTTGCCCGGCGGTCTGGTTACGGTGTCCCTGGACGGACCCGAGGGTCCAAACGACGCCATGCGCGGCGCCGGCGTTTTCCAGAAGGTCAAGACGGCAATCGCCGGGCGGAACCCCGATGACGGCACGACATTGATGCTGCAAATGACCGTGACCAGGATTAATGCGCACACGGTCGCTGAATTCGTCGAGACGGTGAAGGATTGGCCCATCGACGGCGTCGCCTTCACGTTCTTTATTCCGATCGTAAATGATGAAACCGGCCTGGCCTGGGATAGTCTGACGGACCGCGACGAGGCTATCCGCAATGTCATCGCGGTTAAGCAGGACTACCCCGATCTGGTGAAGGCGCAAGTCCCGGTGCTGGAGATGATGTTCTCGGATGTCTGCCAGAAACACACGGGCGATTTGGGCGGTCAATGCGTGAACATCGATATTCTGCCCCTTTATCTGGGCAAGAATGGCTCGTTCGAACGGCCTGAATGCTGTTACGGCAACGAAGCCGATTGTTTCCGCTGCGGCTCCTACAGTCTGTTCAACACGGTCTATCACCGTGAAGTCCTGCGGCAAAAGGACTATGTCCGCCGCACGCTTAGCAAGGCGGCTGGCTAACGCACACCCTTCATCATTTCCGCAGCTTTCTCGGCGATCATTATGGTCGGCGCGTTGGTATTACCGCCGATCAGCGTCGGCATGATGGAGGCATCGACCACGCGCAGGCCGGACATGCCGTGCAGCCGCAGTTCGCCATCCACCACGGCCATATCATCGGAGCCCATTTTGGCGGTGCCGACGGGATGATAGATCGTATCGGCGCGGTTGCGGATGTCTTCGATGATCTGCGCGTCGGTCTGAACATCGGCCGTCAGCAGTTCTCGGCCCCTAAAGGGTGCCAGCGCCGGGGCTTCGAGAATGCGCCGGGTCAATTTGAAGCCGGCGACCAGACCTTGCAGGTCTTCATCCTCGGCCAGGAAATTCGGATCGATGCGCGGCGGCGTCAGGGGGTCGGCATTGTCGAGGCTGACGCTGCCCCGGCTCTCGGGCCGCAGGACGCAGACATGGGCGCAATAGCCGCGATGAAAATGCCGCTTGCGGGTGTGATCATCGACGATGGAGGCGTTGAAGTGCAATTGCAGATCCGGGATGTCCAGACCGGCGCGGCTCTTGACGAAGCCCCCGGTCTCGGTGGCGTTCGACGTGATGATCCCAGTGCGCGACCGCCGCCATTCGAAGATACCCCCGATCAACTTCGCGATGCCACCCATGGTCAGGCCCATGGCATGGGATGAGGGTGAAAGATAGGGAATGATGATGTCGATGTGGTCTTGCAGGTTTTGCCCGACGCCGGGGAGCTCGTGGGCCACGGCGATGCCGTGCCGCTGCAATTCGGCGCCAGGGCCGATGCCGGAGAGGAGCAGCAATTGCGGCGTTTGCAGGGCGCCCGCCGACAGGATCACTTCACGGTTCGCGCGCACCTCATGCGTCTGGCCGTCCCGGCGATAGGCCACGCCGACCGCGCGTTTGCCGTCCAGGATAATTCCGGTCGCCTGCACACCGGTCAGGACCGCCAGATTGTCCCGCCCCAACGCCGGGGTCAGATAGGCGCGGGCGGCGGAGCAACGTTCGCCATTGATCTGGGTAACTTGGTATGGGCCCACGCCCTCCTGCTCCGGGCCGTTGAAATCATCGTTACGGGGTAGCTGTATTTCCGCCGCCGCGTCGACAAAGGCCCGGGCCAGGGGGTTGGGGGAGCGCAGATCGGCGACATTCAACGGGCCCCCCGTGCCGTGAAACTCATCGCCGCCGCGCTCCTGGTGCTGTGATTTCTTGAAATACTGCAGCACATCGGCGAAGGCCCAGCCGGGATTGCCCAGTTCGGCCCAATGGTCATAGTCCCAAGGGTGGCCGCGGGTATAGATCATGGCGTTGATGGCGGACGAGCCGCCCAGCACCTTGCCCCTGGGCTGATAACCGCGCCGCCCGTTCAGGCCGGCCTGAGGCACGGTCTCGAAGTGCCAGTTCAGGAGCTTACTGGGCACGGTGGCGCCAAAACCAAGGGGTGCCGTCACGAGAACTGATTTGTCCGTGGGCCCGGCCTCCAGCAGACAGACCCGCGTGCCAGGATCTTCCGACAAGCGCCCCGCCAGAACACAACCGGCCGAACCGCCGCCAACGATAATGTGATCAAAATCCGCCATCGCCCGTATCACTCTTACTGCAAGCGTGGATAACCTACCTTGGCCGCCCCGACTTCCATCTCCAGCATGATCTTGTAGTCGTTCAGGGTCGGGTCGGCGAAGCCCTGGATCATCAGGGCATCCCGCGCCCCGGTCAATTCCGGATCCTGCAATGCCCGGTTCAGGGCGGCGCGCAGGCGGGCCCGGTCGCTCCGGCTGGTGTGCTTGCCGGTGACATAGGGCAGGGCCGGGGCCGCCTGGGTTTGCGCCAGCACCTGTGTGCCCGCGACCGAATCCGGATCGTGGCGGGACATCAGGGCATGGGTAACGCAGTCGATGGCGGCCACATCCGCCTCGCCCCGGGCGATCATGGCAATGGAATGTTGATGCTTGCCCGCTACTTTGACCTCACCGAAGAAGCGGCCGTTCCGGGCCTGGGGCGCTATGGTATGGCGCAGCACGTTCATGCCCGATTGGGAATCCCAATCGTTGATGGCGCAGATGCCGCCGCGCAGATCTTCCAATGTATCCGCCTTGCTGTCGGCCCCGACGACGATCAGGCTGCAATAGTTCGCGCCATAGCAGCCCGGCGCGCCATAGATCGGTGTCGCCAGCAGGGTCAGATGATCCATGAAATGCTTCAACAATGGATAGCCGCAGGTCTGGCTCAACAACAGATCGGGCGAGCGCCACAAATCCTCCCGCGGCCCGCCGCGCCACAGTTCGTCCGGCACCCCATCAAGGCCCTCTTCCCGGCAGGCCCTTGCCAGACCGGCCCACCAGGTATCGGTGGCCCCGCGCACCGAGTCCAGGTCGTACATGGTCAGGCCGGCCAGTTTCATGTGGTTTCAATCACCTCCGTCACCGCCCGGGTGTTGCCGAACGAGGGGATGATGGCGGAATGGCGCCCCGCCCCGCCGGCGACGACCAACTGGATATCGTCATGCGACATGGCGATCCGCGCGCCATTATCACCATCCGCCAACAGGCGTTCGGGCACATATTGCCGCATGATGACACGCTGGGGTTCTGACAGTACATGGCCGGGGATGAAGGCCTTCTCGATCAGGAAGTTCCTGATATCCGCCTTGGAAAAGCCGTCGTTGTGGATGATTTCCGCATGCTCCGGCCCCAGAACCAACATGATTTCGCCACCCAGATAGCTGTTATTCAGACCCGGCTGGCACATGGTACCGGCGACGGTCTGCAGGATTTCCTCCGCCGTCTTGCCGTAATGGTCGTTGACGTTGTGCGGACCCTCCACGCCACACAGCGTGACGGTGCTTTGTTCCGCTCCATGGCCCCGTTCCATGGCCAGGGTTTCCCCCCAGGGGTTTTCCCCTAGGGCCTCGCCAAAGCAGAAGCCGTATTTAGCCGGCGTGCCCATGGTGGCCCGGTCCAGAATGCCCGGCGTGCCACCGCCGATATTCAACAGTATGGAGCGGATGCCCCGGCCGATGGCGCCATTCGCCAAGCTGCCCTGACCCATGGCGTTGTAGGAGCTGTTGACGTCGATGGCCTCCGTGATCGGGCCGCTGATCAGGGCGAGCACGGTGCAGGGATGGGTCGTGGTGTTCAAGGCCTTCAGGTTCAGGGCCGATTGACCCAAGGCCTTGGCGGCGGCGATGAGAACCGGCAGATGCTCGGGCTGGCAACCGGCCATGATGCCGTTGATCGCCACCTTGGCCACCGTCGCCTCGCCCTGGCGCGGTTCGATCCGGGCCAGCAATTCGTCGGGATCAAGGCCGCTATTGCCCAGCATCTTCTCGTAACGCTCCGGTGTCGGCGGGATGATCGGCAGACCGTCGGTCCAGCCCCGGCTGTAGAACACACGGTTCACCCCTTCCAAATCGTCCGGGCCGTTAATCCGCTCCGGCGCATCGGAGGCCGAGAAATTACCTTCAAACAGGGAACGGTAGCGCAGGCGGGATTTTGCCGGTGGCGCCTTTTCCTTGAACTCGGCGCGCAGATCCTCGGCGTCGTCCTGCCAAAGACGGATAACCTCGTCCACCACATCTTGGGCAATGGCGGCGACTTCGTCGGGCAGCAGTTTCGCCACCGGGTGCGGCACCACCGCAATGGGCAGGCCGGGCATCCCTAGGCATTCGGTTTCCGCCTTGCCCAGGGCGTAAAATTCGTCGCTACACACGGTAGCGGTGGCAATGCCATGGCGTTCCAATTTGATGCTGTCATGGATACACCACGACGTGCATGAGCCTCAATCGCCGAAGCCCGCGACAACAACGTCGCAACGGTCGAGGAACTCAGCGGAGAAATCTGCCGGCACCGAGGCGGCCTTGTATCCCCGCATAATTTCCACATTGGAGAAGCGTTCGGTCAGCAGTTGCTCCATGTTGTCCATGAACAGATCGGCATTGGCCTTTTGATTGGAAAACAGGCCGATCACAATGGCTTCCCCATCGATCTGCCGGCGCGGGGCCAGGGGTGCGTCTTCGTTGGCGACAATGCCGCAGGGGTTCATCAATTCACGGGTCATTCCGGTATCCTTCCTAGTGTGGCGAATCTTAAGTCCGCATTGTTGAGTTTAACAGCTTCGCTGGCGGACTTAAGATTCCTAAGCCACACTAAGACTATGAATCTGGTGTGGTTTAAGGATTTGAAGTTCGCCCCACCGCAAGCGGCCTTGATCGATTTCAATGTAGCGAACTTCAAACCCACCACACTAGTCAGTTACCCCGATTACAGCAGGCCGGGGGAAGCGGCACAAGAGTTCTGGCGCCGTGGCGCATAACGGCAAGCCATGCCATGATGACCGCCGAACTTCGTTGGAGGGCGAGCGATGAAATTTGGTATTCATATCCCCCAGATCGGGCGTAAGGCGGGGCCGCAGGCGGTGCGCCGGGGCGCAATCCAGGCCGAGGATCTGGGCTTTGACAGCATCTGGGTCAATGATCATCTGGCGATCCCTCACGATGCGCCCTATCCGCCGTCAAAAAGCTTCTACGAACCGCTGATTACCTTGACCTGGGCCGCCGCAGCGACCAGCCGGGTCGCCCTGGGCACTTCCGTGCTGGTGCTGCCCCTGCGTATTCCGGCGCATCTGGCGAAGGAACTGGCGACCCTGGACTTGTTGAGTGAGGGACGTTTGATCCTGGGCATCGGCGTTGGCTGGATGGAGGGTGAGTTCGATGCCATGGGCGTGCCGTTCGGCGACCGGGGCGCGCGCACCGATGATATCATCAATATCCTGCGGGCCTGCTGGACCGAGGATCCCATCACCTATCAGCCCAAAGTCGTCGATGCGGCATTGGACGGCATCCGCACCCTGCCGCAACCGGGCCGTAAGATACCCATCTGGGTCGGCGGTGTTTCCGCCCCGGCCCGGCGGCGGGCCATTGCCTTGGGCGACGGCTGGCACGGCACCCGCGTGCCGGTGGCGGAAATCGGCGCCATGGCGGCGGAGCTGCGGGAGGCGCGCGGCCCCGATTTTCCCTTGACCATGCGGGTTTTCTGGGACCCGTTTGAGGACGACCATGATACGCTGAAGGCCACCGCCCAGGCCTATGCCGACGCCGGTATCGACGGCCTGATCATGGAGCCTCGGCAGCGCGGCCTGGATGACTGGCTGCGCGCCGTCGAAGAACTATGGAACCTGATGCAGCCTTGGCACGGCTGATATTGACCAGGGAGGCACAAATGACCGAAACCGTTATTTTTTCGGCCCGCAAGATCATCACCATGAACAACTACCAGGCCGAGGCCACTCATGTGGCGGTGCGCGATGGCCGGATTCTGGGCGTCGGCGCCCTGGACGATCTGACCGGCTGGGGGGAGCATCGAACGGACGACCGCTTCGCCGAGATGGTACTGATGCCGGGCTTTGTCGAGGGCCATTGCCATCTGATGGAAGGCAGTATCTGGCGCTATCACTATGTCGGTTATCACGCACGCACCGGTCCGGACGGCACGGTGCATGAGGGTCTCGACAGTATCGAAGCGGTCACGGACAAGCTGGCGCGGATCGAGGCGGCAATGCCCGATGGCGATGCGCCGCTGGTGGCCTGGGGCTTTGATCCGATCTATTTCGGCGGCCGCCGCATGGATATGGGCGACCTGGACAAGGTCTCCACCACCCGGCCCGTGGTCGTGCTGCATTCAAATGGGCATTTGTTGAACGCCTCCCGTGCGGTGTTGCAGGCAGCCAACATCACCGCCGAGACCAATGTCGAGGGCATTGCCAAGGATGCCAAGGGCGAGCCCACCGGCGAATTGCAGGAGATGGCCGCCAAGTTCATGGCCCTGGACAGCATCGGCTTGAATTACTTCAACGAGGCTTCCGAGAAGCTTGCCCTGGATAACTTCGGCCGCATCGCCTGCCAGACCGGGGTTACCACGGCGACCGATCTGTTCAACGCCGCGCCGGAGGAAGCGGTGCAAAACCTGGCCAACTGGACCGCCCGGGATGACTTCCGCTTTCGCATCGCACCCGCCTTTGGCGGTTCCAGCATGCCGGCGGCGCAGGGTGTGGAACGGGTCGCGGAGTTGAAAAAGCTGAACAACGACAAGCTGCGCTTTGGTCTTGTCAAGCTGATGACGGATGGTTCTATCCAGGGCATGACCGGGCGCCTGAAGTGGCCCGGCTACTACAACGGTGCCCCAAACGGCATCTGGAACACCGGCCCGGATCAGCTGGAAGACATGATCCAGACCTATCACGATGCCGGCTTGCAGGTTTTCATCCATACCAATGCCGATGAGGCCTCGGAGGTCGCGATCAATGCGATCGAGGCGGTGCTGACCCGCGCACCCCGGCCCGATCACCGCCATACCCTGCAACATTGCCAAATGGCCGATGAAAGCCAGTTCCGGCGCATGGCCGCCCTGGGTATTGGCGTTAATCTGTTCGCCAACCATATCTATTATTGGGGTGATCAGCACCGGTCCATCACCATGGGACCGGACCGGGCCAAGCGTGCCAATGCCACCGCGACTGCCGAACGCCTGGGCGTGCCCTTCGCCATTCATTCCGATGCGCCGGTGACACCGCTGGGTCCGCTGTTCACGGCTTGGTGTGCGGTCAACCGCCTAACCTCTTCCGGTTACCTCTTGGGCCCGAATGAGCGGATATCGTCCGCCTCGGCGCTTCGCGCCATTACCCTTGGCGCGGCCCATAGCCTGAAGCTTGATCATGAAATTGGCAGCATCGAGGTCGGCAAACGTGCCGATTTCGCCGTTCTGCGGGAGGACCCAAGCATCGCCCGGCCCGAGAGCCTGCGGGAGGTGCCGGTCTGGGGCACGGTTCTGGGGGGCAAAGCGTTCCCGGCGCGCGACGGAGACTAAATGGCCATACCCCTGACCGTCATCGGTGGTTTTCTGGGCGCCGGCAAGACGACGCTGTTGAATAATCTGCTGGCCCAGGATACGGGGCTTCGTTTCGCCGTGGTGGTCAACGATTTCGGCGACTTGGCGGTGGATGGCGATCTGTTGGCGGCCCATGGCGGCGATACGGTGACGCTGGCCAACGGCTGCATCTGCTGCACCATGGGTGACGATTTGATGCTGGCCCTGATGAAGCTGGTGCGCCGTGATGATCCGCCGGAGCATATTTTGGTGGAGGCCAGCGGTGTCGCCGATCCCCGGCCCATCGCCGATATCGCCGTGCTGCATCCCGGACTTGACCGCGATGCCGTCGTGGTTCTGGCCGATGCGGAGTTGGTCGAGGAAAAGGCGGAAGATCAATATGTCGGCGACACGATCCACAGACAACTGGCCGCCGCCGACCTTGTGATTTTGAATAAATGCGATCTTCTCGACGACTATGATCAGGGTGAAGTGTGCCGCTGGCTGGCGGAACAGGCACCCAATGCCGGAATTGTAAGGGCCCGGCGGGCGGAGGTGCCGGCCTCGTTGCTGCTGGGTGCGGCCCTGCGCGCGGAACCGGCCAGCGAAGACGCTGCCGCTGGACACGATCACGGCCATGATCACGACCATGCGCACGGGGAGGCCTTTCGCTCGGTGTCCCTGATCCTGGAACGGGAGCTGGAGGAGGCGGCATTTCTAAGGTTCGTGGCCGGCTTGCCGGAAGCGGTCCTGCGGGCCAAGGGGATTGTCCGGCTGCGGGACAAGCCGGGCCAATGGGTCTTTCAATTGGTCGGCCGGCGCCACGAACTCCGCCCCGCCGACGGCGCGCCGTCCGATGATCGCCTGGTCTTTCTCGGCACGCCGGAAATGCCCGACGAGGCGGCGCTGCGCGATCTGCTCGAAACTCTGTAAGTAAGTACCAGGGCCCATTGGAGCATCGCGCGACCATGTCCGATATTCCCCGGCTCCCTCCCGGTCATCACGGCCCAGCAAGAATTTGACTGCTATACAATCGCGATAAATTGGAAAATAGGTCGGTCGACCGACCGAATTTGGAAGAATTGCATGAACTCGCAGGCGACGAGTGCTTCTCAATTGAGATGGAGCAACAGTATGGCGTTTGCGGATCAGGCCAACAGATCCTTCGGAAGGATCATGTATGCGGCCAGGGCGATCATCACCACGCCGCCGGCCTTGCCGAACAAATCGCCGCGGGGCAGGATCTTTTCCGCCAGCACGATGATTGCGATCAGGGCGACCCAGAGCAGGTTCATCACGCCACCGATGAACAGCAATGTCATCAGCAGCCAGCAACAGCCGAGGCAATAGGCGCCGTGGGAGAAACCCATTCTGAGCGCGCCCAGGCGCCCAGGCCGCCATTTGAGCATGAGAAAACTCAACGGCGAGCGGCATTTGCCCAGGCAGGCCTGTTTCAGGGGCGTCAATTGATAGATCCCGCAGGCCAGCAGCAAGCCGATCATCAGCCACCGGCTGGTGCCCACCATCATTGGCGAGAGCAGGGCCGCCTGGGTCAGGGCCCATTGCGCCAGGGTGGCGCCCAGGCTGAATGCGGCCCAGATCAGCAAATAGGCGGAGACAAAGAGCGCGATGCCCAGGCCCGGGTTCGCGTCCTTGGCCTGTTTGCGGGTCACCGTGGCGAACAGCAGGATCATTGGTGCGGCGGAGGGCACCATCATGCCCACCATCATGACCCACCACATCAGCGCCATCAGGACGAAGGTGGTCGGGGTCCAGGCACTCATGGTCTGGGTCATGGCCTGGCCCATGTTTGCCTTCATGGCGCCCATATATCCCATGCCCATCAGGCTCATGTCGCCCGCCGCCATGTCCCTGGCGAGAATAGCCAGATAGATCCAGGACAGCAGGCTCAGGGCGGCCAAGGCCAAGATCACCAGGATTCGATCCCGTCTTAGAATACGTTCCATGCGGCCTTTCTTTCCGGCAGCAATCGATGCTTCAAACTCTTCGCCGTTCCGCCATCAGATTGCTGTAATTGCCCAGCAAAACCAAGCCGCCACCGACGAAAACCCATAACTCCAGAGGTTCGCCGTAGAGCACCACGCCGACCACGGCGATCAGCGGCAGACGGATGAAATCCAACGGCGCGACAACGATGGCGTCGGCCAGGCTGACGGCGCGGACGATGCAGAAATGCGCCGTGAAGCCAAGGACCGCCACCAGGATCAGCCACAATCCCGTGACCAGGGACGGCCAATGGAGTTCGTTGATGGCCAGCATCAGGCCGACCGGCGTCTGGATCAGTGCCATGTAGAACAGAATGGTCACCGGCTGTTCCGTGGTCGACAGGCGCTTGGTACACATCATGGCGCCGGCGAAGCCCACGGCCCCGATCAGCATGACGATGGAGCCCAGACTGACATCTTCCAAGCCCGGCCGCAGGACGATCAGGACACCGATGAAACCCAGGCTGACGGCGGCCAGGCGCATTTTCGTCAGCCGTTCGCCAAGGAGCAACGGCGCCAGGGCCGCGACCCACAGGGGCGTGGTGAATTCCAAGGCAAACAGTTGCGCCAGGGGTATCAGGCCGAGGGCGAAAAACCAACCGAACTGCCCTACAAGATGCGACATATTGCGAATGAAGTGCAGCTTGATCCGACCGGTATTGAATTTCCCGAAACCGCCCCTGGTGCAGCCGGCATAGATCAGCACCAGGGTCAGACCGATGGCGCTGCGGTAGAACATCAGCTGATAGACGTCCAATTCCTCGAACACCGCGCGCCCGGCCACGGCCATGGTCGAGAACGAGAATACCGCGCCCAGCATCCAGAGCGCGGCGCCGAAAATATTGGCTTGGGGCGCTTCTCCGCCAGCCGGATTGTCGGGCGCGGCCAAGGGCTGTTTCTATCGCGGCAGGATGGTGCTGCCCATCAAGGCCTGATCCACCGCCCGCGCGCATTGCCGGCCTTCCCGGATCGCCCAGACGACCAGGGATTGGCCTCGCCGCATATCGCCGGCGGCGAAAACCCCTGGAACGGATGTTTGATAGTTTTCGGTATCGGCCTTGACGTTGCCTCGGTCGTCCAGGTCGAGGCCAAGCGTTTCCAGCATGCCGGCCTTGGTCGGATGCACGAAGCCCATGGCGAGCAGAACCAGATCGGCCTTGAGCTCGAACTCGCTGCCGGGAATTTCGTTCATGGTCATGGCGCCGCCGTCCTGATCCCAATCGACGCGGACCAGTTCCAAGGCGTCAATCTTGCCGTCCTTGGCGCGGATTCTTTTCGTCAGGACTGACCAATCGCGGGAGCAGCCCTCGTCATGTGAGGATGAAGTGCGCAGTTTCGTTGGCCAATTCGGCCAGGTCAGCGCCTTGTTCTCGAGGGTGGGCGGCTTCGGCATAATCTCCAACTGGGTGATCGAGGCCGCGCCCTGGCGGTTTGAGGTGCCGACGCAGTCGGAACCGGTGTCGCCGCCGCCGATTACCACGACATGCTTGCCGGTCGCGGACAATTCCGCTCCGTCATCGCCATTCGCGAACAATGGTTCGCCGGCAAGGCGGCGGTTTTGCTGGGTCAGAAAATCCATGGCGAAATGCACGCCATCCAGCTCGCGCCCCGGCACCGGCATATCGCGGGGATGTTCGGCCCCCCCGGTGAGGACGACGGCGTCAAATTTCTCCTGAATTTCCTCAATCGGGATGGTCACGCCGATATGGCTGTTGGGTCGGAATTCCACGCCTTCGGCCCGCATCTGCGCCATGCGCCGGTCGATGAAATGTTTCTCCAGCTTGAAATCCGGGATGCCGTAGCGCATCAGGCCGCCAATGCGGGCATTCTTCTCGTACAGCACCACGCTGTGACCGGCACGGGCCAGTTGCTGGGCACAGGCCATGCCGGCCGGGCCCGAGCCAACCACGGCCACGGTCTTGCCGGTGCGGTGCTTGGCGACCCGCGGCGTAATCCAGCCTTCGGCCCAGCCCTTTTCGATGATCGAGACCTCGATGGTCTTGATGGTCACCGGTTGTTCCGTGATGTTCAGGGTACAGGCGGCCTCGCACGGCGCGGGGCAGATGCGGCCGGTGAATTCCGGGAAATTATTGGTCGATTGCAAGATACGCAACGCGGCATGCCAATCCCCCTGGTAGACCATGTCATTCCACTCCGGAATGATATTGTTGACCGGACAGCCGTTGTGGCAATAGGGGATGCCGCAATCCATGCAACGCGCGCCCTGTTGCCGGACCTCGGGCTCGGTCAGGGGATTGGTGAACTCGTTGTAGTGGCGAAGCCGCTCTTCCGTCGCGGCGTAGGAATGGTCCCGCCGGGCGATCTCCATAAAACCTGTAGGCTTACCCATATTTCCTTACTCACCTCCCGCCGCGACGGAGACGCCGGCGCGGGGCTCCACTGCCGTGGCGCGCGCCCGGGCCTGCATCTCCTGCAGGGCGCGGCGGTAATCCACCGGCATCACCTTGACGAACCGTGGCAGATATTCGTCCCAATTGTCCAAAACTACCCGCGCCCGGTCGCTGCCGGTATGGCGCAGATGATTTTCGATCAAGCCGTGCAGACGCTGGGCGTCGTATCGGGTCATGTCATGAATCAGATCGACCCGGCCATGCGTTTCCAAATCGCCGCCCTGGTGGTCCAAATCCTCCAACGCCTGATCTTCGTCGGCGATCGGCTCCAACTCCACCATGGACATATTGCAGCGGAGATGGAAATCGCTGCTTTCGTTCAGTACATAGGCGATGCCGCCGCTCATACCAGCGGCGAAATTGCGCCCCGTCGCGCCCAACACGACGACGACGCCGCCGGTCATGTATTCGCAACCGTGATCGCCAACACCTTCGACCACCGCCGTGACGCCGGAATTGCGCACCGCGAAGCGTTCGCCGGCGACGCCCCGGAAATAACACTCTCCGGATATGGCGCCGTACAGAACGGTGTTACCGACCAGGATATTTTCCTCCGGCGTGATGGTCGAAACCTTGGGCGGATAGATCACCAGCCGGCCGCCGGACAGGCCCTTGCCCACATAGTCGTTGGCATCGCCTTCCAATTCGAAGGTAACGCCATGGCTCAGGAAGGCGCCAAAGCTTTGCCCGGCACTGCCGTTGAATTTGGCATGCAATGTGCCGTCCGCAAGACCGTCATTGCCGTGCTTTTCGGCAATTCGCCCCGACAGCATGGCGCCAACGGTCCGGTTGATGTTCTTGATCGGCAGATCGATGCGGACCTCTTCACCGGTTTCGATCGCGGGCGCCGCCAGTTCGATCAACTGGTTGTCCAGGGCCTTGTCCAGACCATGGTCCTGCACCTCGCAATTGCGGATCGCCACGCCGGGCCCCGGTTCGGGCATATGCAGCAAGGGGCCCAGATCCAGACCCTTGGCCTTCCAATGATCGACCGCCTTGCGCATTTCCAAACGGTCGCGCTGGCCGATCATCTCATCGAAGGTGCGGAAGCCCAGCTTCGCCATCAATTCGCGGATTTCCTCGGCCATATAAGTGAAGTAATTGATGACGTGTTCGGGTTGGCCCGGAAACAGCTTGCGCAATTCGGGATCCTGGGTCGCCACGCCAACCGGGCAGGTGTTCAGATGGCATTTGCGCATCATGATGCAGCCCTGGGCTATCAGGGCCGCCGTGGCGATGCCGAATTCGTCCGCCCCCAACAGGGCGCCGATAACCACGTCCCGCCCGGTGCGCAACCCACCGTCCACCTGTACCGCGATGCGGCCACGCAGGCCGTTCATCACCAGGGTCTGATGGGTTTCCGCCAGGCCGATTTCCCACGGACTGCCGGCATTCTGGATCGAGGTTATGGGCGAGGCGCCGGTGCCGCCGTCATAGCCGGAAATGGTGACATGATCCGCATGCGCCTTGGAGACGCCGGCGGCGACGGTGCCGACACCCAGTTCCGACACCAGCTTGACCGAAATCCGCGCGTTGGGATTGACGTTCTTCAAATCGTGGATCAACTGCGCCAGATCCTCGATGGAATAGATGTCATGATGGGGTGGCGGCGATATCAGGCCGACGCCGGGCGTGGAATGGCGCACCCGGGCGATCCATTCATCGACCTTGTGGCCGGGCAATTGCCCACCCTCGCCAGGCTTGGCGCCCTGGGCCATCTTGATCTGGATATCCGAGGCATTGACCAGGTATTCCGCCATCACGCCAAATCGGCCCGAGGCCACCTGCTTGATGCCGGAGCGCATGCTGTCGCCGTTCTTCAGGGGCCGGTAACGCTCGGCCTCCTCTCCGCCCTCGCCGCTGTTCGACTTGCCGCCGATGCGGTTCATGGCGATCGCCAGATTGGTATGGGCCTCCCAGCTGATGGAGCCGAAGGACATCGCGCCTGTTGCAAAGCGTTTGAAAATCTCGCTGGCCGGTTCCACCTGGTCCAGGGGCAGGGGCTGATCGGCGAACTTGAACTCAAACAGCCCGCGCAGGTACTTCAGTTTCTTGTCCTGATTGTTCATGCGCTTGGCATAGGCCTGGTACTTGCCCCGGTCACCGGCGCGCACCGCATGTTGGAGAAGCGCGACGGTTTCCGGCGTCCAGGCGTGTTCCTCGCCGCGCTGCCGGTAGGCCAGTTCACCGCCCGGATCCAGGGCGTCGCGATAGGGCAGGATGTCCTCGAAGGCGAGCACGTGCCGGCGCACGGTTTCCTCGGCAATTTCGTCCAGGCCGACGCCATCGATGGCGCACCTGGTGCCGGTGAAGTGGCGGTCCAGCAGATCCTGGCTCAATCCCACCGCATCGAAAATCTGGGCGCCGCAATAGGATTGGTAGGTTGAGATGCCCATCTTGGACATCACCTTCAATATCCCCTTGTCCACCGCCTTGATATAGCGGCGGTGCAATTCCGTGTCGTCCAGATCCTCGGGCAGCCTCGGCCGCAGCGACGACAGGGTGTCAAAAGCCAGATAGGGATTGACCGCCTCGGCGCCATAGCCGGCCAGCAGGCAGAAATCATGCACCCGCCGGGCCTCGCCCGTCTCCACCACCAAGCCGACTTCAGTGCGCTGGCCGGTGCGGATCAGATGATGATGCACGGCGGCCGTGGCCAGCAGGATGGGAATGGCCACGTGATCGGCATCGACGCCCCGGTCCGATAGGATCAAGATGTTGTAGGGCCGTTCCACCACTTCCTGGGCATGTTGGCACAGATCGTCCAGGGCCTTGGCCATGCCCGCCGCGCCCTCGGCGGCGGGATAAGTGATATCCAATGTATAGGTCCGGAAGACCTGACCGACCTGGTTTTCAATCCGGCGCACCCGCTCCAGATCCATGTTGGTCAGGATCGGTTGCCGCACTTCCAGGCGCTTTTTCGTGCCCGCATCGTCGGCGTCCAGCAAATTGGGCCGGGGTCCGATCAGGGAGACCAGGGACATTACCAACTCTTCCCGGATCGGATCGATGGGTGGATTGGTGACCTGGGCGAAACATTGCTTGAAATAATCAAACAGCCGCTTCGGCCGGTCCGAAAGCACCGCCAGGGGCACGTCCATGCCCATGGAGCCGATGGGATCCTGCCCGGTCAGGGCCATTGGGGTGAGGAAGAACTTGGTATCTTCCTGGGTGTAGCCAAAGGCCTGCTGACGGTCCAGCAAGGTACGGGCGTCAGGCGTCATGGGGCCGACTTCGTTGGGCAGATCCTCAAGCTGAATCTGCGTCTCGTCCAGCCATTTCTGATACGGCTTGGCCTGCGCCAGGGAAGCCTTGATCTCTTCGTCGCCGATGATGCGGCCTTCTTCCATATCGATCAGGAACATCTTGCCCGGCTGCAGGCGCCATTTCTGGACAATCTTTTCTTCCGGAATGTCCAGCACGCCGACTTCCGAACCCATGATCACCAGGTCATCGTCCGTCACCACATAGCGGGCGGGCCGTAGGCCGTTGCGGTCCAGGGTGGCGCCGATTTGCCGGCCATCGGTAAAGGCGATGGCGGCGGGGCCGTCCCATGGCTCCATCAGGGCGGCATGGTATTCGTAGAAGGCGCGCCGGTCCGCATCCATCAAGGCGTTGTCGTTCCAGGCCTCGGGGATCATCATCATCATGGCGTGGGACAGGGAATAACCGCCCGCCACCAGCAGTTCGAACGCATTGTCGTAGGTCGCCGAGTCCGAGGCGCCATCGCCGATCAGCGGCCATAGTTTGTCCAGATCATCGCCCAACACGGCCGATTGCATGGTCTGCCGCCGCGCCGCCATCCAATTGATGTTGCCGCGCACCGTATTAATTTCGCCGTTATGGCACAAATAGCGGAAGGGCTGGGCCAGGCTCCAGGAGGGGAAGGTGTTGGTGGAAAATCTCTGATGCACAAGAGCCAGGGCGGATTCCGCCCGCTCGTCCCGGAGATCGAGATAATAGTTCGACAGATTGCCCGACAGCACCATGCCCTTGTAGACGATTGTCCGGCTGGACATGGAGGTAATGTAGAAGGCATCCGCCGCTTCCGCCGCGCTTTTCCAGACCGCCTTGTGGGTCTGTTTGCGGATTACAAAGAGCTTGCGCTCAAAGGCGTCCTGGTCCGGTGTGTTCGGGCCGCGGCCAACGAAAAATTGCCGGATCAGCGGTTCGTCTGGCTTGACGCTTTCGCCCAGGCAGGAGTTGTCCACCGGCACGTCGCGCCAACCGAGGCAGATCTGCCCTTCGTCCGTCACAACTTGCTCGACCGCGGCGGCGCAGATTGTGGCGGTGTCTTCCCGGCGCGGCAGAAATACCATGGCGACGGCATAGTCGCCGGCGGGGGGTAAATCGATATTTTCGCCGTTGGGCTTGTTGGCGCACTCTTCGCGCAGCAGGCGGTCGGGAATTTGCAGCAGGATGCCGGCGCCGTCACCGGCCAACGGGTCGGCGCCAACCGCGCCCCGATGGTCCAGATTGACGAGAATCTGCAGCCCCTGACGAATAATTTCATGGCTCTTGCGGTTCTTGATATTGGCCAAGAACCCAACGCCGCAATTTTCGTGCTCGTTTTCCGGGGTGTATAAGCCTTGCGGCTCTGGCAAGCCCCTAACTTTCATATCTTACTTCCCAATAACAATTTATTCCCAACACGCCGAAATCCGCTTCCACTTACCGTGCCCACGGATTTCCAAGAATTCTTCGTTGCGCTGGCTCTGGGCGAGCCGTTTCCCGCGCTTCATCGTCATTTATGCCGGGTCGGTCAAGTCCGCAGTCAAGCGTTCGCCCAACCCGGCAGGTGCGGCGTGCGCGCCTCTATAGCACAAATTTCCCGAAAGCGTGAATCGTAGCGTCGATCAGGAGTGATTTTCTCGAATAAATAGATTGCAAATATCTATTTAACAATCAATAGAAGAAATTTGTTGGCAATTTTGTGGTTTTCACTGCCATTTCGCCGGCCAAAACCGTGCCTGGCCCCGCCATAACGGGAACTGTTCCGCTTAGCGGCGGAATTTCCTTGTATTTGCGGAGACCCGAGTGAATGACAGGCAACGATGGCGGCAATGCGATGACGGAGATTGCCCTGGCCCTGGCGATGGCGTTTTTCGCCATCATGATCCTGACCATGGTGTCCATGGGCGGTGGTCAGTTCGGCGCGTCCACGAACATGGTGCGAAAAGCCAATGGCGCAATGCCAACCGATGGCCTGCGCATGCTGCCTCCAGACAATGGCCCGTCGGCGAAAACCGGCGCCGGCGCCACCCGGGAGATAAAGCCGCACGAATTGATCATCTTCAATGGCGGCCGTTTCCTGGATGACAAGCTGCAGGTCATCAAGCCCGATGCAATGGCGGCCATGACCCGGCCCGTCCTGGCGGTATCCCCGGAACTTTCCATGGCCCAGGTGATGGCGGCAAGGAAGCGCCTGGCATTGCCCGGCCTGACGGTCACCACCCTTAACCAACAATGGATAGAAGCTATTAAGGAGCATGAAAAATGATCCAATTTCTGATGATGAAGGCGTTGCTGTTTGGTCTGGCCCTGGCCTTTGGCACGCTGATCCAAGGCGCCGAGGCGCGCCCACAACCCGACACGCTGGACCAAAATCAGATCAAGCGACTGGTCGTGGCGGAGGCCGAGGCGACGACCATTCCGCCCTCACTGGCATTGGCCCTGGCCAAGGTGGAGTCAGATTTTCAGGCCGGGGCGCTTTCGGAACGGGGCGCGCGCGGCGTCATGCAAATCATGCCCCGCACGGCGCGCCATGAGTTCGGCGTCGCGGCTGACGAGCTGTGGCAGCCGCGTCTGAATATTCAATTGGGCCTGAGTTTTCTGGAGCAGTTGATCGGCCGTTATGGCGGGCGTTGGGACCTCGCCCTGTCGCATTACAACGGCGGCAGCCTGCATGGCAGCGGCGCCACGGCCAAGGCGCATGGCTACACGCGCCGCTATGTGCAATCGGTGTTGCGCTGGCAAAAACGCTATGCCGCCCAAGAAGTGGTTTGGCGCGAGGGCCTGGGGAAAAAGCCAGTGGAAGGCTGGACGCCGGCCCGAACCGTGCCATCAGTCGAACGGTCGTCTGATGCGGAAGCCGAAGCGTCGGTTGATTGGCGCCGGTTGCGCCGCATAGCCCTGCGCCGCGAGGCGCGCGCCGAACGCGCCGCCGCCCGTGCCGAGCATCAACGCCGCCGCCAGGCCCGGCGGGCGCAACGGCGCCTGCGTGAAGGTGGCTGGCTGAATAACGGCCGGAATCTTGATCTTGACGATTTCTCTCCCTTCCGGCGCCGCGTCCTGGGGCGGCAAGGTTGATCCGTGATGCGTATCCTGGCGCTGCTTGCGGTTTTGATGGTGATGGCCGGTACAAGCCCGGTTCAGGCCGGCAACGGCGGGCGGCTTGCAATCCAGCGTCTGGTGGTAGCCGAGGCGCGCAACATAGGCATCCCGCCTGGTCTCGCCCTGGCCGTGGCCCAGGCGGAGTCGGACTTCAACCCGAAGGTTTTGAGCCACAAGGGTGCGCGCGGCGTGATGCAGATCATGCCGCGCACGGCGTGGGAGGAATATGGCATCGCCCCGGATCAGCTTTGGCAACCGCGGATTAACATCCGTCTGGGCCTGCATTTCCTGAAACGCCTGCTGCACCGCTACCAAGGGCGGGTGGATTTGGCCTTGTCCTACTATAATGGCGGTTCGGCGGTGGGCGATCTGCCCCGGGCCCGGATTATTCCCGCGACCTATCCCTATGTGCGCAAGGTTGGGAAACTTCGGTTAAACTATCGCCGAATGGTTCGCAAAGGTACCTACGATGAGTGAACAACAACTTCTGGGCAGCGGCGCCGACGGCCAGTTTTTGGCCGATTTTCGCGCCCTGGCGGAGGCGACATCGGCAACGGGGGAGGCCAAGTACAGCGCCCGGGCGCTGCAGGGCCTGGCGCTGTTTCTGGTCGGCCAGGGCGGCGGCGGGCATCGGGATACGCCGTTGTTTGAATTGTGCCATCTGGTCAACATCGTGGCCGGCGCCGGGAGCGATATGGATGGCGGCGATTTGAGCGACCGTTGGCAGTTCTTTTTGGGGCAGGAGCATGTAACGGCGGCGGGCTGCCGGCAGCTACTGCAGACCTTGCAGGCGCGTTCGAGCTGGCGCCGCGATGGCTTTGCCTGGGCCGAAAATGGCGCCCTGGCCAGCTATGGCGATGACACCTTCACGGTAACCTTCGGCCGCATGCCGTTCCTGCTGGCCCTGTTTGAATTTCTCGCCAGCATGGACGCGTTCGTCTTCCATCAGGAACTGAATGACATTCTCGATGAAATGGTGGCAAAGGGCGACAGCCTGCGCGCGATCCAGGATGGCGCCAACCGTCTCGCATCGGCCATGCGGCAGTACCGTGGCGCCCACCTGGAACAGGGCATGCATGACGATGCCTTCATGGCGATCCTCAACTATCTGCGCCAGGACGCCGATACCGGGGCTGGAGGGCGGAGCCTGAATTTCGACGATGACGATATCCTGGAGTTTTGGCGCCGCCACAACGACGGCGATTTCCGCACCTACCGCAAGGCCTTTACCCGCTTCGCCGATTTCACCGCCGCCATGGCCACGACGCGGGCCCGCCGGGAAGGCGAGGGCGCGGCGCTCTTGGGCGGGGCGCGGGATCTCGGCGAGGAGGAACCCGATGATCTGCATCATTCATCCACCGGCCTGGATGATCTGGCGGTCTGGACCGACCCCTTGACGTTGCTGGACAGCGGTCCGGCGTCCGAGATCAAGTTCTTCACCCAGGCCGGCGAACGGGATCCCCTGGCGCCCCTGGCGCTGTTTGGCCCGTTTGCCCGGCGATTGCCCCTGGCATTCCTGCGCTATCTTGCCTTTGGCACCGTGCAGGCGGCGATCACCACGGCATTGCAGTTTCACCCTAACCGGGGGGTGGAGACGCGGCTGTTACGCTGTGATGCGGCGGAAAGCTATGCGGCGCGGCGGGAGCTTTATAAAAAACTGCAGCAACATCTGCACCGGCTGCACAAGGCCGCCTTTCATGCCCTAACCCAAGCCGGGCAGCAGGCCGCAATGGATAATACCGCCGGCGTGGCCGTTTTGAAGCCAATGACGCCGGAACGCCTGTTCGAGACGGCCAGGCGCGAGGTGGAGCAAGCGCCGGAACCTTCCGCTGAACAAATCGCGGCCTTGCAGGAGGAAGCGGCGGCGGTCTTCCGCAAGCTCTCCCGGCGCGGCTTCGAGGCAGAGGCCCTGGATGACGAGGACCGCCAGGAAGGTTTTCGCGTCGGTGCCGGGGTATTATCGGCATTGGGCGAGGTGTTGGACGGCTACCTTGGCGGATTGGGCCGATTGGATCAGGATGCGGGTTTGGACGCATTATTTACGGCGGACCGTTCGGTCTTTGCCGCGGAATTCGGCAAACTTTATGGAGCGGGAAATGATCGAGATCGAAATGCCGGGTGATGGGGACCTGGCGGCGGCGCGGGACGTTTTTGCCGAACTGTCGGACAGCCGTGCGCTGTTGGATGGATCGGTGGACGCACAGCCCACGTCCATATCGGCCGGGCGCCTTTATGCCCATGCCGTGGCCCCGAACCCTGCGCCCGATGCGGCCTTGGAAGCGGCGCTGGATAGCATTCTGGCCCTGCGCCGGGTCTATCGCGGCTATCTCGCCGGGGCCGCCGCCTATCGCCTGGGCGAGGTAGCGGCGGCCAGCACGGACCAGATCCCGCCACGGCGCGGCGATGGCTGCCGCATCACGGTGGAACCATCCCAGGCGGAACCGGACCAGTTCATCGTTATCCTGGAACTGGATGGCGGCGGCGACGGGGCGCGGGCGGCGCCCGGCACGTTAATGTTGTGCGACCGGGATGACCGCTGTTTCCGCTTTGCCTTGCCCGGACCGCATCGGGGCGTCATTCAGTTCATCGTCACGGCGGATGATCCGATCCTGCCCCTGTTGCGCGATCCCCGGACGGAGGCGCTGCTGCGGTGACGGCATTCGCCATTTTTGTCATGACCACCGGCGGCCTGGTGCAGATCCAGCGGATCACCCGGGAACGGGCGCCGTTGTCCATGATGGTCCTTGGCCGGGGTTCGGAAAGGCTGCCGATCAGCGAGCGCTATGACGATTTTGTCTATCCCGGCGGCGGCCCGGTGGAACGCTTTCTGGGCCCCTTTCCCGAGGGTGGTTTCCGCCTGGAAGTATCCAGCCCCATCGACAGCGGCGATAGCTGGCAGTTGGCGGCCTTCGTCGCCCATGCCGTCCTGGCGGCGGAAAGTTGCAGCCTGTGCCGGGATGCGGGGGAGGCGGATCGAATAGTCTGCCTGACCGGGCTGGTGGATTTTGACGGCCTGGTTGGCGGCGTCGGCCATATCCCGGAAAAACTGACGGCGGCCGAGACACAGTTGCGGGAATGGCTGTCGGGCGGCGCGGCACTCCATCTTGCGGTACCCCGAGGCGTCGATCATGACCGTTTGCTGGATGCCGACACGCCGGAAGGCCTGTCGATTCTGGCGGCGGCGAATGTGAGCGAGCTATGCCAGCACCTGGGCATTACCTTGGCGGGGGTCGAGACCGGGTCCGTTCCGGTGGCCGCAAAGCCGCGACAACCCCGGCGCTGGCCGTATGCCGTGCTGTTGTTGGTTCTGGCCGCCGGGGCTGTGGTTCTGTTTTCGCAGACGCCGGCTGATGACGTAGTCGACGAAAATGTGCCATTGCCGGCGCCAGGGACCGCGAGCATCAGCCCGCCCCCGCCGAAAGCGGCAGTCAAACCTGACGCAAAATCGACGCCGAGACCAAGCCCGACAAAAACGTCTGTCCCACGCAATGCCGCCGAGGTTAAAGCCGACGCCGTTCCCTTGCCGACCAAACTGCCGGCCCTGGGCGTAATCGAGCGTCACGCGCCGCCGGGCCAGGGTTGTGAGCAGATCTATTTTGGCCGGGCGGAGGCGGATAGGCGGCCCGTGCCGTTGGTCGGGCCGGGCCGTTTCCGGCCCTCGGGCGGTGACGGCTTGTGTGGTATCCTGCTGCGGATAGAGTTGGGCGGGAAAGGTCTTTATGCCAAGGTCGTGCTGGTATTCGAGGAAGGCCGTTTGGTTGGCGCAACGCGCCCGCCCCCGGAATTGAGCGGGCGGCGGCTGGTCACGGGACGCCGGGATTGGGTCCTGGACCTGCCGCACCGGGTAGGCGAAGATCGGGGTGAAAAAAGGCGCGTGCGTTACCAACTTACGCTGACAACGTCCGATCGGCCAATTCGCTCCGGCCAAGGTGCGGACGCCGGCACGCGGCGTTCCATCAGCCTGCGGCACGAGGTATTGCCTTAAGCATCCATGACAGACAAAAGTTCAAAGGATCGCGGGGATCCGGGCATCGAACGCCGGGTTCTGATCGCCATGTGCGGCCTGATCACCATCAATCAGCTTGGCTTCGGCAGCGTCATACCGGTGCTGCCCCTCTATGCGCAATCTTTTGGCGTGCCGGCCTCCGCCATCGGTATGGCCGTGGCGATCTACGGCCTGGCGCGGTTCTTCGTCGCCGTGCCGTCCGGTCAGCTCTCCGATTGGCTTGGCCGGCGTCCGACCCTGGCCATCGGCGGCATCATTTCCGCCGCCGGCAGCTTTTGGTGCGCTGCGGCGACGGAATACCCGGAATTCATCGTGGCACGCTTCGTTTCCGGCTTTGGCGCCGGCATTATCCTGACCACGGGGCAAGTGGTGCTGGCGGATATTTCAACGCCGGAGCGGCGCGGGCGGATTATTGCCATATACCAGGGCTGCTTTCTGTTCGCGGTGGGCATCGGGCCCTTTCCCGGCGGTCTTCTGGCGACCCATTTCGGTCTGGCGGCGCCGTTTCAGGCCTATGGCGCGGCCTCCCTTCTGGCCATGGCCGTGGCCTGGTTCGCCGTCAAGGAGACCAAGGGCCTGGGCCATGGCGGTGCAAGCACCGGGAAAGGCGGGCCAGGGGCGTTTACCTACTGGCGGCAGGTGCGTCTGTTGATGGGGCAGATTGCCTTTGTCCTGGTCAGCATTGTTTCCTTGATCAACGCGGTGACGCGGACCGGCGGTCTGTTTACCGTCGTGCCGGTTTTCGCCGCCGTGCATCTGGCGCTGTCCGTGGCCGAGATCGGCTTTGGCATGGCATTGGGCAGCTTGGCCGGTTTGCTGGCCGCTTATCCGACAGGGGTGCTGGTGGACCGTTTTGGGCGCAAGGCGGTGATCGTGCCCTCTACATTGATCACCGGCGCCGCCATGCTGCTGTTCATGTTGGCGCCGGGCTATTCGTGGTTCGTGGCGGCTTGCGTTGTCTGGGGCATTGCCGCCTCGGTCGGCGGAACGGCGCCGGCCGCCTATGCCGCCGACAGCGCCCCGCCGGGCATGAACGCGGCGGCCATGAGCACCTTTCGCATGGTTGGCGATCTTGGCTATGTCATCGGCCCCATCGCCCTGGGCTTTGTCGTCGATGTGCAGGGCCCGCAAGCTGCTTTGCTGCTGACGGCGGCGCTTAGCGTTGCCATCGGCATGCTGTTCCTGAAATTCGCGCCCGAGACCTACCGGGGATCGAAATAGACGCCGATTAGAACTTTTTTTTCGGTACTGGCTGAAAAAGCCCTCTGACCCCTGCATAGCTTCCCCTGAAACGGAACAAATTTGAAGGGGTTGGCACATGCAACCGACCAATCACCCAACCTGGCGCCCCTTGGGCAAATCATTGGCTGGGTCCGCGCTGGCCATCGCCATGGCATTGCTGGCCGGTGCCTGCAACCCCGTGACCACGGCGCAGCAGCACGAGGGCATTGGCTTCCGCCAGGCCCGCTATGCCGAGATTTCGGCCATGCGCGCCTATCGCCAGTGCCGCGATGATGCCTTGGCGCTGGACGGCAAGGCCAGATCCGAAGGCTCGGCCGCGCGCTATCTCGCCTCGGCGCGCCTAATGGACAAATGCGAGGCCGAGGTCGGGCCCGAAGCCGCCGGCGTCGCGGTGGATGAACGCATGCGCGCCTATGCGGTGGGTATTCAGAATCATTTCAAGGGCGGCGACGTGGCCCAGGCGCGGGGCAATCTGAAAACCTTTCAGGAGACCTTTCAGGGCGCGGATCTGTACTTCGCCGATGGCTCTTCGTTCGTGGAGAGCATGGAAATCCTGCTCGGCCTGCGTGACCGCAAGGCGATTGGCCAGTTCTCGGTCGCCAATGTCTCCGCCGATTTGAAATCCGAATTGCGCCGGGTGCGCTATTGGACCCGGAACTAGGGGAGGCGACGATGAAATCATTAAGGCATGCGGTTATCGCGGGGCCTAGCCTGGCCCTGGCCCTGGCCCTGGTCATGGTGGCGGCGAACCCGGCGGCGGCCAAAACGGCGGACCTGCCGGGCTGGCAGCCCGTGGCCAGTGAAAAACTGATCAAGCTGCCGGCAAATTATCTGAAAAAGTCACTCGACCATGATTTCGCGCAATCGGCCCTGTCCGGCGCCATTCAGGATGCTGACAGCGAGATCGGTCTGAAAGGGCAGACCCTGGATGATCTGCGCACCGCCGTTGAACAGGCGGATGGCGAGTTGCGGGTCGAGTTGCGGCATCAGTTTCTGGCGCAAAAGCGTGAATTCATCAGGTTGATGAAGCGCAAGGTTGATCTGCGCAAGCGCCATTTGCAGACCAAGCAGCGCACTCTGGAAAGGCTGTTGAAAAAGCTCGGCCAGGAAAAGGGCGCGATGACGCCGGCACGGGTACACCTGGTGTCCCAGCAACAGCAGGCCCGGGCCCGCTTCAAGGGTTCCCTGGAAAAGGTCGATCTGGCGATCCTGTCTTCGCCGGCGGTACCGGAAAGCAAGTACGCCCAGGAATATGCCGCCAACATGGCGGCGGTGGAAACCCTGGCCGCCGCCATTCGGGCCCATCCCATGAACGTCCAGGCGCATCAGGCGGGCCAACCGGCCAGCAAGGCCGACTTCATCCGCCAGATGCTGGCCGACACCCAGGCCGGCGTCGCGGTTCTGGAGCAGGAACAGAACATCATCGGCTACATGGCCAAGCTGGTGGCACTGGATGCCATGGCTCTATCTGAATCGGTCATGGATGCCGAGTTGACCGACAGCGATATCCCGCGCACCGCCGGCCCGGCGGCGGCGGTGAAGTATTTCGTTAATTGACGCTGTGAACGAGAGGATCATGACATGAAACGCACCTTGAAAATCACGCTGCCCACCGCCGCGCTGCTGGCCGCCGTTGCCCTGTCGGCGCCAACCTTGGCGCGGGCCGACACCTTGGCCAATATGGAGCGGGAACGTGCCTTGCTGATCGAAACCATGCTGGATGGAGAGATTGCGGCCGGCGAACGGCAGGCCCGTCTGGAAGGCGCACGGCGGCGCCTGTTGGATTTGGAACGCATGGTCTTGCGTGATGACAAGTTGGTGGGCCGCAACACACCGCACGTGCGCCGCGCCTTCGCCAATTACGATCTGACCTTCCTGGTGCATGCCTCGGCGGAAAAAAGCCGCGCCCTGGCGGATACCTGGCTGGCCCAGTTGGGCATTTCAACGCAAAGCCTGATGGCCGCGAAACAGGGGCGGCGCTAGATGCCCGCCGTTGGCATGCCGGGCGCCCTGGCGGTCCTGAATGGCGGCTCCCGCGCCGTCAGTTACTTTCTTGGCGCCGTCGTGCTGGCCCTGGCCCTGGCCTTGGCCATGGGCGCGCCGGAGCCGGGCCAGATCCTCTCCTGGGCCGCGCGCGTCCTGGGCGGTGTCTTCCTGGGCCTGCTGTCCGCCTTGATCCTGGCGACGCTGTATTGTTGGCAACGCCTGCTGGACCGCAGTTTGGGCCCGCAACAGCGCCAGGCCTGGCACGAGGCCGGTCTGCATGCCGCCAATGGGATCGCCACCCTGGCCCTTACCTACACCCTGTTTGGGATCTCGCTCGGCATCGGTGAACTGGCCGGGCAGAGCCTGACGCCGGAAACCGTGCAAACGGTGATCCGGGGCCTGACCGAACGTTTCAGCCTGGCATTCATGACCACGGTCATCGGCCTGCCCACTTCCGCCTTGCTCCGCGCTCTGCTGTCGATCAGCGCCGCCTGGGTCGAGGCCAGAACAACCCTGACCACTACAAATACGAAGGGGGTCATCCCATGCGATTCCTGATCTTCAATCTCGTCGTCGCTGGCGCCCTGTTCTATCTGTTCAACGGCGGTCAACTGCCCACCGCCGGGGACAGCGACGGCATGTTGCGGAAAGTCACCATGGCCGGGCGCCAGGCCACTGCCGCGGTGATCGAAAAAGTCACCGGGGCGGAACCGGCGGCCAAGTCGCCCATGCCGGTGAAAATTCCACAAATCGAGGTCGCGGCGCGAGAGGCCGTGCCGCCTATTCCGGTGCGCCCGAAACTGGCGACGCCTGAGGCGCCTGCGATCATACCGGCCCAGAAGCCGGCAAAGGCTCTCAGCCTGACCCCGCCCGCGATCAATAGTCCGGCAATCACGGATCCGGCGGTGCGGCAGCGCCGGGCCGAGGTTCTGGCAACCGGCCCCCTCGCCGCCGTCAAGGAACGGCCGGGGTTCATGAGCCCCAGCCAGCGGCGGCGGGAGTTGCATGCCCTTTCGGAAGAAATGGAACTGCTATTCGCTTCCTCCAGGGCCAACTAGGCCATGGCGCGCCGGTTGCTGATCGGCGGCGGTTCAGTGGGGCTATCGGCCCTGCTGGCCGCCCTGTTGATGACCACGCCGCCGCCCGAGGATCACAGCCCGATCCGGAAGCCAACGGAAAAAACAGTGGCAAAACCTCAACCAATGAAGGTCGAGCCCAGCAGAGCCACCCTGCCCATGCCGCCGCGAAAGCCGCCGCCTACCCCCGTGCGCGTCCTGCGGCCCCAGGCACTGCGTGCGGAAAAGGTCATGACCGTACAGCCCCTGCGGCCATCGCCGCCCATGGCCATCAAGATTGCAAAAGGCGAAGACACCGTGCAATCCGCCGCAGCGGAGCAGCCGGCGAAAGATGTCACGGTAGCCGAAGATCCATCCAGCGCCGCCCGTGGCCGGGTTTTGTTGCGCCTGCTGGAGCATGGCCGGGGCCCGGCGATCGAGTTGGCCTGGCCCGGCGCAGCCGAGGAACGGGCGCGTTTGTACCGCCAACTTCGCGATTGTCTCGGCATGCGCCTGGCGCTAAGCCCCGATAGCGGCCCAGGGGCAGGCCAGTTGTTCGTGGCCGACAATCCGCCGGGGCAAAGCTGGCGGCCCAACAGCGACCGCTACAGCGGTTTCGCCCGGCGCCCCGCGGGCCGCCTGGCGGCAGCGGAGCGGGCGGATCTACGGGCCATCGCCCACCGCCATGACCTCCCGCCTTACAGCCCGGCCATGCGCATTTTCCCACGCCGGGTGGATGCCCGTTTGCTGGGCGGACTGGACCGGATCCTGGGCGGTGCCTACAGCCGCGCCGGGGCGATCCGCGCCAGTTATCATCTAACCGGCGCGACCATCCAGGTGCGCGATATCCAGGTTGATGGCCGGGCCGTGCCCGGCGCCATATCCCTGAACACATCCTGTGAGAGCGGCTAGGCCATGCCTTGGCGCTGGGCCGCCGTCCTAATGGCCTGCCTCTGCTCGGTCCTGGTGGTGTCCGCCGCGCCGGCCGGTGCGCTGCGTGCCTATTATAGGGAGGCACCGCAATGCGTCGTGGTGCTGTCCGGCCCAAAGCAAGTGGGGATTGTCCCGGAAAACCGTATCGCCCGGGCCCTGGCGCGGCAGTTGAGCGGGCGTGTTGCCAGGGTAATCCATCCCGCCGCGCGCCGCCGTCTGGTCCGCGAGATGGCTGTGGATCTGGCGCATCCCGCCGATGCCCGCCATTTCGCCGCCGCCACCCGGTGCCCGGCGTTTCTGCGCTGGCGGGTGCTGGGCGCCGGGCATGACAATGCGCTGGTCTGGTCGCAAAAGTATCTTAGCCTTGAGGCCGAAATTGTCCGGGCCAGGGATCGCGCGTTGCTATGGCAGTCATCGGCCTCGGCCTCGCGCAACTCCGGCGATCCACCGCTATCCCTATTCTCGCTGCCCATCGCGGTGTTTCGGGCGGCGGCATTTCAGGGTGACGATGACGCCGTGGCCTCGATGCTGGACGATGTGGTCCGCCGCATGCTGGCCAGCCTGCCTGATTTGCGCTAGCGGTTGGGGTCCAACAGGGGAAAGGCGCTGAGGACATCAGGCGGGGCCGCTGCCGGAGCGTCGGTCAGGCATTCCGGCCCTAGTTGATCCAGGCTGGTCAGGCCCAAAAGGCCCATGGCAATCTGCATCTCTTCCGCCAGCAGATCCATCGCCCGGACCAGGCCCTCTTCGCCCGCCGCGCCCAGGCCCATGGCGGTCAAACGGCCCAGGCCGATCAGGTTCGCGCCCAGGGCCAGGGCCTTGATCACATCCGTGCCCCGCAGGAAACCACCATCGACGATGACCGCCGCCCGGCCCCCGATAGCCTCGACAATTGCGGGCAGAACGGCCATGGCGCCCTGGGCCTGATCAAGCTGCCGGCCGCCGTGGTTGGAAACCCAGACCCCGTCGACGCCCAGATCACAGGCCATCATGGCGTCCTCCGCCGTCATGATGCCCTTGATCAATAGGGGGATGTCGTGTTTGGCCTTGAAACGTTCCACATCTTTCCAATTCAGCGCCGCCTGATGGTTTTGTCCGCCGGCTTCCCGGCGCCACGGCTTGACGAAACGGTTGACGATGTCCCGTTCCCGCCGGCTGTAGACGGCGACATCCACGGTCAGGCAAAACGCAGTGTAGCCCGCCGCCATGGCGCGGTTCACATGATCATCGACCCAGGCATCGTCGCCGCGCACGTAAAGCTGGAAGATTTTCGGGCCCGCCGCCGCCGCCGCCGTTTCCTCCAGGCCCGGCGCCGAAACCGAGCTGAGGGTGGTCATCATGCCGTGCCGGGCGGCGGCCCGCGCCGCCGCCGCGCCGCCCTCGGGATCAAACGATTCCAATGAGCCGATCGGCGCGAAGGTCAGCGGCAGATTCAGATCGGCGCCAAGAAAGCGGCTGGACAGGCTGATATCCTGAACATCGCGCAGCACCCTGGGCCGCAGGGCCAGACCGTCGATGGCCATGCGGTTGCGCTTGGCGGTGGTCTCGGTCTCGGTCGCGCCGCGCATATAGTCCCAGATGTTGCGGGGCAGGCGGCTGCGCGCCTCCGCCGCGATTTCGTGCAGGGCCTGAAAACGCAACTGTGTGGCCGGTTGGCTGCGATGGTCTCGAAACATCTCTATTACCCGTCCACCGCGTCCAATTGCAGCACCTTGGCCTTGGCGTAGGTCAGCTTGGTGGTGATCTTGCCGGCATCGTTGAAATGCAGAATATCCAGGCCCCGCCAGCCGGCCCGGCCGCGCTTGGTATCAAAACTGCAACGCCACGAAATCATCGTCTTGCCCTGTTCGGGATCGATAAACAGATCCTCCGCCGAGAAGCTCATGGTGCCGAAGTCACCGTCGAATTGCGGCTGAAAGGCGGCGCGGATCGCGGACAGGCCCTCCGCCAGGGTGCCGTCATGCTGGTCGTAAACCGCGCCGTCCTCGGCGAAATAGCTCATCATGGCATCGAGATCGTTGTCGTTGAAGGTCTCCGTAAAGGCCAGCGTCAACCGCTCCAAAGTCTGCCTGGTATTGCCCGTCATGCCGTCTCCTCAGTCGTAGCCATAAAGCCAGCGCGATACGCCGTCGTGAATATTTATCACGGAATGCACCGCGCGGGCGGGAATGAAGACCTCGTCGCCAGGCGCCATTTCCAGGCGTACATCATCCACGATCATTTCCAGACGGCCTTCGACCACGGTGACCAGTTCGTTGGTGCCATGGATGAAATCCAGCCATTGCTGTCCCGGCGGGTCGACGAACAGGTTGCACGAGTAGCCCCGTTGCCGCCAATCGGCGGCGACCAGATCGGCATCGATCGGGGTGGCGAATTTTCCGCGCTGCAATGGATCGCTCATTTGGTCTCCAGCTTTCCAGAATGAATGTAGTCAGCGGAATTGATGCATGCCAGGGTTTTCACGCTTGACCGGCCCGGAAATGTCTAGATACCCGCGCTCCGCCACATACCTGAATGTGCGTTTGCTGAACCGTGACGGTGAACTCGGCATCGCGGCGCCCGGCGTTTTGAGTGAAAGGCGATTGCCACGGCCCGCCGGGCTGGCATACCCTATTGCCCTCAGATCTTTCGATAGGGAGAGCCAGCATGCGTATTGTCAATCCATCCTTTGGCCAGGAGGCGCCGGGCAAGGAGCGGATCACCGCTAATGCGGTCGATTGGACGCAGGATCCGATCATCCTGTTTTCCAACTCCAAACCCAATGCAAAGGAACTTCTCGAAGGCGTCCGCGACCAGATGAGCGCCTATCGTGCCACCGATAATATCGACTACGTTCACAAGGACAGCCCGGCCCAGCCGGCGCCCGAGGGCATGTATGACGAATTGGCCGGCAAGTACAGGGCGGCCCTTCTCGCCATAGCGGATTGAGGGGCATGTTCGTCGTGGAGTTTCCATGACAGCATCGAACTTGAAAAACGTGGCGTTACCAACTTTATCCTGACCACCGATACATTCCTGCCCTTGGTGCAGGCCCAGGCTAAGGCGCGCAAGGTCAATCCCCATGTCATCGTGGTCAAACATCCCATCGGTGGCCTGAACGCCGAGGAACTGGCGGAGCGTATCCAAACCGCAACCTCCGGCCTGCAGGAGGCGATCGAGGTTTAGGGACCCCGGGAGAGGATGGGACAGGAGTAGAAATGGAATCCGCGGCAGAGACGGAAATCCTGGACCTTGGCGACATGGACCAGGCGCAATGGAACGAGTACGCTTTCGAGCAGGGGTGGAGCGATGGCTTCCCCCTGGTCATGCCGACGGAAAATCTGGTCGAGCGTTTTGTCGCCACTTGTCATGGCGACAACGAACCGATCCCGCCCATGTCGCCGCGCCGGGTTGTCCCGACCCTGCCGGTGCTGGCGGCCAATGCGGTCATGGCCGGTTGCCGGCCGGAGTATTTTCCCGCTGTCCTGGCCGCCGTGCGGGCGGTGCTGACGCCGGAATACAATCTGCACGGCAGTCTGGCGACCACCCATTCCTGCGCCCCAATGCTGCTCTACAACGGGCCGATCCGCCAGGAATTGGAGATCAATTGTTCGTCGAATTGTTTTGGCCAGGGGCGGCAGGCCAATGCCACCATCGGCCGGGCCCTGCAACTGATCCTGCTCAACATCGGCGGTGCCAGGCCCGGCGTGATGGACCGTTCCACCCAGGGCTCGCCGGCGAAATACGCCTTTTGTTTTGGCGAGAACGAGGAAGAGAGCCCGTGGGAGCCGTTTCACGTGCGCCGGGGTTTCGCCGCCGCCGACAGCGTCGTCACAGCCATTCCGTCCGAGGCGCCGCATAACATCAACGATCATGCCTCGACCACGGGAATTGGCATCCTGACCACCATCGCCGGCACGATTTCCCAGCCCGGTGCCAACGCGATCTATTGCAACGCGCCGATATTCCTGATCCTGGGCCCGGAGCATGCCCAGACCCTGCATCGGGACGGCTGGACCATTGCCGATATGCAGCAGGATCTGTTTGACCGCTCCGCCGTGCATATCTCCCGCGTTTCGGCCGAGAACCAGGAGAGTTACGCCGGCATGGATCGCCCCCTGGTCGATGATCACTACCACATGACGCCGAGCCCGGAGGACATTCACATCCTGGTCGCCGGCGGGCCGGGCAAGCATTCCGCCTACATTCCGCCCTTCGGCTTTACCACCGCCTGCTCGGTGCGGCTGTCCCACGTCTAGGGGCACGGATAGGAATTGGGCATGGACGAAATGCCGGTTTTTCCGGAGACGGCGGCCTGGGACGAGGCCCAGGCGGCGTTGCAGGAACTGGGCTTGAGCGATGGTCTGCCCATGGTGCCGCCGACCGAGGCGCGCCTGGCGGCGATGCTGGCGGCGGCTGCCGCGCCTGGGAAGTCCTGTGGCCAGATGCCGCCGTTGTTTGGCGAACTGACGGCCGAGGCCGTGGCCTACAATTGCGTCCTCGCCGGCTGCGCGCCGGGTGCATTGCCGGTGGTATTGGCAGCGGCAGAGGCCTGTTTGGAGCCGCATTTCAATCTTCTCGGCGTTCTGACAACGACCGGCACGCCGGCGGTCGCTACCATCGTCCATGGTGCTATCGCGGAAACCCTGGACATGAATGCGGGCACCAACCTGCTGGGCCCCGGCAACAGCGCCAACGCTGCCTTGGGCCGGGCCATAGCCTTGGCACTACGCAATATCGGCGGCGCCCGCGCCGGTATCGGCGACATGGCGACCATGGGCCAGCCGGGCAAATATGGTTTCTGCTTTCCCGAGGGCGTGGACCGGACCTTTCCGCCGTTCGCGCTGCGCCGTGGCATCGATGCCGCCGCACTGGGCGACCAGGGTGCGGTGACCGTGCTGGCCGTTTCGGGTACCATGGAGGTGCTGCCCACCGGCGGCGGCGATACGCCGGAGTCGATCCTAGATCCCATGGCCGCCGCCATGATGGCGGCCCGTGAGGTGGCCTCCGCCGGCCGATTACGGGATCTGGGCGAGCAGTTTTTCCTGCTGCCCCCGGAATTGGCGCAACAGATCGCCAAAAAGGGCTGGGATTTGGCCGATATGCAGAATTATCTATTCTCCCATGGCGATCTGGCCCGCGGCCTGGAGGATATCCATCCCATCGTAACCGGCGGGCCCGGTGTAAAGATGACCCATCTGCCGCTTTGGGCCGGCGGCTCCCTGTCCGTGACCAGGGAAATTCGTGTTCCGTAATTCGTGGAGTTCAACGGCATGCCTCTCAGCAATCTGGAAATCCTGTCCCGCGAGCCATACGAGAATGGCCGCGCCTTTGGCGACATCGGACCTTACGAGCGTATCGAGGCCATCGCGCATTATGTTGTCGACCCCATGCACGATGCCAACCAGGGCGTCGTCGATCTTGCCTTGGCTGAGCGTGGGGACGATGGCCTTGTTCATTTCAGCGGCGACGTCACTATTTTGCGGCCCTTGCGCGTGGGGCAGGGCAATCGTGCGCTGTTGATGCAGGTGCCGAACCGGGGCCGGCGGGTTTTGGCGCGCTTCAATCAATCACCCATGAGCACGGAGGTTTCGGCGGCGATCGAACCCGGTGACGGCTTTTTGTTCGAACATGGCTGGAGCGTGGCCTGGGCCGGCTGGCAGTGGGATATGCCCCGTACGCCGGATCGCGCCCGTATCGGCCTGATGGCGCCCAGCGTACCGTTGGCGGCGCGCACCCCGGCGCGCCAGATGCAACTGCGTATTCAGCCCGACCAGGCCCGTGACAGCCTGCCCCTGACCGACCAGCATGTGGGCGATCTGGGCAAGCATGTGCCGGTGCGGGTAGCGGATGTGAACGAGCCCGAGGCCAAGCTGCTGGTGCGCGACGGCCCCTATGGCGAGCCGGAGGAGATCGCGCGGCAAAACTGGCGCTTCGAACCGGACGATCATGTCTGGCTGCAGGGCGGCTTCCAGGCCGGGCGCATCTACGATGTGCTCTACACGCCGTTGGAATGCCCTGTCGTGGGCGCGGGTATGCTGGCGACGCGGGATCTGGCCTCCTATCTGCGCCATGACGATGGGGCGCCGACGGCGGGTGATATCGACCATGTTATTGGCGAGGGGCAGTCCCAATGCGGCCGCTTCCTGCGCACCTATCTCTATTTTGGCCTGAACATGGATGAAGCCGGCCGGCCCGCCTTTGACGGCGTGCTGGCCCATATCGCCGGCGGCCGGCGCGGCGAGTTCAATCACCGATACGCCCAGCCTTCGGTACAGCCGACGCCGTCTTTCGGCCATCTGTTCCCCTTTGCCGATCAACCCCAGACCGATCCGCTGACCGGCCAGACCGGCGGCCTGCTGGACCGCCAGGCGGCAAAAGGCGCCATGCCGAAAATCATCTACACCGACACATCGTCGGAGTATTGGCGCGGCGATGCCGGGCTCGGCCATGCCGATCTGGCCACGGGGGGCGATGCCGAACTGCCAGACAACGTGCGCCGCTATCTGTTCGCCTCGACCCAACATGGACCGGGCGCCGCCGTTCTGGCCAGGCGGACCATGTTCGGCAGCCATGGCCGGAATTATATGAACATCATCGACTACCGGCCCCTCTACCGCGCCGCCCTGATGAACCTGCTGATCTGGGTCCGCGATGATGTGGCACCCCCCGGCAATTCCTATCCGATGGGCGACCGGCGGGGCAGCCGGGCGGAAGTCATGGATGCGCTGGCGCAAATACCCGGCCTGAACCTGCCGGAGGAAAAGGCCATGACCTGGGTCTATCCCCTGGACCTGGGTCCCGATGTCGAGCGGGGTATCGGCATCATGCCGCCGAAGCTGGGGCCGATGCCCTATCCCGACTGGGTCTCGACCGTAAACGAGAACGGTTGCGAGGCCGCCGGTGTGCCCATGCCCGACGTTGCCGTGCCGGTGGGCAGCCATACAGGCTTCAATCCCCGCCATCCCGATACCGGCGGGGCGGGGCAGTTGCTGGAATATATCGGTTCCACCATACCCTTTGCCAAGGACAAGGCCGGGCGCGAGGCGGCCGGCGATCCGCGCCCGTCGCTGGCGGAGCGCTACGCCGACCGGGACGATTATCTGCGGCAGGTCGAAGCCGCGGCGGGGGCGCTGGTGTCTCTGCGCTATCTGTTGAACGAGGATGTGGCGCTATGCGTTGGCATCGCGGCGGCCCGCTACGATACCTGCATGGCGCAATAATATTTGAGGAGTAAGAACAATGGCTGATGATCCGACAAACCCCGATGGCCGCATCAACACCGAGCAGCGCGGCCAGCTGCTGCTGATCGGCATCGACCGGCCGCACAAATTCAACGGCTTCACGCCGAAGATGACCATGGAATTGGGCGATGCCTATACTTTGTTGGAAAACGATGACGCGCTGCGCTGCGGTGTGCTGCACGCGGTGGGGCCGCACACGACGGCCGGGCTGGACATGCCGAAAATGGCGCCGCACCGGGAAAAGGGCGCGCCGCTGTACGGTGAGGGCAATATCGATTGCTTCGGCCTGAAGGGCCCCCATCGCAGCAAGCCCGTGGTGGCGGCGGTGCAGGGCATTACCTACACCATCGGTATCGAGCTGATGCTGGCCTGCGATCTGGTCATCGCGGCCGAGGATTGCCGGTTCTCGCAACTGGAAGTACAGCGCAACCTGATGGCCACGGGTGGGGCGACCATCCGCATGGTGGAGCGGGCCGGCTACGGCAACGCCATGCGCTATCTGCTGACCGACGACGAGTTCGATGCCGCAACGGCGTTGCGTTTCAACTATATCCAGGAAATCGTACCCACCGGACAGCAACTGGACCGGGCCATTGAGCTGGCGGAGAAGATCTGCGCGCAGGCTCCCCTGGCGGTGAAGGCGACCATCGCCAATTCCCGCAAGTTTATCGAAAAGGGCTTCGATGCGGCGGTGGCGGACTTCGCCACGGTCAATGTGGAGCTGGGCAAAACCAACGATGCCAAGGAGGGCTTGGCGGCCTTTGTCGAAAAACGCCCGGCTAAATTTACCGGCACCTGAGTTGCCGCTACGGCGCCCTCAGATCAAATAGCGCGCGCCGATGGGGTAGCCACGCCGGCGATTGTGCTTGTCGAAAGTAGCATGCAGCACCGTACGGTTGTCGATCACGGCAATCTCGCCGATGCCGGCGGGGGCGATCCAGGGCTGTTCCAGGATCACCTTGCCGAACAGCTTGCCCGCCTTGCCGTCCTGGAACAGATCGTAGCTGGCCCGTACACCCCGCTCGCTATCCGCATCAGCATGTCCCCGGGCGATCATTTCCAGCCAGGCGACGATGTTGGCGATGAAGACCGTGGATGACAGGCGCGGTTGGCGTTGTGCCCGGTCGTCGGGGTCGCGGGTGAAGCAGGAGTATTGATTGGCAGAGGTCGGGCCCCGATCCACGTGGAAATTCAGATGCGGAAAGATGTTGCGATGAAAACGTTCCCGCACCGCGCCGGCGATGGTGGCGTTGCGCAGGATCACGCCGCCGAACTGGGCGACCAGGGCGCGGATGGAATCATCCAGCACCATGTCGCCGTCATGCACGGCTATTTCCGCGTGTTCCTCGAATTCGATAATCAGGCCGAATTGCGGCGTATCGAAATGAATGTCCGCCTGGCTGCACGCCGCGCCCAGCCCGTCGGGCAGGATGGCGCGGTAATGTCTGGCAATGAGCTGATCGTAGTTGGCAATGGCCACCCCTGCCTGGTAGCCGACACCATGCAGCCCACCGCGCACGGTCTTGCCCGGCTGGCGCAGCAGCCGTGCAAAAGCACCGGCGTCAAAGACGCTGGTCCGGATTGGCAGGGGTACGATATTGCTCTGTCTCATGGGCTAAATATCGCCCATGGCCATGAAGAATTCCTTACGGCGAAGGGTTAACTATTTGCGAAATATTTCCGCCGTCCGGGCGCGGCAAACCGCAAAAAATGGCTTTGCCAAAACGGGTTATGGCAATACGGTGGGAACGTGCCCATATAGATGGGCAACCTTAAGGGGAGGCGGATTGATGCGCTGGTTCCTGGCCTTGTTGCTGTTCGGTTTTCCATTTGCGGCCCAGGCTGACGGCGCCGGCGATGGCGGTCAGGTGGATGTGGCGATCGTGGTCTCCTACGACCGCTCGGAATCCATTGACCGGGCCGAGGCCAAGGCCCAGATCCAGGGCCTGATCTATACCCTGCGCCACAAACGTTTCCACACAGCGGTGGCCGGCGGCTATTTCCGGCGCATCGCGCTCTCCGCCATCGCCTGGTCCTCCTTCAACCGGCACGAGCTGATCATGCCCTGGATGCAGATCAGCAGCGCGAAGGACGCGCACATGGCCGCGATCTGGCTGGAGAAATTCCGTGATCGCGGCGATGTAGCCCCCTACGGCACACAGACGGACGTGGCCCACGGCATCAAGCTGGCGACGGAGCAGATGCACACCCTGCCCTGGTGGGCCTCCAAGAAAGTCATCAACATGGTGGGCGACGGCATCTCCAACATCGGCCGCATCGCCTCCATCGCCAGGGACGAGACCCTGGCCGCCGGCATCACCATCAACGGCCTGGTCATGGCCAGGGGCAAGGCGGTCCGCGTGCTGTCCGCCTATTACCGCCGCGAAGTGATCGGTGGCCCGACGGCGTTCCTGCAATTGAGCCACAGTAATGAGGACTTCGCCGAGGCGATGCTGCGCAAGATGACGCTGGAAATGGTGCGGTTGCGGGAGCAGGGTGCGCCGGCAAAAGGCGAGGCGGGATAGGCCGCGTTTACCCGAACCCGCCCCCGGTCTAAACTTACTCCACTTACGATATCGAGAAGTGGAGGCCGCTGCGCTATGAACACCGCATTTCAGGAATTGATGGATATTCGCGGCCGGGACGACGGTGCCGAGGCGGACATCAGCGGCGCCGACCCGGTGTTCTCGACGCGTTTCAAGGTGGCCGAGACCGGGGCGGGGATATTGGCCGCCGTTGGCGTTGCCGTATCCGATATCTGGCAGATGAAGACGGGACGGCGGCAGAACGTCTCCATCGATGTGCGCCATGCCGGCGCGGCCCTGAACAGTTTCGCCTTCCTGCAGGCGCGCCAGGACGACGGCAGCTACCGGGTCATGGGCAACTCGCCCGCCGCCACGGCCAACTATCAGATCACACAGCCATTCGCCACCAAGGATGGCCGCTGGTTCCTGCCGCACTTTGGTATCGCGCATCTGAAGGAGCGCGTTCTGGGGGTGCTGAAATGCGAGGGCACGCCGGAATCCGTCGCCCAGGCCGTCGGCCAGTGGGATGCCCAGGATTTGGAGGACGCCATCGCCGAGGCCCGAGCCTGCGGCGGCATGATCCGCACCAACGACGAATGGCTGGCGCACCCGCAAGGCCGGGCCCTGGCGGCCCAGCCGGTGGTGGAGATCGAAAAGATCGGCGATAGCGCACCGGAGCCGTTTACCGAAGGAGGTCCCGCCCTGGCCGGCGTCCGGGTGCTGGACCTGACGCGTATTTTGGCCGGCCCCGTGGCGGCGCGAACCTGTGCCGAACATGGCGCCGATGTTCTGATGGTCGGCGCCAAGGGCCTGCCGCAGATCAAGAACTTCGTCGTCGATCTCTCCCACGGCAAACGCAGTTGCTATCTGAACCTGAACGAGGCGGCGGAGGCGGAGCAGTTGCGGCAACTGGTGCGGGAGGCGGACGTCTTCTCCCAAGGTTACCGCCCCGGCGTCCTTGATCGGCGCGGCTTCGGGCCGGAGGAACTGGCGGCGCTGCGTCCCGGCCTGATCTACACCTCGATCAACTGTTACGGCCAGCATGGCCCGTTCCAGGACCGGGCCGGTTGGGAGCAGGTGGCGCAATCGATCACCGGTATCTGCCATGAACATGGGCGCGAGCGTCCGGCGCTGTTACCGGTGCCGGCCTGCGACTACACCACCGGCTATCTGGGCGCCTACGGCACATTGCTGGCCCTGGCCCGGCGCGCCGTGGAAGGTGGCAGCTATCACGTTAGGGTCTCCCTCTGTCAGTCCGGCATGTTCCTGTATCGCCAGGGCCGGGTGGATTACCGGGAGGCGGAGATGGGCCACAAGGGTGCCGAATACACGGCCCTGCAAATGGCAAGCGACACCTCTTACGGCCAGATCCGCCATCTGGCCCCGGTGATCAGGTTTTCCGAAAGCAAGCCCGGTTGGTCGCGGCCTTCGCCGGCGCTGGGCGGCGATCGGGCGGAGTGGCTGAATTAGAGGAAACTTACATGTCAGAGAGCAACAGCCTGGTACAAAGCGAGATAGACTTCGACCAGGACGGCGCCCAGCACGGTTTTTTGCGCCTGCCGTATTCGGTTCACCGCTCCGCCTATGGCTGGATTCCCGTGCCCATCGCGATGTTCAAGAACGGTGACGGCCCGACGGCCCTGGTGATTTCGGGCAATCATGGTGATGAGTACGAGGGCCAAGTGACCCTGACCAAGCTGATCCGGGAACTGGATGCCGGCGACGTGCGGGGCCGCCTGATCATCCTGCCCATGGCGAACTATCCCGCCGCCCATGCGGGCCTGCGCACCTCGCCCTTTGACGAGGGCAATCTGAACCGCAGTTTTCCCGGCGACCCCGGCGGCACGCCGACGGAAATGATTGCCCACTACATCGAAGAAGTGCTGATGCCCCTGTGCGACTACTTCTTCGACCTGCATTCGGGCGGTTCTTCATTGCGTTATCCGGCCACGGTGTTGCGCAAGCGCGGCGACACGGCGGAGCAGGAGGAAGCTTTGCAGGCGCTACAACTGGCCTTTGACGGCCCTTATGGCTTTATCTTCGGCCGTCCGGGCGACCCACGTGTTTCCTCCGCCGCGGCCCGGCGCAAGGGTGTATTGGGCCTGACCACCGAACTGGGCGGTGCCGGCACCATAACGCCGGAAATCCTGGCCCTGGCCGAACGCGGTGTGCGGCGCCTGCTGCATCATATCGGCCTGCTGCCGGGCTACGAGCCGGATGCGGTGCGCGGCACCCGCCTGATGGAGCTGACCAGCACCGATTTATTCGTCTACGCTCGCGACGAAGGCCTGTTCGAGCCCTATGTGGATCTATTGGCGGAAGTCAAAAAGGGCCAGCCCGCGGGCGCCATTCACCGCCCGGAAACGCCGTGGGTTGCGCCGACGATTTGCCGTTTCGAACATGATGGCCTGGTGATCTGTGAACGCATCCCGGCCAGGGTCCAACGCGGCGATTGCCTGTTCCATCTGGCGACGGATGTTTGAGCGGCCGGAAGATTGCCCGACTAAAGTTGCTGTTTAGGTCGGCGTGAGACGTCAACTAACAGCGTTTCTGAAGCCTGAGTATTTCGGCTGGTCGATGACGATCTGGTTGACCACGCTCTGGCGCAGATGCTCCGCCAGGCCGGGATGATCCAACTCGATTTCGCCCAGTCGCAAGGCGTTGACCAGTTGCCAACGCAGCTCCTCCAGATTGCCGCTGGTGACAAACAACGCCTCCAGGCGCTGCCGTTCCAGGCTGCGGTGTTCCGGGCCCAGAGCCTGGTCGCGCAAGACAATATCCAGGGAATTACCGGCCACCCGGGCCATGAAGTTGGTGCGTCCCTCGGTCTCGGCCATGACGTCGCCGTGCAGGAAATCCCGCACGCTGACCAGCAGCTCGTCAACGCGGGGCATTTCGTCATCCCGGCCCTCGGCCGGCTCAACCAGGGTCACGGGACCGGGGATCAGCAGGTTGACGCAATCGACCTGGCATTCCGATGAACGCCGGCCGATGGCGGGACGCTCCACCGTATTGTCGGGCCCGGTGCGGTAATGTTCCGCCATGCCGAGACAGCCGATGGCCCACCAAAACGAGCCGAAGACCTCCCAGAATTTGACCCGTTCGGCATCCACCTTGCGGCCCGTTATGGATTGATAGCCGGCGAACAGATCATCGTAGCCGCCGAAGCCGCCCACCGGCAGGTCGGAGCCGAAACGCCAGGAATTGGTGCAGATCCAGCCCAGATCCCGCATGGGATCGCCGATATGGGCGACTTCCCAATCCAGCACCGCGACCACGCCCTGGGGCGAGATCATCAGATTGCCGTTGCGGAAATCGTTATGCACCAGGGCCATTTCCAGGCCTTCGGGCAGATGATCCAAGAGCCATCGTCCGGCATAGTCGATCATCGGTTGCGGCGTGTTGAAGGCCTTGTAGCGGTCCCAGGTATTGTGGACATATTCTTCCGGCGTCAGGGTGTGCAGGTGCTGATCCAGGCCGCTGGCGGCGAGGTCGATGCTGTGAATGCGGGCCAGGATCTGGCCGCATTCATAGGCCAGCTTGGGCCGGATTTCCGCCAGATCGGGGGAGCGGACAATGCGCGCGCCCAGGGCTTCGCCCTCCAGCCAGGACATGATGAAGCCTTCACCTAAACCATCGGCTTTGCGCAGCACGTAATGGACATCCGGTTCGGGCACGCCGGCCGCCTTGGCTGATTGCATCAACATGGCTTCCGCCGCCAGGCCGGGATAGTAGGTTACCCGGTTACCGTCATGACCGCGATCCTGGCCACCCGGCGCCCGGCGCAATGCCAGCAACCTCGCGGCGCCATCCACGCCGGCAATTTTCAGGCGATAGGTTTCCTGAGACGCCCCGCCGGAAAGCCGTTCCGCCGACAGCAGCTTTCGGCAATCTGGCAGGTGCTGTTTTAGGACAGCTTCCAGTTTGGTTTCAAATGACTCCGTCAATGACCTCGCCCTACTCTTTACACGCCCAGTTTCTCGATCGCCCTACTCATCCCAGATGTCCATGCCGTCGAACAGGATTGAGGATATATAACGTTCCGCGAAATCCGGCACCACGGCAACCACGGTCTTGCCCGCCATGCCGTCCCGGGCCGCGAGCCGCAGCGCCACCGCTACCGCCGCGCCACTGGATATGCCGCAGGGAATGCCTTCCGAGGTCGCCATCAGCTTCGCCGCATCAATGGCATCGTCGTTGCTGACCTGCTCCACGCTGTCGATCAGGGAGGTATCGAGGACATCGGGAATGAATCCGGCGCCGATGCCCTGAATCATATGGGGACTGTGGCTGCCGCCGGAGATCACGGGGCTGTCTTCGGGCTCCACGGCGATGATCTCCAGATCCGGTTTCTTGCCTTTCAGAACGTCCGCCACGCCGGTCAGGGTGCCCCCCGTACCGACACCCATGACGATGGTGTCCACATTGCCGCCGGTATCGGCCCAGATCTCCTCGGCCGTGGTACGCCGATGGATTTCCGGGTTGGCCGGATGGCCGAATTGATAGGGCATGACGGCGCCTTCAATGCTCTCAACCAACGCCTCGGCCTTCTTCACCGCGCCGTTGATGCCCTCGGCCCGCGGCGTCAGTTCAAGTTCCGCGCCCAGAGCGATGAACATCTTGCGCCGCTCGATGGAGAAGCTATCCGGCATCGTCAGGATACAGCGGTAACCCTTGGCGGCGCAGACAAAGGCCAGGCCGACGCCCGTGTTGCCCGATGTCGGCTCGATGATGACTGAGCCCGGACCTATGGTGCCGTCCGCTTCCATGGCCGCGATCATGGCAACGGCCAGGCGGTCCTTGACCGATGACATGGGATTGAAGAATTCCAGCTTCACCAGGACATCCGCCTTGGCGCCGGCGTTTCTGGCAATATCGTTCAAACGCACCAGGGGCGTGTTGCCGATGGTTTCGGTAATATCGCCATAAATCCTGCCCCGGCCTGGTGGATCCAGGTTCAAATTGGCGTTTTCAAGCGGATTGGTCATCGCTGCTGTCCCCCAAAAGTAACACTGTTTTCGCTGAAATCGCCGGCATTCTGGCAAAGTTGCAATTGATCAGCAACCGGCTTCTGGCCGCCCCGCACCGGCCGGGGGGCTGGTCATGCTTCCGAAATTTTCCGGGTCGCGAACAGGAACGCCAGGGGCGCGGCCAGGGCCGAGGCCAGGGTCAAGAGATAGAAGGCATTGATATAGCCGATCATGGCGGCCTGCTGGCGCACCTCCGTCAGCAGCCGCAGGTGCAGGGGCGGTTGATCCACCGCGCCAAGGGCCGATATCCAGATGCTCAATTTCCGCGGGTCGAAGGCATCGATCAGGCCGGCGATATTGACCGACGCCTCGGCCGAGGTGCGGAAAAATACCACCAGGGTCAGGGCGATGAATATGCTGCTGCCGAGCAGGCGCAACAAGGCGAAAACCGCATTGCCCTGGGTCAAAAGGCGCATGGGCAGGGTGGAAAAAGCCAATACCGCCATGGGTGTGTAGGCGGTGCCGAAACCGATGCCATGGAGAATATTGCTCCAAAAGACATCCGCCGTGGTCATGTTGATATCGAGGGAGGCCATCCACAAGCCGGCCACGGCCTGCAGCGCCAGGCCGGTGAACAGGCAAAGCCGGGGGTTGAAGCGGGTGAACTGGACGACAAAGAAGAAACTGAGGAAATTGCCCATGCCGCGGGCGCCCAGCAGATAGCCGACGATTGAATCGGGATAGCCGCGCAATTCCTGCAGCAGGGGCGGGAACAGCACCATGGGGGTGTATTGCAGCATCCCCATGATCGTCGCCAGGGTGATGCCAATGGCGAAGTTCCGGTCGGCAAAAGCCGCCGGGTCGAACAAGGCCTGACGCGCGGTGAGGATATGCACCACAAAGAGGTAAAAGAAGACGACGGCCAGCAGAAGTTCGAGCTGAATTTCGTACGAATCCAGCCAGTCCAACCGCTGCCCGCGGTCGAACATCAACTGCGTTGCGCCAATCGCCACCGCGATCAGGATAAAGCCCAGATAGTCGAATCTTTGCACATTGCCCTTCTCCTGGTTCGACAGGGCGGCGATGGCAAACAGAATGGCGGCGATACCAAGGGGCAGGATCATATAAAAGGCCCAGCGCCAATTGATCAATTCCGCCACCAGGCCGCCAAACATCGGTCCGAGGATCGGCCCCATGACGCCGCCGACGCCCCAGGCCATCAGCACGAACGGATGCTGCGCCCGTGTAAAGCTGGCCAGGATGATGGCTTGGCCCAGGGGAAAGATCGGCGCCCCGAACAGGCCCTGAAACACCCGTGTGATCAGCATGGTTTCGAGGGAGTCGGAGGTGCCGGCCAGGACCGAAAACGTGGTGAAGCCGGCGATCGCGCCAACCATCAGATTGCGCCAGCCGAATTTTGACGCCAGCCACCCGGTCAACGGCGTGGCGATGGCCGTGGCCACCAAATTGAAGGTGATGATCCAGGAAACCTGATCCTGGGTCGCCGATAAGGCGCCTTTCATTTGCGGCAGGATCACCGCGACCGAAGTCATGGTGGCGCCGAACAGCAGGGTGGCGAACTGCACCGTCAGCAAGATCAACCACTGCCGCAATGTGAAATGCCGCATCCCCTGGCACCCTCGCTAAAGGTATCGCTACATCCGCGCCATGACCCGTTCGGCGAAATCCTCGATCAGGCGGTATTGCTGCTTTAGTGGCGCGATGAAGTTGATGCCGTTCAAACCCTGCCGCTCCAAATCCCTCAATTGTTCGACGATTTCCTCCGGCTGCCCGGCGATGCAGAAATTGCGGATCATTTCCGGCGTGACGAAGCGGGCTTCTTCCGGGTCGAGAAAGCTGTAGTGGCTTTCATGCAGCTTCTGATGCGCGGTGGCGGCTTCCCGTTCCTTGTGGAAGGCCATGTAGTCGGACCAGATCGGCTTGACATAGTCCGGGGGATCGCCGCCGGTTTCCTTCACCCAATCGACCAGAAAATGCACGTTGGCCATGATGGCGGAGCCGCATTCGGCGATGGCACGCTCCGATTGCAGGGATTCACCCGGCTCCAGCATCAACAGGTTGACCAGGGCGCAGGCGAAAAAGCCGTCCAGGCTTCGCCCGGCCCCGTCCGCGCCCTTTTTCACATTGGCCAGGGCCGATGGAATGGTGCCGCCGCGGGGAATGCCGGTGATCAAGCCATCTCCCAACTCCCCCGCCAGGGCCTGGGCCCGGGGACCAAAACCGGCCACATGGATGGGGATCTCGGCCTCCAATTCCAGATATCGCAGCTCGGTATTCTGAAAGCGGATCGGTTGGGTCACCCCGTTCAGGGTGTAATCCACCTCTTCTCCCCGCAATAGCCCGCGCACGGTGCGGATGTATGCACCGAATGCCTTCACCCCCATGGGCCGCTGCCCCATGGTGCGCATGGCCGTATTGCCGGTGCCGATGCCCATGAAAGTCCGTCCCGGCGCCAGGCGGTTGATGGTGGCGATGCCGTTGGCCGCCACCGGCGCCAGGCGCAGCCCGGGCACCGCGACGCCGGTGCCCAGGCGGATGGTCCGCGTCGCCTGTGCCGCCAGGGCGAGGACCGCCCAGGGGTTGGAGCGGATCATCTGGCTATCGGTGACCCAGCAATAGTCGTAGCCCAGATTCTCGGCATGGGTGATGAAGCCGATTTCGTCGATCTTGCTGCAACTAATGCCGAATTCCATCCGCCGTTCCCTTCCGCGCCCATCCGCGGTGGCCATGGTAGCGGAGGATTGTCCGCCAGCCTATGAAATCATCGACGCGCTGTCTCGTTAGTAGTATGTGTAGACATTTGATGCTATCAATAGTATAGTTCCGGCTGCAAGTTGCCGATATGAGGGCGATTGAGAAAACGGCGGTTACGAAAATGCCTGTCGTGTACAAAATGGATGATGCGCGCCGCCTGCGCTATTGGCGGCTTAGCGGTGTGGTGGACCCGCATGATGTGCTACGACGTATCGCCGCCGCCGGCGATGACCCCGATTTTCGGCCCGACTACGACGTCCTTGTAATCTTCGAGGATGGGACGGAGTTGCACGGTATGACGATAGAGACCCTGGCGGAGATTCGCACGGCCGCTATTCAAACTAGGCAGTCTCGCGAGGGAAATCGGACCAGGAAGGCGGCTATGATCTGCCCTGATCAGATGGCGCAGCTGGTGGGCCGCCTCTATCATGCGGGCGGTACGAGCGATCCAAATTTTCTTCTTGAGTACCGCATTTGCACAAATGCCGAAGAGGCCGGCGAATGGCTTTCGCGTGATCTTTCCGACTTGGAGATGCCGCGGTATGCCTTGGTCGGCACTTAGATCAAGGATATAGGGCATCCGCTATGGGCGGCTTCATATTCAAGGCTGAAATCGTTCTGAATTTCCGTCGAGTTGGAAACGGCAATGAGCCGCCGGTCTAGAACGGAATCTCGTCGTCCAGGTCGCCGCCACCACCGCCGCCGCCACCGAAATCTCCACTACCGCCGCCTTCGTTG
>CAZVYX010000038.1:0-57338 GCA_964631725.1 uncultured Rhodospirillaceae bacterium | reverse complement strand
CCACACGTCGGATCTCCTCCTCCATGATATCCTGCACCTTGGTTGAGAAGGCGCGCGTGGTACCGGCAATCAGGGCCGTTTCCGGTATTACATTGGTGGTATGACCGGATTGAAACTTTGTCGCCGAGATGACCGCCTGTTTCAATGGATCAACGGTACGCGAAACAATCCGCTGCAAACCGGTAATGATTTCCGAACCGACCAAGATCGGATCAACACCTTGATGGGGCATGGCGCCATGGGCGCCGACACCCGTGACGACGATCTCGAAAAAATCAGCCGAGGCCATCATCGGTCCGGGCATCAGGGCGATCTGACCGACCGGGATGCCTGGCATGTTATGCATGCCGTAAACATCGGTGCAGGGAAATTGATCGAACAGCCCTTCGTCCACCATCAGCCTGCCGCCGGCTTCGTTCTCTTCCGCCGGTTGGAAAATAAAATAGATGGTGCCATCGAAATTTTTCGTTTCCGCCAGATAGCGGGCCGCCCCCAGCAACATGGTGGTATGCCCGTCATGGCCGCACGCGTGCATCTTGCCATCATGTTTCGATTTATGCGCAACGTCGGCCAATTCCTGCAGATCGAGGGCATCCATGTCGGCCCGCAAACCGATTTTGCGGTCCGAGTTGCCGCATTTCAGGACGCCGACGACACCGGTTTTGGCCAGGCCCGTATGGACCTCCATGCCAAATGACTGCAGCTTTTCCGCGACCACGCCAGCTGTCCGAACCTCCTCAAAGGCGGTTTCGGGATGGGCATGAATATCATGGCGCCATTCCACCATGTCATTGTGAAAATCCGCAATCCGGTTGATGACCGCCATGTCGCACTCCTGCATTCGGTTCCGCACGGCGCTTGCCGCAGCAAATAAAATAGGACGGGCGGTCGAAAAGACCACCCGTCCCATTCATGTACCCCGAAGCCGGAGTTATGTCATTGCCTAATGCCGTGCCGTTAATGCGACAACATCACCGGGCAGGTCATCGACTGCATGATCGCCCTGGTCGCGCCGCCAAAGGCCAGTTCGCGCAGGCGGGAATGGCCATAGCCACCCATCACCAACATGTCGATTCCGTTGTCGGCAACGGCCGAAAGGATGCTGTCACCAACCCGCATATCGGGCGCCACGATATGGCGCGGCGTGGCGTTGACCCCATGGCGGGCAAGATGGGTGCAGATATCGGCACCGGCGATGTGATCCTTGTCCTCGGGATTGACCGAAAAGACGACAACTTCATCGGCCTTCTCCAACATCCCCATGGCGTCATGCACGGCCCGGGTCGATTCACGGGTCGCGCTCCAGGCCACCATGATCCGTTGGCCCATGTGACTTTGATCGCCGGCATAAGGCACAACCAGAACCGGGCGGCCGGCGGCAAGCAGAAGATCCTCCGCCAAACCATCCGTCGGCGCGGGGTGATCAGGGTCGGGCTGGCTAACCACCAATACGTCGCTATACCGGCCGCACAGGGCCACGGCCTCGGCCACATCCCCTTCCATCACGCGAAACTCGCCCGGCACGCCCTCGCGCTTCACGGTGGCATCGAATTGCTGGCGCATTTCCTCGCCGGCGGCGCGGATTTCGGCGTAGCGCTGTTCGATAATTTCGCTTGGCAATTCGGTCTGCACAAAGCCCGGCACCGTTGGATAGCTCAACACATAGACGCCTGTCAGATGCGCATCGAACTGCTTAGCCAATTGCAAGCCGGCGACCATCCGCCGATCCGTATGGGCATCCTCGCCCTGATGTACGACGATATCCTTGAAGGCCATGTTCCTAACCCTTCCAATTTCGCCGCGGGCCGAACGCCAACGGCTTACCCTAATTTAGATATATATCATGCGCCGCAATTCCAGTAGGGAAATTGATCAAAGTCAGGTCAAATCCGCGACAAAGCAGCGCACACGTTCCAGTGCGGCTTGCAACGCCGCAATATCTTCATCACGCACCGATTGCCCGCTGTCGCGGTGCGCCTCGGCCGCCTCGGCCAAGGTTGACAGTTCGCGGGCGCCGACGCCCAGGGCCACGCCCTTCAGGCTGTGGGCCGCGGACCACCATGCCTCGCCGCCGCCGGCCGCCATGGTATTGATATATCCTTCGGCGCTGTCCACGAACATGGTCAGCAACTCCAGCTCCATCGCCCAGTCACCCTGAGTGTAAGCACCCAGATGTGCCAAATCGATCGCCGGTTCCATTGCGGGTCCCGTGGTTTCAGACGCCATTTTGCGTCAGTTGACGAATGGCCTGGGTCAGGCGGTCCTGGGAGGGAATGACCTCCCGCTCCAAGGCATCGTTGTAAGGCATGGGCACATCCAAACCGCCGACCCTGACGATCGGCGCATCCAGGTCGTCAAAGCCCTTTTCCACCACCAATGCCGCTACTTCGGCCCCGAAGCCGCCGTTCTTCCAGGCTTCATGGGCGATCACCAGGCGGTTGGTCTTGGCTACCGAGGCAAGGATCATATCCTCGTCCAGCGGCCGCAGGGTCCGGGGATCGACCACCTCGACGGAAATCCCCTCCCGCTCCAGCACCCGCGCGGCGGCCAGGGCACGGCCGACCATGGTCAGGGTGGCGACGACGGTGACATCCGTGCCTTCGCGCTTGATATCGCCCTTGCCGATGGGGATGGCGTAATCCTGTTCCGGCACCTCGCCCTTGCTTTCCATGTAGAGCATTTTGTGTTCCAGAAAGATCACCGGGTTGTCGTCCCGGATCGCCGCCGTCAGCATGCCCTTGGCATCATATGGCGTCGAAGGCGCCATCACGACCAGGCCCGGCACATGCGTGAACCAGGCTTCCAGGCTTTGCGAATGCTGCGCCGCCATGCGGATACCGCCACCCTGGGGGCCGCGCACCACCATGGGCACGGTGGGCTTGCCGCCCAGCATATAGCGGAACTTGGCCGCCTGATTGACCAGCATGTCCATGGTCAGGGCGATGAAATCGAGAATCTGGATCTCCACCACCGGGCGCATGCCGGCGATCGCCGCACCCACGCCGGCGCCGGTAAAGCCGACCTCGGTAATCGGCGTATCGCGAACCCGGTCGTTGCCGAACCGGTCCCAAAGCCCCTGGGTGACGCCGAAAATACCCCCGGTCTGCCCCACATCCTCGCCCATTACGAAAACCCGCTCGTCACGGGCCATTTCGCTGGCCATGGCCTCGTTCAAGGCCTCCACATAGGTGATCTCGCGGCCACCACCGGCGCCGGGCTCGTCATAATCGGCATGTTCGGCATAGACCGCATCCAGCATCTGTTCGACCGACGGCTCCGCCCCCGCCGCGCCGAAGGCGACGGCGTCGTCCAGGTCTTTGACGACCTGTTCGCCGATCTCGTCGACCCGTTTGCGCGGCACGGTTTTTTCCGCCTTCATCCGCTCTTCCAACAGCTTGATGGGATCGCGGGCGATCCAGGCGTCATATTCCTCCTGCGGCCGGGGATCGCGCAGGTTGGCGCGCATGGAGTGCTGGCCCCAGCGATAGGTCATGCATTCGATCAGACTGGGGCCCTCGCCCCGCCTTGCCCGGTCCACGGCCTCGCCGACCACGGTATAGACCTCGCCCGCGTCGTTGCCGTCAATGGTCACGCCCGGCATGGCATAGCCCACGGCCCGGTCCGAAATCTGCCGCGCCGAGGTTGTGTCCCGGTACGAGGTGGTCAGGGCATACTGATTGTTCTCGCAAATGAACAGGATCGGCAGCTTCCAGATACTGGCTAGGTTGGAGCATTCGTGGAAGGTGCCCTGGTTCGAGGCGCCATCGCCAAAAAAAGCGACCACGACCTGATCGCCGCCACGCAGCTTGGTGGCCAGGGCCGCCCCAGTCGCCAGCGGCATGGTGGCACCGACGATGCCGTTGGCGCCAAGAATGCCGACGCTCAAATCGGCAATATGCATGGAACCACCCAAACCGCCGCAAAGGCCGTTCTCCCGCCCCATCAACTCCGCCATCATCAGGTTGATATCCGCGCCCTTGGCGATGCAATGGCCGTGTCCACGATGGTTCGAGGCCATGAAATCATCATCGCGCAGATTGGCCGAAACGGCGGCAGCCACGGCTTCCTCGCCGATGTAGCTGTGCGCCGTGCCCTTTACCTCGCCCTTTGCAAACAGGTCGATGGTTTGCTCTTCAAAGGCGCGAATGCGGCGCATGGTGGTGTAGATCGCCTCCGCCGTTTCCGCCGAAAGCTTCACATTCGATGTCGCCGTCTTGTTTTTCGCCGCCATGCTGCATAGGCCGCAATTGCGGCCCCTCCCAGAACCCATTGCCGTTCAAGGATCAGCTTAGCAAGCATTCGGCCATCCTGGGAAGCCGCAGGGTTCAATGCCTATACCGCGACGCCGGCGCGCAGTCCTTCCAGGACGGCTTCTTCCGCCGTGCGCGGCGCCAGACAATCGCCGATCAAATGCACTTCGCCCTGCCAACCGGCAAGTTCGCTCTCCAGCTTTGTATCGGACTGATGCCCATGGGCGGCGACCAAGGTATCCACGCCTTCGCACAACACCGCCTCGCCGCTGGTGGTATGCTGCAGATAGACCGTATCACCATCAGCGCCGTGCAGCCGCATATAGGGCATGACCTCGACGCCAAGGCGGTGCAACTCGCCCAGCCATTTGTCGCGGGCGTATTGCGGGATCATTTGCCCGGCGGTGATACCATTGACGGCCAGGCGCACATGGCGCCCCTCGCGCACAAGTTTTTCCGCCAGGCCCAGGCCGATCCAATCAGCGCGCCAATCGGTCACCACGACATTGCCGCCCACATTCGCCTCCCCGCGCAGAACTTGCCAGGCATCGACCACATGGGCCTCCTCCCGGCCCTGTATGGCAGCTTGATAAGGCGTGGCGCCGGTCGCGACGATCGCCACATCGGGGCCAAGCTGTTCGATCAGGCCGCGGTCAACTGTTGTGCCGGTCACCACGTTGACGCCGGACCGTTCCATTTCCCGCTGAAGATTGGTAATGATGCCGCCGAATTCAGCACGGCCCGGTAAAAGTTGCGCCAGCCTGGCCTGGCCGCCCAATTGGCCCGAAGCCTCGTACAGGGTGACATCATGGCGCCGCTCGGCGGCTACGGCGGCGGCCTTCATGCCGCCCGGCCCGCCGCCAACAACGACGACCCGACGCGTTATTTCAGCGGGCCGCCGTTCGCCGAATTCAAGCTCCCGGCCGGTCTCGGGACGCTGGATGCAGGAGATGGGGAAGCCACGCAGCATATGGTCGATGCAGGCCTGGTTGCAGGCCAGGCAGGCGCGGATGTCGTCGAGGCGCCCGGCCTCCGCCTTCTGGGGCATGCGCGGGTCGGAGATCATGGCCCGGGTCATGCCGCACATATCCGCCTGGCCATCGGCCAGTACCTGCTCGGCGATTTGTGGCTGATTGATGCGCCCGGCGACAAACACCGGTATGGACAGCCGCGCCCGGATTACCGCCGCCAAGGGCGCGACATAGGCATGCTCCACCGCCATGGGTGGCACGATGTGGATCGACCCGCCCAGCCCGGCTGAGGAACCGGCGGTGACGTTGATGTAGTCGAGCAGACCTTCACCATCCAGGGCGGCGGCAATCTCCACGACTTCGTCAGGCTCCAGGCCGTCATGCTCCATCTCATCACCGGAGATACGCAGGCCGACGACCATGTCATCGCCCGCACCCTGGCGCACCGCCGCCAGTACTTCCCTTACGACCCGCAGGCGGCCATCACGATCGCCGCCATATTGATCGCTTCGCCGATTGACCGCGGGATTGAGGAATTGCGACAGCAGATAGCCCTGGGACGCAATCACCTCGACACCGTCAAGTCCGGCGCGCTTCATGCGCCCCGCCGCCGCGCCGAAACCGGCGACGATCTCGGCAATCATGGCGATGGGCATTTCGCGCGGCATGACGTGAAAGCGCTCGTTCGGCACCTGGGACGGCGCATGCGCCACGGCGAAGGTGCCGTCCTGCGCCTCGCTCATCTCCCGGCCCGGATGGGCCAGTTGGCCAAAAACCTTGCAGCCGTGTTGATGACAGGCTTCGGCGATGCGGCGGTAGCCGGGAATGCAATCATCGTGAAAGGCGGCAATCGACGGCCGGCTGCTAACACCCGATGGGTGCGCCCGGGCCGCCTCAACAATAATCAGCGCCGCGCCACCAGCGGCGCGGGCCTGATGATAGGCGACCATGCGGTCGCTGGGATTGCCGTTCTCCAACATCACGGTCATGTGGCCGGTGGAGAAGATCCGGTTCTTCAACTGATGCCCGCGAATGGTCAGCGGCGAAAAAAGATACTCCAACGGTCCCTCCCAAGACGTCATTGCGTTTGTTGATGAGCTTAGCAAGCCTTTGACGCAATGCTATGATTTTTGCCCGTTACATTGGATGACGCCATGACAGAGAACAGCCGAAATCCGGAGACCTTCCGCATCACCCTGCTGGGCACGGGCTCGCCCCGGCCCAGTATTCCGCCAAATACAGCAGATGTTCGATCCGCCGCACGGTCTCCGCCTCATGACCGCGGGCGACAATATCCGCGAAGGCCATTTCCTCTTCCACCAGACAGCGCAGGATATCGTCCAACGCCTCGTATGGCGGCAGCGAATCCTCGTCCTTCTGATCGGGGCGCAATTCCGCCGACGGCGGCTTGGTAATGGTGTTCTCCGGAATAACCCGGCCCTCGGGCCCCAAGGCGCCTTCAGGCCGCTGCTGGTTGCGCCAGCGGGAGAGTTCGAAGGCGGTAATTTTGTAAACGTCCTTCAATACGGAAAAGCCGCCGCACATATCGCCATAGATCGTCGCATAGCCCACCGACATTTCCGATTTGTTGCCCGTGGTCAGCACCATATGGCCGAATTTGTTGGAGATCGCCATCAGCGTCATGCCACGGGCGCGGGATTGAATATTTTCTTCCGTGATATCCGCCTCCCGCCCCTCGAACAGGTCGGCCAGCATGTTCTCGAAAGCCGCCACCGCCGGTTCGATCGTCACCTCGTCCAAACGGCATTGCAGCAGTTCGGCACAGGCTTTGGCATCGTCCAGGCTGTGTGCGGAGGAGTATTTCGACGGCAGCATGACACACCAGACCCGGTCCGGGCCCAAGGCATCCACCGCCACGGCGGCACTGAGGGCGGAATCGATACCGCCCGACAGGCCCAGCACAACGCCGGGAAAACGGTTCTTGTTGACATAGTCCCGCAGGCCAAGGGTCATGGTGCGATAGAGCGCGCTCAGGCCCTCGTGCGGCGCCGTCCGGGGACCCTCGGCACACACCCATACATCGTCTTTCAGGCGCCATTCGGTCACCACCAGACCGCTGTCAAAGGTCGGCATCTGGACCGCCAGGGAACAATCGCCGTTGACCACAAAGCTGCCGCCGTCAAACACCAATTCGTCCTGGCCGCCGACCTGATTGACATAGACCAGCGGCAAGCCGGTCTCGGTTACCCTGGCCACCGCGTGGTTTAAGCGCACATCGAATTTGCCGTCCTCGAATGGCGATCCGTTGGGAACGATGAGCAATTCCGCACCGGTCTCCACCAGGCATTCGCAAATATCGGCCGTCCAGATATCCTCGCAGATCGGCACGCCAAGTCGGATACCGCGAAAATTGACCGGCCCCGGCATGGGGCCCGCCGCGAACACCCGCTTTTCATCGAACACGCCATAGTTCGGCAAATCGTGCTTGTAACGGGCCGCAACGATCTCGCCGCCGTCCAGCAGCAGCACCGCATTGTAGAGCAGGTCCTCGTCGCGCCAGGGCGTTGTGAGCAACAGGCCCGGTCCGCCATCGGCGGTATCCGCCGCCAACTGCCGCACGGCCGCCGCCGCCGCGTCCTGAAATGCACCCTTGAGGACAAGATCCTCCGGCGGATAGCCGCACAGCACCAACTCGCCAAAGACAACCAGGTCCGCGCCCTGATCCGCCGCCTCGCCGCGCGCCGCGCGCACAAGCTCCACATTGCCGGCAATGTCACCGACCGTCGGGTTGATCTGCGCCAGGGCGATTTTCAATTCATCCATCATGGCGGATATCTAGGACGAACGGATGCATTTCTCAACGGCGCAATTCTTCGCCGTCGAGAGAACGAAAAAAGCGCCGGTCGATTGCGGCCTAACGGCTCAAGGCATCGCCGTCCTTCCACGGCGAAATCTGGCCCGCGTAGACTTCCGGTCCCTTGCGGAAATGCGCCGCTTCTTCCAGGGTTTCGACAAACGGCATGTTGGCGGGATATCGCCGATCACCCCTTGGCCGCGCGCCGGACTTCGAGACATGGCCCCATAGGGGATGGCCGACCACTTCCTCGGCAATGGCGGCGGCCTCGATCAGCTTGTCCAGGTCATAGCCGGTGTCGATCCCCAGCTCATGACACAGATTGACGAAATCCTCCGTCGGCACATGGCCGGCGGCACGGCCGTTGCCGCAATAGGGGCAGCCGCCCATGCCGCCGATCGAGGTGTCGAACTCCCGCACGCCCAATTGCAGCGCTTCATAGTAGCTGGCCAGGGTGACGCCACGGCTGTCGTGCAGGTGCATATGAAAATCGGTGATCTCCGGATAGCGCTCCTTGATCGCCTCCAGGGTTTCGCGCACTTCATGGGGCATGTTCCAGCCCATGGCGTCGAGGAACGAGCATCGGTTCACCTTGATCCCGACGGCGTGCCATTTGCCCATCAACAGATCCAACAGTTCCATCCGCTGCGCCAGGGAAAACGGCCCCTCGAAGTTGGAGCCGAAGGGGTTGCCCAGGCCGACGGCGCCGAACTCCGCCCCGGCCTCGCTGGCGGCGGCGACGGCGGCATCCAGGCCGGCGATCTGCTCCGCCTGGGTGCGGTTGTAGTTGCGCCGGGCGAAGGTGTCGCAAAGTTCAACGTTGGTGCGGAATTTTCTCCCGCGCACATCGATTTTCGGATAATAGCTGTCGGCCCGGTCATAGCCTCTCTTATTGAACACCGCCGCCGTGTATTTGATGCCCGGCTTCGGCACGAAGCGTTCCGCGATCTCGTCAATACAGGCCATCGACGGCGTCCATTTCGGATGCGCGAAGGAGCCGATTGAAATGACCTTGGCGCCGGTCTCGCCCAGGGCATCCAACAGCCGCAATTTCTCGTCCACGGGGATATCGGCGCTTTCGATCTGCAGGCCTTCGCGCATGGTGTCGTCCGTGATCACCACGGATTTGGGCAACGAGCTCATGTTCAGTCCTTCTCCTTGTGTTCCGGCAGTTTTACCAGGGGTTCCTTGCCGTGTCGAACCGGTCCATTATTCTTCATGCACCGAAGTGCCGGCGGTCATGCAGTAGAGGATTGATAAGATGAGTTATGGGTATTTCCAGGTTGAGGTCGCGGATTACATCGCCTTGGTCACCATGAACAATCCACCAGTTAACGCCCAAAGCCGTCCCTTCCGTGACGAACTGACAGCGATATTTGACGAACTGAGTGACCGCGAAGACGTGCGGGCCATTATCCTAACGGGCGCGGGCAAGGTTTTTTCCGCCGGCGCCGATATTAAGGAGCGCCAGGGCATCACCGCCGAGGCGGGGTTCTACCGCCAGCACAACCGGGTCACGCGGGAAAGCTTCTACGCCATCCTCGAATGCGAAAAACCGGTGATTGGGGCCCTCAATGGCGCCGCCCTTGGCGCCGGGCTGGCACTTGCCGCCTGCTGTGACATTCTGATCGCCTCGGAAGATGCCGTCCTTGGCATGCCTGAGATTGATGTCGGGCTGATGGGCGGCGCAAAATACGTCAACATGCTGTTCCCACGCTCCAAGGCGCGGCGCATGCTGTTGACGGGCAAGCGCGTCGGCGGCGCCGAGATGTACCGCATGGGCGTGGTCGAAGACTGTGTGGCACCGGAGAGACTGATCGATGCGGCGATGGAGATCGCGAAGGAAATCGCCGTCAAAAGCCCCCTCGCCATCCGGGTTACCAAACAGGCCCTCAACACGACCGACAATCTCGGCCTGCGGGACGGTTACCGCTACGAGCAGGAGCTTACCGTGGCCATGTCCCGGACCGACGATGCCAAGGAGGCGCAAGCCGCCTTCGTGGAAAAACGCCCGCCCGTCTTCAAGGGAGAATAGGCCGCTTCATTCGTCCATGTGGCGGTAGCCGAAGGCGTCGCCCCGGCTGATGATATGGCCCATGGTTGGCGAGGCGAAATGCGCCGGCGCGATCAGGGTATCGGTATCGGCATGGCGCTCGATAAAGGCGCGCCGGGTCGCGGTGGACATGGCGGGATCCTCGCAGGCGCGGCTTGACCATTCCGGGCGTACCAGTTGCAAGGGATGGTGCATGACATCGCCGCACATCACCGCCCTATCGCCTTCCGATTGCAGGTTCAGAACCACGTTGCCGGCGGTATGGCCCGGTGCGGGCTCGAACCACATGCCATCGTCGATCTGGTGATCCATATCCACCAGCACCGCCTGTCCCGCCTCCATCACCGGCAGCACGCTGTCGTCGTAGACATTGGGCACCGGTCCCTCGGTGCCGGCCAGATGGCGCTGCTCCCAGAACTCGTATTCCTTGCGGGCAAAGATATATTTGGCGTTGGGGAACGTGGGCACCCAACGGCCATCGATCAGTTTGGTATTCCAGCCCACGTGATCCACGTGCAGATGGGTGCAGAGCACAAAATCGACCTCCTCCGCCTGCACGCCGGCGGCCGCCAGGTCGGCCATATACGGCAGGTTTAGATTATCGAACATGGGGCGGCCCGGCCGTGGCTTGTGGTTGCCGACACAGGTATCAACCAGGATGGTATGGCGCGGCGTACGCAGGATGTAGGACTGGATGGTCAGCATGATCTTGTTGCTTCCCGGCTCGATATATCGCGGGAACAGCCAATCCCTGTTGGCCTCAACCACCGCCGGATCGGAATCGGGAATGAAGTCCTGAACGGGAAGAAATGGCCCCTCGCTCTCGATGACCCGGCTAATCTCGAACTGGCCAATATTCAACATCTGAACCTTTACCCCGCTAAGCCTGCTATGATGCCGCGACTAGATTGGATACTGGGAGCCTACAGGATAAATGAGTAAATCAGCAGGCGGAATCTTGGGCCTGGTTATTTTCGTGGCCGGCGTTTTCGCCGGTGCCGACGCCTCGTCCCAGATTTTGCGGCCGGCGCGCGGCGTCTATGATCTGCGGCTGAACCAGAGCCGGGAAAACAAGGGCATTGATGCCGCCAAGGGGCGTTTGGTGGTGGAATTGATGGAGGACTGTGGCGGCTATGTTTTCAATCAAGGCTTCATCACCCAGATAACCAGCGGCGGCGCACCCGAGATGTTCGGCAATATGCAGGCCTCGGTCTGGGAAAGCCGGGATGGACGCACCATTCGATTCAACCTGATGAACAGGATCAATGGCAAGACGGTGGAGCGGGAGCAGGGCCGCGCCGAATTGGACAGCGCCGGCATGGGCGATGCCGTCTGGCAGCTGCCGGCGGAACGCCGGCTGACCCTGCCCAAGGGCACGTTGTTTCCGATCTCGTACAATCGCGCGGTTTTGCGGGCGGCCATGAGCGGCAGCCGTGGTTTCGCAATCACCCTGTTCGATGGCAGCAATGACGCAGGCTACTATCACGCATCGGTTTTCATCGGCGATGAATTGAGCCCGGGCCGGATCCAACGCAGCAAGCTGCTGGCCAAGGCGCTGCCCAGCTGGCCGATCCGCCTGGCCTATTACCACCACGACAACACCGTCGGCACACCCGAATTCGAAGTCGGATTTACCCTCTATAGCGACGGCATTGTCGACGAGTTATTGCTGGATTATCCGAGTTTCGGCCTGACCGGGCGCCTGGTGGAGCTGGAATATCTCGAACGTCCCGATTGCGAATAGAGGCCGCGCAAGACCACAGCTTCAGGGCAGCCCCCGCCCCTTGCCGATTGCCTCGGTGCCGAAACGCTGTCGCACCTGGTCCAGCGCCCGTTCCGCATCGGCCCGGCGTTCACCGCCCGGATCCGCGAGAGAAAGCGGATCCGCTTCCGCACCGTCGACCAGGCCACTGAGGCCGACGCCAAGCAGGCGATAGGCCGTGCCATTGATTTCCTTGATCAGAAGTTCTTCAGCCTGGCGGTATATGGTATCGGCCAATTGTGTCGGATCGGGCAGGCGGCGGCTGCGGGTCAGGATACGGAAATCGGCCCGGCGAAGTTTCAAGACTACGGTGGTGCCGGCCAGTTCGGCGCTTTTCATGCGGCGGGCGACGCGGTCCGCCTGGCGCCAGAGAATCTTTTTCAAGGTCGCGCCATCGGCAATATCGTCATGGAATGTGGTTTCCGATGAAATGCTCTTGGTTGGCCGGTTGGCGCTGATGCGGCGCGGATCTTCGCCGCGCACGAACTGCGCCATGCGCTGCCCCATGGCGCCATAGCGGGCAATCAATTCGTTCTCTTCTATACTCTGCAGTTGCCTGACCATCGTGATGCCTTCCTTGGCCAGGCGCCGTTGCAGGGCCTTGCCCGCGCCCCAGATGATCGAGACTGGTTGTCCGGCAAGGAACTCGACCGCCTCGGCCCGGCCGATCACGGCGAAGCCTTTTGGCTTGTCCAGATCCGAGGCGACCTTGGCCAACGATTTGTTGTAGGACAGCCCGATCGAGGCGGTAACGCCCGCTTCCGCCACAACCCGTTTGACGATGGCGGCCGCGGTGGCGGCGGCCGACTGATGGTGTAAACGCTCCGTGCCGGTCAGGTCCAGGAACGCCTCGTCCAGGGACAACGGTTCAACCAGGGGCGTGTAATCCTTCATGATGGCCCTGATCTGACGGCCGACGGCTGAGTACTTCGTCATATCGGGTTTGATCACGACCGCCTCGGGGCAGGCCTTGCGGGCCTTGAACATGGGCATGGCGGAACGGACGCCAAAGGTGCGCGCGATGTAGCAGGCGGCGGAGACCACGCCACGATGCCCGCCGCCGACAATCACCGGCTTGTCGGCCAGGGAAGGATCGTCGCGTTTCTCAACGCTGGCGTAGAAGGCGTCGCAATCAAGATGCGCGATGCCCAGTTGCAGCAATTCGGGATGCCGCACCAACCTTGGTGAGCCGCACGAACTGCAACGCCCCCCTGCCGCTTCCTCGGGCGCAACCGTCAAACAGTCGCGGCACAGGGCGGACATGGCTAGCCGTCCCCGGGTTCCGAAGGCAGCGGCCACAGCCAGGCAGCGCCGCGCACGCCGGATGAATCGCCGTGCTTGGCCCGCACCAGCCTGGTCGAAAGCTCGTCGGAAAACGCGAATTCGCCCCATAGCCTGGGTACGTTGTCGTAAAGGCGCGCGATATTCGAGACCCCGCCGCCCATCACGATCACCTCCGGATCCAGAATCGATATCACCATGGCCAGGGATTTTGCCATCCGCCGCTCGTAGCGCGCCATGCATTTTTCCGCGACATCGTCGCCATGGCCGGCCCGTTCCGCGACTTCATGCGCCGCAAGGAACAAGCCCGCCGCCACTTCATAACTCCGGCTCAAACCGGGGCCCGACAGAAACGTTTCGATACAGCCCCGCCGCCCGCAATAACAGGGCGGGCCGGGCCGCTCGTCATCGTCGGGCCAGGGCAACGGCGCATGGCCCCATTCCCCGGCGATCAGATTGGGCCCTTCATGCAGGCGTCGGCCCAGGACAATGCCGGCGCCGGTCCCGGTACCGACGATGACGCCAAATACGCTGTCGGCACCGGCGGCGGCGCCGTCACTGGCTTCGGACAAGGTGAAACAATTGGCATCATTGGCCAAACGCACGGGCCGCGCCAGCGCGGCGGCCAGGTCGTCGTCAAACGGCTTGCCGATCAAACAGGTTGAGTTCGCATTCTTGATCAGGCCGGTCGCCGGCGAAATCGCGCCGGGAATGGCGACGCCAACGGGCAATCCATCCGCCGCCGATCCCTGCAACAGTGCCGCCAATAGATCCCGGATGGCGGCGATGATGCCGTCGTAGTCACCCTGGGGTGTCGGCACCCGGCGGCGGCCGATTTCGCCGCCATCATCCGCCAGCGCCAGGGCCTCGATCTTGGTGCCGCCCAAATCAACACCTATACGCATGAATCAATAACCCTGTTGGCTCAAACGGTCCTCAATGAAACGGCGCACGCCGGGCCAGTCATCAATACGGACATCGGCATCGTCGGCGGCGCCCAACAGATTGCGCAGCCGGTGATCAGCGATGAAATGCAGGCGCGTGACCGCATTGGCCTTTTGCGCCACGGAGGAAATATTGTGGGGAATATCATCAAGAAAGAACATCGGCGCCTCATGCCGTTCCGCCAGATAGGCCATGGCACTGCCTTTCCTGCCGATATTCGCCACCAGGGGATAATCCATGCCGTTCTTGACCAAGGCCCGGCGGCGGGCCGGAATTTGATCCAGGGGCACGTTCGACAGAACCAAAACCTGGGCCCGCTCGGAAAGCGCGGCCAGCGCCTCGGCGGCGCCGTCAACCGGTTCGATCTGCTCCGTGCGCTCGCTGAAAAAATCGCCGATTAGGGATTTCACCATCTCGGCCGAAACCGGTTCCCTGGTGTTGGAATCACGAATATTGCCGCGCAGGGCAAATGACTGCAAATCCATGAAATGGCCATTGTCGAGCAGGAATCCCTCCAAACTGCGCACGAAGGCAAAGATGACCTCGTCTGCGTCACTAACGATCAAGGGGCGTTCCGGCGTCAGGCGCAATGCCTCCAACTGGCTCAGGACATCATCGTGCAAACTATCGTCTTCCAAAACTAACTCCATTCCTCGTGTCGGCTGTCGATCAGGCCGTGCCGCGCCTGGGCCGGCTCCTCGGCCGCCAGGCCCGTCTCCTGGCACATTTCCAGAAGTTGGGCCTCGTTGCCAAGAAAGAAATCCAGCACCCCCGCCAACATGGCCGGATCATTCGCGCGCTGGCGCAGATCGGACGGATCAATCCCGCTCAAATCCATGAACCGTTGCAGTACCGCCTCATCGCCAACCAGATAGGCCAGGGCCCGCAATGCGACGATTTTCGCCCGTTCTTCATTCATACCAGATTTCCCGCATTTATCATCGACCGGAGACAGGCTTTCATGCTTTGTTAACCATAATCTGAAAAGGCTATACGAGATATTAACGTTCGCACTGCATGATTCAAAAAGCACAGGCCCAAACGGGCGCCCGGGGACTGGTCCGTAATGTCGAAAACAGTACTGATTGTCGAAGATAACGAGCTGAATATGAAGCTGTTCCATGATCTCTTGGATGCGCATGGCTATGACACCCTGCAAACCAAGGACGGCATGGAAGCTTTAGCGATCGCGCGAGAGAAACGTCCTGATTTGATTCTGATGGATATTCAACTGCCCGAGGTTTCCGGTCTCGAGGTGACAAAGTGGATCAAGGAGGATGATGAATTGAAGGCTATTCCTGTGGTCGCCGTCACCGCCTTCGCAATGAAGGGCGATGAGGAGAAAATCCGCGTCGGTGGCTGCGAGGCCTATATTGCGAAGCCAATATCGGTGCAGCTGTTTCTCGACACCGTCAAGAGATTCCTCGAGTAGAGTTGAGGGAAAGACCGCACAATGACAGCAAGAATCCTGGTCGTCGACGACGTTTTGCCGAACGTCAAACTGCTGGAGGCGAAACTCTCCAGGGAATATTATGACGTTCTGACCGCGATGAACGGTCCCGACGCTCTGGAAATCATTGAACGTGAAGTTCCCGATATCATCCTCCTTGATGTGATGATGCCGGGCATGGACGGTTTCGAAGTGTGCGAACGGGTGAAGACCAACCCCAACCTCATGCATATTCCCGTGGTCATGGTCACGGCCCTTTCCGATAGCACCGACCGGGTTCGCGGCCTGGAAGCTGGTGCCGACGATTTTCTGACCAAACCGGTCAACGATATCGCCCTTTTCGCCCGCGTTCGTTCGTTGATTCGCCTCAAGATCATGATGGACGAATTGCGCCTCCGGGAGGCGACCTCGAACAGCTTCGGCGTGGCGGATTCGGAAGACGAAAAAATCGAGGCCGAAGGCGGCCGTATCCTGGTTGTCGAAGACAGAGAGATTTACGCCCGCAACATCAATCAGGCTCTGGATGACCGCCATACGGTATCCATGGCGAGCAGCGCCGATGACGCCATCGCGGCGGCGCGGGCCGGCGATCTTGATCTGATCATTGTCTCGTTGTCCCTGCAGGACACCGACGGCCTGCGGTTGTGCTCCCATCTCCGCTCGATGGAGGAAAGCCGGCAGATGCCCATTCTGATCCTGGTTGACGATACGCCCGATCAGATGGAACGGCTGGTCAGGGGCCTTGATCTTGGCGTCAATGACTATCTCATTCGTCCGGTGGACCAGAACGAACTCATGGCACGCTGCCGTACGCAATTGCGCCGCAAGAAATATGAAGACCGTTTGCGCGCCAATTATCATCTGAGCATGACATTGGCCGTGACCGATCCCTTGACCGGTTTGTACAATCGCCGCTACCTGGAATCGCATCTCGAAAATCTGCTGCAGCGGGCGGTCCAGGACAACAAGCCGATTGGCCTCATGGCGATGGACATCGATCACTTTAAGGTCGTCAACGATACCCACGGCCACGCCGCCGGCGACGAGGTTCTGAAGGAATTCGCGGCACGGGTAAAACGTTGCGTCCGCTTCATCGACCTGGCCGCCCGCACGGGCGGTGAGGAATTCGTTGTGATCATGCCGGATTCAACCCAGGAAACCTGCATGGCCGTGGCGGAGCGGCTGCGCGAAGCCATTGCCGCAAGTCCGGTCGTCATCGCCGAGCAGAATTTGGAGATCCCGATTACCGTCAGTATCGGCGTCACCATTTCCCAAGGTGCCGCGGATGACTCGGCGACGATAATGCGGCGTGGCGATGAAGCGCTTTACGAAGCTAAGAACAGCGGCCGCGACAGGGTCGTCCTTGACGCTCCGAACGAAGCCGTCGCCACGGCGCACGGTGGCTGAGGCACCACTGTTATAATACCGGCCGGCCAAGCCGGGCATCGCACAACCAGGCAAACAAAACAGGCCGGCGCAAGGCCAGCCTTATCATATTCTTCTTTGGATTAACTTCGCCGTCGGCTCCGATGGAACCGGCTTCCGACCCGGCAAAACGCCGGGCCCGCGGGATCAAAAAATTATTTGATCTTGCCTTCCTTGAAATCCACGTGCTTGCGGACCACGGGGTCGTATTTCTTGACCACCATCTTTTCCGTCTGGGTACGCGGGTTTTTCTTGGTTACATAGTAGTAACCCGTGTCGGCGCTGCTCACCAATTTGATCTTAACCGTCGTCGGTTTGGCCATCACCAAGACTCCGATAATTGCGGCACCCCAATTCGCGGCGCCATTGCCCAATAATTCCGAAGTGGGAACATAGTGTTCCGGGCGCTTCTGTCAAGTCCGGATCGCCCCCTGGAGGCGTCATGATCGGCCCTCGTAGCGGATCACGGCCCGTCCGTTGCGATAGCTGAACAGGGGTACGCCGGGCGGGCGCCAGCCGTCCTGACGGCGCTGGATTTCCTGCAGCACGAACTCGGTGACATCGACCAGGGGCATCGCCAATGCTTCGGTAAGCGGGAACCATTGCAGCAATTGCAGCTCCTCGCTGTCGCGCACCCTGCCGGAGGTATGTTCAGCATCGATGCAGAAGAACCGGGCGTGAAAACGCATGGGATTGTCAGGGGGCGTTATCGCCCGGGCCACGTAGTCCAGGCCGGAAAGGTTCGGCAGCACGCCGCCTTTTTGCCGCTCGCCAATGACTAGGCCGGTTTCCTCGTAAGTTTCGCGCACCGCCGCCACGGCCAGGGCACGGGACATTGTTGGCGAAAATTTATGGTGCAGCTTGCGCGCCACCGGCTTCGCCAGTTCGGCCGCCACATTGACGCCACGGTCAGCCACATCGACTCGGCCGCCGGGAAAGACAAAAACATTCGGCATAAAGCGGTGGCGCGAGGCGCGCCGGCCCAACAACACTTCCGTCCCGCCCCTGCGCTGGCGCAGGATCACCAGCGAGGCGGCATCGCGGGGCCGCACGGGCTTTTCCGGGCGGACATAGTCGCGCCCCGTTTTTTGTGCCTGTTCGAGAGCGCTCATTCATACTCCAATCGACGCGTACCATGGCGCATGATGCGCACGGGCACCTTCCGCCGCCGGCGAATTTTGCCGTCTCCATCCACCAGACCGGGTAGAGCTTCCAACACGATCTGTTGGATCGGCGGGGTTTGCAGCTCAATCGCCTTGGGAATCGGCACCCACTTCAGGTCCAACAATTCACCATCGCCCTGCAACTTGCCGTGCAGATTGTTGCCGTCAGCCAGGAAAAACCGGGCATTGAAGCGGATCGGACGAAACGGCGGCGTTACCGCGCGGTAGACGTATTCAAGAGGCTTCAGGGACGGCGCGAAGCCGGCCTCGTAGAACGGCTTCCAGGTCGGCGAGGCCCGATCCGGTATATTGTCCAGGGGCTGGCCGAGAATCAGGCCCGTCTCCTCGAAAGTTTCGCGCACCGCCGCCATCGCCAGGGCCCGGGCGCGATGCTCCGAAGAGGTCCTGGCCAGACTATTGCTGACGTGCGGGCGCAATTCGGAAGCCGATGGCGCATAACCGTCGGCGCGGTCGACCCGGCCGCCGGGAAACACCCATTGATCGGGCATGAATTTGTGCTTGCCATGGCGCAGACCCATGAGCACGGTGGTCTTGCCGCGGACCTGGCGCAGGAGCACCAGCGTGGCGGCGTCACGCGGCCGGGCGGCGCGCTTGGCTTTGGTTTGTTTTTCGGACATCTCACTCAAAAAGGCAGGGTTACCGTTGCCCTAGAATCGCATGGCGGCGGCCCCGCTGTCCAGCCCGCAGGGAAAACGGCCAAAATTCTCTGCGACCGGGATCCCCTAGTAGCGCGCCATATCGGTTTCGACCACCTGCGCCCATGCGTCAATGCCACCTGCTAGGTTATAGATGTTGGTAAAACCATTATTGCGAAGGAAGCCCGCAACCATTTCGCTGCGGGTGCCATGATGGCATAGGATAATCAAAGGATGGTCACGCGGCAGCCCGTCAATCCGTCCGGGCACTTGCTGCATGGGAATAAACATGCTGTCGGCAATGGAGCAAACGGCAACTTCGGTGGGCTCCCGCACATCAAGCACAGTATGCACCGCGCCTTCGTCTTGCAGGCTGGCCAGGGTATGTACATCGATATTAGGGCCCCAAGCCCCCGCACCGTCACCTGCCATATGTTTGTCCCGATCCGTACTGCCACCATGGCCGCATATTCGAGGCGGCATACGCTTGTCAATATAGTAGCGTTTCGCTATTATAATTATATGACGACCAATATGCAAAGTAATCCTGAAATTCTGGTGGAATTGCTGCTGCATCTAGGCCGACTGGCACAAACAAATATGGCCGAGGGGCGTTCTGGCGAACTGTCCTCGGCGCAGTGGACCGCGTTGCGTTATCTGGACATGGCCAATGCCGCTTCCCGCACCCCGTCAGCATTCGCCAAATTTCATGGCACCACGCGGGGGACGGCGTCACAAACCATCCGCGGTCTGATTAAGCGGGGATATATAAGCCAATCGCGAGCCGCGGACGACGGTCGCAGCATGCAATTGGATTTGACCGAAACAGCGAGGGCGATACGTCTCGGCGATCCATTCGAAGCCATGGTACGGGCCGCAAATAATTTACCGGATGCGATGCGGTGCCAATTTGCTGACATCCTCCGGGACATGCTACGTCAGGTCGGGCGTGAAAAGAACGTGCGGCCGTTTGGCAACTGCACGAATTGCTACCATATGGAATGCGCCGAAGGCGCTACCGATGAGCCGGACAATTATGCCTGCCGCATTTCCAAAAGTCCGTTGTGCGAAGCGGATCTAACGCTGCTTTGCGTAAACTTCCAGCCAAGCAGCGCGCCATTTACCACCAGCGCCACTACATGATAAACCCACGAACGACGATTACCCCAATAAAGGACCGCCGCCATGTTCATACAAACTGAGCCGACGCCCAACCCAGCGCAGATGAAGTTTCTGCCAGGGCAGGCCGTGATGCCTAGCGGCACCGCCCATTTTCCCAACGTGGCGACCACCGATCGCTCGCCCCTGGCGCGGCGGCTGTTCGCGGTCGAGGGCGTGACCGGCGTTTCCCTGGACCAGGATTCGATCACCATCTGGAAGGCCGAGGACTGGGATTGGCATTTGCTGAAAACTTTCGCCCTGGCCGCCATCATGAACCACTTCACGGCCGGCGAGGCGGTTGTTATCGATGACGATGACGACGTGACCAATCTTTCGGAAGCGGAGCTGAGCGATCCCGACGTCGATCCCGAACTGGTCGCCAATATCAAGGATCTGCTGGACAGCCATGTAGCACCGGCCCTGGCGGACAGCGACGGCGAGGCCATATACCGCGGTTTCAAGAACGGCTTGGTGATATTGGAGCTGCGCGGCGCGGCGCGGGAACTGCGCCTGAATATCGAACACATGATGCGCCACTATCTGCCCGAAATCGCGGGTGTTACCGATATTGACGACATGACGCCGAAGCCCGGCCTGGAAACCGAGGAAGGCCGTGCCATCCGCAAGCTTCTGGACGAGCACGTCAACCCCCAGGTCGCCGGCCACGGCGGCCATATCGCCCTGGTCGATGTGGCCGAGGATACGGTGTATCTGCGATTGGAGGGCGGCTGCCAGGGCTGCGGCATGGCCGACGTCACCCTGAAACAGGGCGTTGCCACCGAGATCCGCAGGCTGGTTCCCAGCATTGTCCATGTGCTTGACGTCACCGATCATGCGGGCGGCTCCAATCCCTACTACCAGCCGGGCAAGGGCGGCTAGATCCGAGACTGCATGACGGATACCGCCGCCGGCCGATTGCTGCTGCTGGTTCCCACCACCTCGTACCGCATCGCTGATTTCCTTCAGGCCGGCGATCGTCTGGGCGCCGATGTCGCGGTCGGATCCGATCAATCGAGCCTGCTGTCGGGATTGTCCGACGGCCGCACATTGGCAGTCGAATTCAGGGATCTCGAACGCGGCGTGGCGCAGATCACCGACTATCACCGCGCCTATCCCCTGGCCGCGATTATCGGCGTCGACCAGGAAACCACCCTGCTGGCGGCCAGCGCCTCGGAAGCGCTGGGCCTGCGCCACAATTCTCCTGCCTCGGTCGAGGCGGCGGGCAACAAATACCGTTTTCGCAGCCGTCTGGCCAATTCCGGCCTGCCCGCGCCCTGGTTCACCCTGTTGAATTTGTCGGACGATCCGCGCGCCGGCGAGATGCCTTATCCGGTGGTGTTGAAACCCCTGTCGCTGTCCGCCAGCCGGGGTGTCATCCGCGCCGACGATGCGGCGCAATTCCTGGCCGCGCGCGAGCGCATCCAGGCCATCCTCGCCACCGCCGGACAGACCGACGAGGCCACCAGCCATATTCTGGTCGAGGATTACATCCCCGGCCGCGAAGTCGCGCTTGAAGGCCTGCTTGCGGGTGGCCGGTTGCAGGTCCTGGCGTTGTTCGACAAACCGGACCCCTTGGAGGGACCGTTCTTCGAAGAGACCATTTATCTTACGCCCTCGCGGCTGCCTGACGGTATGCAGGCGGATATTACCGCCACGGTGCAGCGCGGCGCGGCAACGCTGGGTCTGCGCGAAGGGCCGATACATGCGGAACTGCGGATCAATGAAGCGGGCGCCTGGTTGATCGAGGTCGCGGCCCGGTCGATCGGCGGGCTGTGCTCCCGGACGCTGCAATTCGGCCCCGGCGGACGCCTGGAAGATCTGATCATCCGCCACGCCCTAGGCCTGCCGCCGCCCGAGGCCGCCGACGCCACCGAAACGACGGTGCCTTCCGCCTCCGGCGTGATGATGATCCCCATTCCGCGGGCCGGTATCTTGCGCCGGGTGGATGGATTGCTGGCAGCCCGCGCCGTGCCGGGCATTCAAGATATCACGATCTCAATTCCACTGGGTGACACCCTGGTGCCGCTACCCGAGGGCAATCGCTATTTGGGCTTTATCTTCGCGGCTGGCGATACGGCGACAACAGTGGAAGCGTCCCTGCGCCGGGCCCACGATGAATTGACCTTCGTGATCGCGCCAGGCTAGTCCTGCCCCGACGCAAAACCGTGCATGCGGTGCGCCCATTGGAAACCGATCAGGGCGCCCTTGATGCGCGGCAGTATGAGCAGGGATAAAATTACCGTCAAAGGCAGCCACAGAGAAAAATGCAGCCACAGCGGCGGCTCCGCCGCGCGCTCCAGTATCAGGGTCAGGGGTACCAGAACATGGCCCAAAATAAGCATCGTGAAATAGGGCGGTGCATCATCGGCCCGATGGTGATGCAGCGCCAGGCCGCAGTCGGCGCACTGCCCCTCCACCTTGAGATAGCGGCCGAATATCCGCCCCCGGCCACAGGCCGGGCAACGCGCCAGGGCGCCGCGCCGCAAAGCTTGACCCAGGGGCCTTGGCGCCGGTTCTTGGGTGCGTGCGGTACTCATGACTGTTCCCCGTTTCACGGCCGGTAACAATGGGCGCTTAAGTAAATCCAAAATTCATGGTTTCCTTATATCCTTTCCAACATGAGCAATGCCAGCCTACATCAAACATCTCCGGGACCGGCCGCGAAGCTGGATCCGGACCATGACGCCATCATCGCCCGCCTCAAGATGGAATTTATCGACTATACCGGCGACGCGCTGGACGATCTCGATACCGCGATCGAAACCGGACGCCGTCCCGGCAACGATCCGGCAAATATCATCGACACTATTCGCCGCGGCGGCCATAACTTGAAGGGCATGGGCGGCTCCTTTGGCTATCCCCTGATCACCCTGCTGGCCCACCGCATGGAAGACTATTTCATCGGCCGGGAAAGCCTGGATCAACGGACCCTGAATGACGCGCAGTGCTTTGTCGACCGCATGCGCGAAACCCTGGAAGGCCGCTTTGACGGCATCAGCGAAGCCGACGTGGTCAGAACCCTGCCGGCCAAGTTCGCGTTCGATGAGGCGGATGTCGTCAAGCAAGACGTTGAGGTCTTGTTGGTGATGCCGCGCGGTGCCATGACGCAGATTATCGAGCGGGAATTTCAGGCCTGCGGCTACCGAGTCGTTACCGTGACGAAGCCGTTCGCGGCAATCGAAATGGCGGTTCGCACCAGTCCCGACCTGATCGTCGCCTCAACCGTCCTGGAAGATCTATCCGGCGTCGATCTGGCTTGCGCCTTGCGCGCCATGCCCGCCAGCCGGAACTTGCCGTTCATGCTCTTGACCTCGCTCGACCGCAACGATGTCATTTTTGCCAACTTGCCCGCGAACGTCCCCCTGGTGCGCAAGGGTGACAATTTCTCGGATGATCTGGCTGAAGCCTTGGCCAAACTTGGGATTACTTAGCGCGCCGGCGGCCTTTCCGCTTGTTGTGTTTGCCACTGCTGCCGCGCTTTACGCGCTCCTTCCGGGGCCTGCCGATGCGGGGCCGGCCACGGCTGCCCTCCGTTGTTTCGAAACCCACGCCCGGCAACTCAAAGATCAAGCCGCCAGTCAGGGTATTCACCTCGGCCAGGCGCACGGCGACGGGGTCGCCCAGGCGATATCGGGTTCCCGAACGCTCGCCGATCAGCGCCATCTGCGCCTCATCGACCTGATAGTAGTCGTCGTGCAAGTTACGCATGGGCAAGAGACCATCGGCGCCGGTGTCGGCCAGGGTCAGGAACAGGCCGGCCCGGGTCACGCCGTTGATGCGGGCGATAAATTCGGCGCCGGTCTGCTCGGCCATGAATGCCGCCAGATAGCGGTCGTTGGCGTCCCGTTCGGCGACCATGGCGCGGCGTTCAGTGTTGGAAATATGCTCGGCCGTTTCCGCCAGCCGTTCCGCCTCCTGATCATGCAGACCGTCCTTGCCGAAGCCACCGCCCCGGATCAGCGCCCGATGGACCAGCAGATCGGCATAGCGCCGAATGGGCGAGGTAAAATGGGCATATCGGGCCCGCGAAAGGCCAAAATGACCAATGTTATCAGGGTCGTAGCGGGCCTGGGATTGCGAACGCAGGATCGATTGATTGACCGCCTCCCAATGATCACTGCCTTTCGCCTTGGCCAGGATACGGTTGAACAGCTCCGGGCGCAGGCGCTCGCCCATGGCGAAGGACAGCCCCAGGCTGGAAAGAAAATCCCGCAGCCCCAATAGTTTTTCCCGGTCCGGCTGGTCATGCACCCGATAGACGCAGGGCATTTTCTGCGCCTCCAGGGTTTCCGCCGCCGCCACGTTGGCCTCGATCATGAATTCCTCGATCACCCGATGGGCATCCAGGCGCTGGCGCTGGCGTACATCGTCCACATGGCCGTCCTCGCCCAGGGTGATCTTCATCTCCGGCAGATCCAGATCCAGCGGCTGACGCCCCTCCCTGGCCCGCATCAAGGCGCCCCAGGCGCCATAGAGCGGCTCAATCACGGTCTCCAGAATAGGCGCGGTCTGTTCGTTCGGATCGCCGTCGTGGGCGGCCTGGAGGTCTTCGTATATGACCCGCGCGGCGGAGCGGATCATGGCGCGGTGGAACTGATGCTCCAGGCGCTTGCCCTTGGCATTCAGGCGCATGGTGACCGCCAACACGGGGCGGTCTTCGTCCGGGCGCAGGGAACAGAGATTGTTCGACAGCGCTTCCGGCAACATGGGCACGACGCGATCCGGGAAATAGACCGAATTGCCCCGCCGGCGAGCTTCCTTGTCCAGGGCGCTGTTATGGGTGACGTAGTGGGAGACGTCGGCAATGGCGACGATGATCCGCCAGCCGCCCTTGTTCGCGGGATCGTCATCGGCGGCGGCCCAGATGGCATCGTCAAAATCGCGGGCATCGGCGCCATCGACGGTGATCAGGGGCAAATGGCGCAGATCCTCCCGCTTGCCGGCCGCGGTCATGACAACCGGCTGCGCCGCCTCCGCCTCGGCCACGGCCTCGTTCGGGAAGACGTCCGGAATATCATTGCTGTGGATGGCGATCAGCGAAATCGCCCGGCGATCGTCCATACCGCCCAGCACCTCAACCACGCGCGCTTCCCTGAGACCATGGCGGCGGCCGATCAACACATCGGCCAGCACCAGATCGCCGCGCCGGGCGCCGCCGTTCTGGTCCTTCGCCACGGCATAGTCGGATTTTTGCCGCCGGTCCGTGGGACGAATTCTGGCGCCCTGACCGGGCACTTCGGAATAGACGCCGATGACCCGTTCCGGCCCCTTGGGCAGAACCCGGATGATGCTGGCCTCATAACCCGCGCCCTTGCGGGTGAGGCGCGCCAGTACGCGGTCACCGATGCCCAGGCTGGCGGCCTCGCGCCGGTCCGTCTTCACGACGATGCGCGGCGTTGAAATATCGGCGGCCTTGGTTTCGTCATCGGCCTTGCGCATGGGCTCGGCCAGCAGCACGGCATCGTCATCGACACCGGAAATTCGCAACACCGCCACGGGCGGCAGGGCGCCGGCCTCGTTATAGCGCTTGCCGCCACCCTTGCCGGCACCCCTTCCGATCAAACCTTCCTCGGTCAGTTCCCTCAGAACAGCGCGCAGCTCTGTCCGCTCCGCGCCCTTGATACCAAAGGCGCGGGCAATCTCGCGCCGGCCCACGGGACCGGGCGCATCGGTGATGAATTTCTTGATCGCCGCCTTGTCGGGCAGGCCGCGCGGGGCACTCAATCGGAGGATCCGGCCACAGCGTCAGTTGCAGCGGTTGCCGCCTTCTTGGGTTTCGCCGCCGCCTTTGTCTTCGCTTTGGGCTTGGCTTTTGCCTTGGCTTTTGGTTTCGCCTTGGCCTTGGCTTTCTTGGGTTTCTGACCCATTTTCTCGGCCTTGGCCTGCAGCAGGTCCAGGGCATCCTGCATCGACATCTGCATGGGGTCGGCGTTCTTGGGCAATGTGGCGTTCAGCTTCTTGTATTTGATATAGGCGCCGAAGCGGCCATCCAGAATCTTGACATCACCGCCTTCGGGATGTTCGCCGACGGTGCGGATGGTATTGGCGCCACGCCGTCCACCGCCCTTGGCCATGCCGTCGGCAATCACCGCCACCGCATGGTTCAACCCGATGCTCAAGACATCCGAGGTGCTCTCCAGCTTGAAGTAGCGGGCCTCGCTCATGACGTAAGGGCCGAAACGCCCGATACCGGCAAAAATCGATTTACCCGTCTCCGGGTGCTCGCCCACCAGGCGGGGCAGCTTGATGATTTTTTGCGCCAGGTCCAGGTCCAACTGCTCAATCGAGATATCGGCGGGCATACCGGCACGTTTCGGCTTTTTCTTCTTCTTGTCGCCTTCAACCGCCTCGCCCAACTGTATGTACAGCCCATAGGGGCCCTTGCGCAGGGTCAGGGGCATGCCGGATTCGGGATCATCGCCCAGGGGAATGGGGCCGGCGGCGAACATTTCATCGGCATCGCCCTCCTCCGCCTGTTTCATGGCCCGGGTGTAATGGCATTCGGGATAGGCGTCACAGCCCAGGAAAAAGCCGTTGCGCCCGCCGCGCAGGTTCAGCGCGCCCTTTTTGCAGGCCGGGCAGGTCCGATCCGCGCCGCCCTCGGGGTACAGATGCGGCGCCAGGATATCGTTGACCTTGTCCAGCACTTCCCGCACCCGCAGTTCGGAGGTGCCCTCGACGGCATTGGAGAAATCGCGCCAGAAATCCCGCAGCACCACTTTCCAATCCACATCGCCGGCGGAAACCGCGTCCAGGCGCCCTTCCAGATCGGCGGTGAAGTCATACTCCACATAGCGGTGGAAATAGCTTTCCAGAAATGCCGTAACCAGGCGGCCCTTGTCCTCGGGCATGAAACGCTTGCGGTCCAAGACCACGTAATTGCGGTCCTGGAGAACGGTCAGGATGGAAGCGTAGGTGGAGGGGCGGCCGATACCAAGTTCCTCGAGCTTCTTCACCAGGGTGGCCTCGGAATAGCGGGGCGGCGGCTCGGTGAAATGCTGTTCGGGCCGGACCTTTTCGTTGCTCAGGTCCTCCCCCATGGCGACTTTCGGCAGGCGGCGGTCTTCGTCATCGCCCTTTTTCTCATCCTGGCCCTCTTCATACAATTTCAGAAAACCGGGGAAATCCACCACGGTACCCGTGGTGCGCAGGTTCGAGGAGCCGTCACGGGCCGCGATTTCAACCGTCGTACGGGACAACCGGGCCGATTCCATCTGCGAGGCCATGGCCCGCTTCCAGATCAGATCGTAAAGGCGCTGCTGTTCGCTATCCAGGTAGACCGACATATCCCGCGGCAGGCGGGAAAAATCCGTCGGCCGGATCGCTTCATGGGCTTCCTGGGCGTTTTTCGCCTTGCTGCGGTAGACCCGCGCCTGCCCCGGTACATAGTCGGCGCCGAATTCCTGGCCGATCACGTCCCGGCTGGCGGCAATGGCCTCGTTCGCCATCTGCACCCCGTCGGTCCGCATATAGGTGATCAGGCCGACGGTCTCGCCGCCAATGTCAAAACCTTCATACAGGCGCTGGGCAATCTGCATCGTGCGCTTGGCGCCGAAGCCCAGCTTGCGCGAGGCTTCCTGTTGCAGGGTCGAGGTTGTAAAGGGAGGCGCGGGATTGCGCCGGGTCGGCTTGGTCTCGACCTTGGAAATCGAGAATTCACCCGCTTCCAGCGTGCGCTTGGCGGCCTCCGCCGCATCCGCATCGGCGATCGAGAAACGGTCCAGCTTGACGCCGTTCAGATGCGTCAGGCGGCCCACCAAAAGCGCATTGGCGGCGGTTTTGAAGTCGACCTCGACAGACCAATATTCCCGCGGCCTGAAGGCCTCGATCTCGATCTCGCGCTCGCAAATCAGCCGTAGCGCGACCGATTGCACCCGTCCGGCGGACTTGGCGCCCGGCAGTTTGCGCCACAACACCGGCGAAAGCGTGAAGCCGACCAGGTAATCCAGGGCCCGCCGCGCCTGCTGGGCGTTGATCAGGTCCATGTCCAGGTCGCGGGGATTGTTGATGCCGTCAATCACAGCGCCCTTGGTGATCTCGTTAAAGACCACGCGCTTGGCCGTGATGTCCTTCATGCCGTAGTCGTCCGCCAGCGCCTTCATGACGTGCCATGAAATCGCCTCGCCTTCACGGTCCGGATCAGTCGCGAGAAAAAGTTTATCGCCGCCCCGCATCGCGTCGGCAATGGCCTTCACGTGCTTGGCCGATTTGTCGTCGGTAATATAGGTCATGGCGAAATCGTCTTCGGGAACGACCGAGCCATCCTTGGACGGCAGATCGCGCACATGGCCGTACGAAGCCAGCACGACATAATCGTCGCCCAGGTACTTATTGATGGTTTTGGCCTTGGCCGGGGATTCGACGACCACTACGTCCATGATGGAAAGACTCACCTAATAGCTGACACTTGAATGGACCACGCGACAAACGGCGCAACGAACTGGAACTAATACAGACTGATGATTGTTAAGATATTGATACTCGATTTCCAGCATGACGGTCTAAACGACCTGCTAGCTCAAGTTCAAGCAAAATGGTGATGACATGGGCCGGTGTCAACTCGGAGAGGCGGATTAGCTCATCGATACTCACCGGCGTCGGCCCCAAAAGGGCGGTCAATCGTTGCCGATCGGCATCCGAATCGGGCGTATTCATGGTCGTTGGCGCATCCATCCGCAATTGATCGGCGGGATCTTCGCAAAATGACCCCAGGGCAGGCCGCGCGATCATCGGTTCGATGACTTCCACCACGTCGTCGGCATCCTGGATCAATGTGGCGCCCTGGCGGATCAATCGGTTCGAGCCACGGCAGCGTGGATCCATGGGCGAGCCCGGCACGGCAAAAACCTCGCGCCCCTGTTCCAAGGCAAAGCGCGCCGTGATCAACGAGCCGGAACGCTCCGCCGCCTCGATCACCACGACACCGAGACCGAGACCGGAAATCAAACGGTTGCGGCGGGGAAAATGCCGGGCCTGGGGCCGGGTCCCGGGCGGCATTTCGGATATCACCGCGCCCTCGGCCACGATGGCTTCGTACAATTTCTGGTTTTCCGCCGGATAAACCACATCGGTGCCGCCCGCCAAGACGGCAACCGTGCCGCCAGTATCATCGGCGGTACCGGCCTGCAAGGCGCCGTCATGGGCCGCGGTATCAATACCCCTGGCCAGGCCGGAGGCGACCACCAGCCCCCGCTGTCCCAGATCTCGCGCCAAGCCCCGGGTGTAGCGGACGGCGGAGGCGGAGGCGTTGCGCGCACCCACGATCGCCACCGCCGGTTCGGCCAGCCGCGCCGCATCGCCCAGCACATAGATCAGTGGCGGCGGATCAGGCAAGGCGGCCAGGCGCGGCGGATAGGCAGCCTCGCAACTGGCCAGGGGCCGGGCGCCAACGGCCGCGGCCGCCGCCAGTTCATCTTCCGCCGCCGCCGCCGGGCACAGTTTGATGCGCCGGCGGCCACCGCGCCGGGCCAAGTCCGGCAATGCCCGCAGCGCCGCGCCGGCCGAGCCATAGCGCGCCAGCAATTGCTGAAACACCACCGGCCCAACATTCTCGCTCCGTATCAAACGCAACCAGTCAAGCCGCGCCGCCGCCGTCAGGCCGCCTTCCCGCATCATGTTCTCATCCATGGCGTCAGTTTGCGCGCCACAACCAAAACGGTCAAGTATATTGGCATCGGCAACCATTAAATCCTGCCCAGAAAGAACGGGATATTCCGCCTAATTCTTAGGCATTTTTGAATTCTTGCCCATTTTTTACCCAATTCTAGCATGCCCACGCCACAGAAAATCCGATCAAAAAATTTTATTCTCCCTTGATTTCAACGGCTTACTTAAGAACTGAAAAAACCGGCACGGTTCTTGGATAACAAGAGTCAGACGGGGCATGCGAATGGCCCGCGCGGCCTATTAATCTAGCAGGAGTCGGAACGGATGAAGATGGTGATGGCGGTAATCAAGCCGTTCAAATTAGACGAAGTACGCGATGCCCTGACCGAGCTGGGTGTCCAGGGCGTGACGGTGACCGAGGTGCGGGGTTTCGGGCGGCAAAAGGGCCACACGGAAATCTACCGTGGCGCCGAATATGAAGTGAATTATCTGCCCAAGCTGAAGCTGGAGTTGGCGGTGCCGGACGAGTTGACCGACCGGGTGATCGAAACCATCTGCAACACGGCGCAGACCGGCCAGATCGGCGACGGCAAATTGTTCGTTTGGGACCTGGGCACAGCGGTGCGCATCCGCACCGGCGAAAGCGGCTCCGATGCCCTTTGATTTTGATCCAATCAGGAGATTTTCCATGTTTAACCCCTTCCGGCGCCTCGACACCTTCGGCGCCTCCTCCATCGTCCGCGCCGCTGGCGCCGCCGGCGCGGTTGCCGCCGCTTTTCTCTGCCTGGCCGAACCGGCCCTGGCGGCGGATGAACTGAACTCCGGCGATACCGCCTGGATGCTCACCTCCTCCCTGCTGGTGCTGATGATGACGATACCCGGTGTGGCGTTGTTCTATGGCGGCATGGTGCGCAAGAAAAACGTTCTGGCGACCTTGATGCAAAGTTTCGCGGTCTGCTGCATGGCCACCGTCATCTGGATGGTGATCGGCTACAGCCTGGCATTTTCCGGTGAAGGGCCGTTTGTGGGCGACCTGGGCCAGCTGTTCCTGATGGGGATCGGCGTCGGTTCCATGAGCGGCACGATCCCCGAGTCGGTCTTCATGATGTTCCAGATGACCTTCGCCATCATCACCCCGGCCCTGATCACCGGCGCCGTGGCGGAACGGATTAAGTTCTCCTCGCTAATGGTGCTTCTCGGCCTGTGGCTGATCGTGGTCTATGCCCCGGTCTGTCATTGGGTCTGGGGCGGCGGCGGCTTCTTGGGCAGCGCCGGCGTGTTGGATTTCGCCGGCGGCACCGTGGTCCATATCAATAGCGGCGTCGCGGCCCTGGTCATGTGCCTGGTGCTGGGCAAGCGGGTCGGCTATGGGCGCGAGAACCTTGCCCCCCATAATTTGGTCCTGACGATTATCGGCGCTTCACTGCTGTGGGTCGGCTGGTTTGGCTTCAACGCCGGTTCGGAACTGGCCGCCGATGGCAATGCGGGCATGGCCATGGCCGTGACCCAGATCGCGACCGCCGCCGCGGCCCTGGCCTGGATGTTCGCGGAATGGATGACCCGGGGCAAGCCCTCGGTCCTCGGCATCGCCTCGGGCGCGGTCGCCGGACTGGTCGCCATTACGCCGGCCGCCGGCTTCGTCCTGCCGGGCGGCGCACTGATCCTGGGCCTGATCGCCGGGCTGGGCTGTTTCTTCGCGGTGATGTGGCTGAAACGGAAACTGGGCTACGACGACGCCCTGGACGTCTTTGGCGTGCATGGTATCGGCGGCATCATCGGTGCCATCCTGACCGGCGTCTTCGCGGTGGAAGCGGTGGGCGGCACGCCCGGACTGCTGGAAGGCAATGCCGGACAGGTCGGCCTGCAGCTTTACGGCATCGGCGTAACCATTGCCTACAGCGCCATCGTCACTTTCATCCTGGTCAAACTGGTCGGGGCGGTGATGGGCCTGCGCGTCGAGGAAGACGAGGAGCGCGAGGGTCTCGATACCAGCCTGCATGGTGAGAGCGTCGCCTAACGGGCCTCTTCAACAGAGAATAGCGTAAGGGACAAGGGCCCGGAGGTTGCAGCCTCCGGGCCCTTGCTTTTGACGTTGTTTATGACGTCACCGGCCAGCCGGACGTGAACAAAAGGCGAAACCCGATTCGAAGCACGGTATCAGTTGTGATCAAATGATAACTTAACGACGCAAGTCCTTGTATACACATAGAAAGGCCTCTACATTATCTATTATTCGTTTATATTATGTTCTTGATTCGCGAATCATCTTGCGAATCATCTGTAACCCTTGTGGATAACTTTCGAAGGCAGGCCCGCTGATCGTGACGACGCAGATACAACCCAACCCCACCCACGCGTCCGCGCTGGAGCAGCGCCAGATTGTCAATCCGCGCCTGGCCGAATTGCCCGACTACCCGTTCGAGCGGCTGCGCGGCCTGCTCGACCCGCTTCCAGCACCCACCGATATGGATTCCATCGCATTAAGCCTGGGCGAGCCGCAACATCCTTATCCTGATTTCGTCGGCGAGATATTGCATGCCAACCGCCATCTCTACGGCAAGTATCCGCCCGTGGCCGGTACGCCGGATTTCTGCCGGGCGGTCACCGATTGGCTGACCCGCCGCTATGACCTGCCGCCAGGCATGATCGAGGCGGACCGCCACGTAGCACCCTGCGCCGGTACGCGGGAGGCGCTGTTTCGCACCGCCTTCATGGCCGTCCCGCCAACCAAGGCCGGGCAAAGGCCCGCCGTCTTGATGCCCAATCCGTTCTATCAATGCTATGCCGGCGCCGCGATCGCGGCGGGCGCGGAGCCTGTTTTCGTCCCAGCCCTGGCGGAAAATGGTTTTCTCCCCGATTTTGCCGGCCTGGACGAAGATATTCTGACCCGCACCGCCCTTGTCTACTTCTGCACGCCCGGCAATCCGCAGGGCGCCGTCGCCGATCTGGCCTATCTGGAAGGTCTTGCCGCCCTGTCCCGGCGATATGATTTCACCCTGGTGGTGGATGAATGCTATGCCGAGATCTACAACGGCGCACCGCCGCCCGGCACCTTGCAGGTCTGTGTGGATAGCGGGGATATGTCGGGTATCCTGGTCTTCCACTCCCTGTCAAAACGCTCCAACGTGGCCGGCCTGCGCTCTGGCTTCGTCGCCGGCGATGCGGACCTGCTGACACTGTTCCGCAGGCTAAGCGAATATGGCGGCAACCCATCGCCCTTGCCCGTGTATGCCGCCGCGGCGGCTTTGTGGCGCGATGAAGAACATGTGGTCGCCAACCGGGCGCTTTATCAGGAGAAATTCGATTTGGCGGAGCGGATATTGTCCAACCGTTTCGGTTTCTATCGCCCCGAGGGCGGATTCTTCCTGTGGCTGGATGTTGGTGATGGCGAGGCAGCGGCGGTTGAGCTTTGGCGCCGCGCCGCCGTCCGTGTTCTGCCGGGAGCTTATCTGGCGGCCGATAGCGGCGCCGGCGAAAACCCCGGCAGCCCCTACATTCGGGTCGCCATGGTGCACAACAAAAAGATTATGGCAGACGCTCTGGCGCGCATCGCCGAGACGTTGTGAGGCCAAAATGGCGCGGAAATTAATGAAGCCAACTATGACGGGATTCTTGAGGGAAGATCGAGATGTCACAGCATAGCGGAACGCCACGCAAGATCGCCCTGCTGCCGCCGGGCGCGGTGCCTTTCATGCGACGGCGCGCGGTGGAAGCCGCCGGTATAACGCTGTTCGCCCTGGCCACGGCCCTGGCGCTCGCACTTGCCAGCTATCATCCCGACGACGGCGCGCTGAACGTCGCCACCGCCGGCCAGCCGGCCAATTGGCTGGGCATGCCCGGCGCTTATGCGGCGGATCTGCTGTTACAAGGCCTGGGCCTGGCGAGCATGGCGGTGGTCGGCATCATGGCCTGTTGGGCCTGGCGCATCGCCTCCCATCGTGGCCTGCCCTGGTACGGTCTAAGGCTTTTCCTGCTGCCGCCCTGCCTTGTTCTGCTCGCCGCCTGCGCCGCCACGGTTACAGCGCCCGAACAATGGCCACAGGTCGTGGGCCTGGGCGGCTATGGCGGCGACTGGTTGTTGCGGACAACCACGGCGCCCCTAGCAATGTTGGGCCTGACGCCGCACTCACCCCTGGTGACCTTGGCCCTGTCCGTCATGGCGCTGTTGTTGCTGCTATACCTGCTGGGCATACAATTGACCGAGTGGCTGGCTCTGGCGCGGGCCGGCCTGGCTGGCCTGATGCGCACCATCGGCGCGGCCCGGTTTGCCGCAAATACGGCGGAACGCCTGGGCCGGCAGGCCGCCACCCATCCCATATTCCGGCGCGAACCCAGCATGATGGCGGATGACGAGGCGGCGGCGGCGGCGGATCCGCTGGCGATTGATGTCGGCGAGAGGATAGCGGCGGAACCAGCCACGGCGCGGGTCAGCAAGCCGAAACGCAAGGCGAAAAAGAGCCGCCGGGCGCAAAAGGAACAACAGCCCGCCCTGGCCTTGTCGGAACGGGAAGATTATCAGCTACCCGCCCTGCATCTGCTGGCCACGCCGGAGCGCCAACTACAGGGCAAGGCCATTAACGAAAGCGCGCTGGAACAAAATGCCCGCATGCTGGAAACGGTGTTGGACGACTATGGCGTGCATGGCCGGATTGTGCAGGTCCGCCCCGGCCCCGTGGTCACCCTGTACGAGTTGGAGCCGGCACCAGGGACCAAGACCTCCCGCGTGGTCGGCCTGTCGGACGATATTGCCCGCTCCATGTCGGCGCGCAGCGTCCGCATCGCCGTGGTGCCCGGGCGCAACGCCATCGGCATCGAATTGCCGAACCGGGACCGCGAGACGGTCTATCTGCGGGAGTTGCTGTCCACCGCCGACTATGAGAAATCGAAGCTGATCCTGCCCCTGGCGCTGGGCAAGGATATTTCCGGCGCGCCGGTGCTGGTCGATCTGGCGAAAATGCCGCATCTGCTGATCGCCGGCACCACCGGCTCGGGCAAGTCCGTGGCGATCAATACCATGATCCTGTCGCTGCTCTACTGCCTGCCGCCCGAACGCTGCCGCATGATCATGATCGATCCGAAGATGCTGGAATTGAGCGTCTATGACGATATCCCGCACCTGTTGACCCCCGTGGTCACCGATCCGGGCAAGGCCATCATGGCCCTGAAATGGGCCGTCCGCGAGATGGAGAACCGCTACCGTGCCATGGCCAGCCTCGGCGTCCGCAATATCGTCGGCTATAACCAACGCCTGGCCGAGGCGGAAAAACGTGGCGAGGAGCTAAAGCGCACGGTGCAGACCGGTTACGACGCCGATACCGGCCAGCCGGTGTTCGAGGATCAGCTTCTCGATACCGAGCCGATGCCCTATATCGTCGTCATCGTCGACGAAATGGCCGATCTGATGATGGTGGCGGGCAAGGAAATCGACGCCGCCGTGCAGCGCCTGGCGCAAATGGCCCGCGCCGCCGGCATTCACGTGATGATGGCGACGCAACGGCCATCCGTCGATGTCATCACCGGCACCATCAAGGCCAACTTCCCCACCCGGGTCAGCTTTCAGGTCACGGCCAAGGTGGACAGCCGCACCATTCTGGGTGAACAGGGCGCGGAACAACTGCTGGGCATGGGCGATATGCTGTACATGGCCGGCGGCGGGCGGATCAGCCGGGTGCATGGCCCCTTTGTCGGCGACGACGAAGTGGAAGCGGTGGTCAATCACCTGAAGCAACAGGGCCGTCCGGAGTATCTCGATGCGGTGACCGAGGATAACGAGGGCGGCCTGGAATTGGACATGGCGGAGCCCGCCAATGACGGCGGCAATACGTTGTTCGATCAGGCGGTCGACGTGGTGGCGCGCAATCAAAAGGCATCGACCTCGTTTTTGCAACGGCAACTGAAAATCGGCTATAACCGTGCCGCCGATCTGATCGATCGCATGGAAATGGAGGGCGTGATCGGCCGCGCCAACCATGTGGGCAAGCGCGAAATTCTGGTAAGAAATCCCGACGAGGACAACTGACTTGGCCGAAACGCCGCGCCTTGACGGCAAAATTTCAACGCCGCGACAAGCACCAAGCCGCCGCAACCTGCTGCGCGCCGCATTGGCACTGACCGCCGTGCCTCTGACCCAGTCCTTGGGAGTGGGACCGGCCCTTGGCGCCAAGACTTCGGACCACGACGGGGTCGTTCGCCGGGTGGAGAATTATTTGAACGGGGTCAAGAGCCTTTCGGCGCGGTTTCTGCAAGTCGATTCCGCCGGCAACGTGGTGCACGGACAGCTCTATATGCGCCGGCCCGGACGGCTGCGTTTCGAATATGACGCCCCTTCGCCCCTGTTGCTAGTCGCCGATGGGGTTTGGCTGGTCCTCTATGACCGGGAACTGGAACAGGTTAACCGCTTTCCCCTCTATGAAACCCCTCTCGGCGTGCTGGTCGACGAGCCGGTTAACCTGCGTGAAAAGGTCGAAGTGGTGGAAGTGGACGAAAGCCCGGGTGTCCTGCGCCTGAAGATCATCGACCGGGACCTGCCCGATGAGGGCTGGATGGGCATTACCTTCACCGAGCCGCCGTTGCTGCTGCGGCAATGGAAAATCAAGGATGCCCAGGGCGGCACCACCGCGCTGTCCCTGACCGATATCCGGGTTAACCAGAAACTCGATCCGAAACTGTTCGTCTTTACCGACCCGGTCCTGTTTCAGGAATAGGCCGATACCGCACCCCGGCATGATTTGGGTTGCCTTTCGCACCATTTCTCTGTTCATCTGGTGCCCGTAGATATCGGGGTAGAATGGCGAAAATGGGGGATCATCGAATGCAACAAGTCCAAATATTGTCGGGAGACCAGATCAGCAGCCTGCCGCTGGCGCAAATCGACGTCAGCGATCCCGGCATCTACCAAAACGACAACTTCCATGGCTATTTCCGCCGCCTGCGCCGGGAAGATCCGGTGCATTACTGCGCCGACAGCCCCTTTGGCGCCTATTGGTCCGTCACCAGGTATGACGACATCATGCAGGTGGAACTGGACCACGAGACCTATTCCTCGGCCTCGCATCTGGGCGGCATCACGTTGCGGGATAATCCGTTCGGCCAGGAAATGGCCAGCTTTATTGCCATGGATCCGCCCGCTCATACGCAGCAGAGAAAGGTCGTGGCCCCCATCGTGGCACCGAAAAACCTGCGCAATATGGAGGCGATGATCCGCGAGCGCACCGAACGGGTCCTGGATTCCCTGCCCCGCAACGAAACCTTCGATTGGGTCGACAAGGTTTCCATCGAGCTGACCACCATGATGCTGGCGACCTTGTTCAATTTTCCCTGGGACGACAGGCGCCTGTTGACCTATTGGTCCGATGTCTCGACGGCCAATTTCGATGCGCCGGACGCGCCCGTGCGCTCGGACGAGGAGCGCATGGAGGTGCTGAAGGAGATGGGGGCCTACATCGCCCAACTGTGGCGGGAACGCGCCGAGGGCGAGCCCGGCTTCGATCTAATCACCATGCTGGCCCAGGGCGAAGAGACCAAGGACATGAACCATATGGATCTGATCGCCAATTTCGTCCTGCTGATCGTCGGCGGCAACGACACCACGCGCAATTCCATGAGCGGCGGCCTGATGGCCCTGTGTGACAATCCCGATCAGTTCGCCGCCCTGCGTGCCGATCACGGCCTGATCAAAACCCTGATCCCGGAAATCATCCGCTACCAATCGGCCATCATCCATATGCGCCGTACCGCTCTGAAAGACGCCGAGTTGTGCGGCAAATCCATCAGCAAGGGCGACCGGGTCGTGATGTGGTACGTCTCAGGCAACTGGGATGAAGAAGCCATCGAGGCGCCGGAAAAATTCGATATCGCCCGCACCAAGGCGCGCCGGCATCTCGCCTTTGGCGCCGGCATTCACCGCTGCGTCGGCGACCGCCTGGCGGAGCTGCAACTGCAAATCCTGTGGGAAGAAATCCTGAAGCGTGATTTGCAGTTTGAAATCGTTGGCGAGCCAGAGCGGATCTATTCAAATTTCATTCGCGGCATCAAACACCTGCCGGTGCGCATTACTTGATCGTGCAAAGACGACCGCAATGATGTAATAACCATTTACATGAGTAAATCGAAACGTCAGCGCGGCGGCCGGCGCGGCTATCACCATGGCAACCTGAGCGAGGCCTTGGTGCAGGCCGCGCTGGACCTGATTGCCGAATTCGGACCCGCCGGCTTCAGCTTCGCCGAGGTCACGCGCGCGGTCGGTGTCTCGCCGGCGGCGCCTTACCGCCATTTTCGCGACCGTGATGCCCTGATGGCCGATATCGCCCGCCGCGGATTTGACAAATTCGCCGAAGCGCTGTCGGCGGCCTGGAACAACGGCGAACCCGATGCCCTGTCCGCCTTCAAGGCGGTGGGACAGGCCTATCTGGCCTTTGCCAGGGATGAACCGGCCTATTTCGCGGCCATGTTCGAGGCCAGGCTACCGCCCGACACCAGCCGTGAACTGGCCCAGGCCACCGACCGCGCCTTCAACGTCCTGCGTCAGGCCTGTGAAACGTTGATCGCCGGCCTGCCCAGCCGCAATCGCCCGCCCGTGCTGATGATGAGCCTGCATGTCTGGAGCATGGCGCACGGCATCGCGTCCCTATTCGGACGCGGCGACGGAGCGCGGCGCAACATCCCCATGCCGCCCGAAGACCTGCTGGAAGCCAACATGTTGATCTATTTGGATGGCCTTGGTCTGGGCGACACCTGATATTTTTCCTTTTTCCCCTTGAAACATCATCGGCACTCCCCATCTGGAATAATGTAAACACTATTTACATGAGGATCAGATGGAACTGACAAGAAAACTGGACGAGCACGGGAAGGGAGCCTGGATCGGTGTCATGGTCCTCAGCTTTATTCTTTTCTGGCCGGCTGGATTGGCAATTCTGGCCTATTTGATATGGAGTGGACGTATGAGCTGTTGGAAACATGGCGGACCGGGCCGCTGGTATTACTCCCGGCGCCGGCGCAACGAACATTGCGGCGAACACGAGGCGCAGACCCATCACGGTAATTCAAGCGGCAACGCCGCCTTCGACGCCTACCGGGAGGAAACCCTGAAACGCCTTGAAGATGAACAGAATGAATTCGAGAGTTTTCTGGAGCAACTGCGCCACGCCAAGGACAAGGCGGAATTCGACCAGTTCATGGACGACCGCAAAGGTCGGCCTCAACGGCCACCCGAAAACCCATCAGGCGGCGACCAGGATCAACCCGGCGCCTAAACCCAAACCTCAGGCAATGGCCCCGGCGGCGCGGAAGTCTTCTTCCGCCGCCGCAAGGGTCGTTTCCAGCTTCGTAACCAGTTCATCGCACTCGGCCTCTGTTATGATCAGCGGCGGCGTCGCCATAATCCAATCACCATAACGGCCCCCGGCGGTGCGCCGGGCATAGACCAACAAGCCCTGCTCCAAACCACGGCGGCGCACCGTATCGGTTGGCCCTGGATTAGAGGATATCGTCGATTTCATCGCCTTGTCGGCCACCAGTTCGATGCCGAGCAACAATCCCTTGCCGCGCACATCACCAATAATCGGGCTGCGCGCCGCCAGACCATCCAGCTTGTCCCGCAAATAGGCCCCGACCCGTTCGGCACGGCCGGCCAGATCCTCCCGTTCGAAACGTTCCAACACCGCCAGCGCGGCGGCGGCGGAGACGGGGTGGGCGCTGTAGGTATGGGTGTAGCCGAAGCCGAGCCGTTCCGAGAGCCAATCGACCATCCCGGCCGGTGCCAATACAGCGCCCAAGGGGGCATAACCGGCCGACAAACCCTTGGCCAGAACGGTCAGGTCCGGCCTTATGTTCTGGTAATGATGGCTGGCCAGAAACTTTCCCGTCCGCCCGGCGCCGCACAACACTTCATCGAACACCAGGGCGACGCCATGGCGGTCACAGATTTGCCGTACCGTTCGCAGATAGCTCTCGGGCGGCGCCACCGCGCCGGAGGCCAGACCGCCGACAGGCTCGATCAGAAACGCCAACACCGTCTCGGGGCCCAGTCTCTCAATCTCGTCATCCAACGCCTGGGCACAGGCCAGGGCGTGGGTCTCGACACTGTGATTTTCCGGCAGGCGATAACTGAGCGGCGCGGGCACCTTTGGATGATCATGGCCGAAGCCGGACAGAAACGCTTCGTTGGCCGGATCGCCCGACAGTCCCAGGGCGCCAATGGTACTGCCATGATAGGACGGCATGCAGGTGATGACATGGCGCCGTTCCGGCTGCTCTTGCGATAGTGCTCGTTGCCGCAACAGCTTGATGGCGAATTCGACCGCTTCCGAGCCGCCGGAGGCGAACAATACCCGCTCAAACCCCGGCCCGGCCAGCTCCGCGATCCGCTCGGCGAGATCCATGTTGGCCTGATGCCGGCCCTGGCGGGCGCTGACGAAGGCCAGACGCCCGGCCTGTTCCGCCATCGCCGCGGCGACCTCCCTGTCGCCATGGCCGATATTGGCCGTCACCGGCCCCGACGACATGTCCATGTAGCCCCGGCCCGCCTCGTCATATAGCCAGACGCCCTCGCCGCGCACGAACGTCGGCCTCGGCACGGTATCGGATTGGGCAAAGAAAAGATCCTGGGGTCCGCCGGGCCGATTCCGATAGGCCGCGCGGGCATCCGCATACTGGTTCATGGATATGTCCTCTTTTAACTGCCGTCCTGCATCAGTGTATGCCATAACAGGCGCAAATCCGAAAAACGGGGCACACCCGTCAAAACAATCGAGGAAACATCATGACCGCGAATGTCGATATCCTGTTCGAGCCCTTCACTGTAAAAGGCATCACCCTGCCCAACCGCGTCGTCATGGCGCCGATGACCCGGCGCAAATGCCCCGGCAACGTACCTGGCGCGGACGTGGCCGCCTATTACCGCCGCCGCGCCGAAGGCGGCGTCGGGCTGATCATCACCGAGGGCGCCTTCGTCAACCACAAGGCCGCCAATGGCTACGATGGCGCGCCGAACATCTACAGCGCCGAGGCCCTGGCCGGCTGGAAGCATGTCATCGAAGAAGCCCATGCCGGCGGCGCCAAGATCATCCCGCAGCTATGGCATGTGGGGGCACACCGGGAGAAGGGCATCGAACCTGACCGTGACGTGCCGGGCTGCGCTCCTTCCGCCCTCGCCACCGGCGATCGCGAGACGCCGGTGGAAATGAGCAAGGACGACATCAAGGACTGTATCCAAGCATTCGCCCAAGCAGCAGCCGCCTCCCAGGCGGTTGGCTTTGACGGCATTGAGGTGCATGGCGCCCATGGCTATTTGATCGACCAGTTCTTTTGGCAACGCTCCAACCAGCGCCAGGACGAATATGGCGGCAGCTTCGACAATCGCATCCGCTTCGGCAAGGAAATCGTCGAGGCAATCCGCGCCGCGACGGGCCCGGACTTCATGATCGTTTTTCGCTTCTCGCAATGGAAGATCGATGATTACGAAACCAAAATCGCCGAAACGCCGGAGGAATTGGAGCGTTTCCTGAAAATTCTGTCGGACGCCGGCGTCGATGTCTTCCATGCCAGCACACGGCGTTTCTGGGAGCCGGAATTCGAAGGCTCGGACCTGAACCTGGCGGGCTGGAGCAAGAAACTCAGCGGCAAGCCGGTCATCACCGTCGGCAGCATCGGCCTTGACGATCCGTCCTGGGCCGGCGCCAATTCCACCGACGTTGACGAACTGGTCAAACGCATGGAAGCGGGCGAATTCGACCTGGCGGCGGTGGGCCGGCAACTGTTGTCGGAGCCGGCCTGGGCCAACAAGGTCCGCGACGGCCGCTATCAGGAGATCGAACCCTATTCCGTAAAAGCGTTGAAGGAACTACGCTAGGGTTCGGAATGAATGGGGAGACGGGTACGTGGCGGACAGCTTCGACTATGTGATCGTTGGCGCCGGTTCAGCCGGCTGCATTTTGGCCAACCGCCTGACGGCCGACGGCAAGCATAGCGTCTGCTTGCTGGAGGCCGGACCGCCCGACTGGCATCCCTTCATCCATATTCCGGCGGGCTTCATCAAGACCCTGAACAATCCCAGCCTGAACTGGATGTATCAGGCCGAACCGAGCCATTGGACCGGCGGCCGGGTGATCGATGTGCCGCGCGGCAAGACCTTGGGCGGATCCTCGTCCATCAACGGCCATATCTACAACCGCGGCCAGCGCATGGATTTTGACGGCTGGTCCCAGCGCGGCAACCGAAACTGGGGCTATGCCGACGTGCTGCCCTATTTCAAGCGTTGCGAACAACGGATCGGCGGCGGCGACGATACCTTCCGGGGCCGGGAGGGCAACCTGCAAGTCACCGACCTGAACTACCAACATCCGCTTTGCGACGCCTTCATGGTGGGGGCCAATCAAATCGGCATTCCACGCAACACGGATTATAACGGCGCCGTGCAGGAGGGCATTTCCTATGTTCAGCGCACGGCCCATAAGCGGCGCCGGGTCAGCACGGCACGGGCGTTTCTCAATCCGGCCAAGTCACGTTCGAACCTGACCGTCCGAACCAACGCCATGGCGACGCAAATCCTGCTGGAAGGCAAAAAGGCGGTCGGCGTCACCTACGCCAAGGGCGGGCGCGGCGGCCAGATGATCGAGGTTCGTGCCAAGCGCGAGGTGATCCTGAGCGGCGGCGTGGTCAACTCGCCGCAATTGCTGCAACTTTCCGGCATAGGCCCTGGCGGTTTGCTGCAATCGCTCGGCATTGAGGTAAAGCACGAATTGGCCGGCGTCGGCGAGAACCTGCGCGACCATTACGCCCCTCGTCTCAGCGCTCGGGTCAAGGATGTTGAGACCCTGAACGAGAAATCGCGCGGGCTAAACCTCGTGGGCGAGGTCATAAAATACTTCACCGGCGGCAAAAGCATCGTCAATCTCAGCCCCTCCATGGTCTATGGCTTCTGGCATTCGGACGAGGCGGCGCGCAGCAACGATCTGCAGTTCATCTTTACCCCGGCGAGCTACAAACTGGGCGTGCATGGCCTGCTGGACGATCATCCGGGCTTCACGGTCGCCGCCTGGCAGCATCGCCCGCAATCAAAGGGCTGGCTGCGCGCCAAGTCAGCCGATCCGTTCGAGAAACCTTTGATCCAGCCGAATTACCTTGATGACGAAGGCGACCGCAGAATCGTCGTCAGCGCCATGAAGCTGGCACGACGGCTGATGTATACCGAGCCGATGCTGCCCTTTATCGTCTCGGAGGCCTATCCGGGCGAAGACGTGCAAAGCGACGAGGAATTGCTGGAAGCGGCCCGGCAGTGGGGCGGCACAACTTTCCATTTGATGGGCACCTGCCGCATGGGGCCGGAGACCGACCCAACGGCGGTGGTCGACGATCAGCTTCGCGTGCGCGGGCTGGAGAGCCTGCGCGTCATTGATGCCTCGATCATGCCCGCGATGGTCTCAGCCAACCTCAATGCCGCGGCCATGATGATCGGCGAAAAAGGCTCCGACATGGTGCTCGGCAAACCGGCGATGGAACCGATCATCGTCCCGGACTAGGCACCAACGCCGCCTTGTGCTGGTGCGGCGGCGGGCATGGCACGAGGGCGGCAAGACCCGCATCAGTCCCGAAACGGACCTCAGAGCGCCCCGATATAATCAGCGACCTCCTGCATGGCGCCCGCGAGGAGAGGCGCGGTCTTGTCGATTTCGTCCCAGTTCTCTTCGTTCCCGGCGGTCTCGAGCGTCTGGCACAAATCCGCGAGACAGTCGGCGCCAACGGTACGGGCTGATGACTTGAGTTTATGCGCGGCCTTCGCCACGCCATTGGCTGAGCGATCACCGAACGCGGCCTCGATCTCACGAAGGTTATCGGTAGCGGGATCAACAAAATCCTGGAGGATTTCCTTGAAAGTCTCTTCGTCATCGCCAAAAACATTCTTCAAGGCCGTCGGATCGATTGCACCGTTGCCGGCCATCGCGGCAACGTGCGCATCCGAGGTTTCCGCATGTTCAGGCAGGGTCGGCACATCGCCGGTCGGCTCGAGCATGCGCTTGCGCAGCATGTCCTTGAGCTTATTCAGCTCTAGCGGCTTCGGCAGGTAATCATCCATGCCTGCCGAATAGCAGGCGTCGATCTCTTCCTTCATGACGCTCGCGGTAATCGCAACGATCGGAATGCGGCTGTCAGTACCCCTCTCGAGCTCCCGAATGCTCTTCGCCAGTTCGAAGCCGTCCATGTTGGGCATGTGACAGTCAGTCAACAGGATCGCATGGGACTTGGCCTGGAACATCCGCAACGCCTCCTGGCCGTCACTGGCAACTTCGAAGGCATAGCCAAGCAGTTTGAGCTGCCGGCCAATGACGTCCTGATTGGTCAGGTTGTCTTCCGCGAAAAGGATCAGCCGGCCCGTCGCCTCGGCTTCCGCCACGGTCGGCGCTTTCACCTCTACTTCGGGCAAATTCTCATCTTCGTACGAAATATCGGGACTGATGCGGCCCACGGCGGCGGCGATTGTCCGGATCAACCGCTCACGGATCATCGGGTCCGTATCGATATACATCGTGTTTTCGACGGCTTTTCTCTCCGATCTGTCCCTGCCGGCACAGGCAACGACAAATCGCTTCGGCGCTAGTTGCTCCAGTCCGTTCATGCCCTCGACCAATGCGATCTGTTCCGCCAACGGCAGCCCGGAGATCAAACCGATGACATCAAAGGCCGCGCCCTTCGCCGCCGCATCCAAGGCCACATTCTGGAGTTCATCCAACACCTTGATTGCGGTTACCCTGGCCCGCCAATGTTCCAGGTAACGCGGTATCAGGTCCCGCATATCGTCGTCCTGGATCGCAAGAAGAATGTTCAGACCTTCCAAATCCTCGCCGTCGCTCTTTATGGCGTGCTTTTCCGCGATCGGAAAAGTGATGGTCGAATGAAAAGTCGATCCCACCCCCGGCTCGCTTTCAACGCCAATTTCGCCCGCCATCAACTCGGTCAAGCGCTGGCAGATCGATAGCCCCAGTCCGGTGCCGCCGAAGCGCCGCGTCGTTGACGCCTCGACTTGGCTGAAAGCGGCGAACAGATTGGCCTGCGCCTCTTCCGGAATGCCAATGCCGTCGTCGATGATCCTAAACTGGATGGTAATTTTACCCGTCTCATCGCATGGCACCCGATCCGCCCGGATCAGGACCTTGCCTTCTTCCGTGAACTTCACCGCATTGCCGCCGAGATTGAGCAGTATCTGGCGTACGCGAACCTGATCACCCATCACGGCATCGGGAATGTCCGGATCGACATACACCGCGAGACCGATAGCCTTGTTACGCGCGTTGACCGCCAACGCCTCACCGACGCCCTCGACGCAATCGCGAATGGAAATCGGCACCGCCTCGAGATCCAGTTTGCCGGCTTCGATTTTCGAGAAATCCAGAATATCGTTGATAATCGTCAACAGAGAATTCGCGGAATTACGCACCGTCGATGTCATATGCAGTTGGTCATCATCCAATTGCGTCTGTTGCAACAGATCGATCATGCCGATGACGCCGCCCATGGGTGTCCGGATTTCGTGGCTCATGGTTGCCAGGAAAGAAGCCTTGGCCTTGGTCGCCTCTTCCGCCGCGTCGCGGGCAAAACGTAGTTCCAACTCAGCCTGTTTGCGCTCGAACACCCGGCCCAGTTGACTGCCAATATGAGCCACGGTCGCGAGCAGCAACTCGTCCGCCGCAACGGGATTTTCACCAAAAAACTCGAGAACCGCGACAACATTGCCGCCGGCAAGGACCGGAAAGGCGAATGCGGCCCTCAAGCCGGCATCTTCAGCCATCGTTGCGCGAGGGAAATTCGAATCTTTTGCCACATCGACAATCCACGCGGGCTCACCGCTTTCGCGCACCCGGCCAGGCAGGCCAATGCCATATTCGAACGTCGTATCTTCAGACGCTTCGATAAATGCGGCAAAACGGCTCGGGTCGTCCAGGTGCCAGATATCCGAGGGAACCAGAATCCTGTCATCTTCTTCGGAGACGAAATAGACATGCCCGATCGGCCAACCCGTATGATCGCAGACCGTATTGATACAGGTGCGCAATGCCGCGCCGAAATTGACCGCCGTATTGGCGTCCGATGCGGTCTTTCGCAGCAGTTCCACGCGCTCGGATTGAGCCTTCAACTCCTCCTCCGCGACTTTCCGCTCGGTGATATCGGTGAAAGTGACAACGCAGCCGCCGCCCGGCGAAGGTTGCACGACGGAAAAATAGGTGCGCCCATCATTCGTCGTTACTTCGCTGCTCAGCGTTTGCCCCGAGGTAAGCGCCTCAACCCGATTTTCGGCAAGCGTCTTAACATCGCCTGGTCCATAGAAACCCATTTCCGCCATGTGGTTTGCCAGTGTCAGCATGTGCACGCCTGGCGCCGTCAAAGCATCGGGAAGGGAAACGATCTGTTGATAGTTCCTATTGCAGGCAATTAGTCGGAACTGGTCATCGAAGGCGGCGATGCCCTGGTTAGCATTCTCAAGTATATTGTTTAACAAAGCGGCCTGTTCGGCAATCGCCTCCTCGGCCCGCTTGCGTTCGGTAACATCTGTGTAGGTGCTCACGAACCCGGTTCTATTTGCCAAAATGTTGCCGCGAATTTCAATAACAGTACCATCGGGGCGCGTGCGTTCGAAGCGATGCGGTTCGAAGTTGCGGGTCAGTTCCATTCGGTCGCGAACCAAATCCTCGACATCCCCAGAACCATATTCCCCACGTTCGGCGTTGTAGCGGAACAGCTCTTCCATGTTCGCGCCGGCCCGAAGCAGGTCTCTTGGAAAATCCAGCAGATCCGCCACGTTGTCGTTAACAACAATAAGGTTGAGGTCTTGATCCATCATCGTGACGCCCTGGTCCATCGTCTCGAGAAGGGTTTCGAGAGCCGCTGTCTTGTCGGCCAATTCCTCTTCGGCATCCTTGCGCTGCGTGATGTCGTCGATCCAAGCCAGAATTGCTTTGTCGCCATCATAATCAACCAGCTTGGCACTGATCGTCACCCAGATCGGCGAGCCGTCGAGGCGCTTCCAGCCGACTTCAAACCCTGAAACCACCTCCTCACGCCGCAAAGTCTCGACATACTGCTTGCGCTCCTCGGGATCTTGATAAAAGTCCTGTACATCAAACGAAGTCGACGCGTCCGGTGGCTGTCGCAGGATCCTTCCAAATGCCGCGTTTGTGAGCAGTAATTCTCCGCTCATGCGCGCAAGAGTGAAGCCAATGGGACTTACCTCCAAGAGGGAACGGATGCGTTCTTCGCGTTCGCGAATCTCCCGCTCGCTACGTCTGAGTTCTTCCCTCGCTTGATTAATGCCATCGATATATTCGGAAATTTCGCGCGTGGTGGCGTGAAAGCCCTTAGCGATCGCAGTGATTTCGTCACCCCGATTGAATTCCGATAAATCGACAACCTTACGCGTATCGCGGAATTCTCCAATGGAGTCACTCAACCTTGCGAGCGGTCTTGTGATTGAAGTCGTCAGAATGAGGCCACCCAAGGCAACCAATACCGACAGGCCAATGCCGATGAATATTATCGATTCTCGCATATCGTCGATGGGCGCCTGCAATTCGGCGACATCCTTCTCCGCCAAAACAGCCCATCTGGCACCCCGGAATGTGAAAGGTTGGTAAGCCGACACGACCGATACGCCACGATAGTCGTCGATAACCGCCACCCCGCTTTCGCCGTTCAGGGCGCGTTCGGCCGTTGGCGTATTCACCTCGATCGAAAGGATTGTTGATTTTTCGGAAAACCGGGAATCGGAGTGCATCCGGCGGTCTGGCCCAACGAGATAGGTCTCGCCCGTTTGCCCCATGCCGGCAGTCACCTGCATAACACTATTGATGCGGCCAATCGGCATCTGCAAAACAATTACGCCCATCACGCGCCCTTCATTCTCGACCCTTCGCGAAATAAAGGCCGCGGGCGCGCCCTTGCTTGGCGCATAGGGAGAATACTCGATGAATGCGGTCGAATCCTCGCCGCCCGCATTCATACTGCGTTTAAAGGCCCTTGCCAGACCAGTATTTGACCATTCACCGGTCAACAGGTTCGTAGCAAAATCCGGCTCTTTGAAGACCGAGTAAATCACATCGCCGGAAGGCGATACCAGAAACAGGTCATAGTAACCTTTTAGCCTAGCCGCGACCTGAAACCAGCCGTGATGCCGATTGTGAGTGTGAAAATATTCAAATGCCGCGGGCGTGCCGACTTTCTTCAGAACGTCCCGGTCGCCCGATTTGCTGCGTGTCGAGTATATTTCCCGGAATGCTGATTCTTCGCTATGACGTTTCGCCATATCGAGCTGTCCGAAGGCCGCACGGAGCTCCGTCAGTGCGGTGGCAACCTGGGCGCTCGCGGCCAATAAATTCAGATCTTCATCAATGGACTGGAAGTAACGCGTGAGCGCCGCATGTCGTGACTCTCGCAACGCTATAAGTTTTTCCGTCGCTTGGCGGCGAACCTCATTCGATGATTCAATATAGGAATAAACGCCAATTGCCGTCGCCGCGCTTACGACCGCCAGCATGAGGATCGCGGGAAGCCGAAATGAAATTCTTCCAAATCGCTTGAACATCGCTTGAACTATCCTCCTAGACAGTAGACTGCGCGACGCACGAAAAATTTAGTCCTTCAGAATCAATGGGACTGTCTGCCCAATTCGGCATTACTTGTCCAATAGAGATGCGCAGGATACTAGGTCACTCACTATCTCAAGAAAAGCCACAACGAGGCATGACGGCTTTTACGTACCCTCTGTTGCCCGTGCAGGCCACAATCTCCGCCAGCCTCAATGCAGCGGCCATGATGATCGGCGAAAAGGGCTCCGATTTGGTGCTCGGCAAACCGGCCATGGAGCCGATCATCGTCCCGGACTAGATGCAACTACCGCTTGGTGCTGGTGCGATGGAGGGCCCGCCGCGGAATTCAGAGAGTTCGCTTTCGGCCATCCAGGACCTCCCGCACCCGCCGGGCCAGCGCGCGGGGGCGGAACGGTTTGCTCAGAAGCGCCACATCCTCGTCGAGCTGGCCGCGACTATCGAGGACTTCGCGCGTATAGCCCGATGAGTACAGTACGGCGGCGGCCGGAAATTGTTTGCGGAAGGCGTTTGCGACATCGCGCCCGTTCATCTCCCGCGGCAGAATCACATCAGTCAGCAAGAGGTCAATCGCACCAGAAGACGCCATGACATCCAATGCCTCGGGGCCATCCATCGCCTGCAGCACGTTGTAGCCCAGGCGGTTGAGCGCCCGCACAAGGTAAGCCAGCACATCCGCTTCGTCCTCGACCACAAGGATGGTTTCATTGCCGGTCGGTCTGTCCTGTTCAATTTCCCCTTCGGTGCTCTCGACACTCGCCGTTTCCACCATTCTGGGCAGGTAGATCCTGACGGTCGTGCCTTCGTCGTTCTCACTGTCAATCAATACCTGGCCGCCGGATTGCCGGGCGAAGCCAAAAACCATGCTCAAACCCAAGCCGCTACCCGCACCGACATCCTTGGTCGTGAAGAACGGTTCGAACGCCCTCGCGCGCACCGCCGCCGGCATCCCGGTGCCACTGTCGCTAACGGCGATCATCACGTAATCTCCCGGCTGCAAATCCTCGTACACCGCGGTGTCGTCTTCGGCCAATACCTGGTTGGCCGTCTCTATGACCAGCCGTCCACCGTCCGGCATGGCATCACGGGCGTTGATGGCAAGATTCAAAAGCGCATTCTCCAGTTGTCCCGCGTCGATCATGGTCGGCCAAAGGCCGGTTGCCGGTCTGGTCTCAATGGTGATATCGACACCAATCGTGCGTTCCGCCAACAGGTGGAATTGCGGCAGTATTTCATTGATCTGGGTTTCCCTGGCGTCCAGCGCCTGCTGCCGGGAGAATGCCAGCAGGCGGTGGGTCAATTCCGCGCCTCGGAGCGCCGCCCTGAGAGCCGTTGCGATACTTTCCCTGTCTGTCTCGTCGCTGATGCCATCACCATCCTGGACCAAATCAAGATTGCCGGTTATGGCGGCCAAGATATTGTTGAAATCATGCGCGATACCGCCGGTCAGTTGGCCAACCGCTTCAATCTTCTGCGCCTGGCGCAGCCGTTCCTCGCTTTCACGCAGCGCCGCCGCCGCCTGGCGGCTCTCGGTTAGATCGCGGGCCTGACTGACCCGCATCTGACGGCCCTTATAGACGAGGGGCCTAGACTTGTTTTCGATGTGAACCCGGCTGCCATCCTTGCGAAGGATGATGGTTTCATATTCGTAGCTTTCATTTTGCGCCAAACGGTTGACCGCGCCCTGGCGGCTTTCCGGGGCCGTCAGATCCACGACCGACATCCCGACGAGTTCCGCGACCGGGTATCCAAACATATCGGCGAAGGCTTGATTGAGCTCGACGATAATGCCGTTCTCGAAAATTGCCACCCCTTCGCTGGTCATGTCGGAAAGCGCCCGGTATCGGCTTTCGCTCTCGCGCAATGCCTGCTCCACCAGCTTCTGCTCGGTAATATCGCTGGCGGTGCCGCGAAACCCCCTAAAGTTTCCCTCAGTGTCAAAAAATGGGCGGCCGCTGCTCTTGACCCACTGCAACCATCCATTCCGGTCTTTTAGGCGAAGCATTATGTCGCGAAAGGGGCGTCTCGCCTTCACGGCCTCATAATACGGCTGCCAATCCGAACGTTCATAGTATTTGTCAACGATCTCACTGTTCGTCTTGCCGATGTACCAGTCTTGATTCGGTCCACCATCAGCGTCGATGGCGCCGGAGACCAGGGTATAGCGGTCATCGGCATCGGTTTCCCAGAACCAGTCGGAACTTGATTCCGCGATGTCCCGAAAGCGCGCCTCGCTTTCCTTTAGCGCCTCCGCGTCCCGCTTTCGCTCGGATATATCTCGGAACGAGCCGACGAATTTCATGCCCGTTTCAGTGCCGATACCGCCAATGGCTATCTCCAGCGGCATTTCCGAGCCGTTCTTGCGGCGGACAATGACCTCTCGCAGGCCCTTGCCAAGAATTTTCGAATGCCCCAATTTTAAGTAGTTGGCTATATGGCCGTCGTGGTTAGAACGATCCGACTCGGTCATGAGCATGTTGACACTCTGCCCGATGACCTCATCGGCACCATAGCCAAAAACATTCTCCGCCGCCGGATTGAAGGACTCGATTATGCCGCCTTCATCTATGACAATCAGCGGATCAACCATGTTGGCCATGATGGCTGATGTGTAGATCAAACTCTGTCCGAGAGCCTCTTCCGCCCGCCTTCGTTCGGTAATGTCGGTCTGAACGCAAAAGGTAGCGGGACTGCCCTCCCAAGAGGACGGCACGACATTGAGCTCAACGTGCCTGATCATTCCTTCGGCGTTGATAATCCTGAACGAATACGTGGAAGGCGGATTCTCACCACGCTGACGCATTAGATGACGCTCGCGCACCAGTGCCTGGTCGTCGGGATGTATGAACTTGGTGAACGGGTTAGAGGTGAGTTCCTCTTCCGAATGGCCGTACATTTCAAGCGTCGCCGGATTTGGGTTCAATATCTTGCCGTCCTGCGCAAGATAAATGGCCACATTGGTCTCCCACAGGAGCTTCCGCAGTGAGTCCAGTTCCCGCTTCAGTTCTTCAGGCTGCTCATGATTGGCCAATTGCTCGACCCGTCCCATATTCCGTTAGCTACCGATATTCTGATAGTTCCTGGGCTCACGGCGGGCCCGATGCAAATAATTGCCGTAAAGCGTTTCGCTCGAGCACAGAGTCTTGCCAATGTTCGCTAATATGTCATTAACCATTTTTCCGCGCATAAATGCGGATGTTTTCGCTGCAATTAGCGGTCTTAAGATAATCGAGAATTGAGACGATCAAAGCCTGCTAATTCTCCCTTTGACGCTACAAGGAAATCACCCCGCAGCCCCATTTTCCGCGAATCAAGCACGGCCAACCAACGCGATCCAAGGCAAGTCTAGCCGTCCCAGACCTCCTTCGGCAGGGGCAGGCCGGCCAGTTCACGCGCGCCGATGGGGCCGCCATCGGGCGTGATCCCCAACCCTTCCAGGATCATCAGCATCTGGCGCACATGCTGGGCCGTGTGCCAGGTCGTCCGCTCCAGGGTCTCGTGCAGGGATTGCGGGCCGTAGTAGGTGGCGACTGTGACATCGAAATCCCTGTCGGCCCCCTGATCCCGCCACCAGGCCAGGATATCCTGGCGCGTGGCGTCGCCGTCGTCAGCGATATCGGCGAAGGTGACCAGATCATCGCCCGGCTGTTCACCCAGTTTTTCGTAGGTCAGTTCCTGGCCGGAAGCGACGCCCAGAAAGGCGCGGGCAATCTGGAAAATATGATAGGTGAGATCGCGGTAGCTGCGGGCCCGGCCCGGCAGTTCCGCCGTCATCCTGTCATCCGGCAACTGGCGCAGATAGCGCTGCGCCGCGTCGAGGACCCAGTCCAGGCGCTGCACCAATTCTTCCGGCGGCAGCATGCCCGGCCCCTGATCATCCAGGCCGAGGAACTCGCCCACATCGCGCAGGGACAGGCCCATGACATAGCGCGCGCCCTTGGCCACCACGGGAACCGTACGCACGCCCAGCTCCCGCAACTGCGCCAGCCCATCCGGGTCGGCGGCGACGTTGATCGATTGGAAGTCAACCGCACGGGCCGACAAATGCTCCTTCAGGCGGAGACAGCTGCTTCACCCAGGCTGCCAGAATACCCGTATTGCTTCACTGCCGATTGCTTCGTTCATCTCTACCTCTTATGTCCCATGCGCTTAAACGTACGTTCACGCTTGTCCAGCCACCAGCCGTATTGCGCCGGCCACATCTCGAACTCCGGATCAATGCCCAGATCCTGCGCCGCCTGCACGGCCCAGAATGGATTGTACATGATCTCCCGCCCGACGGCGATCAGATCCGCATCGCCCGCCCGCAATATCTTCTCCGCCTGCCCGCCATCCAGAATCAGGCCCACGGCCATGGTCATGATATCAGCCCCGGCCCGTATGGCGGACGCAAACGGCACCTGAAATCCCAGGCCGCGCGGCACCAGGGTCAATGTGGCGGAGGCGGCATTGCCGCCCGAGGAGCAATCGATGCAATCGACGCCCAGCGCCTTCAATTCCCTGGCCAGGGCAATGGAATCGTCCAATTGCCAGCCATCGTCGGAACCATCCACCGAAGAGACGCGGAAGAACAATGGCTTGTCCTGGGGCCAATGGGTCCGGACTTCGCGGGTCACCTCCAGGGCCAGGCGCATTCGCCCGGCCAGATCACCGCCATAGGCGTCATTACGTTTGTTCGACAGAGGCGAGAGGAACGATTGGATCAAATAGCCGTGCGCGCCATGGATCTCCAAGGCCTCGAAACCGGCTTCATGGGAGCGCCGGGCGGCCTGGCCGAATGCCTTGACGATGTCACCGATTTCGTCCGTTTCCAACTGCCTCGGCACCAGCCAGCCTTCGTCGGCCGGGATGGCCGATGGCCCGACCACTTCCCAAGGCACATCGCCACGGGCAATATCATCGTCATTCAAGGCGCTGAGGCCATTCCAGGGACGCTGGGTCGAAGCCTTGCGCCCGGCATGGGCGATCTGGATGCCCGGCACGGCGCCATGGCGCTTCATGATGTTGACCAGCGGTTTCAAGGCTGCGCCATGTTCATCATCCCAGATACCCAGGCAGCCATGGCTGATCCGGCCGCGCGGCTCCACCCCCGTGGCCTCGATAAAGATCGTGCCGACACCGCCACGGGCGTAGCTGCCGTAATGCACCAGATGCCAATCGTTGGGGATACCGTCCTCGGCGGAATACTGGCACAGGGGCGGCACGACGATGCGGTTGCGCGCGGTTACCGATTTAATGGTGATAGGTTGAAACAGCAGGGGCAGGTCCACCTGCTGCCCGGTCTTCGTGGCGGCATCGCTCAAGGTCTCGCTCCCACAAGTATCTCGGTGATCCGGCCACCGTTCTTATCCAACACAGCCAAGAATAACTCGGTCCGCGGAGAACTGGCAATGCGGCCCGGCGCATTGCCCGACAGGGCGGCAGCGGTCATACTGTCATCATGAAGGATGCGCCGAAAGGCGACGGGGGAGCATGACATGCCGTTGGAATACATCGATCACTACAATGTCGTCACCAGGGACGCGGCGGCCTCGGCCAAGTTCTACGTGGATGTCCTGGGCCTGCGGATCGGCGATCGGCCGCCCTTTCCGTTTCCCGGCGCCTGGGTCTATGCCGCCGATAAACCTGTCCTGCATTTGATCGAACGCGACGACATTCCCGACGGCACGGGCCGGGTCGACCATGTGGCCTTCCGCTGCACCGGCTATGGCGAGATCAAGGCGCGGTTGGAGGCCGCCGGCATCGAATATGACGAACGGGTGGTGCCGAAATTCAATCTGACCCAATTGTTCTTGCAAAGCCCCGATGGCCTGAAGCTGGAACTGACCTTCAGCGAAGAAACCGTCGCCGCCGGCTGACCCGGGCGCGTACCAGCCCCGACCGGAGGTCCAAGGATGAGCCGCGCGAAAATTGAGTTTGACAATTTGCCCTGGCAGGCCGTGGCGCCGGGCCTGCGGCTGAAGCAACAGGTGCATGGTGGGAAGCTGTTACGCCTGCTGGAATTCACCTCCGATTATGACGATCAAGCCTGGTGCGAAAAGGGTCATTCGGGATACGTGCTCGAAGGTTGCGTTACCTTTGTCTACGACGACGGCCCGGTCACTTTTGCAGCCGGTCATTGCCTGCAAATCGAAGATGGCACCAAGGACCGCCATCGCACCCAGATCGCGCCTGGCGAGCGTGCGCTATTGTTTATCGTCGAAGATACCAGCCCATAGTTCGTAGGAGTATGTCATGCGGGACGCTTTGAAAGGCATCACCGTCCTTGAAGTCGGCGTCATGACGCCGGGAAAATATTGCGGCTTTCTGATGGCCGGGTGGGGCGCCACATCGATCCGTGTGGAACGGGAATTTTCATCCCAAGGCATCAACAACGAAGACCTGTTGCTGAACCGGGGCAAAAAATCCGTTGTCCTGAACCTGCGCTACGAAGACGACCATCGCGCCTTCCTGGATCTGGCGCGCGCGGCGGACGTCCTGATCGAGAGCTACCGCCCCGGCGTCACTCATCGCCTGGGCATCGATTATGACGCCATTCAGGCCATCAACCCAGGCATCATCTATTGCTCCCTGTCCGGTTTCGGCCAGACCGGCCCGGATGCCGAACGCGCCGGTTATGATCTGATATTCCAGGCGGAAAGCGGCCTGCTTCAGGCCCTCAACGCCAATGCTGATCGGATCGCGGCGCCCCAAACCTATGTGGCGGACGCCAGCAACGGCCTGATGGCGGCATTTGCGATCTGCGCCGCCCTGCAAGGGCGCGGCGCAAGCGGTCAAGGCCGGCATATCGACCTGTCCATGCAGGAGACATTGTTTTCCCTGCTGTCGGTCTCTCACGGCACCATGCGCGACGGCGTCGGGGTAAGCGGACGCGAAGCCCACGACCGCTCCCACCGTCCGAACAACAATATCTATCGGGCCCGCGACGGCCGGGACATCGTCATTACCGCCATGAGTGAAAAATCCAGCCGGGCTCTCTATCGCCATCTCGGTAACGAAGGGCTGTGGCAGCGGGGCCTGGAGATCGGCGATCCGGAGAACGAGGCCAGGCTATTCTTGGAGGGACAATTTGCCAGCCAGGACGCGCAATATTGGGTTGACGCCCTGGGTGCTCTGGAGGTGGAAATCGCCTTGGTAAGAACGCCGGAAGAAGCCTTCGACCTGCCGCAATTGAACGCCCGCAACATGGTCCTGGATACCGTGGACCAAAAGGGAGAGGTCTTGCGCCAGATCGGTTATCCGGCAACCGCGCGGGCCGCCCCCGAGCTCAATCCCGCGCCCGAACCCGGCGCCCAACAACAAGAACTTACATCGAGGAAACCGGAATGAGTAAAGTCCCAAACGATCCCACCGCCGGCAGGAATTCGGAACGGCTGAATGAACTGGCATTCTCGTTCAAGAAAAGCCAGGCCCTGGCGGCGGCCCTGGAATGCGGCCTGTTTACCGCCCTGTCGGAAGGCGCCAGCACGCCGCAAGAGGTTGGCGCCCATTGCGGCGTGGACCCCGAGACCGCCGATCGCCTTTTGATCATCTGCAAGGCCATGGACCTTGTGCGCGATGTGGATGGCCGCAATGTCAATCTGGACGATGTTGAACGTTTCCTGGTGCAGCAGGCGCCGACCTATTTCGGCGATTATCTGCGCTTTACCATCGGCGCGGAGTATGGGGAATGGCAGGGCTTCGCCGGCAATCTGGCCGAAGTCAGCTCCGAAAGGCCGCCGTCGAAACTCTACGAGGGCGATCTGGACGATCCAGCACGGGCCCGGGAATTTACCACCGCCGGCTATAACTCCTCCATCGCCCTGGCCCATCGCCTGGCCAAGCGGTTTGATTTCTCCCGCTTCAATCATTGGCTCGATTTCGCCGGCGGTTCGGGCTGCTACGCCATCGCCGCTTGCGAACGCCACGAAGGTATCCGGGTGACGGTCAAGGATCATCCCAATGTCGTTCCGGTGACCAGGGAGTTCATTGCCAAGCATGGGCTGGCGCAACGCATCACCGCCCAACCCGGCGATTTCCTGAAGGCCGGGGACTATCCCGGCGACTGCGACCTGATCTCCTACATCACGCCGCTGCATTGGTATCTGCGCGATGATGTGGTGGCCACCCTGCGGCGGGCCCACGATGCGCTGCCGCCTGGCGGCGGTATTCTGATCGTCGGCTATATGCTGAATGACCGCCGCTCCGGCCCGGTCGACCCCGCCTTCTACCATCTGCAGGCAATCCGCGAAGGGCATTACACGGGCCATGTCCCAAGCGGCCCGGAGTATGTTTCGTACCTGGAAGAGGCCGGCTTTGCCGACGCCAAGTATGAATGGCTGCTGGACAATCGTCTGGGCCAGATCGAAGCGCGGAAGCCGGCATGACGGCGAAAGTTCACCCAGGCCCGCCCGTTGGCGAGAGTCTGGACGCCCTGCCCGATGGCCGCCGGCCCGAGCATAAAATATTCGTCGGCGGATCTGTGCTGCTCGAACCCATAGATCCGACGCGGCACTGTGATGACCTCTATGACGCCGCCTGCGGCGCGGAGGGCGACGCCACCGGCGATATGTGGACCTACATGAGCTTTGGTCCCTTTGCCGACAGGGAGTCATTCCGTGCCTGGCTGACGCCCCAGGAGGAAAGCGAGGATCCGCTCGTCTTTGCCCTGATCGACCGTGTCAGCGGCAAGGCGCGGGGCATGGCCAGCTATCTGCGCATCGTTCCTGATTGGGCCAGTTGCGAAGTTGGCTCGATCTGGTATGCGCCAACGCTGAAACGCAGCCGGGCGGCAACCGAAGCCATGTATCTGATGGCGGCGCATGTATTCGATGACCTGGGCTATCGCCGCTACGAATGGAAGTGCGACAGCCATAATGCCGCTTCCCGCCGCGCCGCCCTGCGCCTTGGCTTCAGCTACGAAGGCCTGTTTCGCCAGCATATGATCTACAAGGGACGCAACCGGGACACCGCATGGTTCGCCATGACAGATCAAGACTGGCCGGCGCTGAAAGCTGCTTTCGAGGTCTGGCTGGCGAATAACAATTTTGACGCCGATGGCCAGCAACTGCGCGCTTTGTCGGAAATCCGCAAAGGCCTCAGCGAGCAGTCAACCGGTAATTGATACAAAATAGTTACTTTTTGTAGTTTCAAAGACGATCCGAGTTGGATAGATTCGTGCCTATCCGGTTGACGCAGACACCCGCTACATCTAGTATCTGTCCATTA
>CAZVYX010000037.1:0-57624 GCA_964631725.1 uncultured Rhodospirillaceae bacterium | reverse complement strand
GACAGATACTAGATGTAGCGGGTGTCTGCGTCAACCGGATAGGCACGCAATGATCGCTAATCCAGACCATCAAATCAAGCCCTTATTCTTGCGCCGATTTACCCGTCCCGCCACCAGACCTTGCCGCCAGCCGAAATTCCGGGCGCGTGGGAGATTCCCGAACGCCAATGCCAGACCGGTTCGCCGCTTCGGTCTGGTCCCCACGGCGCAATGATCCTATCCTGATGCCAGGGCCGAAATTTGGAGGATCGTTATGCTGGATAGTGCCATTGCCGGGCGGATCAAGGACGCGGTTGACACCGGATTTGATGAGCAGATGGATTTTACCGCCGAATTGGTGAAATTTCCCTCGCGCCGGGGCCGGGAGCATACGGCCCAGGATTTCATGGCCAAGGCCATGCGCGAACAGGGCCTGAGCGTCGATCGCTGGCGGATCGACGTCGATCAGATCAGCCATCTGCCGGGCTTTTCCCCCGTTTATACGGACTATGACAATGCCTTCAACGTGGTCGGCGGTCATCGCTGCGACAATCCCACGGGCCGCTCACTTATTTTGAACGGCCATATCGATGTGGTGCCGGAGGGGCCGCACGAGATGTGGACGACACCGCCCTACGAGCCGCGGATCGACGGCGGCTGGATGTACGGCCGGGGGTCGGGCGATATGAAGGCTGGGCTGGTCGGCGCCATGTATGCCCTGAAGGCCCTGCAAAACCAGGGCTGGCGGCCAGGGGCGGATGTTTTTCTGCAATCGGTGGTCGAGGAGGAATGCACCGGCAACGGCGCCCTGGCCTGTCTGGCGCGGGGCTATCGCGCGGAAGCCGCCTTGATCCCGGAGCCCATGGGCGATTGCCTGATCCGGGCCCAGATCGGCGTTTTGTGGCTGCAAATCAAGGTCCAGGGCATTCCCGTGCACGTGGCCTATGCGGGCACCGGTTCCAACGCCATCGACGCCGCCTACGTGCTGATCCAGGGTCTCAAGGAGTTGGAAAAGAAGTGGAACGCCGAACGGGTCGATCAGCCCCATTACGCCGACCATGATCACCCGATAAATTTCAATGTCGGCCGGATCGAGGGCGGCGATTGGGCCTCTTCCGTGCCCTCGTGGTGCGTCTTTGATCTGCGCGTGGCGATCTATCCCGGCGATGACCTGAAGGCGCGGCAGGCGGAGTTGGAAGACTGCATCCGAGACGCGGCCAGCCAGGATGCCTTCCTGCGCAACGCCCCGCCACAGATCACCTACAACGGCTTCCTGGCCGAGGGCTATGTCCTACAGGATGCCGACGAGGCCGAGGCCGCCCTGGGCCGGGCCCACCGGGAGGCCTATGGCCGGGAGTTGCAGGCCCAGGCGACGACGGCGACCACGGACGCCAGGTTCTTCGGCCTGTATGCCGATATTCCCGGCCTGGTCTATGGGCCGCTGTCGGATGCCATTCATGGCTTTGATGAACGGGTCAATCTGGAATCGGTACGGCAAAACACCCAGGCCATGGCACTGTTTATCGCTGAATGGTGCGGCCTGGAGGAGATCTGAAAACACCGCCAAGGTCCTAATTGCGGGACACCGGATAGGGAGCGGTCAGGCCTCGGTGGCAAAACCAGCCTCTTTCCAGGCGAAAAGGCCGCCGTCGAGCTGAAAGGCCTGCCTGTGTCCGGCGGCGATGAGCCGCTCCGCCGCCTCGGACGAACGGCCGCCGATAAAGCAGGTCAGCACGGTCTTCTTGCCCGGCTCCGACGGCAGCCTGTCGGGGTCAAACCGGGACAATGGAAATGGCCGGGTGCCGGGGATGCGTTCCTCGGCATACTCCTCCGCCTCCCGCACATCCACCAACACAGCCTCGCCCCGGTGCAGCCAGTCGCGCACGGTGTGGGCGTCGATATCTATCAATTGGTCATTGCTCATGACAGCTATATACAAACGCAAATGAGATAATTCAATAATAAACATTATAAAAAAGTGAAAATAATATTTAACAAATTTTTTTGTGTTTTAAATTTCTGCTGTTCCCCGTACCGTTGGGAGCCCGCCGGATATCAATTCAGGAGATCACCCGCCATGCGCATCGGCGTTTCACTGCCCGTCAGGGAACTGCAAAACGACATCGGCGCCATCAAGGCCTTCGCCCAGGCGGCCGAGGATCTTGGCTTAAGCCATCTGCGGGTGCCCGATCAGGTCATCCGCCCCGGAGAAGGCGAATTGCACGAACCCCTGACCCTATTGGCCCTGATCGCGGGCGCGACGGAGAAGATCGAACTGGTGCCCTCCTGCATCATCCTGCCGGCGCGGCAGACGGTGTTGGTGGCGAAACAGGTGGCGACCCTGGATGTGCTGTCCGGCGGGCGGGTCCGTTTCGGCATCGGCATTGGCCGGAACGAAGTGGAATACGCCTCGCTTGGCGCCGATTTTCACAATCGCGGCGCCCGTTGCGAGGAACAGATGGAGCTGCTGCGCCAGCTCTGGACCCAGGAAAGCGTCGATTTCCAGGGCACGTGGGAGCAGGTCTCCGGCGCCGGGCTGGCACCCCTGCCGATCCAGCGCCCGATCCCGATGTGGATCGGCGCCGCCGCCAACATGGTCCCGCGCATCCGCCGCCGCATCGGCCGCCAGGCCGACGGCTGGTTTATCCTGGCCTCGCCGGAGGATTTCCCCGCCATCCGCGACGACATCCATCGTGAAGCCGAGGCCGCCGACCGCGACCCGTCCGCCCTGGGTATGGAGGCCGGCGTCGCCGTGGTCGGCCCCCGGGAACACGAGTGGAAAGACCGGGTCGCCGGCTGGCGCGAGATGGGCCTGACCCACCTATGCCTGCGCACCCTGCAGGGCGGCCTTGAACCCCACGAACACATCCCGCGCCTGCAACAGGCCGTCGCGGAACTGCCGGGGGTGTAGGCGGCGCCAATAGCAACGCAACATTGTTGTACTGATTTGCATCGGCGGCGCAATTTCCATAATCATTTATGCCGATACAATGTCGATTTCTGTCGTTTTCATACTCAACCTAAGATTTTACTTGTCCCGATCCCCCACACGGTCTACAAGTCGCCTGGTCGATGAACTGACAAATAATTGGCGAACAGGATTGGTAATGACGAACCACTTGAATATGCCCTGCATAGCATCAGGGCGGTTTACACCAGGGGCCTGATACCAGCGCAAAAGTGTTGCGCGCGTGTCCTGCCCAAGATCAGCGCATCAAGGAGGCAGGCACTATGATAATTCCGTACGAAATTTGAAAAATCCAAGCACACTTGTTCTTTAGGTACTTTGGGGGCTTTGGCTCTTTGGTCCGGATTCCTTATTCCCGGCCGGCGCGCCCGGTGCCGTAATACGCCCCGCGTGTATCGAGCGGCCCTTGTCGATGGCATCAATTGATGCCGTCAAAGCACCAATGGTCGATGTAGCTCATTGGCGAGCGCCAGACTCTATAAGATGGAAGTCGCGGGTTCGATTCCCGTCATCTAAACCATGGATAGCTCAATTTGGGAGAGCACTGCGCTGTAAACGCAGAGGTCGCGGGTTCAAATCCTGCTCCAACTGAAGCAACTGAAAAGAGTGCCGGAAGGGTTCCAGGCGTGACCTCGCCGCATTGCCAGGCAAGGTTTCACCAGGTGGAAAGAGGCTTTGCGCGCCTTCGCACCGTTGCCCGCCCGTCCAGACGCAAATTCCTGGCATGCCCCTTCCATATTGGAGCGGGAACCCCTGGTCGATGCGCCTGCGTGGAAAAGCATCAGTGAAGGCATCCGCCCCGGACCGTCGGAACTCTTCCGTGCAGTCAAAATTCATAGATTTGGAACTTTTCGTTCCACCACGAAACAAATAACAGAGAAGGAGCAAAACAATGTTCACTTACAAAATTGTCAATGCGGACTACGAGGTTGCTGCGGTTTATCGGAATAAGATGTTCCGCCAAATATATGGTTCGGGCGTCCACCGTGTGTCTCGACTTGGCGGTCGATTGTCGCAGATTACTATTGATCTGCGCCAGATGCCGATAGAGGCACCCGCCTCGACGGCGTTGACGAATTTGGCGCAGACCAACAGAGCGACAGTCACCGAGTTCTTCCACTTGGTTGATATGCAGGATGGTCAACTCGGCCTGGTCTTCGCCGATGGCAAGTTGATCGATCTTGTCGGACAGGGCCAGCAGGCATTCTACGCCAAGGGCCTGTGCAAGATTGAGGTATTGGTCATTGACCCCAATGTCGAAGTCTTGGCGCCGGCCAACCTTGTTGAGCCGCTATCCAGGGTCGCTCAGCCCGGCTTGGTGAAGATTGCGGAAGTTGCCAATGGCTATGTCGGCCTGTTGTATGTGGACGGCAAGTTGGAACAGCAATTGGAACCGGGTTGCCATGCCATCTACCAGGCATCCCGCCGGATTGATTTGGTGCAGCAGGATCTACGTCTGCAAATCTTGGAAGTGACCGGTCAGGAAGTTCTGACCAAGGATCAAATCGGTGTCCGGGCCAACGTGACCGCTGTCTACCGGGTTGTTGACCCGGTCAAGGTCGCTGAGCTGACCGCAGACTTGAAAGACTACCTCTACAAAGAGCTGCAATTCTCTTTGCGGCAGGTCGTCGGCACCCGGACTCTTGACGAGGTTCTGGGCGACAAACAGGGTATCAATGCCGCCATTGGTGAGCGCTTGCTGCCCAATTTAGCGGATGCTGGCGTGGAGGTGCCCACGGTCGGTGTTAAAGACGTCATCCTGCCCGGCGATATCAGGGAGATGGTGAACCGGGTCATTGAGGCGGAAAAATTTGCTAAAGCGAATGTTATCAAGCGGCGTGAAGAAACCGCGGCGACTCGTTCGCTACTCAATACCGCTAAACTGATGGACGACAACCCGACCCTCCTGCGGTTAAAGGAGCTGGAGGCCCTGGAAAAGGTCTCGGAAAAGATCGGCAACGTCGTCGTCGGCAATGGCATGGATGGCGTGATCGAAGATCTTGTCCGTATTCGCCCCCGGCGTGCGGGCAAGCCGTAAATTGCTTTCTGGGTTGGGGGTCAAGATCCGATGATGTTCTTGGCCCCTTTCCCTTTAACTTCCCGTCCTAATCGCCTTCCAATACTTCGAATTCAGGCGTTTGATCAGGCGGTCGTGCTGGCCCTGCAGGCAGCGGCGCATGTCGCCGGGGACGACGCGGTCGGCGTAGTAGCGGCACAGATCGTAGGCGTTTTGGGCATAACGCACCGCCATGGGCCGCAGGCCGTCGCGTCGGGCACCGATCATCAGGGTGCGCCAGTGTTTCGCCGTGCCGGCAACATCGGTTTCGTAGCCGGGCAATAGGTTGACCAGCCGGTTGGTCAGCCGCGCCGCCGCCATGCCTTCGGGGTCATTGTCGACCACCGCCGTACCGGCGGGACGCAAGGCATCTTCGACCAGGGCCAGTTCATCGGCACTGATGGGGTTGTCGTCGCCAGGCAACGCCTCGGGCGCCAGCACCACATGGGCCGCCAGGTCGATGGCGACGGATTGCAGATCCAGGCGCTGCTTCAGGCCCGGCGCCAGGCTGACCTGTATCGCGGTATGGCCGCGCCAGGCCCGAAAGCGCAGGGACGATCGTGGATCGAGCGTGATTTTCCGCCCGTCTTGGGTAAAGGCGTTGACCGCGATGCGGCTTTTCGCCGTCAACGCGTAATTCGTGCCCGGTACCGGCGAGCTACGCTCCGGCTGCAGGCAAAAGGCGGTGAATTCGGCCGCACAGACGCCATCGGCACAGGATAGATGCACCGGCCTGTCCGTCGCCACCAGGGCCAGGGACTGTGGCGCCGCCGGCACCGTGGCCGCCGTCAAACATATGCCAAGAAACGCCGTGCCCGCCGTCAGATACGCGGTAAACCTGCCATGTTTCATGATCGTCTCCCCTGCTTTGGCCTAAGGTTCGCCAAACATGATTATGGTAAATCGATTCGATGCCCGCCGCGGTCACGTCTTCGTGATGACTGCGGCGGCAACGGGCGATATGATGCTTGCGGTAGTTTTTCAAAAGTAAAGAGGGATCGGGCATGGCACGGGCGGCGGTAAACGGTATCGAGATCGAATACGAGATTTGGGGCCAGGAAAACGCCCAGCCATTGCTCTTGGTCGGCGGCCTGGGTGTACAGCTGACGCGCTGGTCGAAGACGCTTTGCGATGCCCTGGCGGCGCACAATTTCAAGATCATCGTCTATGACAACCGGGACGTGGGGCTTTCCAGCAAGCACGATGACTGGGGGCCGGCGGATACCAAGGCGGCGTTCGCCCAGGCCCGCGCCAAGGAAGCCGTGGCGGCGCCCTATACCCTGGAGGATATGGCCGCCGATGCCGCCGGCCTGTTGGATGTGCTGGGCATCCATAGCGCGCATGTCATCGGCAGCTCGAACGGCGGCGCGATCGCGCAGATTTTGGCCATCGATTTCCCGGAGAAGGTCGCCACCCTGACCTGCATAATGGCCACCTCCGGCCGTCGTGGCCTACCCCGGCCCGAGGGCGAGGTGGCCGAATGGCTGACCAAACCGCGCAATCCCTCAGGCACCCGTGAGGGCGCCATGGACGAAGCGGTGGAGACCGCCCGGATCAACGGCAGCCCGCAATATCCCCGGCCGGAGGCGGATCTGCGGGCCGAGGCGGCGGCGCAGTACGACCGCAGTTTCTATCCCGACGGCAACGGCCGGCATCTGTTGGCCTCCATCGCCTCCGGCGACAGCCGCGTGGCGCGATTATCGGAGATCACGGCGCCGACCCTGGTCATTCATGGCCGTGACGACCCGCTAATTCCCCTGCCCGGCGGCGAGGATATCAAGAATTCCATTCCGGGTTCGGAATTATTGGTCATTGACGGCATGGGCCATGACTTCCCGGACGAGCTGATCCCCCAAATTGCCGAAGCCGTCGCGGCAAACGCCGGCAAGCGCCCCGCATAACAGCGAAAGCAGGCGCGGCCAGATCAGGCGCGGTCGGCGTCGCCCACTTCGATTACCGCCTTGCCGAGTACCTGGCGGTTCATCAACGCCTTGATGGCGGGCAGGAACTGCTCCAAGCCGTCGTACAGGCTGACGGCGGGGCGCAGTTTGCCCGCCTCGTACAATTCGCGCAGCCGGTCATGAATTTCGAAGATTTTCCGGCTGTAACCCTCCCGGTTGCCGCCGGGGCTCCAGCCGAGATAGGTGCCGATGTTAAGGCCAATCAGGGCGGCATTCTTGACCATGAAGATGTTGGAAGGCAGCTCGGGAATATCGCCGCTGGTATAACCGATGGCCAGCAACCGCCCTTCGATGGCCAAACAGCGTAAGGACCGCCGCGCCACATCGCCACCGACGGAGTCGAATATCAGATCGGCGCCCCGGCGATCCGTCAACGCCTTGACCTCGGCCGCGAAATCACCTTCAGAATAGTTGATCAGATGATCGGCGCCATGGGCCTTGGCCAAGGCCAGGCGTTCGGCGCTACTGGCGGTCGCGATCACCGTCGCGCCCAGGGCCTTGGCGATTTCCACCGCCGCCAGGCCGATGGCGCCGGCGGCGCTGTGCACCAACACTGTTTCGCCGGCCACCAGGCCGCCCTTCCAGACCAACCCGGCGTAGGAGGTGGCATAGCTGTTGACCATCATGGCCGCCTCCGCGAAGGGCATTTGCGCCGGCATCTTGTGGGTGCAAAGCTGATGCGCCAGGCAATAGCCCGCATGGCCGCCCCAATCGACGCTGGCCATGACCCGGTCGCCGACCGCGACCCGGTCGACGCCGGGACCGACCGCATGGACAATGCCGGCAACCTCGGTGCCCGGTGTATAGGGCAGGGGAAGCTGGCGTTGATAGCGCCCCTCGATATACAGGCTGGCGGAAAAGCTCAGGCCGGCGGCATGGGTTTCGATACGCAGCCAATCCTCCTTGACCTGCGGCAGCGGCACCTGTTCCAGCGCCAGATTGTCGATCGAGCCCAGTTCCCGGTATAGAATGGCGCGCATGGCGTATCTCGTCCCGCCCCGCCATTCACCCGGACGGCGCGACGCGGCCCAGGAACTCGGTGACGGCGCCGGCAAAGATGTCATTGCGGTCGCCGGCAACCATGTGGGCCGCGTCCTTGACCGACACATACTCCGCGTGCGGGCATTGTTCGAGGAAGCTTTGCGCGCCTTCCTCGCTCAACACATCCGAGAGCCCGCCACGGACCAGCAGGGTCGGCAGGCTTAGATTTTCAGCCGCATCATGCAGGCGCTGGCGGTAGATCGGCGAGCCGGGGACGTGGGATTTGCGCCGCGCCGGGTCCCAGTGCCAGCGGTATTTGCCGTTCGCGCCAAGGCGGACGTTCTTGACCAGGCCGTCCAGATTGCGCGGCCGCTTGCGGTGCGGCTGGTAGTTGGCAATGGCCTCCGCCACCTCGTCCAGGGTATCGAAGCCATCGGGCTTTTGGCTCATGAATTCCTGGATCTTGCGCTGCCCCTCGGGCTCCATTCTGGGCGCCATATCAACCAGAACCAGCGCCTTGGCGTCAACCTCGCCCATACCGATAGAGAGCAGGCTGACGCCGCCGCCCATGGAAGCGCCAACCAGGATCGGGTTGTCGCTGCCCAGGGCCTTGGCGACGCAACTCAGATCCCCGACCATGAAATCCGGGCCGTAATCATCGGGCGCCGCCCAATCGGAATCGCCATGCCCCCGGGCATCGAAAGCCACGGCGTGATAGCCGGACCGGCCCAGGGTTTCCCCCGCCCCTTTCCAGGCATGCCGGGTCTGGCCGCCGCCATGCTGCAGCACCACCAGCGGTCCATGGGGGTCGCCCCAGGTATCGCCGGCGATCATGATGCCGCCCGCACCGGGCCACTTATGCATCGGATCCGGTGTTCCAGGCAGACGTTCTCCCGCACTCATGACAACTTCATCCCTCTTGTTGGTGGTTACTCTTCGAGCGCCGCGCAGGCTTGCTGGATCAGATCACCGCCCCGGACCAGGTCTTCCTCCGGCGCGACGAAGCTGGCGCGGAAATAGGGCGACAGGCCATAGGCCACGCCCTGCACCACGGCGACACCGACGGAATCCAGCAGATACATGGTGAAATCCGTATCATTCTCGATTACCTGCCCGTCCGGCGCCCGCTTGCCGATGGTGCCGGCGCAGGAGCAGAAGATATACATTGCGCCATCGGGCAGATCGCAATTCAAACCGTCGGCGGCGTTCAGTTTTTCGAACAGGATATCGCGGCGGCGCTGCAAATTCGCCGCCCGCTCCTTTAGCAACTCCTGCGGGCCGTTCAGCGCCGCCACCGCGCCGGCCTGGCCCAGAGCGGAGACGCCGGCGGTGCTTTGCGACTGCATGTTCGACATCTTGGCGATGATGTCCTTTGGCCCGCCCGCATAGCCGCAGCGAAAGCCGGTCATGGAATAGGCCTTGGAGACACTGTTGCAGGTCACCGTGCGGTCATACAGACCGGGTGCCACCTGCGCCAGGGTGGCGAATTCATGGTCGTCGAAGATCAGATGCTCGTAAACATCATCGGTCAGCACATGAACGTGCGGATGGCGCAACAGCACATCGGCCAGGGCCTGCAATTCATCGCGGGAATAGGCCGCGCCGGTGGGATTTCCCGGCGAACAGAACATCAGCCACTTTGTCCGGGGCGTGATCGCCGCCTCCAGCTCGGCCGGCCGCATCTTGAATTTTTCGTTCTGTCCGGCCGACACAAAGACCGGTTCACCCCCCGCGAGCTTCACCATGTCCGGATAGGAGGCCCAATAGGGACCGGGAATGATCACCTCATCGCCGGCCGAAACCGTCGCCATCAGGGCGTTGAACAAAATCTGTTTCGAGCCGGAACCAACGGCGATCTGGTCCAGATCATAGTCCAGGCCATTGTCGCGCTTGAACTTCCCCTGCACCGCCTGGCGCATGGCCACGGTGCCGTTGATGGGTGTGTACTGAACTTCATTACGTTCCATCACCGCCATTACGGCCTGTTTGGCATGCTCGGGCGCCGGGAAATCAGGCTCCCCCGCCGTCAACTTGATAATGTCCCGGCCCTGGGCCTGAAGATCCCGCACCCGCGCGGTGGCGATCTGGCTGGGCGACGGTTTAAAACGGCTCATACGCGGCGCGAAATCCACAGCACTCTCCTTTTCTTGCGCGCCTACTTTCCCTATTGAAGGCCGGCTTGTCCAGGTTATCCGGAAGGCAATAATGAAATCCGTCGAAAAAACATTCCTACCTGGGCCAAACTTGTTTACGTTCGACTCGGTTTGCTTGAACCCGAAGCCTCGGATATAAGGCATTGGCAAGCGATGGGAGTGCAACGGACAAGGTCCCAGACACATGGGGCCGCCGTTCTTGGAGAGGCGTGACATGAACGATAGCGACACCGCGCAGCTTGGCGACGATGACAACGCCAAGCTGGACGACCTTGTCGACGAGGCGACATCGGACCGTATATCCGGTGTGGTCTATTGGATCGCGCTGCTGTACGGCGCTTTCGGTATCCTGGTCGCCATGAACCAGACCTTTAGCTGGGATGCTTTCGGCTATGTCCTGGTCGACAACTCGTACTATTACCTTTTGATCGCCATTTTTCTGCCCCTGGCTTTCCTTATCTTTCCCGCCCGTAATGCCGACCGCTACCATGTTCCAATTTATGACTGGGCGCTGGCCATCATCTGCCTCGTCGCGGCGTTGTATTTGTCCTACTTCGGCGCCGAAATGGTCGAACAGGGCTGGGATATCGTCGCCCCGGTGGAGCCAACCCTGGCGGCGACGGCAATCTGTTTTCTTGCCCTCGAAGGCGTCCGCAGGGCGGGCGGCAATGCCCTGTTCATTATCGCCACCATGTTCTTCCTGTTTCCCCTGTGGGCTGATGTGGCGCCGGGTTTCCTGTGGGGCTTTGCCAAGGAGCCGGCGGAATTGGTGCGCTCGCATGCCATGGGCTTCGAAAGCATTATCGGCGTGCCCATGCGGGTGGCCGGCAATCTGCTGATCGGCTTCCTGATCTTCGGCTCGGCCTTGGTGGTCACGGGCGGCGGCGATTTCTTCATGAATTTCGCCTCCGCCCTGATGGGCCGCAGCCGCGGCGGCCCGGCCAAGGTCGCTATTCTGTCCAGCGGCTTTTTCGGCTCGCTGAGCGGCAGCGTCATTTCCAACGTCGTGACCACCGGCAAGCTGACCATTCCGACCATGAAGCGGGTCGGTTACCCTTCGGTCTATGCCGGCGCGGTTGAATCCTGCGCCTCCACGGGCGGCGCGCTGATGCCCCCCGTAATGGGGGCCGTGGCCTTCCTGATGGCGGAATTCCTTAACGTTCCCTATTCAACGGTGATGATCGCCGCCGTGGTGCCGGCGGTAATTTTCTATATCGCCTTGCTGCTGCAGGTTGATAATTACGCCGCCGTTAACGGCCTGAAAGGCATGGATGACGCCGACGTGCCGGATCTGTGGGAGACCTTCAAGAGCGGCTGGTATTACATCTTCTCCCTGATCGCCCTGGTCTACATGCTGGTCTGGCTGCGCCTGGATCTTTATGCGCCCTATTATGCGGCGGGCATCTTGATCTTTTGTTCGATCGTCTTCCGCAAGGCAGAAAACCGCTTCAACCTGGCCATGTTCAAGGAACTGATCGTCGATTCCACCAAGATCATTTCCAACATCATCGCCATTTTGGCCGGCGTCGGCATGATCGTCGGCTCCCTGGCCTTCACCGGCGTCGGCGGCGCCTTCTCGCGGGAATTGCTGCAGATCGCGGGCGACAATCTGTATTTCCTCCTTGCCATGGGGGCGGTAACCTCGTTCCTGCTGGGCATGGGGATGACCGTCAGCGCCTGTTACATTTTCCTGGCGATTGTTCTGGGCCCGGCCCTGATCGATGCGGGCCTCGATCCCATCGCCTCGCACCTGTTCATCCTGTATTGGGGCATGCTGTCCTATATCACGCCGCCCGTCGCCTTGGCGGCGGTGGCGGCGTCGATCATCGCCAAGGCCGATACCATGGCGATCGGCATGCGCTCCATGCGGCTCGGCCTGATCAATTTCATTCTGCCGTTCATTTTCGTGCTCAACCCCTCGCTTATTCTGCGTGGCGAGTGGGACGAAATTATCATCATGGTGAGCACGGCGCTGGTCGCGGTCTGGTTGATGGCGGCCGCTTTTGAAGGCTATTTAAACAAGGCAGGTACAATCGGCTGGTCGGTCCGCGGCCCCTTGCTCGTGGCGGCCGCCTGCCTGCTGTATCCCGAGGGGGTCTCCAAGATCGCCGGGATCGTATTGGTGGCAATCTGTTACGCCATCGCCCTGTTCCAGCGGAAACAGGCGGCGGCATAAGAACGGCGCGGTAGTATGAGATTTATCGTGGCGGTCCAAGGAGTCGGTGGCGCTCAGCGATTTTGCGCGATATTGTAAACCTTGGTGGGAAAAACCAATTAGCTTACCTAGCAAAAACAGGGAGAACACTAAAATGAAACTAACCAAACACATGTTGCGATTTGCCGGAGGCGCCGCGATAGCGGCTCTGCTGGCGACCAGCGGCGCCCACGCGGGCGGCGTACCGAAAACCATGATCTGGACCTCGTACGATTTCGGCTCCGCCGGCTTCGCACAGGCATCCGCCGTGGCCAATGCCTTCAAGAAAAAGTATGGCACCCGTATCCGCATCGTGCCCTCGGGCACCGGTATCGGCCGTTTGCTGCCGGTAACCCAGCGCAAGGCGCATTACGGCTTCCTGGCGACGGAAACATTCTTCGCCTCGGAAGGCACCTATGACTTTGCTGTCACCCAATGGGGACCGCAGGACCTTCGTATCGTCCTGGCACCGCCGACGGCCACCGGCCTGACGGTGCAAAAGGGTTCAAAATATGCTGACGGCCATAACCTCAAGGGCGCCCGCATCGGCTATGTGAAGGGCAATCCGTCCGTCAACGTCAAGACCGATGCGTTGTTGGCCTATGCCGGATTGACCCGCGACGATATCAAGGCAGTCTGGTTCGGCGGTTATGGCGTCATGAAGGGCGCGCGGCTGACCGGTAAGATCGACGGCTTCCTGATGTCGCCTTATTCCGGCATCACCCGCGAGCTGGAATCTTCACCGGACGGCATCGACTGGGTGCAGTTCGATCCCGCCGACAAGGAAGGCTGGGCCCGCATTCAAAAGATCGCGCCGATGTATGCCCCGCTGTCCATCGACAACGGCGCCGGCATGGAAAAAGGCAAGCCGGTCAACATCATCGAATTCCGCTATCCCATGATGGTCACATATGCCGACCGCAGCGAAGCGGAAGTCTATGAAGTCGCCAAGGCCATGGACGAGGCGTTCGATCTGTACAAGAACGTCAACGCCACGACCAAGAACTGGGCAATTTCAATGGCCGGCAAAACCCCGGCTGACGTTGCCTGGCATCCCGGCTCGATCAAGTACCTGAAGGAAAAGGGCGTCTGGTCAGCCGAGGCGGAAGCCTGGAACCAGGCCCGCCTGGCCCGTCATGCCAAGGTTATTGAAGAGTGGGATAACGCCACGGATGCCTTCAATGCCTGGCGCGCAGCCGAGAAAAAGAAGAAAAACAAGATCAAGGTCTCTGACGCCTGGCCGAAATACTGGGCCGACCATCGCAAGAAAGTCGGTCTCGACTAGGACGGCGATACAGAACATGAAATGGGCGGCTTCGGCCGCCCATTTTTTTTACACCAAATCATCCGCAAGATCTGATTGCCGCATTTCCGCCGCCCGCTCCCCGGCGGCGCCAAAACCGCCGCCACCCGGCAGCTCCAGGGTGATAACGTCACCCTTGTTGAGCCGGAACGGCGTGCCGCCTTCGACCTCGCCATCATTGAGCAAAATGCGCTCCAGACTGCCGTTTTCGCCGCCCTGCCGGCCAAGGGGTGGAAAATTCAGCCGCTGCGACAGCACCACCAGGGTCACGGGGCGGGAGGCGGTTATTTCCATCTCGATCCGCTGCCCCAGGCCGCCGCGAAACTTGCCGGCCCCGCCCGAACCCGGCAGCAGGGATTTGTCGCGGATACGCACCGGCACGCCACGTTCCAGCACCTCCACCGGCGTGGTCGATACGTTGGTGGGAAAGCTGAGGGTCGAAATACCGTCCTGACCAGGCCGCGCGCCCTGGCCGCCGTTGAAAAAGAAGATCGTCGAGAACGGCCGGTCATCGCCGGTCCAGCCCGACATGGCGAAGCCGTGCAGGGGAATGCCGCTTTCCGCCGGCACCCGGTCGGGCAGCGCCTTGGCCAGGGTATTGAAGATGGCGGAAGTGCAGTAATGCCCCACCGTCGCCCGCGCCTCCACCGCCGCCGGGTAGCTGGGGTTCAGGAAACACCCCTCGGGCGCGGTAATTGTGATCGGCCTGGAATTGCCTTCGTTGTTAGGCACATCGGGCAACAACACGCATTTCAGGGCATAGGTGGAATAGGCCTGGGTATAGCCAAGCACGGAATTCAGCGGTGATGGGTTCTGCGGCGAACTGCCGGCAAAATCGACCACCAGCTCACTGCCCCGAACGTCCATGCGGCACTGCATCTCAAGCGGCATCCGGCTATCAAAGGAATCTATTTTGGTCGTCGAGCTATAGCTGCCGTCAGGGATCTGCTCGATCGCCCGGCGCATGGCGTCCTGGGTCAGGCCGATGATCCGGTTGGCCAGGCCCCACAGATCCGCCATGCCGTATTCGTTCAACAGATCGGCAACACCGGTGCTCATGCGCTGGCAGGCCCCGACCATGGCATGGATATCGCCGCTGACCTCGTCCGGAACACGCACGTTCTGGCGGATAATGTCATGCAAGGTCTCGTTGCGCCGTCCGGCCTCGTACAGCTTCAGGATCGGGATTTGCAGGCCCTCTTCGTAGATATCCTTGTTGTCGGGGGCCCGCCGCCGGCCACCGATATCGGCCATATGGGCGATGGAACCGGCAAAGCCGACCAGGGTATCGCCATGAAATATCGGTGCGGCGATGGTCAGATCCGGCAAGTGGCCGGTGCCGATCCAGGGATCGTTGGAGATGATCACATCGCCCGGACGCAGTGTTTCCGCCGGATACTTGACCAAAAAGGCCCGCACGGACATGGGCAGGGTGCCGATGAAGGATGGGATGGAACGGGTTGCCTGGGCCACCGACTGGCCGTCGGGCGCCAGCACCATGCAGGTGTAGTCATGGGATTCCCGCACCACGGTGGAGAACGAGGTGCGGTGCAGCGCCAAGGCGGCCTCGTCGATCACCGAGATTAGGCGCGTCCACAGGACTTCGACGGTAATGGGGTCCAATGCGTCCTCAATCTGCATGGGGATCTATTCCTTGAAGTCGATAATGATGTTGGCGGCGGGGTCGAGATGGAACGTAGTATCCGGACCGGTAACGATGGAAGTTTCCCGCTCCTCGATAACGGCCGGTCCCTGAAAGATCTCGCCCTGGGGCAGTTGGTAGCGGTCATAAACCGCTGTTTCGGTATAGCCTCCCGAAGCCTCGAAATAGACCGGGCGCGGGCCCTTCAAGGCCGAACCGCCGCCAGTGGTGTCAATCGCCGGCGCGATTTCCAGCTTCGGACGCGGATTGAGCACCCGGGCCCGCAGACCCACCACTTCCAAGGGCACCTCCGGTGGACGGTGGCCGTAGACATTCTGATAGATCTCGGCGAAACCGGCATGCAAATCCGTCAGGGATATCTCGTCCACACCCTCGGAAATCGGTACGGTTACGGAATAACCCTGGCCCTGGCAGCGCAAATCCATGGAGCGCTGCATGACCAATGCGCTGTCGCCGCCAATCAGCTTGGCCAGGGCCGCCTCGCCGGACCGCCGCATGGTTCCATAATGCGCCGCCACCGCGGTCCAGTCCGCCGCGTCCAACGGGGCAAAATAGGCGCTGACCAGTTCCACCGCCGGCAGGGCCGCCAGACAGCCGATGGCCGATGCCACGCCGGCGCCAAAGGGGCACAGCAGACGGCGCAAACCCAGTTTCCGCGCCAGGGCATAGGCGTGCACCGGGCCGGCGCCGCCGAAGGCTATCATCGCGAAATTCCGCAGATCAATGCCTTTTTCGGCCCCATGGGCGCGGATCGCCGCCGCCATGCTTTCATTGACCACGTCATGAATGCCCCAGGCGATCTGTTCCACCGACATGCCCAGCCGGCCGGCGATGCCGCCTTCGATACTGGCGGTCACCGCCGCCAGATCCAGTTGCATATCGCCGCCCAGGAAATGTTCGGGATCGAGATAGCCGAGCAGCAGATCCGCATCGGTCACCGTGGGCTCGGTTCCGCCCTGGCCGTAACAGACCGGTCCCGGATCGGCGCCGGCGGATTTCGGCCCCACGTTAAGCAGGCCCAGATCGTTGACATGGGCGATGGAGCCGCCGCCGGCGCCGATTTCCAGCAGTTCGATGGCTGAAACCTGCAATGGATAGCCGCTGCCCCGCTTGAAACGATGCACATGGCCGACCTCGAATTCATGGGTAATGGCCGGTTCGCCGTCCTGGATCACCGATATCTTGGCCGTCGTCCCGCCCATATCGAAAGCGATGGCGTCGGGCCGCGCCAATGCCTCGCGGGCGAAATGCCCGGCGGCGATGGCGCCGGCGGCGGGACCGGATTCGATCATCCGCACCGGGAACGTCTCCGCCACGTCCGAGGCCGGGCCGATACCGCCGTGGGAGAGCATCATGGAAACTTCCCGGCGCATGCCGAGATCGGCCATGCCCTGGTTCAGGCGGCCCACATAGTTCCGCACCAAGGGCTTCACATAGGCATCGACGACGGTGGTGGAGGTACGCTCGAACTCCCGGGCCTCGGCCGAGACCTGGTGCGAGACGCTGACCGTCAGATCGGGGAACAATCGTGCTGCGGTTTCAGCCACCTTCGCCTCGTGACCGGGATGGGCGTAGCCATGCAACAGACAGATCGCCAGGGAGTCGATACCCGCCTCCCCGACCAGGCGCGACAGCGCTTCCGCGACCTCCGCCTCACCCAGTGGCGTCAGAATTTCACCGTCGAAGCCGATCCTCTCGTTGACCTCCATCCGGCGCCGGCGCGGCACCAGGGGGGGCGGCATGCGGATGCCAAGATCATAGATGTCATAGCGCGCCTCGCGGCCCATCTCCAAGGCGTCGCGAAAACCCGCCGTCGTGATCATGCCGGTCTTCGCACCCTTGCCTTCCAGCACCGCGTTGGTCGCCACGGTGGTGGCGTGCACCACGTCGTGCACCACCGATGACGATATGCCGGTGCGTTGCAGAATTTCGCCCGCGCCTTCGAGGGACCCCCGGGAGGGATCATCCGGCGTACTCAATACCTTGGCGAACCAGACGCTGGCGCTGTCGTCATCAACCAACACCACGTCCGTGAAAGTGCCGCCCACGTCGATGGCGAGGCGGCAGGATGCTTGCGACATTTACTTCGGTCCCTACTTGCTTTTACCCCGGCATTGAAGCATGCGGGAGGTGGTTGTTGACAGGCGCTTTTTTGCCCATACTGGCGCGACAATAGAGAAGAACGCGGTAACCCATATGTCCCCCCCATTTTCCAGGTTCGCCCAGTCGGTTGGCGGCTCCACCGTCGTCGGCATGCGCCGGCGGGCCGATGCCCTGGAGGCCAAGGGGTTGAGCGTCGTTGACTTCGGCATTGGCGAGCCGGATTTCGAGGCGCCACCGCCGGTCCAGGAAGCCGCCATCAAGGCTATTCGCGACGGCAAGGGCAACTATATCGACCCCCGCGGCCTGATCGAACTGCGCCAGGCCATCGCGGCGTTCGAGGCGGAACAGCATGGCCTGGAGATCGACTCGGATCAGATCGTCGTGACGCCGGGCTCCTACGGCGGGCTGTCGCTAATCACCCGGGCGCTGCTTGACCCCGATGATGAAGTGCTGGTGATCGAGCCCGGCTGGGGGCCCTACAAGGCGATGGTCAAGCTGACGGGCGCGAACCCGGTCGGCGTGCCCATGGGCAGCGAACAGGGGCGTTTCTTCATCGACGGCGCGCGTCTGGAGGCCGCCGTGACGGACAAGACCCGGGCCATCATCGTCAATACGCCGTGGAACCCCACGGGACGCGTTCTGTTGCCGGACGAACTGGCCGCCATCGCGGCTGTTGCCGAACGTCATGATCTGTGGCTCGTCGCCGACGAAGTCTACAGCGAACTGGTCTATGCCAATGCCGCGCATGTCTCCATCGCGGCCCTGGGCGAGGACGTGGCGGCGCGCACGGTGATCGCCACCTCGCTGTCAAAATCCTTCGCCATGACCGGCTGGCGCCTGGGCTATTGCATCGCGCCAGCCGAACTGGCCGCCCTGCTGTCGCGCCTAAATCAATACGCCTCGCGCTGCGCCACTTCGATCGTGCAATACGCCGCCCTCGCGGCCTTCAATGACAGCGCCTCTTACGTGGCGGACATGAACCGGGAATATGCCCGCCGCCGGGACACCATCGCGCATGGCCTGAACCAGATCCCCGGCGTCGAATGCCCCCTGCCCGAGGGTACTTTTTATGCCTTCGCACAGATCCCCGAAGCCTGGGGCGATAGCAAGGAGGTAGCGGATTACCTGCTGAACGAGGCGGGCGTCCTGCTGACACCCGGTTCCTCGTACGGGCCGGCCAGCCGGCACCATCTGCGCCTGTCCTTCGCCACATCGCTCGAGACGATCGAGGCGGGCATTGCCCGCATGCAAAAGGCCCTGCCGCCCCGTGACTGACCTCCAAGCACCAGAGTGGTTCCGGCGCGCCTTGGCCCATGCGCCGACATCGCACCGGGTATCGGTGTTGGATTGCGATATTCATTATTTGCGCTGGGGGCCCACGGACTCCACGCGGCCCGGCATCCTGTTCCTTCATGCCGGCGGCGCGCATGCCCGGTGGTGGTCATTTATCGCGCCGTTTTTCGCCAAAGACAGAGTAGTCGCGGCGATCGATTTTTCCGGTATGGGCGACAGCGGCCGGCGGGACGATTATGGCAGCGACTGCCATGTACCCGAAATCGCCGCCGTGCTGGCCGATGCCGGCCTGGGCAAAAAGCCGATCATCGCCGGTCATAGTTTTGGCGGCTTCATGGCCATGTGCCACGGCAACCGCTACGGCGAGAATGTATCAGGCATGGTTTTCGTCGATACGCCATTGCGCCCGGAAGTAGACGCCAAGGCCGACCCGACCCAGCCCTACACCCGCCCGAAGCCAGTGCATCCCGATCTCGACAGCATTCTCAAACGTTTTCGCCTCGGCCCGGCGCAGCCCTGCGAAAACGGCTTTATCCTGGACTATATCGCCCGGCATTCGGTGACTGAGTGCGAGGGTGGCTGGACCTGGAAATTCGATGTCGCGGCACGCGGCGCCTCCCACCATGACGAACCCCTGGCGGATTATCTCACCAACCTGAGCTGTCCCAAGGCGCTGATCTATGGCGCCGACAGCGCCATGGTGACCAGGGAAATCGCCGAATATATGCGCGGCCTGTTCGCGCCGGGCGAGCCGATCATTTCAATGCCGGAGGCGCATCATCATCTTTTTCTCGACCAACCGCTTGCTTTTGTCGCCGTATTGCGCGCCATTCTGTCCGGTTGGAATTTGTGAGCAGGGAACCAATGGCCAAGAAACTCGATCCATCCTACCGACCGGAATTCGCCGTGCTGAATGGCGAGGTCGTTTCCTTCGCGGATGCCAAGATATCCATCATGGCCCCGGGCCTGACCTTCGCCGCCACGGTGTTCGAAGGCATGCGCGCCTATTGGAATGACGAGCACGAACAGCTTTATGTGCTGCATTTACACGACCATCTGGAGCGCTTGCAATTTTCCATGCGCGTCATCGAACTGGAGAGCCCGCCGACGACCGAGGAGTTCGAAGCCCAGGTCATGGCCGGGCTGCGCGCCAACGATCTGCGGGAAGACTGCTACATCCGGGTGCAGGCCTATGTGGACGATTGGGGCGAGATGATCGCCACCGGCCCCGTGGGCACTTCCGTGATCTGCCGGGCCCGGCCCCGCGTCGATGCCTTCAAGACCGGCAAGCATTTCGCGGTCAGCAGTTGGCGGCGCAATGCCGATGACGCCTCGCCGCCACGGATCAAGGCAACGGCGAACTATCTCAACAGCCGCCTGGCCGGCCTGGAAGCAAAAAGGATCGGCGCCGACGGCGGCATCATTCTGAACCGCGACGGCACGGTCAGCGAGGGACCGGGCGGCTGTCTGTTCATCGTCCGCGACGGCTGTCTGATCACGCCGCCGGTGACCGCCGGCATTCTGGAGAGCATTACCCGGCGCACCTTGCTGCACCTTGCCGACCATATGGATCTGGTGGCGGTGGAGCGCGATGTCGGCCGGACCGAGCTTTACCTGGCCGAGGAATGTTTCTATTGCGGTACCGGTCAGGAAATCGTGCCGATCCTGTCGGTCGACGGCAAGGCGGTGGGCGCCGGTGAACCCGGTCCCCTGACCCGCCATCTGCAAACCGCCTACGACAACATCGTGCGCTGCAAGGATGAAGCCTATAAAGACTGGCTGACACCGGTCCATGAGTGAGAGTTGAAAATGAGCAAGACAGAGCTAAGCGCGGTCCGCCTGGGGCTGATCTGGCGGCGCCTTGACGGCATCGTCGACCAGGTCGCCGAGACCTTCCTGCGCGCCGCCTTTTCCGTCGTGGTGCGCGACAATTACGACATGGCCTTCAGCGTCTTCGATGCCCAGGGCCGGCAACTGACGCAATCGAAGCGCTCCATTCCCTCGTTCATGGGCACCTTGCCGCGCACCTTGGATGCGGTGCTGGAAAAGTTTCCAATATCGGCGCTCAACCCCGGCGATGTCATCATCTCCAACAACGCCTGGATCGGCACCGGACACCTGAATGACATCTCGATGCTGCATCCCATATTCCGCGGCGAAGAACTGGTCGCCTTTGCCGCCTCCACCGCCCATACAGTCGATATCGGCGGCGCACCCTCGCCCAGCGCCAAGGATTGTTTCGAGGAAGGCCTGTGCATCCCGATCTGCAAGATCGTCGTGGGTGGCGAGGACAATCCGGTGGTGATGGATTTTCTAAACGAAAATCTGCGGCAGCCGGCGGAGACCCTGGGCGATATCCGGGCCCAGTTCGCGGCCTATCGCGACTGCAACACCAAACTGATGGCCTTGATGGATGAAGAAGGCCTGGATGATCTGATCCCCGTCGCCGATGAAATCATTGCCCGTTCGGAACAGAGCATGCGCGCCGCCATTGCCGCCCTGCCCGATGGCCGCTACGAGGACGGCTTCGACATCGACGGCGTCGACGTGCCCTTGCGCATCGAATGCGCGGTGATCATCGAGGGCGACCGGTTGACGGTGGATTTTGCCGGCACCTCGCCCCAGGTGCCCTGGCCCATCAACAGTGTGCTGAACTATACCCAGGCCTATGCCCGCTATGCCGTGAAATGCCTGGTGGATCCCGACGCGCCGAACAATGCCGGCTCCCTGGCGCCGGTCCATATCACCGCGCCCGAGGGCTCGCTGCTGAATGCGGCGGCGCCGGCGCCGGTCTGGGGCCGGCATCTGTCCGGCCACTATGTACCGGCGGCGATTTTGGGCGCCATGGCGCCGATCATGCGCGACCGCGTCGTGGCCGAGTCCGGCTCGCCCCTGTGGAATGTCTATTTCGCCGGCCGCCATGAAGATGGCCGGGGCAACTTCGTGAAAATGTTCTTCATGAACGGTGGCCACGGCGGGCGGGCCAATGGCGACGGGCCGGGTTGTTTGAGCTTCCCGTCCAACGTCTCCAACCAGCCCATCGAGGCTTTCGAGCATCAAGTGCCCATGCTGGTGCGGGAGAAAGCCTTCATTCCGGATTCAGGCGGCGCCGGAAAATATCGTGGCGGCAACGCCCAGCGCCTGGTGTTCGAAGCCCGCGGCGACAATCCCATCACCATGACCATCCGCCACGAACGCATCAGCTATCCGCCGCGCGGTCTGCTGGGCGGGCTGCCGGGACGGGCCGGGGTGGATATGATCAACGATGAAATTATCGAAGCCAAGTCCCGCTCCATACTGGAAAACGGTGACCGGGTGGTATTTGAAACGCCCGGCGGCGGCGGCCTGTTTCCACCCTCGGAACGGGATAACGGTTTGATCAATCAGGATATCGAAAGCGGTCTGACGACGGCGGCCGCTGCCCGGGAGTCTTATGAGTATGAGTAACGCGGCGACGGACGACTGGCGCATCGGCGTCGATATCGGCGGCACCTTCACGGATGTGGTGCTATGGCGCGAAGGTTCGGAAAATCTGGTGCAGGTGAAACTGCTGACGACACCGGACGATCCTTCCCGCGCCGTTCTGGACGGCGTCGCCGAGGCCCTGGACGAGGCCGGGATTACGGCCAAACAGCTCACTTCCGTCGTGCATGGCACCACCCTGGTGGCGAATGCCCTGATCGAGCGCAAGGGCGTCACCACCGGCCTGATCACCACCCAGGGCTTCCGCGATGTCCTGGAGATCGGCCGGGAGTGGCGCTACGACCTGTTCAACCTGGATATCGAGATGCCCACGCCGTTGGTGCCCCGGCGTCTCTGTCTGGAGATTGACGAACGCCTTGATGCCGCCGGCGCGGTGGAAACCCCCCTGGACCTGGAGCAGGTGCCGGGATTGGTGGCGCAACTTCGCGACGCCGATGTGCGCTCGGTCGGGATTTGTCTTTTGCATAGCTACCTGAACCCGGCCCATGAACAGGCCGTCGCCGCCGCCATCGCCCAGGCCATGCCGGAACTGGCGGTGTCATTATCCTCCGACGTCAGCGCCGAAATGGGCGAATACGAGCGCACCTCGACGACGGTCGCCAATGCCTATGTGCATCCCATATTCCGCGACTATGTGGAACGCCTGGTCGGGGCTTTGCAGGAACTTGGCTACAGCCGTGAATTGTTGCTGGTGCTGTCCGATGGCCGTGGCATTGCGGCTGATGTGGCGGTGAAATACCCGATCCGCCTTGTGCAGTCGGGACCGGCGGCGGGTGCCGAGGCGGCGCGCCTGTTCGGCGAGCTGGCGCAACAGCGCGACATCCTGTGCTTCGACATGGGCGGCACCACCGCCAAGGCCTGCCTGATCAATGATGGCGAGCCCGAGCGCACGGTTAATTTCGAAGTGGCGCGGGAGACCCGCTTCGCCGAGGGCAGCGGCCTGCCCCTCCTCATTCCCGCCATCGACATGATCGAGATCGGCGCCGGCGGCGGCTCGATCGCGCGGGTTGACCAGCGCGGCCTGCTGCAGGTCGGCCCCGACAGCGCCGGCGCCGATCCGGGGCCGGCCTGTTATGGGCGTGGCAACGAGTTGCCCACCGTGACCGATTGCGATCTGCTGCTGGGCTATCTGGACGAAAACTCCTTTCTGGGCGGCAAGATGAAGCTGGATCGGGCAGCCTCCGAACGCGCGGTGCAAACCCATCTGGCGTATCCTCTCGGCATCAGCGCCATCGAGGCGGCCTGGGGCGTGCACGAAACCGTCACCGCCAACATGGCCCAGGCCGCGACGATCCATGCCATTGAGCGCGGTTTGGACGCGACCCGCTTCGCCATGCTGCCGATCGGCGGCGCCGGTCCGGTGCATGCCTGCAGCATGGCGCAAAAGATGGGCATCGACCGCCTGGTCTGCCCCTCCGGCGCCGGTGTCGCCTCGGCCATCGGCATGCTGGCGGCGGCCAAATCGTTCGAGCTCGGTCGGGCCGCGCCGGCCGAGATTTCGACCCTGGATTTCGAGAAGGCCGCCGGTCTGCTGCACGAGATGGCTGGGGAAGCCGCCGCCCTGGTGGCCAGCGCCGGTGCGGAGGAGGCCGGTGTTACCAAGCGCTTCAGCGCCATGATGCGCTATCTGGGCCAGGGCTATGAGATCGAGGTGCCGGTGACATTGGATATGATCGAGCGCCGGGACCGCGACGGCCTGTTGGCCAATTTCTCCGAGAGCTACCGCAACCGCTATGGCCGCAGCGAGGATATGCCGGCGGAGTTGTTGTCCTGGCGTCTGGCCGTAACGGGGGAACGCTCCACCCTGGGCGAGACCCTGGGCCAGCGCTCGCTTGCCGGTGCGGAATCCCCGGCCAGTACCACCACGCGGCCGGTCTGGTTCGACGACGGCTTCGTCGAGGCACCGGTCTACAAACGCGCCGACTTTGGCAGCGGCAGCCGCATCCATGGCCCGGCGATTATTGAGGAAAATGAATCCACCCTGGTTCTGCCCACCGGCTTTCAGTTGACCGTGGACAGCGCCTTGAACTTGATACTGGAAGCCACCGCATGACGGCGGAAACGACGAGCTTTCTCGATTGGCTCGCCCGGCGTCTGCGCGGGGCCGGGCTGAACCATGCCTTCGGCGTACCGGGCGGCGGCGCCAGCCTGGATTTGTTGGAGGCCTTGCGCCGCCATGATGTGGAAACGGTGATCACCGCCCGCGAGGATGCCGCCGTCATGATGGCCGGCGTCTCCGGCGTGCTATCGGAGGCACCCGGCCTGGCCTTCACCACCAAGGGACCGGGCCTGGCCAATGCCGCGAATGGCCTGGCCTCGGCGGCGCTGGACCGCATGCCGGCACTGCTGGTGGCGGAATCCTTCACTGAAGAGGAAATGGAGTTTCTCTCGCACCAGGTTTATCCGCAGTCGGATCTGGTCGCGCCCTTGCTGCGCCAGGGCCAGGGCGCGGAACTGCCGGCCGAACAAGATGCGGTGGAAGGCTGGCTGGCAGGCGGCAACCGCGCACCCGCCGTGATGTTCCCATCGGCCGCGGACTTCAAACAGCAGGTGCCCACTCATGCCAGCCCGCCCGTTGAGCCCGAAACGGCGGCACCGGATCTGGAAGGGGCGGCGGCGCTTCTGCGTAAGTGCGCCCGCCCCGTCGTCGTCGTGGGCTTGGAAGCGGCAAGACCGGGTTTGGCGCCGGGCCTGCGGGCCTTCGTGGACCGTCTCGGCGCGCCGGTCCTCTGTACCTATATGGCCAAGGGCTCCGTTCCCGACGGCGACCCCCATTACGCCGGCATATTCACCGGCGGCGCCATCGAGCAGACGGCCATGGAGGCCGCCGATCTGATCATCCTGATCGGGCTGGACCCGGTGGAACTGCTGCGCAAGCCCTGGGCCTTTTCCGCGCCCGTGCTGGATCTGGCGGAACGCACCTATGATCCCCACTACATGGTGCCGGCCGGGCGCATCATTGCGCCGCTGGAGGAAACCTTGGCAGCGTTAGCCGATGGCATCGAAAGCGATTGGAACAATGCGGAGATCGCCGAACTTCGTAGTGGCTTCCTGCAGGGCATGGAAAGCGGCGGTAGCGGCGGTCTGTCTTCCACCGCCGTGGTCAAGGCGGCGCGTGATGCCTTTGCCGATCATCCCCGCTTATGCGTCGATGCCGGCGCCCATATGTTTTCCGCCTGTGCCTTCTGGCCCGGCAATGCGCCACGGGATGTTCTGATCTCCAACGGCCTTGCCTCCATGGGTTTCGCGGTGCCGGCGGCGATTGCCGCCGCCCTGCATGAACCCGGGCGCGGCGCCATCGCCATGAGTGGTGATGGCGGCTTCCTGATGTGCCTGGGCGAATTGAAGACGGCGGTGGAAACAAAGGCCAATATCATCATCGTTGTGTTCAACGACGGACAATTGTCCCTGATCGATATCAAGCGGGAAGACCGGCAGATGGCCGACCTGGGCCTGAGTTGGGCCGCGCCTGACTTCGCCGCCATTGCGCGCGGCTTCGGTTTCGAAGCCTGGCGCGTGGACGAGGACGCGGACCTGGCCCCGGCCATGGAAGCCGCCGCAAAGGCCGGCGGACCGCGCCTGCTCGATATCAGGATCGATGCCTCCCCCTACAGGGAGCAACTGCGCGCCCTGCGTGGCTAGATCGCCGTACCCGGCCCGGCTACCGGCGGCGAAAATGGGGCCAAATCAGCGCGGCCACCAGTAACGCGGCCAGGCCTTCGCAGGCCATGATGCTGACCGACATGGCACCGCCGAACCAATCCGCCAGCAGGCCCACCTGCAAGACCCCGATGGGATTGGAGCCGATGCAGACCGCCAGCACGCCCATCAGCCGGCCCCGCATCTCGGGCGGGGCGGCGGTAAAGATGATCGTGCTTTGCATGGCGGCGAAGCCCGCCACGCCAAGGCCGGCGAGGAACAGCATGGCCAGGGACAGGCTATAGGTTTGCGATAGAGAGAAGGTGAAGACGGCGCAGAGAAAAATGCAGGAGCCGAAGAAGTAAATCCGCGCGAAACGATGCGGCCGCGCCAAATTGGCGATGATCAGGGCGCCCAGCAGGGCACCGCCGGCATCCGCCGAGAGCAACATTCCCGTGGCGACGGCATCCTTGCCCAAGACCTGATCACCGATCACCGGCACCATGGCGCCATAGGGGAAGCCGAAAATGTTCATGGCCACGGTAATATACAACGTGCCCATGACCCGTGGATTGGTGCGGATATAGCGCAGGCCATCAACAATCTGCGCCAGGATACGCGACAATGCGGCAGGATTATCGTCGGCGTCGTCGGAGGTCTGATAGCGGACGTCCAGGACCAGAAAGAACGCCACCGCGAACAATGCGGTGCCCAACACATAGACCCCGGCCAAGCCGTACCTTTGCAGTACCAGGCCACCCAAAACCGGGCCGATCAGGCGCATGCAATGATTGGTGCCGCTGTCCAGGGTCATGGCGACACCGGCGCCCGCCGCACCCGCCTTGGCCCCCGCCATGACCCCCAGCATGGTCCGGCGGACCGGAAATTCCAGGGTGCCGTAGATGCCGGAAATAAACATTCCCAGGGCCAGGTGCCACAGCTCGATCCGCCCGCTCAGGGCAAGGAATGCCAGGATGGCCGAGACCACGGTCAAGGTCCCAAGGCCCGTGAGCAACATCAGGCGGCGGTTGATGCTGTCGGCGAAGGCGCCGGTAAAGGCGCTGAAGAACAGCATGGGCAAGGTCCGCGCCATGGTCACCAGGGCGACCAATAGAGCCGACTGCGTAACCTCGAAGGTAAAAACCCCGACCGCCAGCATTTCCAGCCAGCGCATCAGCCAGCCGAGACCGCCCGCCATCCAGACATGACGAAAATTCCGGTCCCGGATCAGGGACCTTGGCGTGACGGCTTCGGCTGCCTTGCTATCGGATGAGGGCAAGCTTCCGGTTAGTCGCCAGCCGCCGCGGCGCGCTGTTCAGCCAAATGCCGGTCTTCCTCCAACTGATAGCGCGGCGTCAGGTCCCGGGGCGAGCGCACATCGTCGGCGCCTTCGTCCGAGGCGCCGGTCTTCCAGGCATCACCGTCGGGCCAGGCTTGCGACAAATTGACGATCTGGCCCGGCTCCGACAGGTTCTCAAGCACCGCCATGGCCTCCCGGGCGATGGCCAGTTGCTGCTCGGCCGCGAAAAGCGGCCCGCCGCCATGGCCCAGTGGATAGTCCATGAAAACCGCCCGCGGTGGCCAGCCGAACTTAACAATGTCCAGGGCCGTGCCCACGACCAAAGTGGCGATGCCCCGTTCTTCCAGATAACGCGCGATCAGACACACGGTCTGATGGCACACCGGTCACAACGGGACCAAATAGGCGACATCGACGCCCTCGGCGGCGAAGGCCTCGTAAATGGCCGGGGCGACTTCCTCGTCCACCCGGCGCTTGGAGTAGACCGCGCCCATGCAGGAGAAGAAATTGTCCGCCAGGCCGCCAATCACACCTTCTTCGGCCAGCTTCTGCAGCGGCTCGATGGGAAAGGCGCAATTGGGATCGCGCCGGGCATCGGGCAAATAGTTCTCCGTCAGATGGGAGAAGCGCAGATCCTCGACCGGCGTGTTGGACGGGATCGGCCGGTGCGAGGTGTCATCCTTGTAGAAATAGGCCTCCTGCCCGGCGACATAGGTGCCCGCCGTTGTCATCATGCCGACACGGCATTCCGACAGTGGTTTCGCCAGCGGCGTCCAGGGCGGCGCCTCGTCCGCCTCGTGCCAGCCATAGGGAGCGTAGCCCATCTTGCTATACTTCTCCCGAATGGTCCTCATATATTCAACCGTGCTCACGGCGATGCTCCTTTTGCTAGGTTGCCGTCATATTAGGCCAGGGCGAATCAAAAAACCACGTCCAGCAGCCGAACAAGCTTCGCTGCGGACCGCTTGAAATAGAAGAACCAAGAACCGCCGAACAAGTCATGGCGCATCAGCCAAGGCCCGCGAAATGACGATCTTCTGGATATCGTTGGTGCCTTCGTAGATGCGGTAGACGCGCACATCCCGGAGGATCTTGGCGACCGGGAAATCTTCCAGGTAGCCGTAGCCGCCAAAGGTCTGCAGCGCCGCCGAGGCGACCTTCTCGGCCATGTCGGAGGCGAACAGCTTGGCCATGGAGGCCTCTTTCAGGCTGGGCGCGCCGCTGTCATGAACCTGTGCGGCATGCAGATACAGCCGACGGGCGGCTTCGATCTGGGTCGCCATCTCGGCCAGGCGGAAGGCCACCGCTTGATGCGCCATGATCGGTTTGCCGAATGCTTCGCGCTCCTGGGCGTAGGCCAGGGCCGCTTCATAGGCCGCCCGCGCCCCGCCCACGGCCTGGGCCGCGACACCGATCCGGCCCGCCGACAGGTTGGCCAGGGCGATGCCCAGTCCCCGTCCTTCCGCCCCCAGCAGATCCGGGGCCGGGACCACCATATCCTCGAACGCCAGGGCGCAGGTATCGTTGCTGCGGTGGCCCAGTTTGGCTTCCTCGCGCAGCACCTGGTAGCCGGGATTTTCGGTCGGCGTCAGGAAGGTGGAGATGCCCCGCTTGCCCGCCTCCGGGTCGGTGACGGCGACGATCATGGCGACGTCGGCCCGGCGCCCGGCAGTGATGAAACTCTTGTGTCCATTCAGAATATAGTTGTCACCGCGGCGTTCAGCCCGGGTTCGGATGGCGGCGGCGTCGGAGCCGGTGTGCGGTTCGGTCAGGGCGATGCAGCCGATCATCTCGCCACTGGTCAGCTTGGGAAAAAACCGTTGTTTCTGCGCCTCGGTACCATGGTCGCGCAAGGCCGCCAGGACCGGGGAATTATTCGCCGCCATCAGATTGGCGATGCCACCATCGGCGGCGGAAATCTCCTCCATGGCCAGAACGTAGGAGACGAAATCGGCCCCGGCGCCGCCCCACTCGGGATCGATACAGATACCCATCAGGCCGGCACGGCCCATTTTGCGCAACAGCTCCCTGGGCGCGCCGGTTTTGTCCCATTGTTTGATGTTGGGCAGGATTTCGCTTTCGGCGAAGCGCCGCGCGGTATCCTGGATCATCCGCTGCTCGTCGTTCAGAAGCATGCGACTGAGCAGGTCAATTGACGCGGACTTCGAAAATCTCTTCCTCGCCCTCGAACCATTGATCCATCCGGTCCCAATAGAACGCCACATAGTCCTTGATCTCGGCGGTCTGCGGATAGGGCGCCGGATAGCTCCAAACAGCGTTCTCCGCCTCCCGCTCCGCCACCTTCACGGTCCAGTAGGCCGCATCACCCTTGAACGGGCAGTGGGTGGAATGCTCCGTCGCCACCAGCAGATCGTGGCGCACATCGGCCATCGGGAAATAGTAGACCGGTTCATGTTTGGTTTCGCACAGGTACTGGGCACGAGTGGAGTCCGCGATGGCCTCGCCGTTGAAGACGACACGAATGCGCTTTGCACAGGGTTCAAAATGGACATCGTAGTCCGGGTGCTTGTCGTACAGTGAGGGTCGCTGCGTGCTATCTGTCATGGTTCATCTCCCCCGCTTATCATCCCTGGAGTATCATCACCTTGTTCGGTAGCGGGTGCAATGCCATGCTAGGAGAAACTGGATTTCAGAGTATGAGGAAACACCGTCATGGCAAGCCTGAACCGCAATGATCTAAGGGGCAAGGCACAGACCGTGCTCGGCATCATCGATCCCGGCCTGCTGGGACAAACCCTGATGCATGAACACCTGTTGTGGGACATCCGCACCCCCGCGATGCAGGCGGATCCCGACCAGGGGCCGGAGTTAAGCCTCTGTAATTGCTGGCAGATCAACTACGGCAGCAAGAAAGTGCCGAACAACTATGTCTTCTCCGACCGTGCCATCGCCATTGACGAGGTTGGCAAGATGCGCGTGGCGGGCGGCGAGACCATCGTGGAACTGTCTACCGGCGGCTTGCGGCCCGACCCCGACGGTATGATCGAGATCGCCCAGGCAACCGGTGTCCATGTGGTCATGGGCTGCGGCCATTACGTGGATGAATACCAGGACCCCGCCAACCGGGACCGGGACGTGGATGATTTCGCGGCCGAAATGGTATCGCAGGTATTCGAAGGCGCCTGGGGCAGCGCCGCACGGGCCGGCATCATCGGCGAAATCGGCTGCCAATCGCCCTGGACGGAACTGGAACGGCGGGTCATGGCGGGGGCGGTGATCGCGCAGCAGGAAACCGGCGCGGCCCTCAACATCCATCCCGGCCGGGACGCCGACCAGCCCCAGGAAGTGGCGGATTTCGTCGCCGCCAAGGGCGGCGATACCTCACGCCTGATCATCAGCCATGTGGACCGCACGATCTTCGATGACGAACGCCTGTTCCGCCTGGCCGACAGCGGCTGTGTCATCGAACTGGATCTGTTCGGCCAGGAACAGTCCTTCTATGGCCTGAACCTGGCCATCGACCTGCCCAACGACGCCGACCGCCTGCGTTGGATGCGCCGGCTGATCGAGCGCGGCCACCTGGATCAGATCGTCATTTCACACGACATTTGCTACCGCACCCGGCTCAGCCGGTTCGGCGGCCATGGCTACAGCCATATTTTCGACAATGTCGTGCCCCTGATGCGCCGGCGCGGCTTTTCCGAGGCCGAAGTCGACCGCATCATGGTGGAAACGCCGCGCCGGCTGTTGACCTTCGTCTGAGTGGGACAGCCAAGCCACCCGCTCCCCCTCCCGGCCGCCCAATGAGTATGATCCCGTGGGCGGCCGGGAGGGGGAGCGGGTGGCCAGGAACAATCCTAAATAGCCCTAACCGCCGGTGAAGTTCGGTTTGCGCTTGTTGGTGAAGGCGGTGACCGCTTCCTGGTGGTCGGAGGAGAAATTCGACTGGGTCTCGACGCTGATGCTCAGATCCATCATGGAGTGGGCCAGTTGCCGCAGGGGAATATTGGTCACCTGCTTGGTCCAGCGGATCGATTTCGAGGCGCCGGAGGCAAGGCGACGGGCCAGGCCATAGACCTTGTCGTCCAGTTCATCGGCGCTGACCACGTGGTTGATCAGGCCGATGCGCTCGGCCTCCGCCGCGCTCATCAGATCGCCGGTGAAGAGATATTCCTTGGCCCGGGCGAAGCCGACCAATTGCGGCCAGATCACGGCGCCGCCGTCGCCGGCGACCAGGCCGGCATTGACGTGCGGGTCGCCGATCTTGGCCTTGTCGGCGGCGATGATGATGTCGCAGAACAAGGCGACAGTGGCGCCCAGACCCACCGCATGACCGTTGAGCCGGGCGATGATCGGCTTGTCACACTCCAGCATGCGGAAGACGATTCGCTTGGCCTCGGGCACGATCTCGTCCCACAGCGCGGGATCGTCGATTTTCTGCTGCATGGCGACAACGTTGCCGCCGGCCGAAAAGGCGCGCCCGGCACCGGTCAGGACGACGACATCGACCTCCGGGTCGTCTTGGATATCGCTCCAGATCTGCGACATCGCCTTATGCATGCCGGGCGTGAAGGCGTTCATCGCCTCGGGCGCATTGAGTGTTACGGTCATGACGCCGTTGTCGTTTTCGACCAGCAGGTCCTTGTAAATGCTGTAATCGGTCATCGGCTGTTCCTCCTTACTTACGGTTTGTTATCAAGTTCTGCCTGGATGATAGCGCAATACGATGGCGCGCGTACGATGCTTAATTGCAATGAAGGCCGGCCTGAACCATGCTCTGTCACACGGAGCAACAGCCGAGATGGAGGGACGCATGGCCGTCGTATTATTCACTGTCCGGGCAACAATCAACGCCGATCGGGAGGACGACTACAACCAATGGTACCACAAGGAGCATTGCCCGCAGGTGCTGCGCTTTCCCGGCGCCGTCTCCGCCAAACGGTACAAGACCATTCTCAGCGATGACGAATATCAGTACATGGCGGTCTATGAATTCGAAAGCGAAGAGACCTTCGAGCGCTTCCAGGCCTCGGATCATTTCAAGGAACTGCTGGCGGATTACGACGCCAATTACGGCGATGTTTCGACCCGCCGGCGGGACGCCTATGTCCAGGTCTGGCCCTGAGCATTCAGTTTTGCTACATGGCATGCGGAGAAACATGCATGGCCAAACGCGCCCCTAACGCACCGCCAACGAGACAGGAAGATTAGTATATGCCCTCTTTAGACGCCCCCATCGAAGAACGCCTGATCATTGCCCTTGATGTGCCAAGCACCGGGGAGGCCCTTGCCATCGTCGATGAGATCGGCGACGCGGCCCGCTTTTACAAGATCGGCATGCAGCTGCAATATGCCGGCGGCCTGGAACTGGCGGCGCAACTGATCGCGGCGGGCAAGAAGGTCTTTCTCGACGCCAAGCTGTTCGATATTGACGCGACGATCGAAAAGGCGGTGGCATCGGTGGTCAAGATGGGCGTCAGTTTCCTGACCGTGCATGGCAACGAACCCACTGTCCGCGCCGCCGTGCGGGGCCGTGGCGACAGCGACCTCAAGATCCTGTCGGTCACCGTGCTGACCAGCCTCGACCACCAGGATATCGCCGCCATGGGTTTTGACTGCGATGTGCGCGAGCTGACTCTGCACCGGGCGAACAAGGCGGCTGAAGCAGGCGCCGACGGGGTTATCGCTTCGGGCCTCGAAGTCCCGGAAATCAAGCAACTGCAGGGGCAGGATCTGTTGATCGTAACACCGGGCATTCGCTCCGCCGGCGTTTCCAGCGACGATCAAAAGCGCGTGGTGACGCCGGAAATGGCGATCATGGCGGGCGCGGATTATCTGGTGGTGGGCCGGCAGGTGGTCGGCGCGGCCGACCGCAAGGCCGCGGCGGAGGCAGTGCAGGCGGAAATACGCTCCGCCTTCGCGCAGCGTGGGGATTAGAGCAATTTTCAATTAATTGGAAGCGCTGTCGCGACTTAATGGATTGATTCAATTGCTCCATTCTTAAGAGACTGAGCGCATTTTGAAGAAATGCGCTCTAGCTTTCCGCCAACGCCGCTTCTAATTCATCTATGCCAACCGGTTTCAGTAGAGTCGCCGTTTCAAACCGGGACGAGGCGTCGGCAAGACGTTGGGCGACGGTTGCATAGTTGGGCGCGAAGCCGGTGGCCAAAATCAGTTTGCCGGCAAACCCCTGTTCAATCAGCCATTGCGTCAGTTCCACGCCCTCGATCTCCGGCATCACGATATCCATGACGACAACGGTCGGTCGAAACAATGTGTACGTGGTCATGAATTCCTGGCCGGTATTCGCCATTTCCACCGTAAAATCAAGCTCTTCGGCAACATTTCGGACAAATCGGCAAAATGCCGGCTCGTCATCCACCACCAATAACCGCTTCTGCGGTACATCATCAATCATGTTGCAATACCCGCTCAACCGCTGAGGCGAGATCCTGAATACCATAAGGCTTGGAAATAAAGTCTATGCCAGAATCATCAGCCTTGTCAGCGCTCAATCCTTCGCGCGAATAGCCTGAACACACCAACACTTTCAGATCGGGAATATTTTCCCTGGCCAGGTCCGCCAGCTCCCGCCCATCAATCGTGCCGGGCAGAACAATGTCGGTGAACAGCAGGTCGACGTTTGTACCCTCGTCGAAAATGGTTTTCGCGGTGTCGCCGTCGCGGGCCTGCAAAACCTCGAACTCAAAACTCTGCATGACCTCGGCGGCAACATTTCGCAATTCCGGATCGTCCTCCACGACCAATACGGTAAGGCCGCGGCCAACGGGAGAAGGTCCGCCCGATTGGCGGCGGTGGGAAGCGGCGGTCGAGCCCGCCGGCGTTTCGGACAACGGCAAATACATTCGGACCACGGTACCAACACCGACCTCGCTCGCCATGACGACATCGCCGCCGGATTGCCTGACGAAACCGTGCAGCATACTCAGGCCCAGGCCACTGCCCATGCCAAACGGTTTTGTGGTGAAAAACGGATCAAATGCCTTTTGCAGGTGATCTTCGGCCATGCCCACGCCGGTATCCCGAACCGAGATAACCTGATAGCGCCCCGGCTCAACCCCGGCTTCGAGGCCCGGGTCCCCTCCCGAAATGAAATCGGCCGCGGTTTCAATGGTCAGATGGCCGCCGTCCGGCATGGCATCACGGGCATTCAACACCAGATTCAAGAGTGCATTTTCAAATTGCCGGGGGTCAATCAGGACAGAGCCGCCGCCTGCCTCGAGAACAACATCCAGGGCAATATTTTCGCTAATGGTCCGGCGCAACAAATCTTCCATGCCGCCAATGATTTCGCGCAGGTCGACGGGACGCTGCTGCAGGGGCTGCTGCCGGGCGAACGCCAGCAACCGGTGGGTCAAGGCGGCGGCCCGGTCGACCGCATCCAGGCCCTCGGCCAGATAAACCGTGCTTCGGTCTTCAGACGGCAGGCGGCGGCGCGCCAATTCCAGATTGCCCTTGATGATGCCCAGCAGATTGTTGAAGTCATGGGCGATGCCGCCGGTCAAATGGCCGACGGCTTCCATTTTCTGCGATTGAAAAAGCTGGCCCTCCAGCTTCTTGGTCTCGGTCAGGTCAATGATCGAGCCGACGAAGGTCCGCTCCGATCCCGCATTGATTTCACCAATGGCGAGATGAATGGGAATTTCCTCACCATTCTTGCGCCGGCCCAGCACTTCCCTGCCGATGCCGATAATGCTCCCCTGACCGGTCGCCAGATATTTCTTCAGATAATCATCATGTCTCTCGCCGTCGTGTGACGCCATCAGCATGGAGACATTCCGCCCGATTACCTCATCGGCCCCATATCCGAAGATCGTCGCGGCCGCACTGTTGAAATCCGCAACCGTGCCGGAGCTATCGATGACGATGTTGCCGGTCTGGGCATTCTCGAAAAAGGCGCGGAAACGCGTCTCGGTCCGTTCGTTGGCCAGTTCCGCTTCCTTGCGGTCGGTAATATCGATCGCGGTCACCTGAATGGCGGCTTCGCCCTGCCATTGGATGCTGCGTGCCGAGGTCAGAATCCAGACATTTCCGCCGTCCTTGCGGAGTCCCCGTAATTCGGCAAGGGGGGAAAAATCCTCGCCCGCGCTTCGCCGCATCGCGCGGGCGATTACCCGGTCCACATCATCATGATGGACAAAATCGCCAATTGACCTCACCCGCAGGAGATCTTCCAGGCTTTCGTACCCAAACATCCGGATAAAGGCTTCGTTGGCATAGACCGGAACCTGGCCGCGGTGCACCATCATGCCCTGCAGCGAACCTTCAACCAGATCGCGGTACAGGGCCTCGCTTTCCCGCCGCGCCTCACGCGCCGCCTCGGCCTCGGTGATATCGTGGCCGATGGTGGCGGTTGATCCGTCCTCGAGCCGCTGTTCGTAGATGAGGGAGGTAACGCCGTCGTGGCGATGATAAATGATTGGTTCCCTGGGATTGCGATGCGCCGCGATGCGCTCCTCCAGCCAGGCCTCCTCGCGGCCAACCGCATCCGTTATCAAGCCCGCCTCGACGACCTGGCGCATTACCTGGGCAAAGGTCAGGCCAACGAACGAGGCCCGTTTTGCATCATCAAGCGCGGGATAAACGGCACCGTTCGTATAGATCAGCCGGTCATCAGGGTCGTAAATCGCGACGATGTCGGGCAGGCTGTCCAAAGCCGAAAATAGCCGTCTGAGTTCATTTTCAGCGGCCCGGATTTCGGTGATTTCCTGAACAATCGAAATCACGCCGGCTATTTCGCCGTCGGCGCTGTTGATTGGGATAACATTGCCAAGAAATTCGCGCCCGGGCAGGTGATCCGGTGCGAGTATATGATCGCGGATCGGTTGGCCGCTGGCAATGGCGCGCAGGATCATTTCCTCGCTGTCAATGATCCCGCCTGGACCAAGCACCTCCCGCATGGTCTTGCCGATCAGATCTTCCGGCGTCAGACCAATGATACCCGCGCCAGGGTCATTTATGAAAATGATTGTGCCGTCTCTATCCCGAAAGGAAATACCGGCCGGTACAATTTCGAGAATCGATTGCAGCAGCTTCGTCGTCGCCTGCAGTTCATCGGCGGTCCGCTTGCTTTCGGTGACATCGCGGCTGACGCCCCGGTAGCCGAGAAACGCGCCGTCTTCACCAAAATTCGGCGTGCCGGTATTTTCCGTCCAGCCAATTTGGCCGTCAGGCAATTTGCGCCTTGCGACTAAGTCCCGGAATGGCTGGCGATTGGCCAGGGCCTGCTCATAGGCTTTGCGCGCTTCCGGAGTTTCAAAAGTCCGTGCCAAATCGATAAGCGACGCGCCGACCGCCGACCCTTCCACCGCCCCGGTGAACTGATAGTATTTCTCCGAAACATAGGTGAAGTAGCCCGCGTGATCGGTTTCCCAGAGCCAATCGGCGGCATCATCGAGGTATCCCTGCAATCGCACATTGCTGTCGCGCGCGATGGTCTCGGCGCACAGCCGGTCCGTGATGTTGTCGACAACGCAACTGACGCCAGCGATAGCCCCGTCTTCCGCGCGGATCGCCGTGTAACTGTGATTGCACGTGATTACACGGTTTGGGTTTGCCGGATCGGCAATCGCGAAACGTTTGTCCGTGACCGCCTTGCCAGTCGCGATGATCTGGCGTAGCAGATCTTCAACAGCCGGGGCGATTTCGGGCCAGACGTCGCTAACCGGTTTGCCCAAATGATCCTCGACCGGCAGACCGCTCAAGGCGGCCAGCCAATCATTGATGTCGAGAAATCGCAGACCGGTATCGAAGCAGCACAGGCCGATAGCAACGTTCTTGTAGAGATTTCGTGGATCGGGATTGAAATCATCTACCATTGGGCGGAACCCCGGCTACCTCACAAGATGCCTTGGAATGATCTGGGTCACGATCAGTCCACCATGGCATCGATGGTTTGACTGATCAGCGGGTTCAGGGCCTCGCCATCAAGCCAACGGGCCACCAGAACCAAATCGTGCGCCGGATCAACAAGGACAGTGTTGCCGCCCGCCCCAACCGCGGCTACGGCATTTTCCGAAGCGTCTGGGTAGCGGGCCCGGTCGGTGTTCAACCACCACATGTAGCCGTATTCCGGATTGATCTCGCAGGGCGTCGACATCGCCGCGACCCAGTCTTCGGCCAGCAGTTGCTGGCCGTTCCAGGCGCCCCGCTGCAATATCAATTGTCCCAGCTTGGACTGATCCAAGGCGCCGATCCACAAACCGCCACCCCAGTGCGAACCGCCCGGCACCGAGGGCATGTCGGTTCCGTCGATGTTGACGATGGCATTGCGGTAGGCGTTCCAGGACCAATCCTCCGACGCGCCCAGGGGCACCATGATGCGTTCCGCCAGCACCTCCGCCAACGGCCGGCGGAACAGATGCAGCAGCGACAGGCTGAGGCGATTGACGCGGACGTCGTTGTATTCCCAATAACTGCCCGGCGCGCCCAATTCCCGGCGCTGGCCCTTGCGCGAATTGTCCGCCTCCGCACCAAGTTGCCTGTTGCGGTCGATCAGGTCGGGCTTGGAAAACAACGTGCCTTCCCATTCCGAGGTCTGTTGCAACAAATGCCGCCAGGTGATCGACTGATTTTGCGCGGAGGTGAATTGATCATCCAGGGCCGTCTCCGCCACCCGCTCATCCACATCGCCGATCAGGCCGTCCGCGACGGCCAGTCCGGCCAGGATGGCAAGGTAGCTTTTGGCAACCGAAAAAGTCATGTCGGCGCGCATCACATCGCCCCAGGTCGCGGCCACCCGGCCCCGGCGCAGAATCACACCGGCCGGGCCGCCGCGTGGCTTGGTCGGGCCCAGCACCTCGTTCCAGGGCGGCGGTTCGAACTCCCCCTTGCCGAGCTGATCGTTGATATCCCTGGACCAGGAGATTTCGTTGGCGAGGGCGAACGCCACCGCGTCAGCCAGACGGGATGGCGAAAAACCGGCGCGCTCCGGTTCAATATCTATTGTCTGCAACATCGGCGCAGTGTAGCACGACAGAATACTGTGAGAGCTAATTCTCCCAAGTTTTAGGATGCGCCCATGACCCTGCCCCTACGGCTGCCACCGCCCAGAACCAACGCCAATGAACGTACTGGCGGAAACGGACACAAGGCGGTTTGATGAAAGCATCCTATTGGATCGCGGCGCCGGGCCTGGCGGCGGCGGCGGCGTTGGCCTTCATACCCATCGACGGCCTGGCTGTGGAAACCGCGCGGACCGGCGCCCTGGCCCTGGCCACGGTTGTTCTGTTCGCCACCGGCGCATTGCCCGAGTTCGTGATTGCGGTGCTGTTTTTCGCCATCGCCATGCTGTTTGCCCTGGCGCCGGCGAATGTGGTCTTCGCGGGCTTTCAATCGCCCGGCTTCTGGATGGTTTTTGGCGGCCTTGTCATTGGGATTGGCGTACGCGGCACGGGCTTGGCGGAACGTCTGGCCCATGCCGTCAAGCGCCGCTTCGGTCACCGCCATGGAGCGATTATCAGCGGCACGGTGATCCTGGGATTGGCCATGGCCTTCCTGATGCCGTCCACCATGGGCCGGTTGATGATCCTGATGCCGATCGTCCTCGCCATGGCCGATGGTTTTGGCTATGGCCCCGGCAGCAATGGCCGCACAGGCATGGTTTTGGCGATTTCCTTCGCCACCATGATCCCCGGGTTCGCGATCATGCCGGCCACGGTACCGGCCATGGTGATCCTGGGCGCCAGCGAAACGCTATACGATATCAACCTGGTGTACGGCACCTGGCTGTTATTGCATTTTCCCATTCTCGGCGCGTTGAAGGCGGCGGTTATTGGGGTCCTGGTGATCTGGCTGTTTCCCGAGGCGGAGGCGGCGGCCGCCGGGAAATTCGAGGCACCGGCCGCCATGGCGGGGCGCGAACGCTTAATGGCCCTGATGCTGCTGCTGGCCCTGGCCCTGTGGATGACTGATTTCCTGCACCACATTTCGCCGGCCTGGATTGCGCTCGGCGTCGCCGGCATCATTGTCCTGCCCTTCGTCGGCATCGTCGGCGCCCAGGATTTCGACGATAAGGTCAAACTGGGCACCTTGTTCTACGTCGCCGGCATGTTGAGTCTGGGTGCCCTGGTGGCCCATGGCGGCGCCGGCGACCTGCTGGCGCAATCGGTGCTGCCGTTGCTCAAGCTTGGCCCGGGCGAGAGTGCCTGGAACTTTGCCGCCGTGACCGGCCTGTCCAGCGCCATGGCCATGTTCGCGACCCAGCCCGGCGTACCGGCAATCCTGGCACCCCTGGCCGGGCATATGGCCGAGGCCGCCGGCCTGCCCATCGAAGCGGTGTTGATGCTGACGGTGATCGGCTATTCCACGGTGATTCTGCCCTACCAGACCCCGCCATTGGTCGTCGCCATGCAATTGGGCGGTGTGCCCATGCGCCAGGGCAATAAATTATGCCTTTGGTTACTTGCGGTTACCGTCCTGGTGCTGCTGCCGCTGGATTATCTCTGGTGGCGCCTGCTAGGCTGGTTGCCATGACCGTGCATCTTGTCAAACTCTGTGTCGGCATCGACTCCATTGAGCAGTTGGAGCAGTTCCAGGCGGCCCGCCGCGAACAGTTCAGGGCCATGGGGCGGGCGGCCGAGAACATCCATCGCACCCGTCACCGGCCGCGCCGGGACAAGGAATTGCTGGACGGCGGTTCGCTGTACTGGATCATCAAGGGTTTCATCCGGGCACGTCAGTCTGTCGTGCGCCTGGACGAACTTTTTGACGATGACGGTGGCAAGCGTTGCGGCCTGGTACTGAGCCCTGATCTGGTACGGACCGAATTGCACGGCCGCCGCCCGCACCAGGGCTGGCGCTATCTGGAAGCCAAGGATGCCGCCCCCGACCTGGCGGAGCATCTGCAGTCAGGCCATTGGGACCCCGACAATCACGACGGCCCGCCACCCGAAATGGCGGCCGAATTACGCGCCCTAGGCCTGCTATAGCGCGTCTGCTTTAGGGCGTTTACTCTAGATATAATAGGCCGGCAGGGGATCGAAGCCGTTGAAGCCCACCGTGGCATAGGTCGTGGTGTAGGCGCCGGTGGAGAGGATTTGCACCCTATCGCCGATCGCCAGGTCCAGGGGCATCTCGTAACCGTCCCGCTGGTAGAGAATATCCACACTGTCGCAGGTCGGACCGGCCAGCACCGCCGGCCCAGAAGGCTTACCGTCATGGGGCGTGCGAAGGGCATAGTCAATAGCCTCGCCCTCGGTCTCGGCCAGGCCGCCGAAACGGCCGATGTCGAGATAGACCCAGCGCACCGGGTCCCTTTCGCTTTTTTGCGCGATCAACACCACCTCGGCCTGCAGCACACCGGCGTCGCCCACCAGATAACGGCCCGGCTCAGCCAGGGTGCGGGGCAGCCGGTTGCCGAAATGACGCCCCATGGCGCGCTCTATGGCGCCGGCATAGTCGGCGATTTGCGCCACTTCCTGGGCATAGCGCGCCGGGAAGCCGCCGCCGATGTTCAGCATGGATAGTTCCACGCCGCGGCTCTCCAGGGCCTTGAAAATCGCCGCCGCGCGGGCCAGGGCAGCATCCCATTGCTCCGGATCGCATTGTTGCGAGCCGACATGAAAGGCCAGGCCATGCGGCTGTAAACCTTTTCCCCCGGCCGCCGCCAAAAGCTCGGCGGCCATGGCGCCATCGCAGCCGAACTTGCGCGCCAGGGGCCAACGGGCGCCGTCGTTTTCCACCAGTAACCGGCAGAAGACCTTTGCCCCCGGTGCGGCCTGGGCCAGTTTGTCCAGTTCCGCCGCGCTGTCGAAAGCGAACAATTCCACGCCCCGCTGATAGGCATGTTCAATATCCCGCTGTTTCTTGATGGTATTGCCATAGGACAGGCTCTTTGGATCGGCGCCATGGCGCAGCACCAGGTCAACCTCCATCGGCGAGGCGACATCGAAGCTGGCGCCCAGCTCCACCAGCAAGGCAATGATCTCGGGCGCCGGGTTGGCCTTGACCGCATAGAAGATCTCGACACTGGGCATGTGCCGGCGCATTTCCTCGAAACGCGCCGCCACAACATCCAGATCCACCACCAGGAACGGCGTCGGCGGGTCCTGCTCGGTGATGAAGCGGTTTATTTTCTCGGTCATTGGGGCGGCTCCACCCTGGCGACGGCGGGCAGCACGCCGCGGCGCCGCTCGGTCAATTCAACCCGGGCGGGACGGAGAACGGTCTGCAACGCCGCCGCTGCCCGCGCCGGCTCCGCATCGCCGCACATGAAAATGTCGAAGGCGGCAAGGTCATGTTCAGGCCAGGTATGGACGCTGATATGGCTTTCCGCCAAAACCGCGACGCCGGAGACGCCGCCATGGGGCGAAAAGTGATGCAAATGCAGATGCAACAGCGTCGCCTCCGCCGCCTTGACGGCGGCCGTCATGGCCCGGCCCAATAGATCGGGATCATCCAGGTGCGCCGCGCCCCACATATCCAGCAACAGATGGATGCCGGCAAAGCGCACACCGTCCTGGATTTTGAAATGGTCGTTGGGGAGCAGGTCTTCGTTCGCCGCGTCCGCCATCAGCGCGTGAGGCCGTATAACCGCCATGGGCGCCTCCTTCAAAAAAAGTCCAAGAATTGCTGTTTCCGGCCGACCCTCCGAGGCGCGGCGCGGGGCAAGATAGGGCTTTTTTTGCCGGATGCAAGCGTCAATTTTGACCTTTTGTAAACTTGTTCATGGTGCGCTGTTCAGGCGCCGGGTCATGGTGGTGGCTTGCCATCACCGGGCGCTTTGAACCATGATAGCCATGTGCCGAATTCTCGGATGGGGGGTATTCATGCCGACCGAATTACGAAAGATCATCTTTTCCCAGCGGGAGTTGCTGGAAGCGTTCGAGCAGCGGCCCGGCAATCTTCCCGGCAACAGCGAAACCGTGCCGCCCGGCACCGTGCGCGGGGTCCATGTGTTTCAGAAATTTGGCGGCGGGGTGAAGGTGCTGCTCGATCTCGAGGACGAGACGGAAGGCCGCTTGAAGCGCTTCAATCTAAACCCGGAGTTCATTTCCGAAGTCTTGCTGCATTACTGCGCCGGCCTGAACATCCCAGTGGCGAAAGAAGCCCAGAAATACCTGGAAGTGATCGGCGATAACCTGGCCCTAAGCCAGAAGATCAGGGCGCAGGAGATTTTCGCCGAACACGCCGCGGAACCGCCGTTGCAAAACTAAGCGACTTCAAAGACGGCGGCGGCGCTGGCGAAAACGCCGCACCAGACGCAGGCTCCACCAATAGCCGACGAAGGCCGAGCCGATCGCCCAGGGCACGCAACCGATCAGCATGGGCGCGCCCCAGGCCTCGAAAATCCCGGCGGCGTAAATCCACAGCGAGTCCAGGAACGTGGCGTCGGTCTGCAGCAGGTTCACCAGCCGTTCCGAGAACATGGCATAGCCGCCCGCCTCGCCCCAGCGGCCCAGCATGCCCTCGCCGGTGATCAGAAACATGTAATAGATCGGCGGCACCGTGAAGATATTGGTCAGCCAGGTCCACAACATGCCGACGACAACGTTGAAATCCCAGGCCGGGCGCACGACGCGGACGACGGCCCAGATAGCCGCCACGATCGCCATCTGAAAGCCGACCGTCGGCGTCATCGCCACCATCAGTCCGACAAAAACGCCGCGCGCCGTGTAATCGGCTGCGGCGGGCGAGCGCAGGACCGGTATCACGAGGCGCAGACGCATGAGGCGTCGCAGCCGCTGCCAGGCGTTATATCTTTGCCCGGGCATCCCGCGCTAGCTCTTGTTCAACGCGCCGCGCTTGCCGATCCGCTTCATCACCGCGCTGCAAACGAACAGCGTGGTCTCGCCGACATGGATATGGCCCCGGACGAAAGCCATGCTGCCGGTGCGCCGGACCAGTTCGGCCCGCGCCTCGACCAGGTCGCCGGCGTAACCGGCGGCGACAAATTCCGAGTTAAAGGCCACGGTGACATAGGCGTCATCGGCTTCCCCCTTAGCGGTGACCGCCATCGTCAGATCCGCCATGGTCATCAGCAGGCCGCCGTGAATGACATCATAGGCGTTGGCGTGGCGGGCCTCGGTGCGCAGAACAAAATGATGGCTGCCGTCTTCCGACAGCCGCCAATAGAACGGCCCGGCTTCATTCTCGAACGGATCGACCGGGTCGTAGATGATGTAGCCGTCCATGGGCGGCGGAGGTGCAGGTTTTGCCATGGCAACGATCTAGCACTTGCCGCCTGCTAAGGCGAGGGGCAATGCGGTGCAAGCGGCCGAAGCCGATAATTCAAATCGAGGCTTGCGCCATAATTTGCGATGCCTTGAACTGTTCCTTGCCGATATTTGCGGCGCGTTCCACCGCCGGGCGGGCGCCGACCCGTTTGAACCAGGCCCGCAAATGTTCGAAATCCTTCAGTTCGATACCATAGGCCTTGTAGCCCCTGATCCAGGGCCAGCAGGCCATATCGGCAATGGAATATTCGCCGGCCAGAAAGTCGCGGTCGGCCAGGCGGTCGTTCATCACGCCGTACAGGCGGATCACCTCGTTGGTATAGCGGTCGATCGCATAGGTGATCTTGTCCGCCTTGTAATTCCGGAAATGCGCCGCCTGGCCGGCCATGGGTCCCAGCCCGGCCATTTGCCAGAACAGCCATTGCTCCACTTCCGTGCACTGGCGCTGTTCGACCGGATAGAACCAGCCGGTCTTGTTGCCCAGATACTGCAGGATGGCGCCGGACTCGAAAACCGAAATCGGCTCCCCGTCCGGGCCATCGGGATCGACGATGGCCGGCATCCGCCCGTTCGGCGAAATGGCCAGAAAATCCGGCGCAAACTGCTCCTTCTTGGACAAATCCACCAGTTTAACATTGTAGGGCAGATCACATTCTTCCAACATGATGGTGATCTTCCAGCCATTCGGCGTGGGCCAGAAATAGAGATCGATGGGCGCCATATCTGTCTTATCCCGCTAGAGCTGTTCAGCGCGGAGACCTTGGGGCGGACTCCATGTGCACAAATGATTTATGGTAGCATTCTCGCAAATCCGCAAGCGCCAGGGCAACGCCATGAAACTCGCAATCGCCAATCCGATACCGCGTCCTGGTGCGCGCGCCAGGCGCCACCGCGTCGACGGTAGACGGTAAAGCATCGGATGGTGGGTAATCCGGGCCTGGGCGCCCTGTTGAGGTTCGCGGATTTCCGCAAGGTATGGCTGGTCGGCGCTTTTGGCGGGGTGGCGCGCTGGATCGAAATGCTGGCCTTCGCGGTCTACGTCTTCGATATCACGCAATCGCCGTTTCTGGTCGCCCTGGTGTCGCTGCTGCGTATGCTGCCCCTGGCCTTTTTCGGCGCCGTCATGGGCGCCCTGGCCGAACGGGTGCCACGGCAAAGAATAGTGCTGGGCGGCCTGGTGGTGCTGTTTCTGATGGCGTTGGTACTGACCTGGCTGGCCCAGTCGGGGCGCTTGGAAATCTGGCACCTGATGGTGGGCGCCCTGATCAACGGCTGCTATTGGTCGACCGACATGCCGGCCCGGCGCACCTTGTTGGGCGCCATCGCGGGCGCCGACCAAACCGCACCGGCGATGGCCCTGGATGCCTCCACCAACAGCCTGACCCGCGCCCTGGGACCGGCCACCGGCGGTCTGCTGATCGCCTTTACCGGGCTGCCGGGGGCACTGTTGCTGAGCGCCTGGCTCTATGCCCTGGCCATTCTGCAGATCCTCTCCCTGCCCCGGCAGGGCGACGGCCGTGCGGCTTCGGACCTGGGTCTTTGGCGGACCTTGAAGGAAGGCCTGTCCTATGCGGCGCGGGACCGCACGGTGCTGGGTGTTCTGATCGTGACCGTGATCTTCAATGTCTGGGTCTTTCCCTTCACCTCCATGATCGCGGTGATCGGGCGGGACGATCTGGCCCTCGGCCCCTTCAACGTCGGTGTGTTGATGAGCATGGAGGGTGCGGGCTCCTTCCTGGGAGCCTTGTCCGTGGCCTTTCTGGCCCGGCCCGCGTTGCACGGCCGGATCTATCTGTATGGCGCCGTCGGCGCCGGCGTCTGCTCCATATTCTTCGCCCTTTCGACCCTGCCCCTGCTGTCAGGCTCTATGCTGTTCCTGGCAGGCATCGGCACGGGCTGCTTCGGCTCCATGCAGTCGACCCGGATGCTGTTGCTGGCCCCGGCCGAGATCCGCAGCCGTCTGATGGGTGTCTTGGCCGTCTGCATCGGCCTCGGCCCCCTGGGTTTCGCCCATCTGGGCCTAATGGCGGACTGGCTGGGCGCGGTGCAGGCGGTAACGATCATGGGCCTGGAAGGGCTGGTTGCCTTTGCCCTGGCGTGGTTGTTCTGGCCTGAAATCCGTTGACGGCTTATGATCGGGCAAAAGCGCGTAGCGTGACCATATCTGGGAGGATGAAATGGATCTTGGCCTGAACCTGCCGCAGGATCGCATTGACGCATTTGTGAAATCCGGCGCGTGGATCGACCGGACCCTGTTCGATTATCTCGACGACGTGCTGGCCCGGAGCCCCGATCTGCCCGCGATCACCGACTACAATGGCGAGAGCGGACAGAGCACCTCCCTCAGCTATGGCGAGTTGGACCGGCTGTCCCGGCGCCTGGGCCTGGCCCTGATGAAACTGGGTGTGGGCAAGGGCGATGTGGTCTCACTGCAATTGCCGAACTGGTGGCAGTTCAATGCCATGCACATGGCCTGCGCCCGCATCGGCGCCATCACCAACCCGCTGATGCCGATCTTTCGGGAGCGGGAGTTGAGCTTCATGCTGGGCTTCGCGGAGAGCAAGATTGTAATCGCGCCGCGCATATTCCGCGGGTTCGAATACAAGCCGATGATCGAGGAGATCCGGGGCGATCTGCCGCATCTGGAACATGCCTTCTATGTTGGCGGCGCCGGCGCCGACGATTTCGCCACCGCCCTGCTGAGCGAAGCGCTGGAGGAAGCAGCGGATGCGGACGCCACCCTGGCCGCCCTGCGTCCCACGCCCAACGATGTGAACGAGGTGATCTACACCTCCGGCACCACGGGCCAGCCCAAGGGCGTGATGCACACCGCCAACAGCACCCTGAGCCATTTGAGCAGTTGGATCGAACACCATCGGTTGAGCGGCGACGACAAGGTTTTCATGGCCTCGCCCCTGGCGCATCAGACCGGCTTTCTCTACGCCATTCTGATGCCGGTCATGCTGGGTATCGAAGTGGTGCTGCTGGACCGCTGGGACGCCCCGGTGGGGGTGGAGCTGATCCAGAAACATGGCGCCAGTTTTAGCATGGGCGCGACGCCGTTCCTCAGCGATATCGTCGAGATGCCCAACGTGAAGAACTTCGATCTGTCGAAGCTGCGTACCTTTGTCTGCGCCGGCGCCCCGGTGCCGCCGGCCCTGGTGCAAAAGCAGGCGGAGAATTTCACATTCAAGGTGCTGTCGGGCTGGGGCATGACGGAATGCGCCTGTTCCACCATCTGCCACCCGGAGGATGATGATGAAAAGGTCTGGACCTCGGACGGCTATCCCCTGCCCCATACGGAAGTCATCGTCAAACGGCCCGACGGCGGCACCGCCGACCCGGGCGAGGAAGGCCTGTTGAAGGTGCGCGGCCAGCCCATGTTCGTGGGCTATCTGAAAAAACCGGAAATGCACGGTACCGACGAAGACGGCTGGTTCGACACCGGCGATCAGGCCTTCATGCATCCCGACGGCTACATCCGCATCACCGGCCGGGCCAAGGACATCATTATCCGGGGCGGCGAAAACATCCCCGTGGTCGAGGTGGAGGATGTGCTCTACCGCCACCCAGCGGTGGCCGAGGTCGCCGTGGTCGGCATTCCCGATGACCGCATGGGCGAGTTGGGCTGCGCCTTCGTCACCCTGCAGGAAGGCGGCAGCCTGGATATGGCCGGCATGATCGGCTATCTCGATGAAACCAAAACGGCGAAGCAATACTGGCCCGAGCATCTGGAAGTGATCGACGAAATGCCGCGCACCCCCAGCGGCAAGATCCAGAAGTTCAAACTTCGTGATATGGCGAAAGAGTTCAGTCGGTAGTGATATGAGTCAAGACGAAGGCGCAAGGCAGCAACGGGAAACCCAGCAAAACTGGGTGCTTCGATCCACCGCCTGGAACGAACAGGCCGACCATCTGGCCCGGCTGGCCAGGGGCCTGAACGAGCCGCTCATTGCCGCCGCCGGCGTTGGGCCGGGCCATCAGGTGCTGGATCTGGCCTCGGGCGTTGGCGAGCCGGCGATCTCCATGGCCGCCCTGGTCGGCCCGGAGGGCAGGGTGACGGCAACCGATCTGGTGGCCGAGATGTTGGCCGGGACGGAACGCCGGGCCGGCGAGCAGGGCGTCACCAACATGGCCTTTCAGGTCACGGCGATGGAGGAGTTGCCCTTCGACGACGACAGCTTCGATGCCGTGACCTGCCGCCTGGGCCTGATGTATACGCCGTCGCCGGAGCGGGCCCTGGCGCAGGCCCGCCGGGTGCTGAAGCCGGGCGGCCGGGCGGCCTTTCTGGTCTGGGGGCCGAAGGCGGATAACAGCCAGTTCGGTATTGTCGATCGGGTATTGTCGGATGTTGCCGGCATCGACCCCCATGAAGGCGCCTTCACGCCAACCCGCCTGGGCGACGACGGCACCTTGAACCAGATCTTCCAGGTCGCCGGTTTCGATACCTGGGAGGAGCAATCACTGCGCTTCACCCCCCGGGTTGATTTGGACAGCAATTTCTGGCGCCCGCAACTGGCGCTTCGCCTTGGCGACCGCCTAGCGGAAATGGACGACGGCGAGCGCCAACGCATTGATGACGCCATGCGCCAAGCCTATGTGGCGCTGCTGGATGGCGACCGGGTGCAGCTACAGGTCCACGCCCGGATCGGCGCCGGCGGGGTCGCTTAGAAACAAACCGATAGCGCCTATGCATCCTTGAATTCGCCGTGGCGGCCCGCGCCGGCGGCGAAACGGGCCGCGCCCGCCTGGGCCTCGGCCGCCTTGGCGGCCAGGGACAACGCCTTTTCCTCGGCCACCGCATCCTCCAGGGTCTGGCCGGCCTGGCGATAGGCCGACATACGGTCGGAGCGCATGGCGATCTGCGGAAATTCGGCGATCCGCCTGGCCAGGTCCTCAGCCTCCGCGCGGGTTTCGCCCCTGGCGGCGCGGCGGGTCGCCAGGCCCCAGTCAATCGCCTCGTCCGCGCCGACGCCCCGGCCCGTGATCAGCATATCCAGGGCCCGGGCCGCACCGATCAGGCGGGGCAGGCGCACCGTGGTGCCGTCGCTCATGGGCACGCCCCAACGGCGGCAGAAAACGCCGAAGACCGCCGTTTCGTCAACGACGCGGATATCGCACCACAGGGCAATGCCCAGGCCGCCGGCAACCGCATGCCCCTCCACCGCCGCGATCACCGGTTTCGACAAAGTGGGATTTGTCGGCCCTTCCGCATCGCCGGCCCAGGCGACATAGTCGGCACTGCCCGCGACCTGTTTTAAATCCGCACCGGCGCAAAAGGCCCCGCCCACGCCCGCCAGCACGGCGACAAGCTGGCCATCGTCGGCATCGAAGTCACGCATGGCCTGGCCCAGGCCGCGGGCCGCGCCGTTGTCCAGGGCATTGCGCACTTCCGGCCGGTTGATGGTTACCGTGGTTATGGGCCCCTCGGTCTCCATCAGGATCTTGCCATCGGCATATTGCTTCATGGAGCTGTTCCTTCTCTCTACGAATTTGCTAAGCGGGCGCCGGACGGGCCAGGGCGAGCATTATGCTGCCGATCGCCAGGGCCAGATAGACCAGAAAGCCAACCGCCATGGTCTCCATGGCGACGCCCTGATCGATCAGCCAGCCCAGGACAAAAGGCGACAGGGCGGAGGCGCCGACGCCCATGGACATCACCATGGCGCGGATCGCGCCGAGATGCAGAACGCCATAGAATTCCGGCCAGGCCGCGCCGATCAGGGTTTGCCCCCCGCCGCTGGTCAGACCCAAAAACAGGGTCAGGGCCACCGCCGTCATGGGATGATCGAACAGCGCGATGGTCAGACAGGCCAGAACCAGAGGATAGAGATAAAAAGGCAACAGCCGCCGGGCGCCGAAATGGTCGATCAAGGGGCCAAAGGCCAGATTGGCGCCAATCGCGCCGACCGTATAGGCGACGAAGGCGGAGGCGAGCCAGGCCAGCGTCCAGCCCTTCGCGGCGGCCAGATGGGCCTGATGGAAAAACAGCCCCGTGACGATGAACGAAGGCGCGGTGATGGCGAAACACAGCAGATAGAAGCGCGGATCACGCAAGACCTCGGCCCGTGTCCACTGTCGCCGCAGCATTCCCGGCGCCGGGGAGGCTTCGTCGCCATCTTCGCCGGCCTGGTCGGTTTCCGTTTGGGCCAGAAAGAAACGGTGCCGCGCGCCATGACCCTTCAACAGCCACAGGGCCAGGGGGATCAGGAATATGGCCAGGGCGATGGCCACGGCGGCCCAGGCGGTGCGCCAGCCGAACATGGAAATCAACCAGACCGCCAAACCGGGAAAGACCGCGACGCCAGTGGGAAAGCCCAATATGGCGACCGAGACGGCGCGCCCGCGCTCGGCCTCGAAATAGCGGCCCATGCTGGTCATCGCCGTATGGCTCATCAAACCCTGGCCGCTGATGCGCAGGGCGAATATGGCCGGCGCCAGGGCCCAGGCCGCCGGCACCAATGCCATGTTGGCACAGGCCAGGATCAGGGCGGTGCAGACACCGGCGGTCACCCAGCGCAAATCGAAGCGGTCGATCATCTTGCCGGCCCAGATCAAACAGATGCCCGAGGTCATGGTGCCAATGGCGTAGTAGCCGCCGAAATCACCGTGACTCAGGCCGAATTCGGCGCGGATCTCGGGCCCAAACACGGCAATGAAAAAGGTTTGCCCGAAGGCCGAGAAAAAGGCGATCAGGATGCCGAAACTCAAGAACCGCCGGTTCACGGACAGGAATCGCAGATATCCCATGGCAGACCGCCGCCGTCCCGCTTAGCGCCGGCCGCGGCTGGCGCAGTTGATGCAGGTTGCCACCGCGGGGTCCAGTTTCAGGCGGGCGGGCGCGATGTCTTCGTCACAGTTGACGCAATAGCCGTAGTCGCCGCTTTTCAATCTTCCAAGGGCGGCATCAATACGCTGCAGCTCCGCGGCGCGGCGGCGTTCGGCCTCCTGGGCCATGGCCTGATCCTGCATGGCGTCCATGCGCGAAAGGCGGCCGACCTTGCTTTGATCCAGCTCCACCGGCTTGCGGCTGTCGCGCGCGCTATCGGACAAGTCACGCAGCTCCACCCGCCGTGCCTCCAGCAGTCTGGAGAATTCAGCCAGATCGCGATCATTTTCCCCTGTATTCATGGCTGTTTCATAGCAGGCGGAGGCGCGCCTGCCCAGCAGCGGTATTGTCCCGGCCGCTACGAATGCGCCACGGCCGCGCCTTCGGTCAGGTGCCCCAGGCGGGCGTCGAAAGCACGAAAGTGTTCTTCAAACCAATTCTTCAGGCGCCCGGCCAGCAAATCCGGAACGTCACCGAATTCGCCCGCATGGTGGTCATCCATGATGTCCCGGATACCGTCCAGCAGCTTTTCATGGTCGTCCTTGTGCAGTTGGTACTCGTCATAGCCGGTGTCGCGCATGATCTTTTCCTCAAGCGCGAAATGGGCCGCGATATTGGCGAAGACCTCGCCCAGGAAACCCTCCACCGCATCATTATCGGGCTCGTGATCAAGTTCGGCGTAAAGCTGGTTCAACAGCTCCACCATTTCCTTATGTTCGAAATCAACCGATGCGATTCCGGTCTCGAATTCGCTTTGCCAGGCAACCAAGGTCATCGCACTGACTCCATTTTCATTCCGCGTCCATTAAACCGCAGGTTCGCTATCAAGATCACCATCGAAGCAAAAATCCCCCCATTTCCTGACGAAAATCAATGGCCAGGCTTTGTTGCGCCTTCAACTCGATCGCAGCGCTTTTTTCATAGTCGAAGCCCTCGGCGCGGTCGCTGTCGCGCAGCCGGGCGACAATGTCATGCTTGCCGGCGGAAACGGCGAAACGCTGGTAGATGCGGCTTGGACCATCGCCGGACAAACCCGTCGGCGGCACCGAAGCGCTGTAGCGGATATCGCCATCGATCTCCAACTCGATCACCACGGGAAGGCGCTGGCGCGGGCAATCCATCGGCCGGCGCATGTTCGGCGCCAGTTTTTGCAGCTCCGCCTGGGTGCGGCGGCGGCAGCCGCCTTCCCGCGCGGCACCATGCGCCAGACTGAGCTTGATCAGCGCCTGATCGGGCGGGAAATGCGTGAAACTGGGCGCCGAGGCGAAATAGCCCAGAAAGGCGGCGAAGATCAGATAGACCAGGGCCTGTCCGGCATACCTTCCGGCATTGGAGGCAAGGTTGTTCATACCGTCTCCTCCGTGCCGGTCTTTGGGCCGGTCTTTGGGCCGGTCTTTGGGCTGGCCTTGGGGCCGGCCTCGGACGTATTCGGCTCGGCCTGACGCAGCGGCAAACCGGATTGGAATTCGCGCAGGGCGGCGGCCAATTGCTTGGCCGATCGCGCCCCGGTCCAAAGTTCGCCAAGGCGGTCCCGCGGCACCCGTGCGCGCAGGTGCGGGTCGCGTTCCCCGGCCAGGCGCTGTTCGGTCCAGCGGATGCCCAAGCGGCTATGGCATTCACCGCCGTTGCAGCCCGCCAACAGCACGCCGTCGGCAAGATCGCGGCTGAGCACGTAGTCGATGAACGAGGGCGGCAGGGCGCCGACGCAGGGAAGCTGCACCGCCGCAACACCGTCAATGCTGGGAAAGCCGGACTTCATGCCATGGGCGCAGCCCAGCATCAGAACCCGGCGGTCGCCGCTCAGATCCGCCGTGGCATCCTGGATATTCTGGCGTAAATCCCGCAGGGGATGCTCCACCAGATCGATGCCGGGCACCAGGGCGGAGGCCCGGCGGAACGGCGTCGAAGTGGGGCATGAGCCGGCGCACAGGCCGCAGCCGGTGCAAAGATCCGGATCGACCACGGCTTCCCGTTCGAACGGACGGCCATCGGTACGGGGGTTCATGGTGATGGCGGCAAAGGGGCAATCAACCTGGCAGCGGGTGCAGCCGTTACAATTGGCCAGATCGACCTGGGCCACGGATCGCTTGCGCAGACGCGGCAGCCAGGGCAGCACCGAGATGAAGATGCTGCCGCCAAAGGACAATGCCCAGGCTGGCCCGGCGCCCCAAATCTCGACCACCGGATAGGCGATCAAATAGAACCAATCCAGCCCGACTTCCGCGGGCACCCGGCTCAAATCGGCGGGCCCCTGGCTCAACGCCGGCCAGACCAGGGACAGGCCCAGCAGCATGGCGAAGCTGCCAATGGCCAGGCCGCGGGCGGGAAAAATCTCCGGCTTGGCGACACGCTGCAAATGGATCCACAAAACCAGCAGCAGGATCAAAGGCACCGCGATATGGAGGAACACCATCAGGGTGAAGAAGCGGTCGTCGAGCAGTTCGGGGGAGAGGAAATTGCGCGCCACGGACTCGCCAAAGATCGGCAGCCAATCCAGCCATTCCGTGGTCGCCGTGGCGACATATTGCGCCAGGGTGTCCCATACCAGCCAGTAGCCGGTAATGCCGCTGATCACCACCAGCCACAGGATCGGCACGCCGGTGAACCAGGTGAACCAACGGGCGCCCCGGTGCCGGTCCAGGGAGAATTCCCGCACCATGTGCAGCATCATCATCGCCACCATGCCATCGGAGGCATAGCGGTGCAGGGAACGCATGACACCGGCCAGGTACCATTGATCGTGGGTCATATACTCGACCGAATCGTAGGCTTCCGAGATGCCGGTATCGAAGAAGACGTAGACATAGATGCCGCTGACCGCGACGACCCAAAAATAGAAGAAACCCAGGGCACCCAGATGGTACATCGGATTCCAATCGGGTCCGAACGGCTTGTCCAGCCACCCCTCAATAAGGTCAAATACCGCCCGCAATGGACGCTGCAAAAAAAGCACGAAGCTCCCCTTTATCCCCAGTAATACGTCTCTGCCGCCGGCCGCTTAGTGCCTGATCGACAGCCACTGGTGGTGCCGCCGGCGCCACAAATTCCGCACCAAAATACTGCCCACGATCAAAAGTGCCGCCAGGCCAATGGTCAGGCCGATGAAAACGGAGTAGTCAAAACGATATCGTTGCGCCGCGGGATCATACAATGTGCAAAATAGTCGCAGCCGGTTGATCAGGCCGGCGACGGAGGTGGGATCCGAATTGCGTCCAAAGACCAGGTCCTTCAGTGGCTCGACCAGGAACGGACTGTCGAAATACTCGCCGTAGACCTGATTGTACAGAATGCCCTGGCTGTCGAGAATACTGACCTGGGACAGATGCTGAAAGCCTTCGGCGGAAGCGTAATAGACGAAGCCCAGCTGTTTGGCCAGCTTTTCGATAGTGCGCCCATCGCTGGACAGAAAACGCCAGTTCGGCAAATCGATCCCCTGGGCCCGGGCGAAGGAACGCATCCGGTCAGGGGTGTCGGAGCGGGCATCGAAACCGATCGTGACGATATTGAAGCTGTCGGCATCCAGGGCGCCCTGGGCATCGGCGACGGCATCATTCAGCGTCTGCACGATGACGGGGCAACTGCGGATACAGGCGGTGTAGACCAGATTGACCACCAGCGGCTTGCCCCTGTAGTCGGCGAGCCGGATGGTATTGCCGTCAGCGTCGACAAAGCGGTAGTCGTCGATTTGGACCCCGATCGCCGCCTGGCTGACCGCCAAAGCGCCTTTTTCATCCAGTATCGGGGTCGCCGCCGCCTGGGCGGGATGGGCCGCCAGCACCACAGCCGCCATCGCGGCCAGCGCGCCCGCGCCGGCCGACCATATCGTCCGCCCGGTCATACCAGACCTATAATCCAGGGTTCCGCCATCGCCGTCGCCAGCAGCAGGGTCAGTTGGATCAGCGAGGCAAAGAACGTTTTCATGGCAAGGGCCGGACCGGGCGCGCGCACCAACTGGATGCTGCGCCAGATGAAATAGCCGCCGCCGATTACCGCACCCGCCAGATAGAGCCAGCCCATGCCAAAGGCAACGGGCAGCAGGGACAGGGCGACCAGCGCCACCGTGTGCGCCAGTATGACCCGCGCAGCCGGCCCGTCGCCGATGACCACGGGCAGCATCGGTACTTTCGCCGCCGCATAGTCCTTGTGCAGCGCCATCGCCAGGCTCCAAAAATGCGGCGGCGTCCAAAGGAACAACACCACGGCCAGGATAACGGGCGCCGTCGCCAGGCCGGGGTCGGCCGCCGCAACGCCGGCCAGCACGGCAAAACTGCCCGACAGGCCGCCGATCACGATGTTCATCCAACTGCGCCGCTTCAGCCAGACCGTGTAGACGACGCCATAGAAAAAGGCGCCAAGGAAGACATACAGGGCGGTGGCGAAATTCAGCACCGACCAGGCCAGAACCACGGCACCGGCCAGCAGCATGATGATGGCAAACAGCCATTTTGGACCGGCTTGATAGACGCCGGTCACGAAGGGCCGGTTGGCGGTCCGCGCCATGGCCCCATCCAGGTCACGTTCGAGATATTGATTAAGAGCGCCAGCGGCGGCGGCGGAAACCAGCACGGCCACGGCCAGGGCGGAAATTTCGAATATCGACAAATTCGCGTTCGGGGTCATCGCCAAGCCAGCCAATGCGGTCAACATGATGGCAAAGCCAATGCGAAGCTTGAAGACGTTATGTAATTGGCTGAACTGCAATTGACGCGATGCGGTGGCCATTTCGTTGTCTCCCCGGAAAGCGCCGGAACGCGATTGCAAGCAGGGTGGGAAAATGGGAGCGGGCTACGTGGTTTGCACGGGGCCCGCTCCCCTTTTCGTTGTTGACGTCCTAAGCTTCTAGCTCGGATCAGCTAGCTTTAGCTCAGGGGCCAGACCTCCGACAGGTACTTCCAATTGACGTAGTAGTAGAGAACAAACGCCACGAAGAAGACCGCCACCAGGACCACCGTACCCGGCAGCTTCGGATGTGCCTCGCTGCCATAGGTGGTGACTGTTTCCGCGCTGCCGGTCGACGGCAACGTGGGTGAGGAGGCGATGGATTCCGGTGTTCTTGGCTTGCCGAAGAAGACCGAGCAAACCACGACCAGAACGAACATCAATCCACCCAGTGCGGCGGCAATGGCCGAGATACCGTTCAAGCCCATCATCAGGAAGGCCGTCGCCGGATAGTCGAAGCTCATGGCCGCATCGGAGAAACCGATATCCCAATGCCGCCGGGCCACGCCAAGCGTGCCTGCACCCATCATGAACAACGAGATGCCCGAGATGCCCGCGCCAAAGACGTAGGGCTGCCACTGGGCGATCTTCTTGAACATGATCTCCTTGCGGAAGATCAACGGCACCAGCAGATAGGTGATCGCCATGAAGGCCAAGGTTGTCCCGCCGACCACGGTGGCATGGAAATGCCCCGGCACATACAAGGTGTTGTGCATGATCAGGTTCAACTGCTCGGTACCCATGATGACACCGGTGATGCCGCCCAGGAAGCCGAAGATCACGATCGACAACATGGTACCAGAGAAGGCCGGGTTACCCCAGGGGGCCTTGCGCAGCCATTCAAAGATGCCATTGTTGAAGCCGTTGCGCCGCTGCGCCGCCTCCATCGCGCCCGGAATGGACATGCCATGGATCATGCTGCCCAGGACCGCCAGATATAAGGCGTAGGAGGTGTTGAAGATCTTCCATTCGGAGCTGACGCCCGGTTCCACCAGAAGATGATGGGCCGAGGCCAATTGCAGGAACAGAATATACATCAGGAAGGCCATACGGCTGACCTTTTCCGACAGCGGCTTGGCGCCCAGCAACATGGCCGCCACGGCATACCAGATCGCCACCTGAGCGGAGACGTTGATCTGCTGCGATGAATGGCCCATGCCCCACCAGATCACCTTGTACATCAAGGGATCGATATGGCTGATATAGCCGACCGACCACAGGAATGTGGGGATCAGGATGATCGCGCCGGAGGCAATGGTGAAGACCGCGATAATCGCCGCCGTTATGGCACCGAAGGTGACAAGGGGGACGGAGCCTTCATAACTGCCTTCCTCCTTGGCGATCACCAGGGTGCCGAAAAAGACGAACACCGCGATCAGCGCGCCCACGGCAAAGAGGATCAGCCCGAGATAGAAATGCGGCGCCGCTTGCATGGGTACGTACGAGGTGAACATGACGCTTGATTCGCCCTGCAGCACGGCGACATTGGCGACAACGGCGCCAACCACCATGAGAACAAAGGCCAGCCAGGCGAATTTTGGCGCCGCCAGTCGACAATTTAATATGATGGCGGAGGCAAAATAGAGCACGGCGACTTCAAAGAAGATGATCCAGAACAACAGGACATCGGCGCCATGGGCGGTAAGCAACAGATAGAACCAATCGGCGGGCAGCAAATGCACGGCCGGCCAACGGGTCAACGCCACCAGCAGGCCAAAGAAGCCGCCGACGGCCAGGAAAACAACCGCGACAACGGCATTTACCTTGATGAGGGCCTCCGCCTGAGAACAGACCTTGAGACCGGTTTCCGGGCAGGTTCGATAGCTTGCGCCAAGGAACCCGCGCGACGGTGCTTGTGTATCAACAGCCATACTCAGCCCCTATTTCTTATCTACAACGTGGATTTTGCCGACCATCGTGTGATGGCCGATACCACAGAATTCGTTACAGACGACGGCGTATTCGCCAGCCTTATCCGGCGTGATCGTCAGAACCATGTCATAGCCAGGATGAACCTGGATATTGATGTTCTGCGGTTGCAATGAAAAACCGTGCTGCCAGTCGGTCGAGGACAGGTGCAGGCGGTAGTTCTGATCTTTCTCCAGCTCCAGCACCGGCCACCATTCCCATAGCCGTCCAAGCATATAGATATCGCTGCCCGGCGTCGGGTGGACGACCGGCACGCCGGTGTCCCCTTCCTCGCGCACCTGGAAGCGTTCGACCATCGCCTCGACCTTTTCGCCGAAGGCATCGGGTGTCGTGCGATAGGTTTCATTCGACAGGTTCTGCTTGCCGACGAAATGCCAGCTCACCATCGTGCCGAACATAACCAAACCCCATAGGAAGGCGATGCCGACCCAGGTAATTTCCACACCAGAGAGAGGCTCTTTCCACCAGAGCCTATTTTCGGGGGGTGATATTGCCATTGTTTATTCCTCCTGCCGATCCGTTATTGCGCAATAGGGATCTGGGACAGTTCCATCACCCCCCAAAGCAAGTACAGCGCGGCAGGTGATGCCACGCCCATAAACAGCAGTAGAAATGGATTATCGAGCAACCGCTGCATCGCGGGTACCCGCTCCTCCGGCGCGCCGCCGGACCCTGTACCTTGTTCGCTCATCATCACCCCTTTCAGAGGACCGCATCGAAAAACACCGCCTATTCAGGCCATCCCAGGATGCTAGGCCCTCTGGCCAGGGATTTAATTGACCATCGTCAAGTGCCCGATAGATTCTGGTTACGCAGACAAGTATCCACTTCAATGCAATACAAATCACTTGCTTGCGGCAACCGGTTCGAATAAATGCTGGCTTGTGTCTAGAATGATCCGTGCCTATCCGGTT